>JBLRWC010000001.1:0-89383 GCA_047921455.1 Gammaproteobacteria bacterium
AAAACAGGCTCTTAACGGCCGGTCAGTGCGCCCTGCCGGGCGCACCAAAAAAAAGCGGCCCCGGAGGGCCGCTTTCAAGTCGCGTAGACTTTTTATTGGCGTTGTTGCGTTACGGCGTATGGCAAGCAGTACAGGCGCTGATCTCGCCCAGCAAGCCCTCGTGGGTCCCTTCGCCTTCCATGGAAGCGCCAAAGACCTGGAAGTGCCGCTTGACGGGATCCGGCCCCGCCAGACCACTTGCGTGGCAGGAGTAGCACGTCGAGGCCTCGGCCGAATTCACGCCACCGGTTCCGGCGAGGTACTCCGCCGCCATGCCATCGGCAATAACGCCGAGGCGCTTCATGCCGTCAACCGGGAAGTCGTAGCTGCCCGGCACATGGCAGGACTGGCAATCCAGCACCGAATTGGAATTGGTCACGTAAAGATAGCCGTGATCGCGACGCCGATCGAAGCGCTCACGCTTCTCGCCGATCCCGTGCAAGGCGTGGGCAATGTACATCAAGTCCACGGTCCCTTGCTCCACGCTGCCATCCTGGCTCAACGAACCCGGGTTGTGACAGATCACACAGGCCGCCGCCACGTCGTCGTTGGCCGTCCAGCCGCCGTGCCTGTCAATGGTGGTGTGGCAGGAGTTGCACGAGGCAGCGCTGACGACCTGGCGCCGGTTGTTGGTCACGTTGGTGGCGTCCTCGCCCAGCGTGATCGTGCCCACGGCGGTGTTCGGGGTGATCCCATCGATCGAGCCACGGCCCACGACCACAAAGCCGTTACGGCCGGCGGTCGCTTCGGCCGGCAGCAGATCGAAGGTGCTGGTCGCCAGCGTGCCATCGAACACGGTAGCCTGGCTTGTGAACGGATCGCCCGCCGCACCGCTGGCGCGCACGAGACCGTCGTTGGTCCAGTCGTCGCCGTAACCCCAGCCGATGCCGACGGTTATAGCGCCGCCGTAGAAGCCTTCCAGGGCGTACGGAACGCCCTCGGCATCGACCACCTGCCACGTCACCACCGCCGCTTCTCCAGCGACGGCATTGCTGACGCTGAGAATCTCGATTTTGAACTCGGTCGCCTGCCGTTCGAGGTCGGCCAGGGCAACGCTGACGCCATGATAGTCATCCGCCGTCGGCGCGAAACCCGTATCATCAGCATTGTGGCAGGTACTGCAATCCGTCATGCCACCATGGAATACCGGCGCATTCGGGAAGGCCTCCAACGGGTCATCACCCACATGGCAGCTCAGGCAGATCTCGTAGCTCACTGCGTTCCACTTGGCTTCCGCAACGGGACCCTCGTCCTTGTGGCAGCTGGCGCAGTTCTGCGGTCCGACCGCGCGACCGAACAGCCAGTCGGGGTAGCGAACGTCGCTGTAGTCGCGATCGGCAACCTTGTAGCCATCGATGCCGGCGTGGATCTTGTGGACCATGACCGCAGTGTCAATGTTGGTCCAGCCGCCCACTTCCGCCACCGAATTAGTGGAATCAAAAGTGTAGTCATTGTGGCAGCTCGAGCACAGCTCGGGCTCGTGGCGCTGGTTGCCGTGCACGTTGAACACCACGCGGTCGCTGTGGCAGCCGGAGCAGGACGCCTTGCTCATGACGGCGTTCGGGTCCTCAGCCGGAACACCGGCGCCCGTGAAATAGCCGATGGCATTGAAGCGGGAGACCCCGATCGAACGACTGGTCACGCCGATGCGATAGATAGCGTTGTCGTCCCAGCCAGCGCCGTCTGCGGCGATGCCGTCGAGAATTTCCTGCACGTAGCCGCAGTAAGCCGTCGTCGAGTCCTCACCGCAATACAGCGCGGCGGTATCCTCGCCGTCGCGGCGCCACACGACGCCGTCGCTGAAGTCGACCGGTCCCGGGCCGTTATAGTCGGCATTCGGACTCTGGATGAACGTAGTGAACTGTCCGCCCATGCCGCCACTTACCGCGCTGTCGCCCTGGAGGCGCAGATTGCCGGCGCGCACGACCGTGGCGCCGTCGCCCGGACCTATGGCCCGCTGCAGCAAGCTCAGCCAGGAGCCCTGCTCGGGCAGCCATTTCGCCAGCGTAAGCTCAACATTGACGGTGTCCTGCGTATAGCCGTCAATGGTAAAGGTAACCTCGATTTCGGTCGGGTTGCTCGTAGTGACTCTCACTTCATCGATGCGCGCATCGACAAAGTCAGGCACCGGCAGCGCGTGAACAGAAGACATCGAGAGGGGTGCATCGGCCGGATCTCCGGGCGGCCCAACAGGTCCCGTGTCACCAGTCTCCCCGGGGGGACCGGCAGGACCCTCCGGGCCCGTAGCGCCCGGAGCGCCCGTCGCGCCGTCCCGGCCGTCCCGGCCGTCATCGCCGGAACAGCCGGCAAACGCGAGCGAAGCTGCCACGATGGCAGTCGCCAATAATTTCATCCAGTTACTCATCAAAATCCTCCCCAATCGGAACTGGTTTTGTTCCACAAAAAAACCGTTTGCCGTTAGTGTCCACCGCATCCTGCGCAGATAGTGACACTGGCACGCTGTTCACAATACATACCTAACCCATTGATTAATATTGCGTATATTACTCAGCTGAATCGCAATGCCAACGCTTCTCATTCGCGCCAGTGAGCCTGCGGGAACCCCGGCGCGAAACCAAAAAAAACGGGCGGCCCTGGGGCCGCCCGTTTTCCCAACCAGAAGGTTGAATCGTCGCTTCGCTTAGAAGAACACCTGCGCCTGCACGCGGAAGGCGTCCTTCTTTGAGCCATCGATGATGATGTCATCGATCGAGTACTCGGCGCCGATCTTCGCGCGATGGCCGCTGATGTAATACGTCAGGCCAAGACCCACCGTATCCAGCTTCGTGCCGACGTCCGGGTCCTGCTGCTGCCAGCGCAACACCGGCTGCCACTTGCTGCCGGTCGGCAGGAACGCCACCTGCAGGCTGCCGCTGTTACCGTCACCGAAGCCACCGACCACGCCGTCCCAATCGATGTACGTGCCATTGAACGACAGGTGACCGGCGCCGAGCGTCTTCTCCACGGTGAAGAACAGGCTCCAGGCCTCGTGATCGTCGGCATTACTGCGGCTCATGTTGTCATAGCCGGCGCCGAAGGTGACCACGTCGAGCGCGCCCAGGCTGTTCTGGTTGAAGAACCAGCCGCCCTGCGGCGTCGCCAGGTTGACGGTCACCATACCGGTGATACGGCCGTCACCGCCGGGATTACGAACATTGTCGCGATCGCCGGCAAAGTAACCGACCCGGTAATGCACCATGCCGCCACCGAACAGGCCGCGGGCCATGATGCCGTCGTCACGCCAGAAGGCGCCGCTGGGCGTCGTGGGCTGGTTCGCCAGCATCCGGGTGGGGTAATCGATGGCTGTCAGCGAGACGGCGGACGACTGGTTGTCGATCGTGAACGGCACCAGCATGCGGCCGACCATCACGTTGAACTCCGGCGCGATGCGGTAATCTATGAACGCATCGGTGAGCACCGGATCCTGGCGGACGCCGGCGGCATTGCCGGACGCGGCGTCGTAGTTCAGGAAGAAATGCACATTGTCCGCGGCCTGGCCGAGCAGCATGAAGCGGTTGCGGCGGGTGAAGAAATCATCGCTGCGGCTGCCGTCGGCGGTGCCATCATCGATACTCTGGTACCAGAACTGGTGCAGGTAGCCCATTTGCACCCACGCGGTGTCGCTGACTTCAAGCTTCGGACTCCATGCGCTCGCCGCCTGGGGCGCAAGCGCCAACGCGGCTGCCGCCAGCAAGCCGCTGGAGAGGGTTTTATTCATTCGCATCGTTTTTCTCCTGATGAGTAACTCGTCATTCAGTTGTCTGGAGGCAACTGCGCACGCCTATGATCAGCCACGGCGCTACGCTAATGGTATTAGCTGAAAGTCTAAGTTTCTGCTACCTGAACGCGGTTTTTATCAGGGATAACCGAAACACCGGCAAAATCCAGCGTGGCAAAAAAACAACGTTTCTGCGCGCGCAGCGGCGGTGCAGCGGCGGTGCGAATGCGAATCGCAGTTGCGCTAAGCTTGGGCACACAGCATTCGCCGTTGCTGCGACGAAGGTCTAATGTACTCCCCGACAGGTGGAATCAAGACTCAGGACATGAACTAACACCCCACCGCGCCTGCCCGCGGGCCCCGGGGACATAAGGAGGACTCAATGACCGGATCCAAGCTCTATCCGGTGCCGGCCGAATTCGCCGCGGCCGCCCATTGCAACAAGGAAAAATACGCGGAAATGTACGCTGCGTCGGTGGCTGACCCGGAAAAATTCTGGGCGGAGCACGGCAAACGGATTGACTGGATCCGACCCTACAGCAAGGTCAAGGACGTCTCCTTCGACCGGCAGAACCTGCACATCAAGTGGTTCGAGGACGGCACGCTGAATGCCAGCGCCAACTGCCTGGACCGCCATCTCGACAAGCGCGGCGACCAGCCGGCCATCATCTGGGAAGGCGACGACCCCGCCGAGTCGAAGCACATCAGCTACCGCGAACTCTACGAACAGGTCTGCCGTTTCGCCAATGGCCTGAAGTCGCTCGGCATCGGCAAGGGCGACATGATCACCATCTACATGCCCATGATCCCCGAGGCCGCCGTAGCGATGCTCGCCTGCGCACGCATCGGAGCGCCCCACTCCATCGTGTTCGGCGGCTTCTCGCCGGAATCCGTGGCCGGCCGTGTGCAGGACTGCAATTCCAAGCTCATCATTACTGCCGACGAAGGCCTGCGCGGCGGGCGCAAGGTGCCGTTGAAGGCCAACGTCGACCGCGCGCTCGAGCAGCACAAGCTCGCCAGCGTCGAGAACGTCGTCGTGATCAAGCGCACCGGCGGCAAGGTCGACTGGCAGGACGGCCGGGACGTCTGGTACGAGGAACTCGTCGCCGACCAGCCGCCCGAGTGCCCGCCGGCGGAAATGGGCGCCGAGGACACCTTGTTCATCCTGTACACCTCGGGCTCGACGGGCCAGCCGAAGGGCGTGCTGCATACCACCGGCGGCTACATGGTGTTCGCCGCCATGACCCACCAGTACATCTTTGATTACCGGGACGGCGACATCTACTGGTGCACCGCCGACGTCGGCTGGGTGACCGGCCACAGCTACATCGTCTACGGTCCGCTCGCCAACGGGGCCACGACGCTGATGTTTGAAGGTGTGCCTAACTACCCGGATACCTCGCGTTTCTGGCAAGTAGTGGACAAGCACAAGGTGACTATTTTCTACACCGCGCCAACGGCCATCCGCGCCCTGATGCGCGAAGGCGACGAGCCGGTCAAGAAAACCAGCCGTAAAAGCCTGCGGCTGCTGGGCTCGGTCGGTGAACCAATCAATCCCGAGGCCTGGGAATGGTATTACCGCGTGGTCGGTGACGCCCGCTGCCCCATCGTGGATACCTGGTGGCAGACCGAGACCGGTGGGATCCTGATCACGCCGCTGCCGGGCGCGACCGACCTGAAACCGGGCTCGGCGACGCTGCCGTTTTTCGGCGTCCAGCCGGCCATCGTGGACGGCGAGGGGAACGTCCTCGAGGGCGCCACCGAGGGCAACCTCGTGCTGCTCGACAGCTGGCCGGGACAGATGCGCACGGTTTACGGCGACCACGAGCGCTTCGCGCAGACCTATTTCGCGACCTTCCCGGGCACCTATTTCACCGGCGATGGCGCGCGCCGCGACGAGGACGGCTATTACTGGATCACCGGGCGCGTCGACGACGTGCTCAATGTCTCGGGTCACCGCATGGGCACGGCCGAGATCGAGAGCGCCCTCGTCGCCCATCCGAAAGTCGCGGAAGCGGCGGTAGTCGGGTTCCCGCATGACATCAAGGGCCAGGGCGTATTCTGCTATGTCACGCTGCAGGCCGGCGAGGATCCCAGCCCGGAGCTCAACAAGGAGCTGCGCGCCTGGGTGCGCAACGAGATCGGCCCCATCGCCACCCCCGACGTCATCCAGTTCGCACCGGGGCTGCCGAAAACACGCTCGGGCAAGATCATGCGCCGCATCCTGCGCAAGGTGGCGGCCAATGAATATGGCAACCTGGGGGACACCTCGACCCTCGCCGATCCCGGCGTGGTCGACGACCTGATCGAGAATCGCAAGAAGCTGGGCTGACGCTGGCCGCATCTCGGGCGGCGGCACGGATGCCGGCACTGACAATACTCGGGCCGGGGCCCCAGGGCCCCGGCGCCGGTCACCGGGAAACAGGACTCATGGGCGACAACGCGCGGATCATCGTGGCGGACGACCACCCGCTTTTCCGGGAGGCGCTCCAGCAAGCGCTGACGCCCATGATGCCTGGCGTCAGCTTCATCGAGGCCGAGTCCTTCGAGTCCCTGCAAACCGCGGTCAGCGAATGCGAGGACGCGGACCTGGTGTTGCTCGACCTGGAGATGCCTGGCGCCCAGGGCTTCTCCGTGCTGGCATGGCTGCGCACCCAGCACCCGGCACTGCCGGTGGTGGTGGTCTCGGCCACCAGTGACGCCGGCGTCATGCGGCGCGCAGTGGACCTCGGCGCGTCCGGCTTTATTCCCAAGTCCTCCCCGGTAGAGACCATTTCGGACGCCATCGCCGCCGTCCTCGAGGGCGAGATCTGGTTACCGGAAGCCGCGCTGGCGCTGGACGATTCCGGTGTTTCCGAGCACGAGGAACTGGCGCGCCGCGTTGCCAGCCTGACGCCGCAGCAGTTCCGCGTGCTCGACATGCTGGCCGAAGGCCTGTTGAACAAGCAGATAGCCGCTGAACTGCAGGTCTCGGAAGCGACCGTCAAGGCGCATGTAACGGCCATTTTTCGCAAGCTCGGGGTGCGCAGCCGTACCCAGGCGGCGGTCGCTGCGCGGCGCCTCGAAGCATCCGCAAGACCGAGCCCCTAGCAGCACCGGGAGTCTCCTCACACGCCTAGCCGGCGGCCGCTGCCCGCGCCGCGTCGGCCACCGCCTGGCGCCGGGCGAGCAATAACTGGCTCATGATGGCCCGCAGCGCGGCCGGCTTGACCGGCTTGCGCATAATGGCGAAACCCGTGTTACGCACATGTTCGCGCACCTCCTCGCCATAGTCGGCCGTGATGATCACGGCCGGCACGTCGCCCCAGCGCGCCCGCACCGCGCTGATCGTCTTCAGGCCGGTGTCGCCGCCATCGAGATGGAAATCCGCCAGTAACAGGTCGGGCGGGCGGGCGGCCTGTTCGAGGACAGCAAGCGCCGTGGCGGTATCCGTCGCAGTGAGCACCTGGCAGGACCACCCTTCCAGCAGTCGTGACATGCCCTCTAGAATATTGTGTTCGTTGTCCACGCAAAGCACGACGGCCTCGTCGAGACGCGCGGCAGGCACCGCCGGGTCGGGAGCCGGCAGGACCGCGGCCTCGGCGCGGGAAATAGGCACTTCGACGGAAAACACGGAACCGCGGCCAAGTTCCGAACGGACATCGACACGATGTTCCAGCGCCCGGGCCATGCGCTGCACGATGGCCAGGCCCAGGCCCATGCCCTTGGCGCCGAATTCGTCGCGCGCCTGGAAGCGGCGAAACTCTTCATAGATATCCTTCTCGAGGTGCTCGGCCGGAATGCCGGGCCCGGTGTCGAACACCTGGATGACCAGCGTGTCGCCGCGACGACGGCAACCCATCAAGACGCGGCCCTGCTTCGTGTAGCGCAGCGCGTTGGAAAGGAAGTTCTGCAGGATACGGCGCAGGAACTGGCGATCGCTGTGCACCGTCGCGCGGCACGGCACGGCGCGGAACACGATGCCGCGCTCGCGCGCGATAATGCCGAATTCCACCCTGAGCGTCTCGAGCACGTCTTCCACCCGGAAGTCGGTATACCGTGGCTCGAGCGCGCCGGCATCGAGCTTGGAGATGTCGAGCAGCGCCATCAGCAGTTCCTCGGCCGCCCGCAGGGAACTGTCGATGCGGTCCACCGCGCGCAAGGTGCGCGCCTCGTGCTCTCCCTGGCCAAGCGCGGACGTGAACAGCCGGGCGGCGTTCAGAGGCTGCAACAAGTCATGGCTGGCGGCGGCCAGGAAGCGGGTTTTCGACAGGTTGGCGGCTTCCGCGTCGGCCTTCGCGTCACGCAACGCCCGCTCGATACGATTGCGTAATTCGATCTCGTTGCGCAACCGCCGGTTCACTTCGGAAAGCTCGCGGGTGCGGTCCTGCACACGCTGTTCCAGTGTGTCATACGCTTCCCGCAGGCCTTGCTGGGCGCGACGACGTTCCGTGATGTCGTGGAACAGCGCGAAAAAACCCTGCACCTCCTCGCTCGCGTCGAATTGCGGAATATAGGTCGCTTCGGCGTAGCGGACACCGCCGTCCTCGTCCCTGGTGGATACCTCGAAACTTTGGCGCACGCCGGCGAGCGCGCCCTCCATGTGCGCTTCGCGCGCCATGAACGATTCCCGGCCGAGAATCTCGTGGACGCGCCGGCCGCAGATGGCGTCACGGTCCAGGCCGATGGCCTGTTCATAGGCCTTGTTGACGAAGCGGTAAACGAGCTCGCTGTCCACGTAGGCGATCAACACCGGCACGTTGTCCGTGTAGACGCGAATATTGGACTCGCTCTCGCGCAACGCCTGCTCGGTGTGCTTGTGCTCGGTGATGTCACTGAAACTGGCGACATAGCCGCCGCCCGGCAACGGGTTGACCCGCATCTCGATCACCGAGCCATCGTCCCGGATGCGTTCGAAGACGTGCGAGCCGCCGCGGTCGAAATGCGCCAGCCGCTTCTCGACGTGCTCCTCGACATCACCAGGCCCGCAGCGTCCCAACCGCGCGTTATGGCGAATCAGGGCTTCCACCGGCGTACCGATGCGCAGCAGGTCGTCGGGATAATTGAATAATTCTGCGTAACGCCGATTCCAGGCCACCAGGCGCGAATCACGGTCAATCACGCTGATACCCTCGGCGACGTGCTCCAGCGTCGTTTCCAACAGGTCGCGGTTGAAGCGCGACACCTGCGAAGCCTCGCCGACGATGCTGGCCACATCCTCGATTTGCAGCTCGGCGCCCTTGAGCGCGGAGACCAGCACGGTACGGGCAGCGGAAGCACCCATGGCGCCGGATAGCAGCCGCTCCGTCAGGTCGAGCACCGTGGCGTCCGCCCGCAGGCCCTCCGCGGTGGACAAGCCGCGCTCCCGGAGATGCGCCTCGAATGCGGCAGCCGCTTTCTCCCGGCCGATAAAGCGCTCGGCGAGAATGCGCAAATCGCCCACCTTGGCGGATCCCCGGACCCGGTTGGTGACGGGCATGATGCCGCCCTTGCCATTGGAGCCACCTTCACCACCGCTGACGAACGCAGCGGCCTGGCGGCGTTCCATCAGGCGTGGCGAGGTATACAGCGACACGCCGACAAACAGCGCCAGGTTGATCCCGAGACTCCAGAACACACTGTGGCTGACCGGGTCGGCGCCGGCCAGGCCGAACAACGTGTAGGGGCTGAGCCAGGCCACACCGAAGGGCCCCTCGCTCACCAGGCTCATCGGCAGCCAGCCCGTCTGCGCGAAGGCCGGAATCAGCAAGGTCCAGGTCCAGATGGTGAAACCGGCCCACATGCCGGCAAGCGCCCCGGCCCGCGTGGCGCGCCGCCAATACAGGCCGCCGATCATGGCCGGGCCGAACTGGGCCGCCAGCGCGAACGACAGCAGGCCGATCGACGCCAGCGCGCCGTACATGCCGATGACCCGGTAAACCAGCCAGGACATCGCGAGAATGCCGACGATCAGGATGCGCCGAATCCGGATGAGCACCCGCGCCAGGTCGGGACTGCGCGAGACGCCCTCGCCGCGCAGCTTGACCAGTGCCGGCATGACGATTTCGTTGCACAACATGGTGCTGCAGGCGATGGTCGCGACGATCACCATGCCCGTGGCAGCGGAAAAGCCGCCGACGAAAGCCAGCAACGCCAGGCCCTCCTGGCCGGCCAACATCGGCAGGCTGAGGACGTAACCATCGGCGACCGCGCCCTCGGTGCCCTGGAAAATGATTCCCGCCGCGGCGATCGGCACCACGAACACGGTGAATACGGCGAGGTAGGCCGGGAAGGCCCAGCGGGCCAGCGCCAGGTCGCGCGGGCTGGTGTTCTCCACCACGGCCACGTGGAACTGGCGCGGCAGGCAAAGAATCGCCAGCATCGAGATGACGGTCAGCACGAGAAAGCTGTGGTCGATGGTGGCCGACGAGTACAGATCCATGACGGTCTGGTTCGCGCGCGAGGCCTCGATGAGTCCGCCCGGACCATCGAAGAGCCCGTACAGTACCCACAGGCCGACCGCCACGAAGGCCACGAGCTTGACCGCCGACTCGAAGGCGACCGCCAGCACCATGCCGCGATGGCTCTCGGTCGAATCCACCTGGCGGGTGCCGAACAGGATGGTAAACACCGCCAGCACGGCGGCCGCCACCAGGCCGGTATCCCCGGCGACACTCGGCACGACGCCCATGCCGGACCCGCCGGTGATCAGGCTGTAGCTGCCGGAAATCGCTTTCAATTGCAGTGCAATATAGGGAAGCACAGTTACCAGCGCCATCACCGAGGCCAGTGCGGCGATCCCCTGGGCCTTGCCGTAGCGCGAGGCGATGAAGTCGGCCACCGAGGTAATGCTCTGTTCCTTGCTGACGGCGACGATTCGCGCCGGCAGCCGCGTCATCAGCAGGAACACGATGATCGGCCCGAGATAAATCGCAATATAGTCCCAGCCGCTGGAGGCGGCGCGGCCGACTGCGCCGAAGAAGGTCCAGGAAGTGCAGTACACGCCCAGCGCAAGGCTGTAGACGACCGGCGTGGGCACATAGATGCCGCGGCGATGCAGCCGGTCGCCCATGTAGGCCACCAGGAACAACAGCACCACGTAAGCCAGCGCAACGACCGGGGGAACCCAGGTCTCAAGCATCCCAACGCCTCCCGGTCCAGCCGGCAATAGTTATAAGGACGCCGGTCCGGACGACCCGATGCTAACCAACTATTCACCGGCGAGGAAGCGCACCGCCGTTGCAACCCGACGCCGGACTGCGACTAAGGTCGCAGGGACAAGCCGCAGGCACACTGCTAGTTTCAGCAAACTCGACTCAAAAGCTCCATTGCATGGGTCGTGACATAACAGAAAAGGCCCAGCCGGGCCGGATCCAAAAATTGAGGGAGGACTCGCAGTGTCTCAACTGAGCCCAGAAGACCGCATCGCCCATTGGCGGGCCACGCGAAACCTGATGATCGGTCACCTGACCGTCTGGTTCTTATTCGCCTACGTAGTGCACTGGTTTGCCTATCCACTAAATAACATCAGCTTTTTCGGCTGGCCGCTGGGCTACTACATGTCCGCGCAGGGATCACTGATCGTCTTCGTCGTGCAGTTGTTCATGTTCAACAGGCAGCAGCATGCGATCGACACCAAGTACGGCGTCGCCGAAGACCAGGTGGGGAACTGACATGGCCATGCAATGGGAAGGCAAATCATTTATCGATAATCTGCCCAAGATCTACGGGGTCTACACGGGCGGATTCCTGGCGTTCTTCGCCCTCATGGCGCTCTTCGAGACGATGGGCATGGGGGCCGACCTGATCGGCATCCTGTTCGTGCTGTTCACGATCGCGATTTATGCCTTTATCGGCGTCCTGTCGCGCACCATGGCGGTCGAAGCCTACTACGTGGCCGGACGCAGCGTCCCACCGGTGTTCAACGGCATGGCCACGGCGGCCGACTGGATGTCGGGTGCTTCGTTCGTCGCGATGGCGGGCGGCATCTTCATTGCCGGCCACGGCTACATGGCCTTCATCGTGGGCTGGACCGGCGGCTACATCCTGGTCGCCACCCTGATGGCGCCATACCTGCGCAAGTTCGGCTGCTACACCGTGCCGGACTTCATCGGCACGCGTTACGGCGGCAAGCTCACGCGCTTCTGCGCGGTCGTGGTCCTGGTGGTCGCCTCGTTCACCTACGTGACGGCCCAGATCACCGCCACCGGCACCATCGCGGCGCGCGCCTTCCAGATCCCCTTTGAGGTCGGGGTGTGGTTCGGCCTGGCCGGCATCCTGGTGTGCTCCATGCTCGGCGGCATGCGCGCGGTGACCTGGACCCAGGTGGCCCAGTACATCGTGCTCATCATCGCCTACCTGTTGCCCATTTTCTGGATGTCGGGCGTCCAGGGCTTCGGCTGGTTGCCGCAGTTCCAGTACGGGCCGGCGGTCGACAGGATCATGGAACTCGAGCCGCTCATCGGCGTCGGCGCGCAACCGCTCGAGGCGGTGCCCGGCTTGCGGGTGCTGACGACCCTGCACGCCACGCCCGCCGAAGGCGCGCTGGCAGCCTGGCAGTTCGTCACCCTGGTGGCCTGCATGATGATCGGTACGGCGTCACTGCCGCATATCCTGATGCGCTACTTCACCACCCCCTCGGTGCGTGCCGCGCGCAACTCGGTAGCCTGGTCGCTGTTCTTCATCTTCCTGCTGTATTTCTCGGCCCCCGCGCTGGCGACGTTCAGCAAGCTGTCGCTGATCGACCCGAACGTGCCAACCGCAATCATCGGCCAGCCCATCGAACAAGTGCTGGCGCTGGAATGGGTGCAGCGGTGGAGCGCCATCGGCATGCTGGCGATCATCGACCAGAACGGCGACGGTATAGTCCAGATCAACGAGTTCTTCCTGAACCCGGACATCATCGTGCTCGCAACGCCGGAATTTGCCGGCCTGCCGTACGTGATCTCCGGCCTGGTCGCGGCCGGCGGCATGGCGGCCGCCATGTCCACGGCTGACGGACTGTTGCTGGCCATGGCCAACGCCCTGTCGCATGACCTGTACTTCAAGATCATCGACCCGAAGGCGGAGACCCGGAAGCGACTGCTGACGGCGCGTATCCTGTTGCTGGCCATCGGCGCCGGCGGTGCGCTGGTCGCGAGCCTGAAGCTGACCGGTATCCTGGGCGCGGTCGCCTGGGCGTTCTGCTTCGCCATGTCGGGCCTGTTCTTCCCGCTGGTGCTGGGCGTCTGGTGGAAGCGCGCGAACCGGCAGGGGGCAGTCGCCGGCATGGTTGGCGGCCTGGCCGTCGGCTGGTGGTACCTGCTCGCGGTGCGCAACCCGGACTCTTGGTACGGGATCGCGCAGCCCTGGTTGGGCCTTAACGACCTGCGCTTCGGCATCGTCGGCATCCTGGCCAGCCTGATCGCGATGGTCGTCGTCACCTTGCTGACGCCTGCGCCGGATGAGGAAATCCAGCGCATGGTCGACGAGGTGCGTATCCCGAGCGGCGCCACGATCATCGGCACCAAGGGTATGTAACCGGACAGGGCAAGGCTCTGACGGGGCCGGGGCGAGGCAACTCGCCCCGGCCTTTTTATGTGTGAGAGAATTCCCGCGCTGCGTGGAGTGACCGTATGATCGAAGACATCCCGTTCTGGGTTATCGCGATTGACTACCTGCTGGGCGTCATCATGTGGACGCTGATCGGCCGGTTCGGCATGCGGCTGTTTTTACCGGAAGAAAGCAAGTTCTTCTTCAGTCGCTTTTTTATCCGCGTCACCGACCCGCTGCTCAAGCTGTTCGCGCCGATCACCCCCGGCTTCCTGGTGGCGCCGATGGTGCCGCTCTACGTCGCGTGGTTCTTTTTCATGTTCCGCTTCTATGCCATGCCCTGGATGCTCGGGTACTCGGTGATGGGCATGTTGTCGTTCCCGCTCGAGGGCCAGATCGCCCAGGGCCTCTATTACCTAGGCAACCTGCTGCGGAACTAGCTGGCGTCGGGGAGCGCGTTCAGCACGGCTTCCGGCTCGATATAGCGGGCGAAGTCGCGGCGCACTTCCTGCCAGCGAAACCGCACCGAGTTGCGCACGATTTCCTCGTCGAGCTGCTTGAGCTCGTCCATGACCGGAGCCCAGCGAACCAGTCCCGCCGGGCTCTCGGTGAAAGCCGCCTCCTTGTCGCCGACCACCAGCCAGTCGGTGCGCGCCACGCGGTCACGCACCCGCTCGGCATGCGCGGCGAACTCTGCGCCGGCCTCGGCCGGCGCGCCCCGGTTCTCGAGTATGTCGTCTACCAGCGCGACCATCAGCGCCGCCACGCGCGACGCGTCCCGCGGCGCCTGTTGTGCCAGGCGGCTGCCCGTGTAGACCGCGAGGTCGGAGAGGCAATCCAGCCAGATATGCCACTTGGCGATGTTGATGCCCTCAACAAATGGGTCGTCGTCAAACAGTTCCGGGTAGCGCATCCCGGCCCGCGTGCGCAGGTAGCCGTACAGCGACGCCTGCGCGATGAAGCTGGCGCGCGTATCGAGGAAGGCGCCCAGCGCGGCCAGCGTATCGATCGGCGCCAACGGCGCAGCACGGCCAAGGCCGAAATATGACTTGAACGTACTCCAGATCTCGGCGGGCCGTAGCGAGGACCACGAAATCGGCTCGCGCCTGACAGGGCGCTCGCGCCGGATGATGCGCCGCCCGCGCGGCTTTTTGGGTTCGGACATTGGCTTGCCGTGAGTCGCTCGGAATCGGCGTCCATTATAGGGTCTGGCAAACGCCGGATGGGGCATCGCCGCTATTTGGCGCTATGATTAACAGTTATGAACAGCCCGCTCGCCGACGTCGAAAACTTCCTCGCGACAACACCGCCGTTCAACCTGCTCGAACCGCCGATGCTGCAACGGGCGGCTGCTTCCATCGAGGCCGTCTATCGCCGCAAGGGCACGGTCATGCTGGAGATCGGCGACCATAACGAAATGCTGTTCATCATTCGCCGCGGCGCGGTGGAGGCGCACGATCGGCACGGCAACCTCATCGACCGTTACGGCGAAGGCGAAAGTTTCGGGCTGCAATCGCTGCTGACCGGTCGGGCCGTGCGCTTTCGCATCACCCTGATCGAGGATGGCCTGATCTGGATGATGCCGCAGGCCGCCTTCGACGAGTTGCGCAACAAGTCCGCGACCAGCTTCGACAATTTCTATATCCGCAGCCTCGAGGAACGGCTGACCGCGGCGTTGCAGCCCGCCACCGGCAACACCCAGACCCAGACGCTGTTCATGACGCCGATGGGCGAACTCGTCGGGCGCGAACCGATCTCGGTCACCCCGGACACGCCGATCGCCAGCGCGGCGCAAAAGATGTCTGAGCACGGCATTTCCTCGCTGCTGGTCAACGAGGACGACACGTTACAGGGCATCGTCACGGACCGCGATCTGCGCAACCGCGTGCTCGCCTTGGGCCGCGATCCGGCCGAGCCGGTACTCGCCATCATGACAGCCGACCCATTGACGCTGGACGCCTCGAGCCCGGTTCTCGCCGGCATTCTCGCCATGGCCGGCCGGGGCATTCACCATCTGCCGTTGACACGCAACGATCGCGTCGTCGGCATGGTGACGACCCGCGACCTGATGAGCCTGCAGACCCATCACCCCCTTTACCTGGCCGCGCAACTGCAAAAACAGGAGTCGGTCGCGGACCTCGTCGAGGTTTGCAAGCGGGTCCCGAAGTTGTTCGAACTCATGCTGGCCTCGGGCATTCGAGCCGAGGAAGTGCCCCGGGTCCTGACCATGATCAGCGATACCGTAACTCGCCGACTGATCAGCCTTGCCGAGGAAAAGCTCGGCCCACCCCCGGCGCCGTTTGCCTGGCTGGCGTTTGGCTCCCAGGCGCGCGAGGAACAAAGCCTGAAAACCGACCAGGACAACGGCCTGGTCTATGCCGACGATGCGCCGGCCGGGGCGGACGAATACTTCAAGTCGCTGGCGCACTTCGTCTGCGACGGCCTGGACGCCTGCGGCTATGTCTATTGCCCGGGCGAGATCATGGCGACCACCGACCGCTGGCGCCAGCCACTGTCGGGCTGGCTGAAGCATTTCTCGGACTGGGCCCGCGTGCCGGACCCGAAAGCCGTGCTCAGCGTCAGTATTTTCTTCGACTTTCGCGCCGTGTGCGGCGACCGCGCCCTGGCCGCGCGCATCAGCAAGGCGCTTGGCGAGTGTGGCAGCGGCAGCGGCAAGGCGATCTTTCTGTCCGCGCTGGCGCGCCAGGCGGCCAGTTACGACGTGCCGCTGGGCTTTTTCCGGCGCTTTGTGCTGGAAAGCAAAGGCGCGCATCGCGAGACCCTCGAGATCAAGGCGGCCGGCTTGATGCCGCTGACCGACCTGGTGCGGGTGCGCGCCCTGCAGGGCGGCGTGACCGTGCCGGGAACCCAGGATCGGCTCGCGCGTCTCGTCGAAAACGGCAAGATGAATCGTCGCGAAGCCGACCGGCTCGCGGGCGCCCACCGGTTGCTGGCGGGCTTACGGGTACGGCTGCACGCCGAGCAGGCGAAAAAAGGCCAGGAGCCGCACAACCACCTCGACGTGCGCGCGATTACGCATGCGGAACGCGCCGCCCTGAAAGACGCCTTCCTGGTGATCCGGGAGGCCCAGAAAGGGCTGGCGCTGGATTTCCCGTCTTGAACCTGGTGCAACGGTTGCGGGTAGCGCTGGCGCAGCGCGCCTGCCGGCTGCCGTTGCAGGCCCGCCTGCTGAAACAACCCTTGCCCTCGCCCGGCACCAGGCTGAAAGACCTCGAGATCATCGCGCTGGATTTCGAGACCACCGGCCTGGATGCAAACAACGACCACATCATCGCGGCCGGCTGGGTACTGCTGCGGGGCGATCGCCTCGTCATGGCCAGCGCACGCGAAATTCGGGTGCGCAACGGCGCACCGGACGGCGTCGGCCAGAGCGCGGTCATCCACGGCATCATGGACAGCGATCTCGACGCGGCCGAGGATGCGGCAAGCATGCTCGAGCAACTGCTGCCGGAGCTCGCCGGACGCGCGATCGTGGCGCACGCCATTGCCATAGAGCGGGGCTTTCTCGCTGCCCTCTTGCGCCGCATGGGCGGCGTGCCGCTGCCCAATCCGTTTATCGATACCATGAAGCTGGAGCGCACGCTGCTCGAAGCCGGGGGCGAGCATGCCCGTGAGATGCATGGGGACCTGGTGCTGGAGAGCTGCCGCGCGCGCCGGGAACTGCCCGAACACCAGCGTCACTCGGCCGGCGCCGACGCCCTGGCCTGCGCCGAATTGCTGCTCGCGCAGATCGACCAGCTTGGCGGCGCGGCGCGCGTCAAGCTGCGCGATTTGCTCTAGAGCAGACCGTAGTTCAACCCGGTGAACACGGTAAGCGCCAGCCACATGATGAGCTGGAGCGGCACCCCGACCCGGAAGAAATCGCTGAACTTGTAGCCGCCTGCCGCCAGCACCATCAGGTTGGTCTGGTACCCGATCGGTGTCAGGTAACTCATGTTGGCGCCAAACAGCACTGCAAGGACAAAAGGCTCGGCCGGCACCCCAAGCCGTTCGGCAATGAAAATCGCCACCGGCGTTCCAAGCACGGCCGCCGCGTTGTTAGTCACGATCTCGGTCAGCAGGGCGATCACCAGCATCAGCCCGCCCAGGGCGACGATCGTCGGCACCGGTGCGGCCGCGACCACGAACAGGTCCGCGATGTACTGTGTGCCGCCGGTCACCGTGAGCGCCTGGCCGAGCGCCAGGCTGGTGACGATAACGATAATCAGGCGGCGGTCCAGTGCGCCGAGCGCACTGCGCCAGTTCAACGCGCCGCTGCCAATCATTGCCAGGACCCCGAGCAGTGCCGCGGTGCCGATCGGCAGAATGCCCAGCGCCGCGACCAGCACCACGGAAGCGACGATCGCGCCCGCGACCGGCGCTTTACTGGTGTGCGGCAGGTCAAGTGAGCCGTCCACAACCAGCACGTTGCCGAGGCGTTTTATTTCGTCCAGCGACCTGGCCGAGCCCTGCACGAGCACGATGTCCCCGGCGCGCAGGAATATTTTCCCGATATCGGTGACTTCTGCACCCGGCATTCGCGCCCGGTGCACGGCCACGGGAAGCAGTCCGTAGTGTGAAAAGAATGGCACCGTCTTCAGCGTCCGGCGCTGCAGCGGCGAACCGCGCGTGACCACGATCTCCGCCAGTCGCTGGTCGCCCGCCGCCGGACGCTCATCGGCGCTGAGCGCCTCGCGCGGGTGCCGTGCGTCATACATGGTTGCGCCGAGTTGCGCCTCGAAGCGCTTGAGTCGCTCAGGGGTGTCGCGAACATGCAGCCGGTCACCCGGCCGGATGACCAGTGATGGCAACTTGGCGACGAACAGGCCCGCGCCGCGCTCGATCGCACCGAGGCGCATCTTGCCTTCGGTGCGCGCGAGCAGTTGCGGCACGGTCATGCCGGCCGCGATGCTGCCCTCCCCGACATTCAATACTGCCTCGAAGACCCGCGGCGAGGTATCCGGCATCGGCGGCGTGCGCGGCGGCACCAGTCGTGGCGCGACGAGCCAGAGATAGACGATCCCGAGTGACGCCGCGGCTATGGCTATGGGGGTGAAGTGGAACATGCCCATCGGTGCCATGCCCATTTCAGAAGACACCTGCACCACCAGCAGGTTGGTCGAGGTGCCGATGGTGGTGCACATGCCACCGATGATCGTGGCATAGCCGACCGGCATCAGCACCGAGGACGCGGGCCGGCCGGTGCGCAGCGAGACGCTGATCAGGATCGGCAGCAGCATTGCGACCACGGGCGTGTTGTTGAGAAACATGCTCAGGCCCGCCGCGAGCAGCAGCGCCGCCAACATCGCGACCATGGGGCTGTGCATCCACACCTTGGCAAGCCGGTCGGCAACCGGCTGCAGCGCGCCCGTCGCCACCAGGCCCCGTGTACAGATCAGCAGCGCCATGATGGTGATCAGCGCATTGTTACCGAAGCCGGCCAGGAAGTTCGCCGTGGTCAGCGTCCGCCCGGTCGGCGACTCGTAGGGAAACAGCTCGAAGCCGACGATCAGCACCGCCAGGATGGCCAGCGCCGAGGTCTCCATGGGAATGCGGTCGCGGCTGAACAGGAACAGCGCGATGACCGCAAGCAGCATGATGGCGATGCCATGGGGATCCGGCGGCGGGGGCATTGGGCCTCTGCGTTCGTCGGGCGGCTCGCCCGGGGCGGGACACTTCTAGCACGCGGGGACGGGGCCCAGCAATGTTTGTGGCCGATGAGAAAGGGCGTCCGGTCCTAGCGGTACCGTCCCAAGGTCCGTTCCAGGACCTCGGCCCCGGGGCACAGCGCATCGAAGGGCAGCGTCGCGAGCGGCTCGGCGACCGTCTTGTTCAACGCGTGCATGTCCTCGCGGCCCGGCTCGAAGTACAACAGCCCAGTCAGCCACTCCCCGGCCTGCATACGCTCATGGATCTTCACAAAGGCGCCGTCGCGATTCGTCGGGTCGTAATCGGCCTCCACCCGGCGCAGGGCGAGATGGCTGCCGTCGTGCAACTCCACTTCCATCGCATCGCCCTGCTCGTAGCCGGCCCGGATTTCCTCCGCCGGGGGCACGAAGTCGGTATGCACCGCCGGGTGGTAGAACTGGCGGGTAAAGGCGTAACTCTTGGTCGAGTCCTCGTGGTCGTTGAAGGTCACACAGGGCGACAGCACGTCGATCAATGCGAAGCCCTCGTGCGCCAGGCCGGCCTTGATGAGCGGCACGAGCTGCGCCTTGTCGCCCGAGAAGCTGCGCGCCACGAAGGTCGCACCCGCGGCCAGCGCCGTCAGCACCGGGTCGATCGGCGGCTGCATATTGATCTCGCCCTTCTTGGCCTTGCTGCCGATGTCCGCCGAGGCCGAGAACTGGCCCTTGGTCAGCCCGTACACGCCGTTGTTCTCGATGATGTAGAGCATGCGTACGTTGCGACGCATGGCATGGCAGAACTGGCCCAGGCCGATAGACAGCGAATCGCCGTCCCCGGACACGCCAAGGTAATTCAGGTTGCGGTTGGCGGCGGCCGCGCCGGTGGCGACCGAAGGCATGCGACCATGCACGGTGTTGATGCCGTGCGCCTGGCTGACGAAATACGCGGGCGTCTTGGACGAGCAGCCGATGCCGGAAAGCTTGACCATGCGGTGCGGCGGCAGCGACAGCTCCCAGCAGGCCTGCACGATCGCGGCGGTGACCGAATCGTGGCCGCAACCGGCGCACAGCGTGGACAACGCGCCTTCGTAGTCGCGCCGGCTGAGCCCGAGGGCATTGCGCATCTGGCCGGCATAGTCGACCTTCGGCTTGGTAATGTAGGTCATGCGGCCGCTCCCTTGCTGAGGCGCGCGCGCACCGCCTCGACCAGCGGGCCGGCCGCCATCGGCAGGCCGTCGAAATGCAGGATGGACTCGAGCCGCCGGCCATCCACGCTGCACTCGTTCACCAGCAGGGTGCGCAGCTGGGCGTCGCGGTTCTGCTCGATGATGAAAATGCGCTCATGCGCATCGAGGAAGGCTTGCACGTCCGCGTTGAAGGGGAAGGCCCGGATGCGCAGGTAGTCACTGTGGATACCCTCTGCCTGCAGGCGCGCACGCGCCTCGGTGACGGCGTCGTCGCAACTGCCGACGGACACGAGTCCCACGGCCGCCTTCTTGCCGGCGCGCTGCAGCAGCGGCCCGGGCACCAGCGTGGCCGCGGTCGCGAACTTGCGCTGCAGGCGCTCCATGAGGCGCTCGTAATCGCCGGCGTCCTCGGTGTAACCCGCGGCCTCGTTGTGACCGGAGCCGCGCGTGAAATACGCGCCCTTGGGGTGGACGCCCGGCAGGCTGCGCCACGGGATGCCGTCGCCGTCCACGTCGGCATAGCGCCGGAACTTCTCGATGCGCTCCAGCTCGGCCGCCGACAGCACCTTGCCGCGATCCGGCGTATAGCCGTCGTCCCAGGCCGGCGCCCGGCACATCCAGTCGTTCATGCCAATGTCGAGATCCGAGAGCACGAACACCGGCGTCTGCAGGCGTTCGGCGAGATCGAAGGCCTGGACCGCCATCTCGAAGCACTCGGCGGGATCCGCCGGGAACAGTACCGGGTGGCGCGTGTCGCCATGGGAGGCGTAGGCCGCGAGCAGAATGTCGCCCTGCTGGGTGCGCGTCGGCAGGCCCGTCGAGGGCCCGACCCGCTGCACGTCGAAAATCACCGCCGGGATCTCGGTGAAATACCCGAAGCCGATGAACTCGGACATCAGCGAAATGCCCGGGCCGCTGGTCGGCGTGAAGGCGCGCGCGCCCGCCCAGCCCGCGCCCAGCACCATGCCGATGGCGGCCAGCTCGTCCTCGGCCTGCACCACGCAATAGCGCCGCTCGCGCGTGTCGGGGTCAGCGCGAAAGCGCGCGCAGAAAGACCGATACGCATCCATCAGCGACGTCGACGGCGTGATCGGGTACCACGCGCCGACGGTCGCGCCGGCATACACGCAACCGAGTCCGGCCGTCGTGTTGCCATCCATCATCACCATGCCGCCGGTGGCCTGCATCGGTTCGACGCGGAACGGCAGCGGGCACTCGAAGTGCTCGAGGGCGTAATCCCGGCCCAGCTGGATGGCCTGCATGTTGGCTTCCACCAGGCCCGGCTTCTTGCCGAAATTGTCTTCGGCCAATTGCCGGATGATGGCCATGTCGATGTCCAGCAGCGCCGCGATGGCGCCGACATAGACCATGTTCTTCATCAGGATGCGCGTACGCACGCCGTCGAAGGCTTCGTTGCAAAGCTGTGCGAACGGCGCCCCCAGCACGGTCACGTCCTCGCGGGCCAGTGCATGGCTGCGCGGCCAGGTGGAGTCGTACAGCAGGAACCCGCCGGGGCTGACCGCCGCTAGGTCCTTGGCATAGGTCTGGGCATTCATGGCCACCATCAGGTCGACCGTACCCGAGCGCGCCCGGTGGCCGTCGCGACTGACGCGAATCTCGTACCAGGTCGGCAACCCCTGGATGTTCGACGGAAAATAGTTCTTGCCAGCGACCGGAATGCCCATCCGGAAGAAGCTTTTCATCAGCAAGCCGTTCGCGCTCGCCGAGCCCGTCCCGTTGACATTGGCGAGCTTGAGCGTGAAGTCGTTTATGCGCGGCGACGCGTGCTTTGCGGACATCCGGGCTCCTGGTCGGTCGCGTAGGGAATCGTCACGCGGCTCTTCTGCATATCCCAGGCCGCGGTGGGGCAGCGCTCGGCGCACAAGCCGCAGTGCACACAGAGGTTCTCGTCCTTCACCATCAGGCGCGCGGTGTGCTTGAGCGGTCCGGAAGCAAAGAACGGCTGGTCGAGGTTGGTGGCCGGGTTTTTCAGCCCCTTGCGCAGCGTCTGTTCATCGGCGTCCGGCAGGATGGCAAGACAGTCGACCGGGCAGATATCAATACAGGCGTCGCACTCGATACAGAGCTGGTCCGTGAACACCGTCTGCACATCGCAGTTGAGGCAGCGTTGCACCTCCTCGGCCGCCTGCTCGGCCGAGAAGCCCAGTTCCACCTCGATGTCGAGCTTGGTGAAGCGCTTTCGCAGGTCCACGTGCGGGACGAGGCCGCGCTCGTGCGGATCGAAGTCGTTCGAATAGGCCCACTCGTGCAGGCCCATCTTGCGCGGCTCCATGCGCAACTCGTGCGGCCGGCGACTCGCCAGCGCACGGCCCTCGCAATGCAGGTGGATGGACGTCGCGGCTTCATGACCATGCGCCACGGCCCAGATGATGTTCTTCGGACCGAAGGCCGCGTCGCCGCCGAAAAACACGCCCGGCCGCGTCGCCGCATGGGTGCTCGCATCCACCACCGGCACTTCCCACTCGTCGAACTCGATGCCGAGATCGCGCTCGATCCACGGGAAGGCGTTTTCCTGGCCGATCGCCAGCACCACGTCGTCGGCCGGGTAGAATTTCTCGCCCGTGACGCGCTGGCCGGTGATCCGCCCGCGCTCGTCGAGATCGTATTCCATTTGCTCGAACAGCATGCCGCTGAGCCGGCCGTCTTCGACCACGAAGGCCTTGGGTGAATGGTTCACGACAATCTCGACATTCTCGGCCTCGGCATCTTCCAGTTCCCACTCGGAGGCCTTGAAAAATCCGCGCGGCTTGCGCGCCATCACCTTGACGTCGTCAGCGCCGAGGCGGAGCGAACTGCGGCAGCAATCCATGGCGGTGTTGCCGACGCCGATGATGAGCACCCGCCGGCCGATCTTGCTGATGTGCTTGAAGGCCACCGACTCGAGCCAGTCGATGCCGATATGGATGTTTGCTGCAGCAGCATCGCGCCCGGGCAGCTTGAGGTCCTTGCCGCGCGGCGCGCCGCTGCCGACGAACACCGCGTCCCAACCCTCTGCGAGCAACGCCTGCATGCTGCTGATGCGATGGCCGAGCTTGACCTGTGCACCCATGCCCTCGATGAGGCCGATTTCCTCGTCCAGCGTCTCGGCGGGCAGGCGGAAGGACGGGATGTTGGTGCGCATCAGGCCGCCGGGCTTGTCCAGCGCCTCGAAAATCGTGACTTCGTAGCCAAGCGGCAGCAGGTCGTTGGCGACCGTCAGCGAAGCGGGGCCGGCGCCGATGCAAGCGACGCGGCGGCCGTTTTTTTGTTGCGGTATCTCCGGCAGCAGGTGCGCGATCTCACCCTTGTGATCGGCGGCGACACGCTTCAGGCGACAGATCGCCACCGGCTTCGCCTCGACGCGACCGCGCCGGCAGGCGGGTTCGCAGGGACGATCGCAGACGCGGCCGAGGATGCCGGGGAAAACGTTGGAGGACCGATTAACCATGTAGGCGTCGGTATAGCGCCCCTGGGCGATCAGCCGGATGTATTCCGGCACATCGGTATGAGCGGGGCAGGCCCACTGGCAGTCGACGACCCGGTGAAACCAGTCCGGGTGCTGGGTGTCGGTGGGTTTCATGATCCGCCGCACAAGCCCGCAGCATTTTGCTGCACGGAATTCTCCTCCTGGCGCGCCCGTCTGGCGCAGGCGTCAAGGCTCAAGAGTAACCGCTATGGCGCCAATATTAAATGGGGGGAAGAGGATTCTCACCACCGTGCACATGCAGCATGGCGGCGACAGGTCCAGTCGTCTGGTCCGGTCGTCCTAGCGAGCGACTATGTCGAGATATTCGGCGCCACGCATCAGACTGCGGAAGCTGGTCTGGTCGACGTGCACCAGGTCCTCGTGATCGCCCGCCTCGAAATAGACGTCGTCCGCGTCGCGCAATCGCTGGTCCACGATGGTGGGCACCCGATAGTCGGGCCCGAGCGGCGGAATCGCACCCTTCTCGCAATCGTAGAACAATGCGTCGAGCTGCTCCTCGGGGAGAAAATCCAGCTGCGGCCGGCGCAACGCCGCGCGCAAGCGCTCGAGGTCGAGTTTTTCACTCGCCTGCACAACGGCCAGCAAGGGGCCGACGTCATCGTTGAGCACGACCGCCTTGGCCAGCGAACACGGGTCGATGTGCGCGGTACGGGCCGCCGCGAGCGAGCTCTTCGAGTGCTGATGACGGAGAATCTCGTGATCGACTCGCGTCAGGGCCAGGGCATAGCTGACTGTTTTTGCAATGCTCATGAGAAATCTCCGGCGGGTTCGGTGCGGCTCGATTATAGCGGGCGCACGGGCCCGTCATCTGGAATGGTTCCAAGTCGGGCTCAAGCGCTCGGCAACGCTTCAACGCGGGACGGCAACTTGCCGGTTTCGACCAGCTCGGCGAACTCTTCACCGAGGCGTCGCGAGGCGGCGATCGCCTTGCGCCAGCGCCCGGTGCGTTCCGCCGTGTCGAAGTCCCAGAAGTCCTTGCGGTCCGGGATCTTGCCGCCGGGCAGGCTCGCGACGAATTCGGCCGACGGGCAGAGGATGACAGTACGGTCCAGCGCATCGCCGTGCGCGCGCCGCCACGGCAGCATCTTGTCGAACCAGCCGGGCACCAGGTGCGGATAGAAATGCGGATAGAGCACCAGGCCGTCACCGCCCGACAAGTCGCAGTCAAAATGGTAGTCGACGATGCCGCCGTCGCGATAGCGCCCCGCGGGCGCGCCAGGAATCCCCGCCACACCCTCGAGTACCAGCGGCACCGCGCCCGTCGCCAGCACGGCGAGCGCCAGGTTCTCGGTGGTCAACGCCACCGCTTCGGCCGGCAGCACGTCTGCCGCCATGAAGGGCGGTCGGTCACGCGGGTCATGGAACAGGGTGCGCTGGAAAAACATCCGCAGGGAAGCGCGCGAGACCACATTGGCCAGGGCCGCGGTCCCGAGCACCGCTTTTTGCACCCATGGCTGCTCGACCGCCGCCAGGTGCCGCGCGCGCACCGCGGCCAGGTTCAGCCGCAAGCGCGAGTGCGCGAGGATTTCCCGGGCGCCCTGTGCGCCGAGCACCTCGGCCAGGATGCCGATGCTGACCCTGCTGACCTCGGCCGCCGAGGGCCGCGCACTGTAGCTTTGCTCAAGGTAGGCCTGCTCGAAACGATCGAAGGCGGCCAGCGGGTTCGCCTGTGCATGGCAACAGGCGCGCCAGGCGCCGATCGAGGAGCCGACCAGGAACAGTTTCTCGCGCCGGCCGGCGATGACGTGGCGCGCGAGGGCGCGATCCAGGCCGCCGAGCACCAGCCACTTGGCACTGCCCGAGGCACCGGCCATCACCGTGAAGGCGTCCCGATCGAAACCATTCTCGCGCAGGCTCTCGCGTGCCGTGCGGCCGGCGAGTATTCGTAGTGCGGACGCTGTCATGCCCCGAGGATAAAGGGCCACCGCGCGGTCGGGCAATCACCCCTCCCTTTTCCGGTAGTATCCGCTGCGATGATCGAAACAGGTCCCACCGTAACGCTGACATTTGTCGCTTACCTGCTCGTCGTGCTGGCGATCGGCGTCTTCGCATGGCGCAGCACCGCGGACCTGCGCGACTACATTCTCGGCGGCCGGCGGCTGGGGCGCTGGACCACGGCGCTGTCGGCCCAGGCCTCGGACATGAGCGGCTGGTTGCTGCTCGGCCTGCCGGGCTATGCCTACGTGGCGGGGCTGGAGTCCTTGTGGCTGGTCGTGGGGCTGCTGGCCGGCACGTGGCTGAACTGGCGGCTCACTGCGCGGCGGCTGCGCATCGCGACCGAGGCGTACGGCGACGCGCTGACGCTGCCGGAATACCTGCAGCGCCGCTTTGCCGATCCCTACGGCTTGTTGCGCCTGCTCGGCGCCGCCGTGGTGCTGCTGTTTTTCACTTTCTACACGGCGTCCGGACTGGTTGCCGGCGGCAAGCTGTTCGAAGCGGTCTTCGGTATGCCTTACCTCTGGGCCGTCACGGCTGGGGCGGGTGCGGTACTCGCCTATACATTTATCGGCGGTTTCCTCGCGGTCAGCTGGACCGATGCGCTGCAGGGGTTGCTGATGCTGGTCGCGCTGGTGCTGGTCGCCTGTTTCGGCGTCGCAGCGGTGGGCGGGTTCAGCGGCCTCGGCGCCGAACTGGCCGCCAGCAATCCGGCGCTATTGAACGCGTTTACGGACATCGCGGGCACCCCGCTGACCCTGATCGCGGTCCTGTCACTGCTCGGCTGGGGACTCGGTTATTTCGGCCAGCCACACATCCTCGCGCGCTTCATGGCGGTGCGCTCCGCCGACGAACTGACGGCCTCGCGGCAAATCGCCGTAGCGTGGGTCACCGTCGCGCTGGCGGCTGCCACGCTGGTCGGCCTCACCGGCGCCGCCTGGCTGGCGCCGCCCCTGGCCGGCGCCGATACCGAGAAAGTATTCATGGCCATGGCGACCGTGCTGTTCCACCCCGTGATCGCCGGTATTTGCCTGGCCGGGATTCTCGCCGCCGTCATGAGCACGGCGGATTCGCAGTTGCTGGTGGCCTCGTCGGCCGTGTCCGAGGACTTGTACCGCGACTTGCTGCGGCCGAATGCTGCGCCAGGCGAGTTGCTCTGGATCGGCCGCTGCGCCGTCGTCGTGATTGCCATCGGCGCCTTCCTGCTCGCACTCGACCCGGACAGCAAGGTGCTCGACCTGGTGGCCTATGCCTGGGCGGGGTTCGGCGCTTCCTTCGGCCCGACCATCCTCGCTTCCCTCTACTGGCGCCGCATGAGCCTCGCCGGCGCCTACGCCGGCATCCTGGCGGGCGGCATCACGGTCGTAGCCTGGCGCGCCATGTCCGGCGGGATTTTCGATCTCTACGAGATTGTTCCGGGCGTCATCCTGTCCACGCTCGCCGTGGCGCTTTTCGGCCGGCTCGGCCGGCCGGCGCCCATGCCCGTGGCCGTGCGCCAGGCCTGATCCTTACGTGCCGGCGCTCAGCGCCAGTACCCAGACCAACGCGATCGCGGCCAGCGCGGCAGTCCCCGCCACGACCTGTAGCCGCTGCTGTGACAGCAGGGCGGGCGGCATCCTGGCGGCCAACAAGCCGACGCCGAGACCCGCGACGAAGCCCCAGATATGGGCGCCGATATCGGTGCGCTCACCGCCGGCGCCGGTGTACGCGAGCAGTGCCACGGCGGCGATGATCGGCCCCCAGCGATAGATCCGCCCCTTGGCGCTGTGTCGGCGGCCGGCCCAACCAAGCGAGCCAAGCAGGCCGAGCGCGGCGAATACGGCAGTCGATGCGCCGATGGAACGGTGCGCCTCGCCCATGATCGCCACGTTGATGATATTGCCGCTGGCGCCGGCCAGCAGAATCAGCAGCCAGGCCACGCCGGAGCCGAGGTAACGACCGGCAAACCAACCGAACACGCCACCGAAAAAAATATTTGCCGCCATGTGTTCGAGGCCGGCGTGCAGGGTCAGCGCTGTGAATGCCCGCCACCATTCGCCGGCGCGCATCGCGGCGCCATCCACGCCTCCCGCCGCCAGCCAGTCACGACCCAGGGCAAAGTTGCTCACGGCCAACGCCACCGCAACCACCACCAGCACGTACGCCAGCACCCCCGGCCAGCCATCCGCCACCGGCTGGCGCGGGGGCGACTCCGGCCGGACCGACTGGTTTTCGGCCTGCCAGGCGACGAGTTCCCGCCGCGCCTGCGCGGCGTCGCGCGGTGCGACGGCAATCACCCACTGGTCCCCGAGTTCATGGACGATGGGATGCAGGCCGAGCGCTTCCAGCACGAGCGCCGCGTCCCGGCAGGTCCGCCGGTCGAGGGTGCGAAAAACCGTTGCCGGCGCGTCGGCGAATTCGTCCATGCGACCTATCCTCCCCATCCGTAGCCGAACACTCAATCACCGCGTATCGCGTCGCAGCGTGCGATTGCAGCCAGGGCAACTATTGTGTACCGCATAAGCAGGCTTGTCGGTGGACTGCAAGAGGTACTTCCGGGCGCACGCACCGCGAACAATAAACAACCAAAAGCGCCGAAATAGTTGCTAAATGTGACAAAACTCGGCCTATTGTCCGTAACATGCCAGAGCATGACGCACGCTCAGCAGCATGGCTAAAGTTGCGGCCAGATGCTATGCTGCAACGCAACAGGGCAATTTCCGGAAACACGCTTAATGCTGGCCAGGACCTTTAACGAGCGCTATTGCGAGGACATTACGTTGCCCGACGGCGGCGTCATGCGCTTGCGGCTCGTGCGGCCGGGCGATCGCGAAGGCATCATCGAGGCGTTTGACAGCCTGTCCACCGAAAGTCGCGTGCAACGCTGGTTCTATCCCAAGATGCGACTCAGCGAGGCGGAAATCGCATCGCTCATCTCGCCGGCAGACGACAACCACGGTGCAATTTCGGCGGTCGAACTCGACGCGGACGGCAATGAGAAGGCAGGCATCGGCATGGCGCGGTTCGTGCTCAGCAAGGAAAGCGAGGATGCTGCGGAGATCGCCATCACCATCGTGGACGAATGGCAGGGACTCGGCATCGGGCGCATCCTGCTGCACCGCCTGCTCGCGATGATCAGCGAGCGCGGCATCCCCTATGTGGACGGCCGCCTGCAGGCGGATAACGGACGCATGCGCCACCTGCTGGAGCCCTACGTGCCCCAGGGCGGCTTCCGGCGCGAAGACTCGAACCTGGCGTTCCGTTTTCCGGTGCCGGCCGCGGACGACCCGCTCATGGCCCAGCTGGCGCGCAATGCGGCCGCGGTCATCGGCATGTTCAAGCGGATGGCCGAAGGCGCCATCGTGCTGCCTCTTGCGCTGGCGGAACAGCGCCTGCAATCCCTGGGCCCGAAAGCCCTCCTGCAGGAATTGCGTCGCCAGGATGCCGGCACCGACGCTCGAAGGGGCAAGGCGTCCCAGGACAAGGCACGGCCGAAAAAAAACGCCCCGGCAAACCGGGGCGTTGATTGACCGGCTCTGCCGGGGCAATGTCAGGGACTACACGCACCCGTGTTGTCGAAGCTATCGATCCCCGGGCCGGTGACCTCGTTCACGCAGAAGCCGGCTGGATCCCCGCGGTAGTTGCCAGAATCGAAGCTGACCTGGCCGTTACTGTTCGTGGTGCCCGTGCCGCAGGCGGTAATGGTCCCGGTGAAGCAACCCGCCACGGTGGCGCCACTCAAGGCCGCGCCAGCGCCCGTCACGTTCACGGTCGCCGTAGTGCGGGCATTCGGGCCGCGGTTGACATGGCTCAATGACACGCTCGCCGCTGCGATGACGCCGGGCTCCGGGTCGCCGCCATCGTCACCGCCGCCGCCATCGTCACCGCCATCACCGCCGTCACCGCCGCCACCGCCGCCACCGCTGAGCAACGAGTAGGCCGCCTGGGCCTGCACGAGTCCGTAACCGAACGCGTTATCCCGGCCAGCGGGACCGAGATCTTCCGCGCTCGCCTGCAATGCCTGTCTCAGGTCCGCGTTGGCCAGGCCCGGAAAGTGGTTCCAGACCAGGGCCGCCACGCCGGCCACGTGCGGGCTCGACATCGACGTGCCGTTGTAGCTCGCATAATGGCCGACGCCGACCCGGACACTGCCCGTAGGACTTGCAAGCCCCTTGATCGTCCCGCCGTCTGCCTGGGAAATGCCGACCGACGGGATCATGGTCGCCACGCCGCCCAGCGTGCCGAACAGCGCGCCCGGCTCGTTGTTGTAAATGATGGCCGCGGCGCCGCCGCCATCCTGGCAGTTCAATACCTTGTCCGCGAAGCTGACGTCGCCCCGTTCGATCAGGCAGATCTTGCCGCCGCTGGCCGCGCTGCACGTCGTGGCGGCGCGCCCGCAATCGACGACGGCTCGGTCCGCCACATTGCCCGCGGCCGAGCCATCCATGCCGTCGGCCGCATAAGCCGTGCCGCTCACCGACACTTCGGCGACCGTGCCCATGCCCATCGGCACGGTCGACAGTACGCCGACGCCCGGCCCGGACAGCTCCACGGCGTCGTTCCGCTGCGAGAATTCTGCAAGCGCCTTGTTTTCATCGATCGCGGCGACCGAGATGACCGAGGCGTAGGACGCCGGGTAGCTCTTTTGGGTCGTGCCGGCGTTACCCGCCGAGGCGACCGAGAGCACGTTGTGATTGTCATACAGGTCCTGGAATCCGGCCGCATCCGTCGAATTGGAACAGGCATTTGCCCAGGGCCCGCCGCGACCGCTATCGACACAGCCCAGGCTCATGTTGATGACGACTGGCCGGCCGGCGCCGGCCGTGGCGCACTCGTACGCGGCATTCAGGGTGCTCGACGCGTACGTCCAGCCGCATTCTTCACCGTCGAATACCTTGACGATATGCAGCTGTACACCCGGGGTGACGCCGACCACGCCGACGTCGTTGTCTTGCGCCATGATGGTGCCGGCGACGTGCGTGCCATGACCGCAGGTATCCGTGTTCCAGAAGTTGGTGCCGCCGCCGGACCGGGGAACATGGGTCCCCGTGACGTTTGCGCCGCTAAAGTCCTCGTGCGCGGCGTCGAACCCGGAATCGATCACGCAGACCATCACGTTACCGCCGGTCGCCTCGGCCAGCTGGTTGGCCTGCACCATGCCGATGCCGTAAGGCGTCAGTTGCGCCATGGGAAAACGCGGGCTGTCCTGCTCGATGAGCTCGATATTGGGATTGTTGCGCAAGCCCTGCAGCGCCGGCGCGGGGATGCGCGCCGCCACGGCATTGACCGCCGGCATTTCCAGCAGCACCGAGGCGCCTGCCTTGTGGATGGCTTGCCGCGCCGCGTCGCTGTTGCCGCGTTCGGCGAACTTGACGATGAAGCGGTCGGGGTCGGGACCCTGGGCCAGCGCGGCGCCTGCGAACAGGAACACCGCGGTGACGAGCAGGGCGACGCATGCTGCGCCGGCGCGATGCGCGCCCGCAGCCTTGCTATGGGTGGACGTCATACTGTTTCTCTCCTGTTGGGGCCATGGCACGATCTTGCGCCGTGCTCTTGCCTGAGACTGCCACTGTTTTCCCGCGGAGGCCAACCCCGGCTTGACATAAGCGCTGACGGACTTCTCAGTTCAGCACATCCCTGCGCCGTCTCTCAGCTGATTCGAGCGCTCGCAGCCGAGTCACTACTCGCCGCGACCGGCCCGCGATTGACCCGCGCCAGGTCCCCGCCGACATGCGCCAGTACCCGCGGGTCCATCACGCGGCGCCACAATCCCGGCACCAGGGCGACGAGAAACATGCCGAAGTAGCCTGCCGGCAACTGCGGCGCCTCGTCGAAATGCCGCAGGCAATGGTAGCGGCGCGCGGGCCAGGCATGGTGGTCGGAATGGCGTTGCAATTGGTACAGGAGCAGGTTGGACACGACGCGGTTGGAATTCCAGCTGTGGCGCGGCGCCGGCCGTTCATAGCGCCCGTCCGGCAAGCGCGCCCGCAGCAAGCCGTAGTGCTCGACATAGTTCGCAGCCGACAGGAGACTGTAGGCAAACACCGCTTGCAGCAACAGGAACGGCAGCACGGCCGGCCCGAGCGCCGCCAGCAATCCGCCCCAGAACAGCACGCTCAATGCCCACGCCTGCAGGTTCTCGTTGCGAATGTCGAGCACGCGACGGCCCTGGCCGGCCAGCCGCACCCGCTCCAGTTGCCAGGCGCGGCGCAACGCGCCCGGAATCTCGCGGGCCATGAAACGGTAATAACTCTCGCCGAGCCGCGCTGAAGCCGGATCCCCAGGGGTCGCGACATCCCGGTGATGACCGCGCACATGCTCGACCACGAAATGTCCATAGGCCGACGGCGCCAGCGCCAGGCGCGCCAGCCACCGTTCCAGCGCACCTTTCTTGTGACCCAGTTCGTGCGCCGCGTTGATGCCGGCGCCGCTGGTCCAGCCGGCCGAGACGGCGAGACCCAACCACGCGAACCAGGACAGGCCACCATGCACGGCCACCCAGGCCGCCGCCATGACGGTCAGCCAGACCGCCGGCACCGCCAGCCAGGTCAGCCAGCGGTACCAGCCGTCGTTTTCCAGCGCCGCGACCAGCGCCTCGGGTGGGTTGTTCAGGTCCTCGCCCAACAGCTGGTCGAGCACGGGCACGAGACCGTACACCACCACCGGCGTCAGCCAGAACAGCCATTCCGGCCCGCCGGCGAGCCAGGCCGCGATGCTCAGCAGCGGCAACATCGGCAACAGCAACGACACCACCCACCAGCGCCGGCGGCGATCTCTCCAGCCAGCCGCTACTGTCATGTCTGCCGCCATGTGTCCTGCCTCCAGTCACTGCACCCGGGGGAATCCACTCTATACAGCGCCCGCCGCGGCGCATTGTTCCCACCCGGCATATGTTTTGTTATTTTCGGCCAGGATGGCCAGAAGCAGGCAAACCGCCGCATTATCGATCCCGCCGGACGCAAAACATCCGGCGGCGGGCATCATTGTGCTCGCCCGCACGCTGCAGGACCTCGGTTATGACCCGGTACCCCTGCTGCGCCGGTGCGGCCTGCCTGAGCGAATGGCCGGCACCGGCCAGGCGGTGCCGGTGGACCGGGAGCTCGCTTTTATCCGTGCCGCCCTCGCGGTCTCCGGCCGCCCGGACCTTGGACTGCTGGCCGGCCGGGGCCACCGTTTTCCAGTGTTCGGCTTCTGGGGCCTGGCGCTGGTCGCCAGTCCAACCCTCGCCAGCGCGATCCGGGTCGGCTTGCAGTACGTCGACCTCACGCACACCTTTTTGCGCTGGAGCTTCCAGCGCGGCCGTGGGGAGGCGGAACTGCTCATGCGGCCCGCCTTTGCACTGGGTGAGCTGGAAACTTTTTTCGTGGAGCGCGACGCAGCTGCCGCGGCGACGTTGCTCGAGGACCTCACCGGCCAGCAGGGCGCCCTGTCGGAAGCCGTGTTTGCCTATGCGCCGCCGCCCTGGGCGGATCGCTATGCCGCAACGTTCGGTTGCCCGGTCGCATTCCGGGGTGATCGCCATGCGCTGCGGCTGGGCTCCGCGCGGCTGGACCTGCCGCTGCCTGGGGGCGACCCGGTGACCGCGGCCGCCGCCGAAGCCCAGTGCCGGCGGTTGCTGGAAACATTCTCCCCCGCGGGTGGGCTGGCCATGCGCCTGCGCCGCTTCATGCTCGACCACCCGGGCCGCCTGCCCACCCAGGACGAAGCGGCCCGGTATCTCGGCCTGTCGCGGCGCAGCCTGCGCCGCCGGCTGGCCGAGGAAGGCACCAGTTTCCGCGTGCAAGTCGACGAAGTACGTTTCGGCCTGGTGGCCGGCTACCTTGATAATACGCCGCTGTCGCTGGACGAGATCGCCGCTCGCACCGGTTTCAGCGACGCTGCCAACCTGTCGCACGCCTTCCGTCGCTGGACCGGCCACAGCCCGGGACGCTGGCGGCGCAAACGCGAGGCCTGACGGCCTGACACGGCCTGCCACGGCCTGCCGGCGCCAGCATCCGCCCCACCCCGGCTCCGCCAGGCGTATCCAGGACGGAAAGCACGCATCCAGGCGGCGGCACAAACTGCGATACCATTACAAACTTGCGCAGCCGAAAAACTGCCGGATGAACCAGACACGGAGCCTGTCGACCTTGAGCATTATGGATCGCCTGTTAACTGCGGGTTTCCGGCACAACAGCCGGCGCCTGACGCGTTTCGCCCGACCGCAACCGAGCGAATCGCTGCCGGCGCCCGATCCGGCGCGCAGCTATATGCTCTACCTGCATATTCCCTTCTGCACGGTGCTCTGCCCGTTCTGCTCGTTCCACCGCGTGTGCTTTGAGGAACAAAAAACACTTAAGTATTTCAAGAGCCTGCGACAGGAAATCCGCATGGCCCACGAGGCCGGCTACGTGTTCTCGGACCTCTACGTGGGCGGCGGCACGCCGACCGTCATGCCGGGCGAGCTGGCCAAGACGCTCGACCTGTTACACAAGCTCAGCCCTATCAAGAGCATTTCAATCGAGACCAACCCGGACGATCTCACGCCGGCGGTGATGTCCCAGATGCGCGACGCGGGCGTCACGCGCGTCTCCGTCGGGATCCAGAGCCTCGACGACAAGCTGCTCAAGCAGATGGACCGCTACGACAAGTACGGCTCGGCGGCGCAGGTCATGAAGCGGCTCGAGGGCGCGCATGGCTTCTTCGAAACGCTCAACGCGGACATGATCTTCAACCTGCCGCACCAGGACGAAACCTCGCTGCTCCGCGACATCGACCTGCTGACCCGCGAACTCGAGGTCAGCCAGGTGACTTTCTATCCGCTGATGAGCGCCGAGACCACCATGCGCAAGATGCTCAAGACCATGGGCGAGGTGGACTTCGACCGCGAGGGTCACATGTACCGGTTGATCCTCGATGCGCTGCCGGAGACTTATCACCCCTCCTCGGCCTGGTGCTTCAACCGCAAGAGCGGCACCGTCGACGAGTACATCATCGAGAACGAGGAATATCTCGGGCTCGGCAGCGGCGCGATGAGCTATCGCGACGGCGTCCTGTATTCCAGCACGTTCTCGCTGAACCACTATAACCGGCAGATCGAGGCCGGGCGCTTCGGGATCAGCCGGCGCCAGCCGCTCACCAGGCGGGACCGGCTCCGGTATTTCCTGTTAATGAACCTGTTCGGCCTGTCGTTGGACAAGCAGGTGGCGGAAACCCGTTATCCGGGCTTTTTCCGCGCGCTGGCGCCCGAAATACTGGGGTTGAAGCTGCTCGGCGCCATTCGCGACGAGGGTGACCGGCTGGTCATGACGCGTTACGGGATGCGCATATGGATCCTGATCATGCGGGAGTTTTTCATGGCCGTGTCGGATTTCCGGGACATCATGCGGCACACCATTCGCGATGAACTCGACGCCCCGGGCCCGCTCGAGACCCGTCTCCCGACCCCCGATCTGCGCCCGCCGGGTACGCATTGACCCTGATTGCGGCAGCGCAACCACAGCGCAAAACTGTTCCCGCCTGAGGTATGAGTCTGCCAACCGCGTGCTTGCGGACGCTGCCGCTTGAAGGCTCGGCTGGTTTTTGGGGCAGCCGAACATCAACAGGGTTTCTCCCACCGGCGAGAGGCCCGCGGTCCGCGGATCGCCAATCGGGATGACAACAATGTCCAGACACTCCTTTCTCACTGCTTGCCTGCATGGCCTGTTGGCCTTGGTGGCGCTGTCCCTGTTCACGACGACCGCGGACGCCCAGCAGCGCGAAATCAATTGCATGGCCTGCCACAGCGACGTGCATTTCGAGTCGACCGCGCATGGCGAGCTCGGTTGCCGGGACTGCCATACGAACGTCGAGCGGCCCCGCCACACGGCGGAGGACCTGGCTGGCCTGACCGGCGACGCCATGTGCGCCCAATGCCATACCGTCGCGAAACGCGTCGTCGATCGCAGCATCCATGCCGACAAGGTCAGCTGCATGGACTGTCATGGCGACGCCCACACGATGCTGAAAAACGACGACCTGTTGTCGCCGATGTCTCCGGTGGGCCAGGTCCAGGTCTGCGGCGACTGCCACTCCCAGCTGCCCGGCCAGTCGGAGATGATTGACTCCTTCGTCAACAGCGTGCATGGCCGCGGCCTGCTGCGTTCCGGCCTGCTGAGTTCGCCGACCTGCAGCACCTGCCACGGCGGTCACCGGGTCTTCGAGGTGGAACACGAGCGTTCCCCGACCTCGTTCCAGAACTCGCCGCAAATGTGCGGCGACTGCCACGCTTACGTCCTCGACGAGTGGCTGAACCGCAGCGCCCATGGCGCCGCCTGGATGGACGGCAATACCGAAACAGCGACCTGTATCGACTGCCACGAGTCACACAGGATCGGCGACCCGGTTACGAGCCCCTATCGCCTGGATATTATCGAGCAGTGCGGCGATTGCCATGGCGATTACTTCGAACTGTACCGCGGCGACTTCCACGGCAAGGCCACCAACCTTGGGCTGGTGGTCTCCGCGACCTGCGCGGACTGCCATCACCCGCATGCCACGCTGGGCAATGAAGATCCGCGCTCCACGATTCACCCGGACAACCTGCAGGAAACCTGCGGTGACTGCCACGGGCAGGTGACGGCCGGCTTCGCGTCCTATAACCCGCACATCGATGCGAGCAACCCGGACGACAACCTCTACGTCTACCTGATCGCCATGCTGATGCATGCGCTCATCATCGGCGTGTTCGGCTTCTTCGGGATTCACGCCATCCTGTGGCTGCAGCGCGGTATCGTCGGCATGAAGCGCGGCGAATACCTCGGCCACCACAGCCCGAGCGGCCGCTATGTGCGTCGCTTCAAGCAGCGCGACATCACCATGCACGTGGTGGTCATCGTGACCTTCCTGCTGCTGGCCGCGACCGGCCTGCCGCTGAAGTTCAGCTACGCGCCGTGGGCACAAACGGTCGTCGACCTGTTCGGCGGCGTGGAGAACACCATGTTGCTGCATCGCCTCGCGGCGATCGGCACCTTCGGCTACTTCGTCGCGCACCTTGGCATCCTCTTCTATCGTGCGGTCATGAGAAAAGAGAAAGGCTTGTTCTGGGGCCCGAACTCCATGACGCCGAACTTGAAGGACGGCCAGGATATCGTTGCGATGTTCAAGTACTTCCTCTACCAGGGCCCGCGGCCCAAGTTCGACCGCTGGAGCTACTGGGAGAAGTTCGATTACCTGGCAGTGTTCTGGGGCATGATGATCATCGGCGGCTCCGGCCTGATGCTCTGGTTCCCGAACTTCTTCACGGAAATCCTGCCGTTGCCGGGCTGGGCGCTGAACGCCGCCTACGTGGTGCACAGCGAGGAAGCGCTGTTGGCGACCGGCTTCATCTTCCTGTTCCACTTCTTCCATACGCACCTGCGCCTGGAAAGCTTCCCGCTGGATCCGGTCATCTTCACCGGCAGTCAGCCGCTCGAGCGCTTCATGGCCGATCGGCCGCTGGAATACCAGCGGATGGTGGACGAGGGCACGCTCGAGGATCACCTCGTGCCGCCGCCGACCAAGGCCCAGGAACTGAAGATCCATATCTGGGGCTGGTTGTTCGTGGTCTTGGGCCTCGCCCTGGCGGTGGGCATCTTCACGGCGCTGCTGATATATTGACGCGCATCGCAGTCCGGGCGGCCAGGATGGCCGCCCGGATAATCAACCAGGGACTGGCTTACGGCCCCGTCGAGCGATCGATGGGGCCGTACTCATCACAATAAGGCAGAAACATGGCCAGACATTTCTTCGCTTCGCTAACCAACAACCCCATCAGCCTCGTCGGCACGGCCCTGGCCGTCGCCTCACTGATGCTGATCATCACCTTGTTCATCATCCAGGCGACCGGCTTCGAAGGCGGGCCCTACCTGGGTATTCTGACCTTCCTGATCCTGCCGATGTTTTTCGTCGCGGGCCTCGTGTTGATCCCGATCGGCATCATGCGGCAACGCAAGCGCGCCAGGAAGCTGGCCGCGTCGGGAGAGGCGCCGCCCCTGTTCCCGGTCATCGACCTGAACCAGGAGACCACGCGCAAGTCAGTCATCATTTTCATGGTACTGACGATGATCAACATCATCGTGATCGCCGGCGCCACCTACAAGGGCGTCGAGGTGATGGATTCGACGGCGTTTTGCGGACTCGCCTGCCATGTCGTGATGGAGCCGGAACATACCGCGCACCAACGGTCGCCGCACTCCCGCGTGGACTGCGTGGACTGCCATATCGGCCCGGGCGCCGACTGGTTCGTGAAATCCAAGATGGATGGCGCCTGGCAGTTGGTGGCGGTCACCCTGAACATTTATCCGCGCCCCATCAAGACGCCGCTGCACGACCTGCGCCCGGCGCGCGACACTTGCGAGCAGTGTCATTGGCCGACGGTGTTCGTGGGCGACAAGCTGAAAATCGAGACCACCTACGCCGAGGACGAAACGAACACCGAGCTGCGCAACGCCATCCTGATGAAGGTCGGTGGCCTGCACGGCCGTGAATCCTCCGGCATCCACTGGCACGTCGATCCCGATTACCAGATTCGCTATCGCTCCGACGCCAGCCGAATGAACATCTATGACGTGGAAATGACCGGGCCGGACGGCTCAGTCAAGCTGTGGACGGTCGATGAAACCCCCGCCGACGCCGAGGACTGGCGTGTCATGGACTGCGTGGATTGCCATAACCGGCCGACGCACATTTATCGCCCGCCGGGCGAGGAAATAGACCAGCTCATGGCTGCCGGCGTGATCGACACCAGCCTGCCGTACATCAAGCGCGAGGGCGTGCGCATCATCGAAGCGGCGGAGTATGACTCGCATGCCGAGGGCCGCATCGGCATCACGGCGTCACTGGAGACTTTCTACCGCGAAAACTATCCTGACCTGATGGTGGAACAAGCGGCGGCCATCGCCACGGCCGCGGACGCGCTCGGCGACGTCTACAGCTGGAACGTGTTCCCGCACATGAAAGTGAACTGGAATACCTACCCCGACCATAGCCGCCATCCGCCGATTCGCAGTCGCGAAAACGCGCCGGGCTGTTTCCGCTGCCATAACCGGGACCACCAGACCGCCGAAGGCGAACGCATCTCGCGCAGCTGCGACCTGTGCCATACGGTACTCGCGCAGGGCGAGGAGAACCCGGAGGTCCTGCGGCTGCTGAACCCCTGACGCTGAAACAGCTTCTGCAGAGAAGGATACAAAGCGCCGCTGCTTCCTGGGGAGCAGCGGCGCTGCTACTTCTTTTCAGTCATGCCCCGGCGTTCGCCACCGAGTGGCTGACAGCCGGTCCAGACGGTCAGCCGCAAGTGGTCGTCTATTATTTTTACTCCGACACCTGCCCGCACTGTATCGATGCCAGGCCGTTCGTCGCCTCGCTCGAGCGCCACGACTGGATCGATCTGCGCGCCTACGAGATCATCAAGAATCGCGAGTACGGGCTGTTATACCGCGATATTGCCGCCACGATCGGCGCGCAGGCCCGCAGCGTGCCGGCGTTCATTTTCTGCGCGTCCATGCATACCGGCTTTGAGCGCCCGGAAACCACCGGCGCCGTGCTGCTGGCGCGCATGGAGCATTGCCACGCCAATCCGGAGCAAGTCCTGGCCGCCCGCTCGGGAGGTGGTCCGCGGCCCGGCGAGGTCATGGGCGTGCAAGTGCCGATCCTGGGGTTGGTCGATGCCGATGACTGGGGCCTGCCTGTCCTGACCGTCATCATCGCCGGCTTTGACGCCTTCAATCCCTGCGCGTTTTTCGTTTTGCTGTTCCTGCTCAGCCTGATGGTCCATGCACGCAGCCGCGCCCGGATGCTGCTGGTCGGCGGCACCTTCGTGGTGATCTCGGGCGCCATTTACTTCGTTTTCATGGCAGCCTGGCTGAACGTGTTTTTGCTCATCGGGGAACTGCGCCTGGTGACGCTGCTCGCCGGCCTGGTGGCAATCACGCTCGCGGCCATCAATATCAAGGACTATTTCCGCTTCCAGTCGGGCGGGCCGTCGCTGTCCATCCCGGAGTCCAAAAAGCCCAATATCTACCAGCGCATGCGCCAGCTGGTGGCCGCGAACAGCCTGTGGGCGATGCTCGCCGGCACGGCCATCCTGGCCATCGTGGTCAACAGCTACGAACTGCTTTGCACGGCGGGATTGCCGATGGTCTACACGCGCATCCTGACGCTGCGCGAAGCCGATCCCTTCGTGTATTACCTGTACCTGCTGCTGTACAACATCATCTACATCATCCCGCTGCTGATCATCGTCCTGCTGTTCGTGTTCCGCTTCAGTTCACGCAAGCTCGGCGAGCGCGAGGGCCGGCTGCTGAAACTGGCGTCGGGGATGATGATGCTCGGCCTGGGCGCCGTCATGCTGGCGGCGCCGATGGCGTTGAACCAGGCCGGCATTGCCATCGGCCTGTTGTTCGCGGCAATGCTTGCCACCTGGCTGGTCCATGTCATCACGAAAAAGCGCGGCCTGATATGATCAAGCCATGAAGTCGATGCGCAATGGTCCGGTCCGTTTCGCCGTCCTGCTGGGCGCCCTCGGGCTGGGCGTGGCCTGCACCGGCCCGCAGGCCTGGTGGCAGCAGGACCTGGAAGAATGGGAAGGCGCGCCGGTCTCGGAGTTACTCGAGGCCTGGGGCTCACCGCTGCGCACCCTCACTGCCGAAGATGAAGCCACGGTGCTGGTCTTTGAACGAGTGCGCGAACTGGACCTGCGCCTGGAAGCCCTGGCAGACCCCTCCCTGCGCCTCGACCCGGATCGCCCGCGGACAACCCATGCCAGTCCCCCGCGCAGCGATTGCCTGGTCTTTTTCAAAATCGAAGCGGAACACGTCCGGGCGGCTCGCCACGAGGGTTCGGCTTGCGACATCGTGCCGCGCGATCCCGCCCGGCGCCGCGCGGACCCGGCCACCGACCGGCGTCGCTGAACCTGTGTTCGCCGGGTGTCCGCTAGCGTTGCGGACCGGCCCGGAAAGGGTATTGCTCGAAAATAGCGCGCACGGCCTCATCCAGCGCGCCGGCCGGGTCCTCCCGGGTCGCCTTGGTCACCCGCCCCACCGCGGTCCCCTCCCAAACCAGCGCGCGACGCAGTGGATCCACCAGGTCCACGTACAGCGTGCCGCGCTGGTAAGTATCCACCCAGGTCTCGTAAGTATGCGTCGGCCACGGGTAGTAATAAGCGGATCGCCACGGGTACCAGGGCGACGGCGCCATCATCGACGGCACCGCGCGGACATCCTGCACATCCTCGGTCACCAGCGCAAAATTCACCAGCAGGTCCGGATCGGCCTCGACCTCGCGGTAGCCGCGGGCCTGCAACTCGCTCCTCACGGCGGCCATCACGCGTCGGTCCGCGATAGTGTCATAGGTGCGTCCCGGATCCCGCTCGGCGCGGTCCATGAACGCGAAGGTCGCGAATCGCGAGAAATCCACGGTTTCATCGTAGTCCGTAAGGATGTCCGGACCCACCGTGGCGCACCCGGCGACCGCCAGCAGTGCTGCGGCAGCAGCAGCGAGCAGTTTTCCAGCAGTCCGCGTTGGCATGGCGCAGTCTCCCACCTTGACTCAGAGGTCCTCGTAACTGTCGAGCGCCGCGAGCTCTTTCCTCAGGCGACGGCTTTCGGCCAGCGCCTCGAGTGTCCGTCGCGCGGCCGTCCCGGGCCCGCTGCGTTCAGCCTCGCGCCGGCCGATATCAGGCAGCACATCGATCGGCTCCGCCTGGCCGGTGAATTCAAAATTCGCGTCTTCCGAAAAAGGCTTGCGCGCATAGCCATTCATAATCGGCGCTCCCAATAGGCATGTCTACATTCGTTATTCGTTCGCCCGCGGCGACCGGTTCCACTGCTTCCTCTTGCCTTATATAGATGGTGCGGCGCGCAGAAAATTCCATCCCTCGCGCCCGGCGCGCGTTTGCCCTATATTCCCGGACTTCGGAGCCGGCCGGCGGGTTGCCGGCGTTCCCGCCGCGAGAATACTGAAAAGTGCTGAGGGCCAGGCAAAAACTGGGCAAATATCGTATCGAGCGGCGTCTTTCGGACGGCCCGCTGGCGACCGTTTACCAGGCTTTCGATACCATCCACGGCCTGCGCGTGGCCCTGAAAATCCCTCATCGGCGCATGATGGACGACTATTTCCTCGCCGACTTCCGCAAGGAAGCCCGCATCCTGGCCAAGCTCGATCACCCCAATATCCTCTCCATCCAGAATGCCTGCTTCATCGACGGCTATTTCGTGATCTCGATGCCGCTGGGAGAGGAGACGCTCGGCGATCGCCTGCAGCGCCGCATCTCGACGGCCAAGGCGCTGGACTTTAGCCACCAGATTCTCTTGGCGGTGGCGCACGCCCACGAGGAAGGCATCATTCACTGCGACATCAAGCCGGACAATTTCATCCTTTTTCCGGACAATGTCCTGCGGCTGACCGACTTCGGCTTTTCCAAGCTGGCCCGGGGCCGTATCGACGCATCCGGCTCGGGCACGGTCGGCTACGTGGCGCCGGAACAGGCCATGGGCCGCCCGGTGCTGGCCTCGGACGTGTTCTCGGTCGGCCTGGTGCTCTACCGCATGTTCGCGGGCGCCTTGCCCCGTTGGCCCTACGACTGGCCGCCACCGGGCGCCACGCGGCTGCGGCAAAAACTCCACCCGGACATGATCGCCCTGGTTCGGCGCGCGATCGAGGTCAAGCCCACGCGCCGCTACCGAAGCGGTACGCACATGTTGGCGGCCTTCGAACGTATCCGTAACCCGACGGCCAGCCGCCGGATATGAACGACGGCGCGGAAATGCTCTTTCTGGCGGCCGAGGACGCGCCTGCCGAAGGCGTGATCCGGGCGGCCGGCGGGGCCGCGGCGGTCTGGGCGGCGCCCCGGCCCGGCGGCGGCCGCAGCGAGGACGCCCTGCTGGCGCTGCCGCTCGGCGCGGACAGCGCGGTGCTGGCGGTCGCCGACGGCATCGGCGGGGTACCGGGCGGCAGCGCGGCTGCCACGCGCGCCATCCGGGCGCTGGCCGCCGCACTGGAAGAAGGTTTTGCGGCAGGCCAGTCGTTGCAGAGCGCCATTCTCGAGGGCATCGGCCGGGCCAACGACTCGGTGTTGTCCATGGGCACCGGCGCCGCCACGACGCTGGCCGTCGCCGAACTGGCCGGCGGGCGGGTGCGCGCCTATAACGTGGGCGATTCCGAGGTCATGGTGTTCGGCCAGCGCGGCCGGCTTAAACTCCAGACCCTGTCGCATTCCCCGGTCGGCTTCGCCGTGCAGGCGGGCCTGGTGAACCGCGAGGAAGCGCTCCACCACGAGGACCGGCACGTGGTATCCAACTTCGTCGGCAGCCGCGATATGCGGATCGAAGTCGGTTCGGCGCTGCGACTGGCGGCGATGGACACCGTGGTGGTGTGCAGCGACGGCCTGGTGGACAACCTGCGCCTGGCGGAAATATCCGCCATCATGCGTTCTGGCCCGCTCGACCAGCGCCTCGGACAACTCGCCGAGAGCGCGCTCCGCCGCATGACGACCCCGTCCGGCGCCGCCACGCCGGAGCACCCCAGCAAGCCGGACGACCTGTCCATTATTGCGTTCCGCCTGCATCCCGGCCGCGCCGTGCTGCGCCGCCTGCCACCGCCCCGGCAAATGCCGCTGGGGGACACACCCGGCGCGCCGGAATGGAGCCATGCCTGACGACCGGCCTGCCGGCGCGTCCCCATGCTGTCCCACAAGGATTTCCTGATGAAATACGTCGCCCCGATCCTCTGCCTGCTTGCCCTGCTACCCTGCGCTGCGGCCCTGGCCGCGCCGCCATCGCCGGTACTGCTCATCCATGGTGGCGCCGGAACGTTGCGGGCCGCGGACATGAGCGAGGAGGACCGCGCGCTGTACGAGGGCGCGCTACACGAGGCGCTCGATGCCGGCTGGCAGGTACTCGCAGCCGGCGGCAGCGCCCTGGATGCGGTCACCGCGGCCATTCTGCCCATGGAAGACTCGCCGCTGTTCAATGCCGGCCGCGGCGCGGTGTTCACCGCGGACGGGCGCAATGAGCTGGACGCCTCGATCATGGACGGCGAGACGCGCGCGGCGGGCGCCATCGGTGGCGTCCGCTCGGTACGTCACCCGGTGCTGCTGGCGCGGCGCGTCATGGAGGCCTCGCCGCACGTCTTCCTGGCCGGCCCCGGGGCGCTGGAATTCGCCATCGACCAGGGGCTCGAGCTGAAGCCGGCCGAATGGTTCTGGACCGAACGCCGCTGGCAGCAGATGCAGCGCGCCACCCTGCGCGGTGCGCTGCCGACCGACGCCGGCGACGGCCGCTTCGGCACGGTCGGCGCGGTGGCCCTGGACGCCGCCGGCCGGCTCGCGGCCGCTACCTCAACTGGCGGCACGACCGCCAAGCGTTATGGACGGCTGGGCGATGTGCCGGTGATCGGCGCCGGTACCTGGGCCGACGACCGCTGCGCCGTGTCGGCCACCGGCGACGGCGAATATTTCATTCGTACCTCCGCCGCGCACGCCATCTGTGCCCGCGTGGCGCTGGCCGGCGCCGCGCCTGCCGAGGCCGCCGCCGAAGTGCTGGCGGATATCGCGGCACTCGGCGGGCTCGGCGGCGTCATCGTGGTGGATGCCACCGGCCGCTTCAGCCTGCTGTTCAGCACCGAGGGCATGTACCGGGGGCATGTCGATGCGCGCGGCCCGCGCGTGGCAATTTTCGGCGCAGAGTAGCCCGCTAACCCTGGCGAATCAGCCAGGTCATGTACGCAGCATAGCCGACCAGCAACGCCAGTCCTTCCGGGCGGCCGATGCGGTTTCTGATCAGGATGAGCGGCACCAGGATCAGGCTGAACAACAACAGCACGGTCAAATCGACCATGGTGATGTCGCCACGTTCGAGCGGAAAAAACACCGCCGTGATGCCGAGGATCGCGAGGATGTTGAAAAAATTTGAGCCGACCACGTTGCCGAACGCGATATCGTTGTCGCCCTTCAGCGACGCCACCACGCTGGTGGCGAGCTCCGGCAAGCTGGTGCCCAGCGCGATCACGGTCAGCGCGATGAGCGCCGGGCTCACCCCGAGGTCGGTGGCCAGGCCGATGCCGCCGCGCACGAATGCGGCGCCGCCGAGCACCAGCGCGCAAAAGCCCACGCCGATAAGAACCAGGTCGACTGCCCGGGAATGCTGTGGCGTAATGTCATCCAGCTTCTGCCTGGCCAGTTCGTCCTCCTGTTCGCGGCGCGCCACCTGGATGTTTGTGTAGAGAAATGCACCCAGGCCGATCAGGAAAACCAACCCTGCGGGGCGGCTGATGAAACCGTCGTTCAGGAAGGTGACCAGCAAGACGGACACGAAAATCAGCCACGGCAGGTCCAGCCGGAGAATGCGGGCCTCGATCTCGATCGGGCGAATCAGCGCGCAAATCCCGAGCACCAGCCCGATATTCGCAATGTTGGAACCGACCACGTTGCCGATCGCCACGTCGTCCGCGCCGGCCATCGCTGCCTGCAGGCTGACGGCAAGCTCAGGCGCACTGGTGGCAAACGCGACCACGGTGATGCCGATGATGAACGGGCTCATGCCGAACCGCGTCGCCATGCTGCCCGCACCGCGCACGAGGCCTTCGCCACCGCCGTAAAGCAACAGGAAACCCAGCAGGATGAAGCCGATGCTGACGGCCACCTACCGTGCTTCCTCACCGGCGAAATATTTCGCCAGGAAAGTTTCGAAGGGGTCGGTCGTCGCGGCCTCCATGGCGGCCTGGGCCTCGAGAGAGCGCGTGGCCTCGGCCATGAATTCGGCGTGCCGGGCCGGCGACATCGGTGGCAGCGCCGCGAAATAATCCTGGTGCTGGCGGGACATGCGCAACGCAAACTGGAAGAAAGACTCACCTTCCCGGCGCATTTCATCGAGAATGCGCGCCGACGGCGTCAGGGCGGGATCCTCGATCTTGGCGGCCTGCAGTTCCAGGGCGGCGGTGTAGGACCGCGCCGGGTCGTCACCGTCCAGCAGGCCGCAGATCGGCGCCAGCTGGCGGCAGATCTCGCGGCCCCAGTCGGCCATGGTTTTTTCCACCCCGGAGATGCTCAGCGCAAGCCCGGGGCGACGACCGGCCACGGCGACCCGGGCATGGTTGTCGTCCAGCAGCTCGAGTTCCCCCTCGGCGATCATGGGACTGTCGTGCAACATGCAAAACACCAGGAAAGCCTCGAGAAAACGGAACTCGTTCTGGCTCACGCCGGCCGGATCATACGGACTGACATCGAGAGCACGCACTTCCATGTAAGCAACCCCCGCGCGCCGTAACGCCACGGTGGGGCGCTCGCCCACGCGAATCGGCTGCTTGGGACGGATAAAGCCGTAGTACTCGTTCTCGATCTGCAGGGCGCAGTCCGACAACTGGCGCCAGTCGCCGCCGGGCGCTACGCCGATTTTCTCGTACGGCGGCCACGGCGAGTGGATGGCCCGCTCGAGACCGGCGATGTATTCATCCAGGGTGTTCATGGACAGCTGGATGCTCGCCTGGCTGGTGTTGCGATACCCCAGGTCGCTCATCCGGAGCGACGTCGCATGGGGCCCGTACACGGTGGCCGCATCGAACTCGGCAAGACCCGGATCGCGGCCGCCGAGGAACGACTTGCACACCGCCGGCGAGGCGCCGAACAGGTACAGCACGATCCAGCCGAAGCGCCGGAAATTCCGCAACAGGCCGAAATACATGCGGTCGCGGAACTCGCGCTCCTCGCCCCGCCAGCCGTCCACTTCCCGCAAGGCGGTCCAGAAACTTTCCGGCAGCGAATAATTGAAATGCACCCCGGCGATCGTCTGCATGACGCGGCCGTAGCGATAACCGAGACCCAGCCGGTAAATATGCTTCATCCGGCCGATATTCGAGCTGCCGTAATCTGCCACCGGGATACTGGCGTCGCCGCCGACCGCGCAGGGCATGCTGGTAGCCCACAGCATCTCGTCGTCAGGCAACCGGGGATAGACGAACTGGTGGATATCACAAAGGAACTGCAAGGTCTCCCAGCAGCTGTGCTGCGGCGGCGTGACAAACTCGAGCAGCGCCTCGGAGTAGTCCGTCGTGATCCACGGGTGCGCGAGCGCGGAACCCAGCGCGCGCGGGTGCGGCGTGGTCGCAATCCGCCCGTTGGGCGCCACCCGCAAGGACTCCTTTTCGACGCCCCGGCCGCCGCCGGACAGGCACTGCGGGTCAAATTGCGCCAAGCGCTCGAGCCGCTGATCCACCATCCGATACATCGCCACATCGCCTCCGAGCGACACTCCGCCAACGTGGCGGACTGGCGATTATACGCACCTGGCTCAGGCCGGACCCAGTTCCTCGTCGAGCGCCTCGATGACATGGGCCGCGTACATCAGCGACGGGCCGCCGCCCATCATCACGGCAACGGACAACATCTCCATGAATTCTTCGCGGGTCGCGCCGTGGCGCAGCGCGGCGGGCACATGAAAGGCGATACAGGGATCGCACCGTGAGCCGACCGACAGGGCGACCGCAATCAACTCCTTGGTCTTCGGGTCCAGCGCGCCGGCCTGCATCGCCTGGACATGCATCAGGTTGAAGCCCTTGAGGGTGTCGGGCTGGGTTTTCTTCAGCCCCGCGTTGGCGGTCGAAATGCGCTTGCGCAGTGCCGCATAACTCTGATCGGTCATAATAGGCTCCTGGTTTTCATAGCAAGCATCCAGCATAACCGCTGGATCAGGAGCGTTTGTTGATATGGGTCTGCTGGTAAAAGGTGAATGGCGCGACGAGTGGTACGACACCGAATCGACCGGCGGCGAATTCGTTCGCCAGGACGCGGCGTTTCGCAACTGGGTCACGGCGGACGGCTCGCCCGGCCCCAGCGGCGAGGGCGGTTTCGCGGCCGTGGCCGGCCGTTACCACCTGTACGTTTCGCTGGCCTGCCCGTGGGCGCACCGAACGCTGATATTTCGAGCCCTGAAAGGCCTCGAGGACGCCATCAGCGTCTCGGCGGTCCATCCGGACATGCTGGAAAACGGCTGGGAGTTCGGGACCTGTGAAGCCGGCGACTTCGTCACCGGCGACCCGTTGTTCGGCAACGATTATCTTTACCAGGTCTACCTGCGCGCCAAGGCCGACTATACCGGCCGGGTCACCGTGCCGGTGCTGTGGGACAAGGAACGCGACACCATCGTCAGCAACGAGTCGGCCGATATTATCCGCATGCTCAACAGCGCCTTCGCGGCGCTCGCCACGTCTGATACCGACTATTATCCGGCCGACTTGCGCGCTGAAATCGACGCGGTCAACAAGCGCGTTTACGAGCAAGTCAACAACGGCGTCTATCGCTGCGGCTTCGCCACGACCCAGGCGGCCTACGAGAAGGCTTTTGGCGAGTTATTCGCGGCGCTCGACTGGCTCGACACGCGGCTCGCGCAGCGCCGTTACCTGCTGGGGGACCGATTGACCGAGGCAGACTGGCGACTGTTCACCACCCTGGTGCGCTTCGACGCCGTCTACGTCGGCCACTTCAAGGCCAACCTGCGGCGCATCCACGACTACCCCAACCTGTCGGGCTACCTGCGCGAGCTGTACCAGGTGCCGGGGGTTGCGGCGACGGTCCATCTTGGCCACATCAAGCAGCACTACTACTACAGCCACCGCATGATCAATCCGACCGGCGTGGTGCCCGTCGGGCCGGCGCTGGACCTGGCAGCGCCGCATGGCCGCGGCGGCTGAAAAAAGGCGCCGCTTTAGGATCCAGGGGATCGGCGGCGCCCAAGGGGGAGTCGGTGTGTCTGGCGGTCGGGCTCAGGCGCTCGCCTGCATCAGGACCTGTTCCATTTCATAGCCAATGACTTCGCGCGTCAACGGGTCGAATATCGGATTGCTGCGACGAAAGCGCGCAACCGGGTGCCGACATGGCTCGGCATCGCCGGTCAGCTCCTCGATCGCCATGCGGCCGTCCGCCAGGCGGACCAGCGCCTTCGAGACCTGTCGCCCATCGGTACGGTCATCGGGCGGCAGCAGCGCGATGGTTTCTTTGTCCATCCTTGTGTTCCTTCGCGGGCAGTTCACTTGACCAACATCAAGCAAGAACCGCGCCAAAAACATCAAGGCATTTAAAAACAGCAGGTTAGGGTCTTGCCGTTGCAGCGGAAAGGTGACGAACAGGGTCACTATCTGACGCTGCGGCGAAAACCTGGCGGCGGTCGCCGCCACGGGATCAACTGCGGTCCAGGTAGTCCCGGATGAACTGGTACTCAGCCTCGAGCGTCGCTTCGGCATCCTTGGCCGCGAGTTTCTCGAGCTTGCCGCCGACCAGCGGCACTGATGCGCGAATGGTGATCGCCACTTCGTTGACGCAGCGCGCGCCCTGGCCGGACAGCTTCATCGTCCCGGTCATCAGCGCCGGCACGCCGCGCGCCTCGATCTGCAACTCATTGGTATAGACACCGCCGGCGCCCCTGGTCCAGCGCTCGTGCTGCAGCAGGGTATTCCAGTCACCCAGCAGGCCGCGCAGGAAGCCGGGCACCTCGAGCGGCACTTCCCGGCTGACCTCGACGGCAAATCCCTCGGCGTCGCTCTCGCTCGAGACGATCTCGACATTACGGTGCCCGATGGCCTCGAACTTGGCCTGGTAGAACTCGGCATCGCTGAATGCCGCCCAGGCCCTGGCGACGGGATGCGGGTATTCGTGGCGGGCGCGGACTGTAACGCTCATGGCGTATAACTCACAGGCGGGCGGAAAAGGTGCCGGAAGGTTAGCGGCTCGCGGGCGGGTCCTCAAGCGGCGCCAGCAGCGTCCGTTCGCCCTGCACGTGCACCACCGCCAGGCGCACGTCGGCGGTGTGCGCGAGGAAGGCGTTGAACACGCGCGGTTCGAGCTGTTCCAGGAACGGCAGCGAGGCCTGGAATACCAGGCCGGCGGGCGCCACGCGGAACTGGCCGACGTTCAAGGCGTCGTTCAGCTCCCGCGCGAAGGCGCCAAGGGTTTCGTCATCCACGCCAACGGCGCGCGGCCAGGTACGGTAGAGCATGATGCGGTCGAGGCCTGCCGGGTCGAGCAAGGGCTCGAGGCGAAGATGTTCGCCGTTGCGCTGCGCCTCCACCAGCGTTTCGTCCGCCAGGCGCACGGTCCAGCCCTGCGCCAGCAGGTAGCCCGCCAGCAAGCTGGCCGCGCGCGGCTCGTCATCGGCCGGCATCGCCAGGCCGTCCGGGGCGCGCGAGGTTGCGCAGCCCCCGCTTGCCAGCAACATCGATAACGCCAGGATCCGCAGTCCTTTCATGTGGCTACTTTATCTACCGCAGCGCAGTCTGCCTATACTTGGCAGCAAGCCAACCGGACAACCACAGGGGAAACACATGGCTCAGTATCTCGTCACGGGCGCGAACCGCGGCATCGGGCTCGCCTTCTGCAAGCTGCTCCAGGAACGCGGCGACCGGGTGATCGCCGCCTGCCGCCACAGTTCAGCCGAGCTCGACGCGCTCGGCGTGCGCGTCGAAACCGGCGTCGATGTCGGTGACCCCGAATCGGTGAGCGCGCTTGCTGAATCCGTCGCGGGGGAGACGATCGACTGCCTGATCAACAATGCCGGCGTCTTGCGGCGCAGCGCCCTCGGCGAACTGCACGGTGACGTACTGGCCGACATTTACCTGCAGTTCCGCGTCAATTCGGTGGGACCGCTGCTGGTCACCCAGGCGTTGCTCAGCAACCTGCCCAAAGGCTCCAAGGTCGGCATCGTGACGAGCCGCATGGGCTCCATCGAGGACAACACCTCCGGCGGCTCTTACGGATACCGCATGAGCAAGGCCGCCGTGAACGCGGCCGGCAAGTCGCTGGCCATGGACCTCAAGGACCGCGGCATCGCCGTCGCGCTGCTGCATCCGGGCTACGTCCGCACGGACATGGTCGGCGGCGGCGGCGACGTCGAGCCGGCAGAAGCCGCGGCAGGCCTGGTCGCACGGCTGGACGAACTCGACCTGGAGACGACTGGCGGCTTCTGGCACGCCAAGGGCCAGCGGCTACCCTGGTAAGCGGCTGCCGCAAAGACTGTCGCCGGCCCGGTCATGACAGAGCAACCGATTCTCGTGGCTCACCGCGGATACGCGGCTGCCTGGCCCGAGAACACCCTGCCGGCGCTCGATGCCGCGGTCGCCGCTGGCGCACGCTGGGTCGAGGTAGACGTGCAGTTGTGCGCCGATGGCGTCCCCGTGCTCCTGCATGACGCGGATCTCGAGCGTGTCTCGGGGCACGCGGTATCTGTATTCGAACTCACGGCAGCACAACTCGCGGACCACCCGGTCGGCGAACCGGGGCGCTTCGGCACGCGCTTCAACGCAGTGCGCGCGCCGACACTCGAGCAATTTGCCGGCTGGCTTGCCGGGCACCCCGGCATCCAGGCCTTTGTCGAGCTGAAAGCTGAGAGCATCGGGCGCTTCGGCCGCGAGGCCGTGCTGGCCACCTGCCTGCAGGCCATGGCGCCGCTGCACGGCCGCTGGGTGCCGATTTCGGATGATTACCGGGTGCTGCAACTGGCGGCCGAGGCCGGCGCGCCGCACCTTGGCTGGGTGGTACGCGAATTCGACGCGGCCGTCGCGGCGCGCGCCCGGGCGCTGCCGGCGCGCTGGCTGTTCCGCAATCACCTCCGGCTGCCGGACGGCCCGCTGGCGCCGGGGCCGTGGGACTGGGTGTGCTACGAAGTCGGCGACGTGGACACGGCGCGCGCGTTGCTGGCGCGCGGCGTGCGCTGGCTCGAGACCATGGATATCGCGACACTGCACCTCGCCCTGCTGCAAGGTGACCCGTCGCAGCCCTGACCGCGTGACGAAGAAACTCGCCGGCGCCGGCACTCCCGCCGGCTGAAAGCCGTATAATCCGCCGCCCACGCTATGGCTACCACACGCAATCCTGATGGCAGCGAGACCGTCACCGACGGCTCGGATCGCGGGCGCAGCCGCAACCTGCGCCCCTTGCGCGATCTCGCCCCGTTCCTGAAGCCCTACCGGGGCATGCTGCTGGCTGCGCTGGCCGCGTTGCTGCTGGCGGCCGGCGCCACGCTCAGCTTGCCCGTGGCCGTGCGCTTCATGATCGACGAGGGCTTCTCAGCCGAAAGCGCCGCGCACGTCGATCGCTATTTCCTCGCCATGTTCGGCATTGCCAGCCTGCTGGCCATTGCCACCTCGCTGCGTTATTACCTCGTCAGCTGGCTCGGCGAGCGCATCGTGGCGGACGTGCGCGAAGCCGTTTTCACGCATATCCTGCAGCTCAGCCAGTCCTTCTACGAAACCACCCGCACCGGCGAGGTCCTGTCGCGGCTCACCACGGACACCACTATCCTGCAGTCGGTGGTCGGCTCCAGCGCCTCCGTCGCGCTGCGCAACATACTGCTGCTCGCTGGTGGTCTGGTCATGCTCGGCATCACCAGCCCCAGGCTGACTGGGCTGATCGTCGTGCTGGTGCCCGTCATGCTGCTGCCGCTGATCCTGTTCGGCCGGCGCGTGCGCGCCCTGTCACGCCGCAACCAGGACCGCGTGGCGGACTCCAGCGCCCTGGCCGAAGAAATCCTCACCGCCATGCGCATCGTCCAGGCCTACGTGCGCGAAGCCTGGGAAGCCGCGCGTTTTCGCAGCGCCGTGGAGGATTCGTTCGTCGCCGCCCTGGCTCGCATTCGGGCCCGCGCCCTGCTCACCGCCGTAGTCATCCTGTTCGTGTTCGGCTCGATCGTGATGGTGCTGTGGTTCGGCGCCCAGGCCGTGCTCGCCGGCACCATGACCCCCGGGCAGCTCGGCCAGTTCGTCTTGTACGCCGTGCTCGTGGCCGGCTCCTTCGCCGCGCTCGCCGAGGTCTGGGGCGAGGTGCAGCGCGCGGCCGGCGCCATGGAACGCATCATGGAACTGCTCATGACCACACCGGAAATCCGCGACCCGGCGCTGCCGCAAGCCGCGGCCCGGCCGGCGCGCGGCGAGGTGCGCGTCGAACTGGTCGATTTCTGTTACCCGGCGCGCCCCGAACGCAAGGCGCTCGATGCGGTCTCGTTCGTCGTGCCGGCCGGCAAGACCGTCGCGCTGGTCGGCCCGTCCGGCGCCGGCAAGACCACCGTGTTCCAGCTGCTGCTGCGCTTCTACGATCCCCAGGCCGGCCGCATCCTGCTGGATGGCATGGACACAGCCAGGCTGAGCCTTGCGGAACTGCGCGGCGCAATGGCCATGGTGCCGCAGGAAACCGTGATCTTTTCGACCAGCGCGCGCGAAAATATCCGCTATGGTCGCCCGGACGCGGCCGAGGCGGAAGTCGAGGCTGCGGCGCGCGCCGCGTTGGCCCACGACTTCATCTGCGACATGCCGCAGGGCTACGACACCTACCTGGGCGAGCGCGGCGTGCGCCTGTCGGGCGGCCAGCGCCAGCGCATCGCCATCGCGCGCGCCATCCTGAAAAATCCGCCGCTGCTGCTGCTCGACGAAGCCACCAGTGCGCTCGACGCGGAAAGCGAGCAACTCGTCCAGCAGGCGCTCGACCGGCTGATGACCGAGCGCACCACCATCGTCATCGCTCACCGGCTTGCCACGGTGCTGAAAGCCGACCGCATCGTCGTGCTGGACGAGGGCCGCGTGGTCGCGACTGGCACGCATGACGAGCTGGTCGTGCAGGAGGGGCTTTACGCGCGCCTCGCCCGACTGCAGTTTGCGGAAGCGCCAGCGGCCTGAGGCCTGTTCCGGCGACACGTGCGCCCCGGCCGTGCGGCGAGGCTTAAGCCGGCGGTCAACCGGTCGTCACGCCTCGCTGGCGCAGCAGGTAGAGCCCGCCGAGTGCCGCCAGCAAGCCGGCGGAGCCCAGCCCGGCTTCCGGCACGCCGATGCGCGCATAGGTCACCAGGAAGGCGCCGGACACCGCGGCGAGCACCGCCACGCCGAGCCGGAAAGTCGGTGTCTTGAGCAACAGCACGGCGCCGAGCAGTTCGGCTGCCGAGATCGCCCAAACAGTCCAGGGCGCCCAGCCGAGGACCGCAAACCGCAGGATGTTGAACTCCGGGTGCCACAAGCGCAGCAGCGCGCGCGCGACAAACACGGAGGCGATCGCGAGCACCGCGATCTGCAGGGAACGCACGCTGCTCACGAGTGTCGCGCCGGGCGTGTTGCGGCCGGTTCAAACCAGCGCAGCATCTGCTCGTCGATCCAGCTCATCGCCCCGAACGAGGGCAAAAAACCGCAGTGGCCGCCGCGTTCGGTCTCGAGCACGCGCAGGCTGGCGGGACGCGCCAGGCGCGGCAGGTCGCGGGCCGGGATAACCGGGTCATCCGCGGCCGCAACCAGGAGTGTCGGCACTCTGATCGGCGCCAGCACGTCGCCCACGATCGCGTAGCCGGCGAGGTAGGTCGCGAGATCGTCGTATTCGCTGAAATCGCGCACGACAAAATCCGTCATGGCGCGCAGGCTGCGGAACCGGCGCAGGTCGCCGAACGAATAACGCTGCGGAAACAGGCGCGCCTTGGTGTCCAGCGAACGGCGCCACTTGGCCATGAAGTAACGCTGGTAGAGCCCCGGGCCGTCCTCCATCGCGTCCAGCGTACTGGCCGGATCAAGCACGGGACAGACCGCCATGACGCGGGCCAGGGGAATGCCCACGGCATCGGCCCGCGCGGCGACGCGCAGCGCGAAGTTGCCGCCCAGCGAGAAACCCGCCAGGCATAGCGGCAGCTCCGGGAACAGTTCGGCAAGCCGTGCCACGGCGCCGACCACCTCGGGCAAGCGGTTGGAATGGAACAGGTCCTCGTTGAGATGGTGGCTCGGACCGTGGTCGCGCAAGTGCAGGCGAACCACGTCCCAGCCGGCGGCGTACATGCGGATGGCCGAGGACAGCATGTACGAAGAATCGCCCGCGCCTTCCCAGCCGTGAATCAGCACGACCAGGCCGCGGGGCGGCGCGGCCGCGTCACGCGGCTGGGGCGCGTACCAGCTGTGCAGGCGCACGCCCGCGCCGCAATCCAGCACCAGGTCGCGGCTGACCGCCACGATCGATACGGCCTTGCGGCGCAGCAGCCGGCGCCGGAACGGAGAACTCGGCAGGCAGGATTGCAGGTGCCGGTTGGCGATCCAGCCGGTCGGCGCAAATTCGGGCACGGCCTCAGGTAACACGATCGCCCTCGATGCGAATCGGCCCCGAGCCAGGCAGTTGTTCGACGAAATCACGCCCCACCAGCTGTGACGGCGTCAGGTGACCGGCAACGCCCGTCATTTCCAGGACCCGCGCGGCGATCCCCAGCGCCGCGTGCACGGTCACGTCGTAGCCGTTCGCCACCTTGATGCGCCCGACCACGAGTTCACCGGCGGCATTGCCCGCCTCGCCCCACACGAAGGTCGGCGTGCGCGCGCGCTGCTCCTCGCGCGGCCCGCGCACGGTCTTGCCGACGCGGCCCTTCAGCCATGACTGCACCGGCCCAAGGCCCAGCACCGCTCGAATCCAGTTCATCCGCTTGAGACGCGCGACCAGCTTCGGCGACGCCGGCAGGTAAACCTCGATATCGGGGATGCCGGTGGTGTGAAAGGCGGTCGAGACATCGCCCCAGGGAATCGTCATGGCGAGTTTTTCGCCGTCGCCGAAATCGATGCGGCGCGTGCGCCACGCGAGCGGTACGGTGACCAGGCGCCCCGCGCGCCGCACGCGGCCACCCTGGGCCAGGCCCTCGACCGAGGTGCGGGCGGTGCCCGGGCTCATGCCGCCGCGGGAATCAAAACCGAGCGCCAGCCGGGTCGCATCCGGTAACGCGGCCTTGAGCGCGGCGGCCAGGCAATCCGTCGGCACCACGTCGAAGCCCACACCCGGGCAGAGCAGCACGCCGGCGGCGCGCGCCCGCTCGCCAAGCTGGTGCGCGAGTTCGAACACCGCGACTTCGCCGGTGATATCCAGGTAATGCACGCCGGTCGCGATGCAGGCCGCCATCATCGGCGCCGCCGTCGCTGAGAACGGGCCGGCGCAGTGCAGCACGAGCCCCATGCCCGCCAGCCCCGCCCGGATCGCGCCCTCGTCCGCCAGGTCGAAGCAACGATGCTCCAGCCCGAGCGCCTCGGCCAGCGGCGCGATTTTGTCCGCGCTGCGCCCGGCCAGCACAGGCTTCAGGCCGCGCGTGACGGCCTCGCGGGCAATCAGCTCGCCGGTGTATCCGTTCGCGCCATAGATCATCCATGCCTGGCTCATGCGCGTTTCCTCCTGGTGGTTGCCTTGCTACGTGGCTTGCCCCGGTCGCGGGGTTGCGCCTGCGTTTCCATCGCGGCCTTGCGCACCTGTGCCTTCAGGAAGCCGCCGGCGCGCTTTTTCACCGTGGCGAAAAACAGCTCGGGCGCGAACCGTTTCATCAGGAAGATGGCGCGGGCCTCCGCATGCGGCAAAATCATGAAGTTGTTCTTCTGCACGCCGCGCCGGATGAGCCGCGCCACGTCGTCGGCGTCGAGGGGCGATTTTTCCATCAGCCGCAGCGCCATCAGGCGCGATTCCTCGCTGCCGCTGAAATCCTCCAGCAGGTTGGTCTTGAAAAACGACGGGCAGGCCACGCTGACGCTGATCCCATGGGGCGCGAGCTCGACCCGCAAGGTCTCCGACAGCGAGATCACTGCGGCCTTGGAAACATTGTAGGCGGCGACGCCCGGCGGCGAGACAAAGCCCGCGGCCGACGCAATGTTGACCACGTGGCCGGCGCCGGCCCGAATCATGGCCGGCACGAAGGCGCGGGTGACGGTCACTACGCCGAACAGGTTGACCTCCAGGATCCGCCGCCAGTCTTCCTCGGGCGTATCCACCACCGTGCCGGAACCGGCGATGCCGGCATTGTTGATGAGCACGTCGACGCCGTGCCAGCCGCGCAGGATAGCCGTAGCAGCGTCCGCCACCGCAGCAGCATCCGTGACATCGCAGGCCAGCGCCAGCGCCTTGCCCCCGGCCGCCTCGATCTCGGCGGCGACCGCCGCGGCGCTGTCCGCGTCGCGATCCAGCACGGCTACGCGCCCGCCGGCTCGCGCGTAGTCCAGCGCCAGGGCGCGGCCCAGGCCGCTGCCGCCGCCGGTAATGACAATCCGCTGTTTTTTCATGGTCCGTGGTCCGCCGTGGTGGCTGCGAAAACCGATATGATGCACGAGCGTGGGCCCATTGTTGACACCGCGCAAACCCCGGACCTATCGTTCCGAGCCCCGAAACTGCTTTGGCAACCGCGAGCCAGCCTACTAATGGCGCTGATTTACCTGATCCGGCACGGCCAGGCGTCCTTCGGCAGCAAGGACTACGATAACCTGTCCGCAGTAGGACGCCGCCAGGCCGACCTGCTCGGCGCGCACTTCAAGCGCCACAACGCACCCTTCAGCGCGCTGCTCAGCGGCGCGCTGCGCCGCCAGCAGGATACCGCCGCCGGGATCGCCGCCAGGCTCGACGGCCGGGTGCCCGACGTCGCCGTGCACGAGGCTTTCAACGAGTATGACCATGTCGCCGTGATCCGCGCCTACATGCCGTTGTTCATGGCGCAGGTCGGCGCGGAGCGTGGCCTCGCGGAGGCCGAGGTGCTGCGCGATGACAAGCTGTTCGAGTTCGCGTTCCGCTTCATGCTGAAAGCATGGATGGACAACCTGCCGCACGAGCACCCCGCGCTCGAGAGCTGGCGGGCGTTCTGCACCCGCGTCAGCAACGGCCTGGACACCGCGCTGGCCGCCCACGGCCCCGACGCCCGGCTTGCGATCGTGACCTCGGGCGGCGCAATCGCAGCGACCTTGCGCGCCGTGCTCGGGCTGTCGAACAAGCGCACCCTGTCGATGAACTGGAGCATTTACAATGCCTCCCTGACGCAGCTGTACTACGGCAACCCGGCGCGCCACGAGGACGCGCTGCTGCTCGGTTTCAACAACGTCGCCCACCTCGAGTCGTCCGGCGGGCGCGAACTCATCACTTTCCGGTAGACACCATGAATTTCCAGATCGACACTGAACTTTCCGAGCGCCTCGAGCACATCCGCGCCTTCGTCATCGAGCAGGTGCAACCGCTGGAATCGCTGCTGCTGGCGGGCGAGTGGTCCGCGCTGGAACAGGGCCTCGCCGACTGCCGCGACGAGGTGCGGGCGCGCGGCTGGTGGGCCCCGAACCTGCCTCCCGAGGAAGGCGGCACGGGCCAGGGCCTGGTAGCGCTCGGCCTGGTGTCCGAGGTGCTGGGACGCAGCCCGCTGGGGCATTTCGTGTTCGGCTGCCAGGCCCCGGACGCCGGCAATGCCGAATTGCTCGCCTCGCATGGCACGCCGGCGCAGCGCGAGCGCTTCCTGGCGCCGCTGGCGGCCGGCGAGATCCGCAGCTGTTTCTTGATGACGGAACCCGAATTTGCCGGTTCCAACCCGACCGAGATGGGCACCACCGCGCTGCGCGACGGCGATGAGTTCGTCATCAACGGTCACAAGTGGTTCGCCACCGCGGCGGACGGCGCCCGCTTCGGCATCTGCATGGCCGTCACCGACCCGGCGGCGGACAAGTACCGCCGCGCCAGCATGATCCTGGTCGAGACCGATCGGCCCGGCTTCGAGCTGGTGCGTAACATCCCGGTGATGGGCCACCCCGGTCGAGGCTTTTTCAGCCACGGCGAGGTGCGGCTCGAGGACGTGCGCGTACCGGTCGAGAACCTGCTCGGCGAGGCTGGCGCCGGCTTCGCCATGGCGCAGGAACGCCTCGGGCCGGGCCGCATTCACCACTGCATGCGCTGGCTCGGCATCTGTCGCCGCTCGCTGGACGAGATGATTTCCCATGTGCTCCGGCGAGAGGTCAAGCCGGGACTGCCGCTGGCGCAGCTCGGCGCCATCCAGGACTGGATCGCGGAATCGGCCGCCGAGGTGGAAGCGGCGCGCGCGCTGGTGCTGATGACCGCCTGGACTATCGAGCAGGACGGCTTTCGCGCCGCGCGCGAGCGCGTCTCCATGATCAAGTACTACACGGCCAACGTGATGCAGCGGGTCGTGGACCGCGCCCTGCAGGCGCACGGCGGGCTTGGCGTGACCGACGATCGCATCCTGGCGTTTTTCTTTCGCGAGGAACGTGCCGCGCGCATCTACGACGGGCCGGACGAGGTCCACCGCATGGCCGTCGCGCGGCGCCTGCTGAAGACGGCGGCGAGCCAGTGAGCGACAGGGGCGTGCCGGAGGAGGCACGCGCGGCGCGACCTGGCGAGGAACTCGATGCGGCACTCGTCGCCGATTTTCTCGCGCGCGAGCTGCCGGACTTCAGCGGACCGGTGGACATCCGCCAGTTTCCCGGCGGCGCCTCCAACCTGACCTACCTGGTGCGCGCCGGGGAACGGCAATGGGTGTTGCGGCGCCCGCCGTTCGGCACCAAGGCGCGCAGCGCGCACGACATGGGCCGCGAGTACCGCATCCTGTCACGCATTCACGACGTCTTCCCTTATGCGCCGCAACCGGTGCTGTTCTGTGCCGATCGGGCCGTGCTTGGCGAGGAGTTCTACCTGATGGAGCGCCTGGAGGGACTGATCCTGCGGCGTGACCTGCCCGCCGACATGACGCTCACAGCCCCGCAGGCCGATGCGCTCTGCCGCAACCTGGTGGACGTGCACGCGGAGCTGCATGCCATCGACCCGGCGGCCGCCGGGCTGGGCGAGCTTGGCCGCCCGGAGGGTTACGTGGCCCGCCAGGTCGCGGGCTGGTCGGACCGTTACCGGGCGGCACACACCGCAGACGTGCCCGACAATGAAACACTGATGGCCTGGCTGGCGGAGAACCGCCCGGCGGAAGCCCCCCGCGCGGCCATCATTCACAACGATTACAAGTTCGACAACGTGGTGCTGCGGAACACCAGCGCGGGTTGGCGTATCAGCGGCGTGCTCGACTGGGAAATGGCCACCCTCGGCGACCCGCTGATGGATCTCGGCGCCTCGCTGGCCTACTGGGTCCAGGCGGACGATCCGCCGGCGCTGCAGGCGATCCGCATGCTGCCGACCCACCTGCCGGGCATGTTGCGGCGCGCCGAGCTGGTGGAGTACTACTGCGCGCGTGCCGGCATCGAGCCGGTGCGCTTCGATTTCTACTATGTCTACGGCTTGTTCCGCCTCGCCGTGATCGTGCAGCAGATTTACTATCGCTTTGTACTGGGCCAGACGAAAAACCCGCGCTTCGCGCCCTTCGGTCAATTCTGCACCGTGCTGTCGCGCATGGCCGAGGCGGTCGCGGCCGGCAAGGCCCGATGCTAGATCCTCGCCTTCAAGGAGACCCGCCCATGAACGATTCCCTGTTCAACCTCGACGGCCGCGTGGCCCTCGTGACCGGCGCTTCGCGCGGCATCGGCGCAGCCACCGCCCGCCTGCTGGCTCGCCACGGCGCCCACGTCATCGTCAGTTCGCGCAAGCAGGAGAGCGTCGCCGCGGTCGCCGAGACCATTCGTGCCGACGGGGGCAAGGCCTCCGCGCTGGCCTGCCACGTCGGCGAAACAGCCTCCATCGACGCCGCCTTCGCGCTGGTGGAAAAAGAGCACGGCCGGCTCGATATCCTGGTAAACAATGCCGCCACGAATCCGCATTTCGGCCATATCACTTCGACGCCGGTGTCGATGCTCGAGAAAACCGTCGACGTCAACGTGCGCGGGTATTTCCTGATGTCGCAAAAGGCCGCCCTGCTGATGAAGGCCCAGGGCGGCGGCTCGATCGTGAACACCGCGTCGATCAACGGCGTGCGCCCCGGGCCCGGCCAGGGCATTTACTCCATCACCAAGGCTGCGGTCATGTCCATGACCCAGGCCTTCGCCAAGGAGTGCGCGCCCTGGAAGGTGCGCGTGAATGCCGTGTTACCCGGCCTGACCGACACGAAGTTCGCGGCCGCGCTGCTCGAGAACGAGCGCATGCTCAACATGATCCTGCCGCTGATCCCGATGGGCCGGGTGGCGAGTCCCGAGGAAATTGCGCCCGCGATCCTGTTCTTCGCGTCCGACGCCGCATCCTACGTCACCGGCGCCTGCCTGCCGGTAGACGGGGGCTTTCTCGCCTGAAGCTGGCGGGGAACTGTATGGGTGACACGCCTTGAGCCTGCTGCTCGCCGCCGTGCTGGTGTGCGCCGCCAACGTGCCTTTCGGTTACTGGCGCGACGGCCTGGTCAAGCTGTCGCCCGCCTGGTTCGTCGCGATTCATGCGCCGGTGCCGCTGGTATTCCTGGTGCGGGAATATTTCTCGCTCGACTGGCGCCTGGCGACGCTACCGGTGTTCGTCAGCGCCTATTTCCTTGGCCAGTGGCTCGGCGGCCGCCTCCACCGGCGCGTGGCTGCGAGCACGCCGCCGGCGCCCTGAGCCGCCCGGAACGGGGCGTCACAGGCGCTGGTATTCGACGATATCGAGCCGGCCGCGCAGCTTGCCTTCTTCGTACTGCTCGAGGCGCACCAGGGCCGAGTGCAGGCCGGGTGCGATCCACACGCGGAACAGCCGGTCGCGCCGTTCACTGCGGTATTCCAGGCGCACCGTCTCGAGTTCACCGAGCGGCGTGGACAGCGTCTCCGCCCCGACCTCGATATCCACCTTTTCGATCCGGCCGCGGTCATCGACGATGCGGTAGACGTCGTGCAATTCTCCACGCGCCACGTCGTTGGCCAGCAGCAGGCGCAGGCTCAGCACATCGTAGATGCCGGGTTCCCAGTCCAGGGTCGTCTGTTCGCCGCGATAATCGATATGCAACTGGCCCTCGCCCAGGTCGAAGCGCATATCGCTATGTCGGCCGCCGACCCCATCGTGCCGGCGGTAAGACAACGGCAGGATACGGCCATCCTGGATCATCACCAGGCTGGTTTCGGTCAACTCCCGGCGAATGAAACTCGCGATGCCGCGCGGCTCGATCAGCGAACTGTAGAGGTACATGCGCTCGCCCTGTCGCTCCAGGCGCAGCGTCGCGCGGACCGGGATGCCCCGTGCCGTGGCGTGATAAACCGCCTCGTGCAGCGGCACCGACAGCTCAGCCGAATCCCCCGTCGCCGGTTCCGCGGCCGGCGCGCCGGCCAACAGCAACATGACCGGCGCCAGCACGGCCAACAGGCCGTGGCGCCAGGCGGTGCCGCGGATTCGCTCGTTACGCACTTTTCACCTCGTCGCGCAGCGCCCGGCGCAGAATCTTCCCGACATTCGTCTTCGGCAGCTCAGCGCGGAACTCCACGTGTTTCGGAACCTTGTAACCCGTCAGGTTTTCCCGGCACCAGGCGATCACCTGCGGGGCGTCGAGCGCGCTGCCCTCCTTCTTGACCACGAACAGCTTTACAGCCTCCGTGGACTTCGGATCGGGCACGCCGATGCAGGCGGCCTCGATGACGTCCGGGTGCTGCGTCACCACGTTCTCCACCTCGTTGGGGAACACATTGAAGCCGGACACCAGGATCATGTCCTTCTTGCGGTCCACGATGCGAAAGAACCCCGCCGCATCCATGGTGGCGATATCGCCGGTGCGCAGAAAGCCGTCCGAATACATGACTTGTTCGGTGGCCTCGGGCCGCTGCCAGTAGCCCTTCATGACCTGGGGGCCGCGCACGCACAACTCGCCAGGCTCGCCCACCGCCACGTCCTTGCCGTCATCATCGCGGATCAGGACTTCGGTGGACGGCAGCGGCAGCCCAATGGTGCCGGTGAAGATTTCCGTCACGGTGGTCGGCTGCATGGAAACCACCGGGGAGGTCTCCGTCAGGCCGTAGCCTTCCTGGACATACTTGCCGGTGATCTCGTGCCAGCGCTGCGCGACCGCCGCTTGCAGCGCCATGCCGCCCGCGCCCGCCCATTTCAGATGGGAAAAATCCAGCTTGGCGAAATTCGGCTCCTGCACCAGCGCATTGTAGAGCGTGTTGACGCCCGTGATGATGGTGAACTTCAGCTTGGACAGCTCCTTGACGAAGGCAGGAATGTCACGCGGATTGGTGATCAGCACGTTCTGGCCGCCGACGGACATGAACAGCAGGCAATTACAGACCAGGCTGAAGACGTGATAAAGCGGCAGCGCCGTGATGACGACTTCCTCGCCTTCCTCCACCAGCGAGCCGATCCAGGCATGCATCTGGCGCAGGTTGGCCACCATGTTTCGATGCGTCAGCATCGCGCCCTTCGACACGCCAGTGGTGCCACCGGTGTACTGCAGGAACGCCAGCTCGTCCTGGCTGACCGCCACTGGCTCGAATCCTTTCTCGCGGCCGCGTGACAACGCGTCCTCGAGCCGCAGGTGGCCGGGCAAGTGGTACTCCGGCACCATCTTCTTCACCCGGCGGATGACGAAATTGACGATATGCCGCTTCGGGAACGGCAGCAGGTCACCGACGCCCGTCACCGCGACGTGCTTCACCGGCGTCTCGGCAATGACCTTCTCGAGGGTCGCGGCGAAGTTTTCCAGGATCAGGATGGCTTCCGCGCCGGAATCGGCCAGCTGGTGCTTCAGTTCCCGCGGCGTATACAGCGGATTGACGTTCACCACCGTCATGCCCGCGCGCAACACGCCGTACAGGGCCACCGGGTACTGCAGGAGATTCGGCAGCATGATGGCCACGCGCGCGCCGCGCGCCAGGCCGAGATCCTTGCTCAACCACGCGGCGAACTCCGCCGACATGCGGTCGAGCTCACCGTAGGTCATGGTGCGATCCATGCATGAAAAGGCCGGGCGATCCGCGAAACGGGCTGCCGCAGCCTCAAAAATGCTCACCAGCGTGGCGCCGTCGCTGAGGTCGATCTCGGCGGGCACTCCAGGCAGGTAACTGTCGATCCAGGGCTTTTCCACTGTCAGGTTCTCCGGCGCATCTATGGGAGCGCGCATTTAATCAGCGCCCGCCCGATACAGCTATGCGCACTGCAACAATCCGGCTCATCAGCCCGCCTCGTGCGCCAACTGGTCGAGCTCCACGGCCAGGCGGCGCAGCCGGTCGCCGGCGCGCTCGCGCTGCCGATCCTCCAGGCCGGCCAGGAAGTCAGCCAGGAACGCCGTCGTGGCTGCACTGTTGCGCTCGATCAGCGCCGCATACTCCGGGCTCCAGCGATCCGCGGGCCTGGCGAACAACACCTCTGCCGCCGCCAGCAGCGCCTCCGTATCCTGGCGCCGCGCCAGCGCGGCCTCGAGATCGTCGACCCAGCCGGCCCGGTTGTCATGTGCGGCGGCGCGCGTCGGCGCCAGTTCCGCGGACCAGGTCATGATCGCTGTGCGTTGACCGTCGGTCAGGCGCCCGGTGAAACGACGCAGGAACCGCTCCATCGAGCGGGCCCGGCGTTGCTGGTGCCACGCCTCGGCTCGCCGCAGCGCCGCCGCGTGATCCTGCTCCTGCTGCTCGCGCAAGCCGGCGAGCAACGCCGTGGCCTGCTCATCCTCGAGGTCCGCCCCGACGCTGGCGAGCAACGGCACGCTGGCGCCCGCCAGCGCCCGTCCGAACGTGCCCAGCTCGGCGCCGAACGCCTGCAACTCCTCTACAGACAGCGGCGTCTCATCACCCAGGCGCGCGGCCGCGGCCCGCAACCAGTCGGCATACAACGGCAGCTGCTCACGACGATGCCAGGTGTGCAACTCCGCCAGGCCGGCATCGAGCGCATCCTGCTGCGTCGCATCCAGTTCCACGTAACCGCTGACCCAGCGACTCGTGAGGCGATCGGCGCGGTCATAAACCAGCGAAGTGGCACAGCCGGTCGTCCCGGCCAGCAGGATGATGACGAACAGCGACCGGAGCCGGCGGCGAATGGTTGAATGCAAGGTCGATCTCTCCCAGGATGCGGTCGAAGAATAAAACGATACAATGCCTTTCGTGAACGGGGCCTGTACGGGATGCACCAGGCGCCTGGGGGAGTGGACACAAAGGGGAATGGGCGCAACATGAAAAAGCGACGCATGCGGGATCGCATCGGCCCGCCGGCCACGATTCTCGGGGCCGGCGCCAGGCTGACCGGCGACCTGCAGGGCGAGGGCCATTTCCTGATCGCCGGGCAAGTGATCGGCAATGCCGATATCGAGGGCGGACTGACGCTCGCCGCGGGCGCCCGCTGGCAGGGCGTGATCCGGGCCGACGACGTCATCCTGGCCGGTACACTGGAAGGCGAGCTGCTCGCGCGGGGCCGCGTCGAAATCACCAGCTCCGCCCGGGTCCAGGGCCGAGTCGTGGGAAGCGGCATCTCGATCGCCGCCGGCGCCGTGGTCGAAGCGGACCTGCAGTCCACCGGGGAAACCGACATCGTGTCTTTCGACGAGCGGCGCACATGAACCGGGCCGGGCCATGGAACTGATACGCCCGGAGTGGGCGCTCGCATCGGTCCTGGCAGGGCTGGCCATGCTCGTACTCGGGCTGGCCCTCGCCTGGCACGCCAGGCGCCGAACGCCTGGCGACACCTCCGCATCACCCGGTGCCCGGGGGCCGCTCACCAGCCCGTCCGAGAAGGCGTTTTCCTCCGCCCAGTGGACCTACCATTTCCTCGAGCAGGTACTGGACCGGATCCAGGACGGCGTCATTATCTGCGACCCGCGCGGGCGGATCGTCGAGGCCAACGAGGCCGCGGCCCGCTTGTTGCAACGCAAGCCCGACGACCTCGTCGGCGCCGACCTGCACGAACTCACTGAACCGACCGTATTCGAGCGCGGCGACACCCTGCTGGCCGAAGGCAACACCCGGCTCAAGACACCTGACGAGCGCGCCACCGCGGTGGCTTTCACCAGTTGCCCGCTGGTCAAGCCCGACGGCCTGTCGCACTGGGCCTTCGTGTTTCGCAATCTCACGGAGACGCACCGTAGCCAGAAGCGCATCCACTACCTCGCGCGCTACGACGCCCTTACGCGCGTGCCCAACCGCATGGAATTCCAGCATCGCCTGCAACAGGCCACCGCCCGCGCGCGGCGCGGCCACGCGCGCACGGCCTTGCTGTATATCGACATAGACGGGTTCAAGGAAGTCAACGACCGCCTCGGCCATCCCGTCGGCGACCGCGCGTTGGAAATATTCTCGCAGCGCCTGGTCGACGCCATGGAGCCGGGCACGCTCATCGGCCGCCTTGGCGGCGACGAATTCGCCATCGTCCTCGAGGGGCTGCCGACGGAAGAAGATCCGCGGCCCATGGTGGCGGCAACGATCCGCATGCTGCTGGACCGCCTCGCGCAGAAGTTTCATGTCGAGGGTAATGAAGTGGTCCTGACCGCAAGCTTCGGCGTGGCGCTGTTTCCGGATCATGCCGACAACGTCATCGACCTGATCCGCAATGCCGACGCTGCCATGTACCACGCCAAGCAGAACGGCGGGAACACCTACGGCTTCTATTCCCCGGAAATGAACGCGGATGCGGTTGACCGGCTGCTGCTGAAGAGCGAATTGCGCAGCGCGATCCCGCGCAAGGAATTCGAGATTCTTTACCAGCCCAAGATCAACCTGCGTAACGGCCGTATCAGCGGCTGCGAGGCCCTGCTGCGCTGGCGGCATACGCGACGCGGCGATGTGTCACCCGCCGTATTCATCCCCTTGGCCGAGGAGAACACGCTGATCTTTGAAATCGGCGCCTGGGTACTGGAGCAGGTCTGCAGCGACTTCTCCAGCTGGCAACGGAAAGTACCCTGGCCCGGCCGCGTGGCGGTCAACCTGTCAGTCAAGCAGTTACGACAACCGGATTTCGTCGACGGCGTCGAGGCAATTTTCCGCCGTCATGAACTGACGCCCTCCTGCGTCGAGCTCGAAATCACCGAGTCCACGCTTATCGACCACGGGGATAAAACGCTGCGCATGCTGGACCGGCTTTACGAGCTCGGATTGCACCTGTCGATCGACGATTTCGGCACCGGGTACTCGTCATTGTCCTCGCTGCAACACTTCCCGATCGGCACGCTCAAGATCGACCAGAGCTTCGTGCGCGACGCCAGCCGGGAACACAGCAGCACCGCCATCGTCGGCGCAATCATCGGACTCGGCCGCAGCCTGGACATGGATGTCGTGGCCGAAGGCGTCGAGACGATGGCGCAACTCGAACTGCTGCAGCGACTCAATTGCACCTTCGGCCAGGGCCACCTGTTTGGCGAACCGGTGTCCGCGGCACGCTATCTCGAGATGCTGGTCGCACAGGACCAGGGCGTGCCGGCCCACGCCGAGCTGTTCCAGCAAGCCTGAAATCATGCGGGCCATCGCGAGAGCCGCCGGATGCGGCCCCGGCGGGCATGGCGCTCATTCTTCCCGGAGATCCTCCGCGACCGGCCGCCGGCAGGTACGCCAGGCGGGATAGAGTCCCGCCAGCAACGCGGCCGCGAGCGCCAGGAACATGCCTTGCAGCAATTCGCCGGGACTGACCTGGAAACTCATGGTCCAGCCGAAGGCGCGCCGGTTGATGACAAACACCAGCAGTCCGGCCAACGCGATGCCGAGCGGCATGGCGAACAGGCCGGCCGAGAAACCCAGCAGGCCGGTCTGGGCCACGACCAGGGCGCGCAGCTGGCGGGGCAGCCAGCCGACGGCGCGCAACACGGCCGTCTCGCGAACGCGTTCGAGCTGCAAGGCCTGCAAGGCCGACAGGATGCCGAGGAATGCGACCAGCCCAACCAGGATCTGCAGCACGCGCGTGATGGTGAACGTGCGATCGAAGACCGCCAGCGAGGCGGCCCGCAATTCGGCATTATTTGACAGCCAGATCGAGCTGCCGGGCGGCAACACGCTCTCGATCGCAGCCCGCGCCTGTGTCGAGTCGGTGCCCGGCTCGAAACTGACACCGATACCTTCGCTGCACTCGTCCCCCCAGAGCTGCCGATAGCGTTCGCGATGCAGGGCGATCACGCCGCGGTCTGAAGTGTAGTCGCGGAACACACCCGCAACCGGAAAGGTGCGCTCGCCGGACGGGGTCGGCAGGGTCAACTCGTCCCCTACCCGGGTGCCCCGGCGCATCGCCCAGGGCTCGGAGACAAGCACCGCCTCACCCGCTGCGAAGCGGGCGCGGGCGGTCTCCGGGTCGCCGGACAGAATCTCCGAGCCGAGGCCCTTGCGGCCGGCGTCGACCGCCCAGAGGCGCCACTCCTCGCCGCCGACCTGCAATCTCAGGCGTTGCGAATAGCTCACCTCGACGGCGCCCGGCAGGCCACGCAGGTCCTCGGACAATGCGGCTACGCCGCCGGCGCCGCGGCACCAGGTCTCGTCTACGGCAAGGTAGAAATCCGCGATGAGCGTCTGGCGAAGCCAGTCGTCCACGCTGATGCGAAAGCTGCTGACCATCAGGCCCACACCGATGACGGTGGCGACCGCGACCGCCAGCGCGGCGACGGACACACCGGTGCGGCTCAGCGACGCGGTGGTGCCGCGAATGGCCATGCGCATCGGCACCGGGGCCCGCGCGGGCAGTGCCCGGTCCAGCAGCGTCATCAACCCGGCGGTCGCGGGCGGCGTCGCCAGGGCGCAGGCGAGGAACACGCCGAACAGGCCGGCGAAGGAAATCACCAGCGAGTTGCCGCCGAGCGCCAGCAGCAGCACGGCCCCCACCAGCACGACGGCCGCCGCGGCCAGCAGCCAGGGCAAGCGGCGACGCGTGCGACGTTCCATGGAAGCGCGTGACAGGACTGCGCGCGGCGGAATGCTGGCCGCCTCCAGCGCGGGGCCGAGCGTCGCCAGCAGGGTCATGCCGAGGCCGAGAGCGGCGGCCTTGGCGAATGGCCATGCAGCCAGCGCCAGGGCGTCCACGCGCAGGCGGAAATAGAGGTCGTCGATCGTCCTGACGACCAGGCCGGTCAGGCCGGCGCCGAGCAGCGCCCCGAGCAGCAGGCCGAACAGCATGCCGGGCACGCCGACCAGCAGGGCCTCGGACAAAATCGCGCGCACCAGGCCACGGCGGTCCACGCCCAGGCTGCGCAGGATACCGATCGTGCGAGTGCGCCGCACGACCAGGAAATTCATGGTGCTGTAGATCAGGAACGCGCCGACCAGCAGGGCGAGCAACGACAGGGCGGTGAGATTCAGGCGAAAGGCCCGCGTCATCCCGTAGGTTGCTTGCGAGCGGGCGGCGGACTCGACCAGCTCGACGTCGGCCGGCAGCAACTCGGCCAGGCGCGCAGCGAACTCATCGGTCGCGATCAGGTCGATGCGACTCAGCTTGCCGACCATGCCGAGCAATTCCTGGGCCGTCGCGATATCGGCAAAGGCATAGCCCGAAGCCGCTGCCGCACGGTCGGGGTCGGGCTCGATCCGCCCCGCGATACTGAGCTCCACCACGCCTTCGGCCGTGACCGCCTCGATGCGGTCTCCGGGGACGACGCCAAGTTCGTCGGCCAGCGGCGCGGGCAGCGCCACGGCCCCCGGCTGGGTCATCAGGCCGATGACGTCGAGTTCGCCGCTAAACACGGTCAACTCATCGCGAAACGGCGCTTCGACAAAGGGATCGAGGCCAAGCAGGACGACGCGGCGGTCACCCGGCAGCGTAATCGCACCCTCGACACTGGGCGCCGCGGCGCCGGCGTCGCCATGGCGGCGCATGGCCAGGCGCACCTCGACATAGAGCGTCTCGTCGAGCCGCCCCGAGCGCGGCAGCACCTGGTGCGTCGCCCGGCCCATGACCATTTCCGTGGAAGCGTCGAAGGCGCGCTTGGCGCTCGCGCCCGCCAGGTCAACACCCAGCACGACGGCGACGCCGAGCGCGACGCCGGCCACCGCGAGGGCGTATTGCCACGGGTGGCGCGCAAAAAATCGCCGGCCCGAGCGCGACAACAAGCGGCTCACGGCGTCGAGATCTCCAGCCGCCCCTCGTGGATAGTGAACACGCGATCGGCAACGCCGACGACTTCCGGGCTATGGGTGGCCATGACGAGCGTCGTGCCCTCGCGACGGCACAGGTCGTCCAGCAGGCTCAGCACCTGCTGGGCGGTCTCCAGGTCGAGATTGCCAGTCGGCTCGTCGGCGATCACGAGCCCGGGCCGATGAATCAGCGCCCGCGCCAGGGCGATGCGCTGTTGCTCGCCGCCCGACATTTCCTCCGGGAAAGAGTTACCGCGATCCGGCAGGCCGACGGTTTCCAGCCAGCCCTGGGCACGCTGCTGCGCTTCATCACGATCGACGCCGAGCAAGTCGAGCGGCAGCAGCAGGTTTTCCAGCGCGGTCAGCGTCGGCACGAGATTGAAGAACTGGAATACGAAACCGATTTCGCGCCGCCGCAGCTTCGCCAGCCCGTCCTCGGACAGTTCCGACAAGGCCTGGCCGCCGATGCGCAATTCGCCGCGGCTGGGCCGGTCCAGCCCGCCGATAATATTCAGCAGCGTGCTTTTGCCCGAACCGGAGCGGCCGACGAGCACGACGAGTTCGCCGCGCGGAATCTGTGCACTGACGCCCTCCAGTACCCGCTGCGGGCGACCATGCTCGTCGTAATCCTTGCAGATATCGTCGAGTTCGATGTGGATGGCGCGATCAGGCTGGGGCATCGGGGGCTTCCTTGCGGCTTAGGCGATATGTTCGCCCCAATCCGCGTTCCGGTTCCACCGCGGCAGCTCGATGCCGCTTCGACGGGGCGGCGGCGCCGCCTGCGAAGCTCAGGATATCAGCAGTGGCCGCTATTCAGGCATCCCGCTCGAGGTCACGAAACTGCCGGCGCACCTCGTAGCCGGAGTCGGTCACGATCTGCTCGAGGACGCGCACGCGCTCTTCCAGCCGGGCCATGCGCCCATCCTCGACCGGGGAGTCTTTCTTCTTGTGTTTCAGCCACTTCGCGAACATCTCGGACAAGATGACCAAGAATACGATGACGATGACCATTTCGAATACATTCACTGGACGTCTCCCACGTCAGCCGTTGCCTTAAGGACGGTGTTCAGCCGCCGCGTTCGAGATCCCGGAATTCGCGATCCAGCGTGAAATTCCGCGAGGTGACGTAGCGTTCCATGCGCTGCAGCTTGGCATCGGCGGCGCGGAAGCGGTGCCGTACCTCGGACAGGGTGTCCGCCGGCGAGACGCGTACGCCACGCCAGAAATCGCGGTCGTCCTCGTTGCGATACAGCTGTATCGGCTTGGTCGGCAACAAGGCCCACAAGCCGAGGTAGACGAGGAACAGCGTCGGGAAAAAGAACATTCCGACGAGCGTCAGCACGCGGGTGAGCGCCAGGTCGAAACCGAAATACTCGGCCAGGCCCGCACACACGCCGCCCACCTTGCCGGCGTCCGGATCGCGGTAGAAGCGTACCGGGCTGGGATCGCGTTTCATGCTTCCATCCTCTCTTCGCGGCGGCGCCGCCGCCACAACTCCCGCTCGTCGCGGCCGCCGTAGTAGGTCAGCGGCTTGCCCGGCAACAACAGGCCGGCGGCCAGGTAGGCCACCAGCGTCGGCAGGGTGAACAGCAACAGCGCCAGCGCCATGATGACGCGCAGCGGTCCGAGCCGGAAACCAAACTGGTCCGACAACCCGGCGCACACGCCCATGAACATGCCCTGGGCCGGGTCGCGATAAAAAACCGTTCCTGCGGGTGCGGGGCGGCGGGTCATGTCTTTCTCCTCCAATCCGGTACCTGGTCGTCGAGGATGGTCTCCAGCGCGTTGATGCGGCTTTCCATCTTCTGTGCGTCCTGCCAAAGCTCCTCCAGCATCCGTTGCTCGTCGCCCGACAGCGTGCGTGACGACTTCCATTTCGTCACGTAATGCAGGATGACTACCAGCGGCAAGACGACGGCCGCGAGGATAATCAGAAATACGCCAATCATTTCGCTCATTGCAGGCTTCCTTCAATCCTTGCCCGGCCCGTGCTCAGGCCTTGTCGTGGCTTTCGCCACCGACGCGACGCTTCAACGCCGCCAGCTCAGCCTCGACCGATTCCTCGGACTCCAGGCTGGCGAATTCACGGCCGAGATCCTTGCGCTGGCCCAGGTCATAAGACTCGACGCGCCCTTCCACGTCCTCGAGCTTACGCTCGAACTGCTCGAACCTCACGAGCGCGTCATCGATCTTGCTCTCGTGGATCTGGCGGCGCATCTCCAGCCGGTGGCCGGCGGTGCGGTGACGCATCACCATCGCCTTCTGGCGGGACTTCGCGTCGGCCAGCTTTTCCTGCAAGCGCGCCATGTCGTCATTCAACTGCGCCAGCGCATCGCCCACCTGCCTCAGCTGCTCCTCGAGCGAAGCCACGCGCGCCTCGGCATGCGCCTTTTCAGCCAGCGCCGCACGGGCGAGATCATCCCGGCCCTTGCGCACGGCCAGCTCGGCCTTGCGCGACCAGTCATCGCCCTCGCGATGCGCCTCGGCGAGACGCCGGTCCAGCTGCTTGCGGTCAGCGATCGCGCGGGCCGCGGCCGAGCGCACCTCGACGAGCGTGTCTTCCATCTCCTGGATAATCAGCCGGACCATTTTTTCGGGATCCTCGGCCTTCTCCAGCAGGGCGTTGAGATTCGAGTTCACGATGTCTGAAAAGCGGGAAAAAATACCCATGACGGTTCCTCCGGTGATCTTGCCCTATACCTTGCAGGAAGCGTGCCAAGACTGGGGCACGCCCAAGTAATTGTTTTTAGGGAAGTTCCCTGCACCGCCTGGATTAACATGGTGATAACCACCTTATTTAACTGGTCTTATGCGCCTTTTCCTGGCAATATTCACCAATGCGTCCCGATAGCGATCGTCCGATGCTTGGCGCGTCGCCGGCCTTCGGCACGATGCTCGAGCAGGTTTCCCGGCTGGCACCGCTGGACCGGCCGGCGCTGATCATCGGCGAGCGCGGCACCGGCAAGGAGCTGGTGGCGGCGCGGCTGCATTACCTCTCGCCCCGCTGGGAGCAGTCGCTGATCAAGCTCAACTGCGCCGCACTCACCGAAAGCCTGCTCGAATCGGAACTGTTCGGTCACGAGGCCGGCGCCTTCACCGGTGCCACCCGGCGACATATCGGGCGTTTCGAGCGCGCCGACGGCGGCAGCCTGTTCCTCGACGAGCTGGGCACGCTGCCCGCGCGCATGCAGGAAAAACTCCTGCGTGTCATCGAGTACGGCGAGTTCGAGCGCGTCGGCGGCAGCGAGACGCTGTCGGTGGATGTGCGCATTGTCGGCGCTACGAACGAGGACCTGCCGGCGCTGGCGCGGGCCGGCAGCTTCCGCGCCGACCTGCTGGACCGGCTGGCCTTCGATGTCGTCAACGTGCCGCCGTTGCGCGCGCGGCCGGAAGACGTGCTGGAGCTGGCGCAGCATTTCGCGATCGGCTTCACGGCCGAGCTGAAGCGACCGTTCTTCCCCGGTTTCAGCGACCAGGCGCTGGCCGCGCTGCTGTCCTGGCCGTGGCCGGGCAACGTGCGTGAACTCAAGAATGCCGTGGAACGGTCCATCTACCGCGCACCGGAGCCCGATCAACCGGTCGAGGAAATTCATTTCGACCCCTTTGCCCAAGCCCACGGCGCGGCGGCTGCGCACCGGCCAGGGACCGCGAGCGACGGCGCGGCGCCTGATCAGCCGGAGACGCACCAGCTGGAGGCAGCCACATCGCTGCCGCTGGACTTCCGCAACGTGGTGGCGGATTTCGAGCAGCGCCTGCTGGCGCGTGCGCTCGCGGCCGCCGACGGCAATCGCCGCGTTGCCGCCGAGTCGCTCGCCCTGAGTTACGACCAGCTGCGCGGCCTGTTGCGCAAGCACGACCTCGGCGGCGCGGGGCGGCCGGGAAGACCGCCAGCCTGAGAGATCGGCACGCCGCTCAGCGCCCCGGCTCGGCGGCGCGCGGGGCAGACCCGGCCAGCACCAGGCGCCGCAACCGGGTCACCGCACCCTCTGCAATCATGTACAGGCAGGGCACCAGGAACAGGGTCAGAAACATCGCCGTGAGCAGGCCGCCGACCACGGCCAGCGCCAGCGGCTGCATCATGTCGGCGCCGGCGCCCATGCCGGCCGCCAGTGGCGTCATGCCCGCGACGGTGGTCAGCGTGGTCATGAGGATCGGCCGCAGGCGCACGCCGCCGGCCTCGACCACGGCCTCGACCAGTGGCCGGCCGGCGCGCCGGCCGCGCTCGATGTATTCGACCAGCAAAATCGCGTTGTTCACCACGATGCCGATCAACAGGATCATGCCCAGGTAAACCGGCGCGCTGACCGGCGTGGCAGTGACCCAGAGGATGCCGGTGACGCCGACCAGCGCCAGCGGCGCTGCGGCGATGATGACCAGCGGGTTGCTGAGCCGCTCGTACTGTACCGCCAGCACGACAAAGACGAGGAACACCGCGAGCAGGATGACCGTGGTGAGCTCGCGATTGGTTTCCTGGATGGTTTCCCACTGGCCGCCGAATACCAGTGCGTACTGTTCCGGCAGCTCGAGGTCAGCCAGCCGCGCCTGCACTTCCGTCATCACGCTGCCCACGTCCGCGAGCTGGGTGTTGATGTCGCCGTTGACGCGCAGGATGCGCCCCTGGTTCTCGCGCTCGATGTGCGCCGGGCTGTCGCCGAGCTGGAAGCTCGCCACGTCGCGCAGCATCACCGGCCCGAGCGCGCCCTGGTGTATCAGCATGCCGCCGAGGGTGTCGGGGTCGGTGGCCGCGGCGCGCGGCAGGCGTACCCGGACGTCGTATTCCGCCCAGCCGGTGGTGTAGCGCGTCGGCACGTAGCCGGTCACCGCATCGCGCACCGCGCGCCCCACGTCGCCCACGCCGAGTCCCAGCGCCGCGGCACGCTCGCGGTCGACGTCGATCCGGAGCAAGGGGGTGCGTTCCTCGCGGCCGATCTCGACGCCGTCCAGTCCCCTGATATCCTGCAAGCGCGCCACCAGCTCCGCGCCGATGCGCTGCAGTTCGGGCAATTCCTCGCCCATGACACCGATCGACAGGTCGCTGCCGGCGACGCCGAAGCGCAGACCCTGGATACGCGGCGGCCGCACGAAGATGCGCGCGCCCGCGAGATCGAGGGCGTTCAGGCGCTCCTGCAGTTCGGCCACCCAGAGTCCGGCCGGCCAGTCCGGCCGTTCGCCGGCCGGCACCAGCCGGACGCCGATATTGGCCGTACCGGGTCGCTCGGAAATGACCCCGCCGGAAAGGTGGCCGCCGACCATGGCGAAGATCGTCTCGACGTGCGGCATGGCGGCGATCTCGCGCTCGATGGCGCGCGCGGCGGCATCGTTCTGGTGGGGCGGAGTGCCGGGCGGCAGCACCATGCGCACACTGGCCTGGCCATCGTCGACCTGCGGCAGGAACTCGTCGCCGAGTTCGCCGAAGAGCCAGGCCCCGCCGGCCAGGAGGGCGGCCGCCACGACCACAACGCCCCAGCGCAGCGGCAACAGGCTGGCAAGCAGCCGCTTGTAATTCTCCGCCAGGCGTTCCAGGCCGGCGCGCAGCAACCTGAACGGCGCCGTCTCACCCAGCCCGGAGCGGAAGCGCACCCGCGCGAGCTGCGCGGCGAGCATCGGCACCAGCGTCAGCGCCGCCGCCAGCGAGGCGATGATCGCGAAGGAAATCGTCAGGATCAGCTCGCGGAAAATGAGCGAGGCCAGGCCCGTGATCAGCAGGAACGGCACCACCGCCGCAAGGTTCGTCAGCGTGCCCGCGATGATCGCGGAGCTGACCTCTTCGGCGCCCTCGTGCGCGGCCGTGTCGACGTCCTTGCCGAGCTGCTCGCGGTGGCGCGAGATGTTCTCCAGCATGACGATGGCGTTATCGAGCAACAGGCCGACGCCCAGCGCCAGCCCACCGAGGCTCATGACGTTGAGAGTCAGGCCGCTGGCGCCCATCAGGGCAAAGGTCGCCATGACCGCGAGCGGAATGGACAGCCCGATGACGAAGCCCTGCCGCAGGCTGCCAAGGAAGCCGAGCACCACGACCATGGCGAGGGCGCCACCGAGGATCGCGGCGGTGCTGACCGCGCGCAGCGAGCCGCGAATGAAGAAAGCCGAGTCGCGCGTGGCGCTGTACTCGATGTCCGGGGGTATGAAGCCGCTGGCCTCCAGGCGCGCCAGGGTCGCGTGGACCGACTCGACCACGCCGACCGTGTTGGCCTCCGGCAGCTTGAACACCGAGAGCTGGGTCGCCGGGACGCCGTTCAGGCGCACAAACAGCCGTTGCTCGCGGTAACCGTCGCGTACTTCCGCGACCTCGTCCAGCCGGATGCGTCGCTCGCTGCCCGGGATGTTGATCAGCACCGCAGCGACGTCTTCCACGCTGCGAAAACGCCCGTCGGTGCGCGCCATGACGTCGAAAGTGTCCGAGGTGACCTGGCCCGCGGCGATGTTCAGGTTTTCCCCCGCCAGCGCCGCTGCCACGTCCTGCAGGGAAATACCGTAGGAGCGCAGGCGATCCTGGTCGACCACCACTTCCAGCTCTCGCACCAGCCCGCCGGCGGCCTCCACGCCAGCCACCCCGTGCAGGGCGAGCAACTGGGGCACCAGGCGGTGCTCCACCCAGTCACGCACCTCGCGCGGGCTGCGCGTGGTGGAGCTGAAGCCGGCCTGGTAGACGGGGTCGCGCGAGGGATCGAACTTGTAGAGCCGCGGCGGATCGATGTCCGGCGGTAGCTGGGTGCGCGCCAGCTCGAGCAGGCGGGCGGCATCCTGCAGCGCAAAGTCGAGATTGACGCCATAGTCGAACTCGAGATTGACGTTGGTCCGTCCCTCGGAGGCCCGGCTGTGAATGCGCGTCAGGTTTTCGGTGCCCGCGAGTTGGCGCTCGAGCACGCGCGTGACCTGCTCTTCCATGACCTCGGGCGCCACGCCCGGGTAGTTCACGGTCACGCGGATGGTCGGGTAAACAATCTCGGGCAGCAGGTTGACCGCCAGCCGGTCGACGAAGAACAACCCGAGTACCAGTACCACCGAGGCGATGGCCAGCGTGCCGACGGGGCGCCGGATGGCAGCGTGCGCCACGCCACGGTAGTAACGCGCGCCGCGCACCCCGTCGGCGGATGGGCGTCCGTCCGGACTCATCCGGCCCAGCCCACGATACGCACCCGCGTACCCTCCGACAGGTCCAGCGGGTTGGTGGCGACGATCCGGTCACCCGGGCTGAGCCCCTCGAGGACTTCCTGCCACCCACCGCGCGAGATGCCGATGCGGATCGGGCGGCGCTCGAGGCGCTCATCCGGCCCGATCAACATGACGTAATAGCCATCCCCCATTTCAGCCACCGCGCTCGAAGGCACGGCCAGGGCGCGGTCCCGCTGGTCCACCAGCAGCTCCGCGCGCGCCAGGTAGCCAGGCCGCACGCCGGCTGCCGCGGCGCCGGGCATCTCGACCTCCACCACCACCAGCCGGCTGACGGCCTCGGCCGCGGGGAAGATGCGCCGGATCCGGGCCTCCAGCTCACGGCTGCCGTCCAGCGCGTCGATGCGCACGGCGACCGGCGCGTCCGGGCTAAGCGCCACCACGTCCAGCTCCGAGACGCCGAGCCGGATCACCAGCGCGTCGAGGTCGGCAATCTCCACGATCGGCGCGTGGCGGGTTACCGCCTCGCCCGGTTCCACGTGGCGCGCGATGACAGTCCCGTCCACGGTGGCGCGAATGGTGCCGAAGCCGACGCGCGTTTGCCATAGCTCCACGTCGCTGGCGGCGATGTCCAGCTCGGCGCGCGCAGTGTCGTAGGTGCCGGCGTCCACGTAGTCGCGCCGCCGCAGGTCTTCCAGCCGCGCCAGGTGCGCCCGTCGCTCTTCGCGGCGCGCCTGCGCGCGGGCCAGCTCGGCACGCTGCTCCGCCACGTCCAGTCGTGCCACGACGGCACCCGCCTGCACCCGGTCGCCCTCTTCGACCAGCACCTCCCGCACGATGCCCTCGACGCTGGTGGCCAGGCGGATGGTGCGCAGGGGTTCCACCGGGGCCGATACGCGCACGCTGCGCGACAAGTCGCGGGGGACCACTTCGGCCGCCTGCACCGGCAACCGGAAGTCCGACCGGTCCGCCGAGTTCGCAGCCGACGCCGGTTCCGGGGCGGAGCGACCACAACCCGCCAGGCCCACCGCCAAAACCAACGCAAACACCGACACCAGCGCAAGCGACGCGAGGCGAAGCACCTTGGCCTGGATTGCGGTGCGAAGGGTGTTCTTGATAACGGCCTCCTCGAGGCGCGACAGTCAGCGCTATTCTACAGGTGCGCCATAGCCCTCTCACAGGCCGGTTCCACCGAGGCAGCATCGGCAATACTGAGGCCGAGATTCTTGATGAGTCCGTCGCCCACGCCATAGACCCAACCGTGGACCTGCAGCGCCTGGCCGCGGCTCCATGCATCCCGCACGACCAGCGTGCGGCAGACGTTCGCCACCTGCTCGATGACGTTCCACTCGGCGAGCCGATCAGCCGCCCGCGCCTCGTCCGTCGGCAGGTCCGCGCGGTGGCGCGCAGCGAGGTCCTGGATATGCCGTAACCAGATATCACACAGGCCCAGGCGTGTCCGCTTCAGGGCGGCCTGCACGCCGCCGCAACCATAGTGTCCACAAACGATAATGTGCTCGACTTTAAGCACGTCGACGGCGAACTGGATCACCGACAGGCAATTAAGGTCGGTGTGAATCACCTGGTTGGCAATGTTGCGATGGACGAACATCTCGCCCGGCAACAGGTCGACGATTTCGGTGGCCGGCACCCGGCTGTCCGAACAACCGATCCAGAGAAAGCGGGGCGACTGCTGGCGTGACAGCTGGTCGAAAAAACCGGGATCCTCGGCGCGGACACGCTCGGCCCACGCGCGATTGCGCGCCAGCAGATCGTCGAAGTCATGACGCTCAGGCATCTTTTTTCTCCTCCGTGTCCATCCGTTGCGCCGGCCCGAGCAGGACGGCGAACCAGCGCGTGCGGGGATCCGTATGCAGCGCGATTTTCACTGCCATGGTCAGTGGTCCCGACAGCAGCATTCCGACCGGTCCGAGCACCCAGCCCCAGAACACCAGGGAAAGAAACACCACCAGGGTCGAGAGCCCCAGGCCCTTGCCCATCATCCGCGGCTCGACGATATTGCCGAACACCAGGTTCGCGGCCAGGAAACCCGCGAGCACCAGCAAAACACCGGTCCAGTCGAGTGCCACCATCGCCAGCAGCACGGCGGGCACCGCCGCAATAATGCTGCCGATATTCGGCACATAGTTCAGCAGGAAGGCCAGCACGCCCCACAGCATGGCGAAATCGAGCCCGACGAGCCAAAGCCAGGCGGCAATCGTGGCGCCCGTCATCAGGCTCACCAGCGTCTTGATGCGCAGGTATTCCTGCAGCCGCGTGGAAAACTCGCGAAAGGAATCGAGGACCTCGGCACGATCGCCGAGCGCTTCGCGCAGCTTGGCGGGAAAACCGGAGGCCTCGAACAGGATAAAAATAATGGTCAGCAGGATCAGGAAAAAATTGGTCAGCGCGGTACCCAGCCCGCCGCCGATCTGGCGCACAAAGGACAACGCTACCGCCGGCTTGACCAGGTCTTCCACCGCCGCGCGGCCCGCTTCGACGCCGCGGTCACCCAGCCAGGCCGCGGCCGCGGCCACCATGGCCTGCATCTTCTCCTGGTACTCCGGCAGCGCGACATAGAAGCTCTCGAACGAGGCGCCGACGATCGCGGCCAAGGGAATCCAGATGAGCACCAGGCCCAGGGACAGCAGCACCATGGCCACCGGCAGCGGCACGCGCCGGTCGGTCATCCAGTGCAACGGTGGGATCAGGATGGTCGCCAGCACGATGGCGAGCAGGAACGGCACCACCAGCGGCGCGGCTGCCTTCAGGCCGCCGATGATGATGACCACGGCGGCCGCGCCGAGCAGCACGCTGACGGGGCTCGAGGTAGAACGGGCTGGATCGGTCATGAGCGGCGCATGGGCTGACGGAAATCTCGTCGCGGCGCTATAGGGTACGATACCCGGCAGACTGACGGATAGCTTGAAATATGATTACCCTGGGCACCCCACTGACCGACACCGCAACCCGCTTGATGCTGCTCGGCGCCGGCGAACTCGGCAAGGAAGTGGCCATCGAAGCGCAGCGCCTCGGTGTCGAGGTGATTGCAGTGGACCGCTACGCCAACGCGCCCGCCATGCAGGTCGCGCACCGCAGTCACGTCATCGACATGCTCGACCGGGTTGCGCTGCGCACCGTCATCGAGGCGGAACGACCCAGCTTCATCGTGCCGGAAATCGAGGCCATCGCGACCCAGGAACTGCTCGCGCTGGAGGCTGAAGGCTACCGCGTCATCCCGACCGCGGGCGCGGCGCGCCTGACCATGGATCGCGAAGGCATCCGGCGACTTGCTGCCGAGGAACTCGGGCTGCGAACCTCACCATTCCGGTTTGCAGATAACGAGGCGGAGTATCGCGACGCCGTTGCGGCCATCGGCCTGCCATGCGTGGTCAAGCCGGTCATGAGCTCGTCCGGCAAAGGCCAGTCCACCCTCCGCACCACCGCAGATATCGGCCCGGCCTGGCAATACTCGCAGCGCGGCGGACGTACCGGCGCGGGCCGCGTCATCGTCGAAGGTTTTGTCGAATTCGACTATGAGATCACCTTGCTGACGGTGCGCCACAATGGCGCGACAAGTTTCTGCGCGCCCATCGGCCACCTGCAGGTCGACGGCGACTACCGCGAATCATGGCAACCGCAGCCAATGAGCGACCTTGCGCTGGAGCGCGCCCGCGCCATGGCCGACACGGTGACCCGGCGGCTCGGCGGCCACGGCATTTTCGGCGTCGAGTTGTTCGTGCGCGGCGACGAGGTGTTGTTCAGCGAGGTCTCGCCGCGCCCGCACGACACGGGACTGGTGACGCTGGCCTCGCAGAGCCTGTCGCAATTCGCGCTGCATGTGCGCGCGATCCTTGGCCTGCCGGTGCCGAATATCCGCCAGTGGGGTCCGGCCGCCTCCTGCGCGATTCTTGGCGAAGGCGAGTCGGACCGGATCAGCTATACCGGCGTGGACCAGGCGCTGACCGAGCCCGACACCGAGCTCAGGCTGTTCGGCAAGCCGGCGGTGCACGGCAAGCGCCGCCTCGGTGTGGCCCTGGCGCGCGGCGCAAGCATCGACGCGGCACGCGCCAAGGCGCGGCGCGCGGCGGGGCAGCTCGGCATCCGCCTGACTACCTGACGTCGACCTCGGCTGGCATCTCCCGCGCTAGGGCGCGCTGATGCGGATGCTGCCGCTGCCGGTGACCAGTCGCGCGTTGCCCTCGCCGGCGCCGATGACGGCGCTGAAGCTCCGCCGGTCTGATTCGACGTTGCTGAGCGCAGGTGCGTCCACGCGGAAACCGCCGCTGCCCGTCTTCAGTTCCACCGCCAGGGACAAGGGGGTGGCGCTCTCGACGGACACGCTGCCGCTGCCGGTGCGCACCGCAACCTGCCGCAGGCTGGCCAGGTCGCCTGACACCGCCACGCTGCCGGAACCCGTTGTGATATCGAGTTCCGGACCGGCCGCCAGGTTCTCGACGCGCACGCTGCCCGAGCCCGTGCGGCTCTTCAGCGAGCCGGTCATGTCGTTGATCCGCACGTTGCCCGAGCCGGTCTCGGCCACGACGTCGCCGTCGATGCCGCGCAAGGTGACACCGCCCGAGCCGGTCTTGGCCTGCACGCGGCCCAGGATATTTTCCAGGCTGGCCGGGCCGCTGCCGGTGGTCGTCGTCACGTCGCCGCGAAAACCCGTGATCCCCACGCGCCCGGACCCGGTCGTGACTGCCAGGCGCCCCGTGCTATCCGCAACCTGCACGGCGCCGTAGCGCGTTGTGAGCGCGAGCCTGGCCTGCAGATCCTTTGCGTCGATGGCGCCGACGCCCTGGCGGACTTCAACCACCCGGTCGGCCGGCACCAGGATCTCCAGGTCGACCCGCACCGGCTCGCCGCCCGAGCTCGTCACCCGCATCTTGCGATCCTGGTAATCAAGGCGGACATCCAGGCGGCGAAATTCCTCGCCGTCATAGCGTACCCGGGAAACGTTTTGCGGATACTCGACCACGATCTCGACGCCATCGCGACCGTTGTCCCGGCGCAGCTGGATCGCGTCAGCGATGTCTCGCTTGTCTGCCCGGACCCGCGCCCGGATGACCAGTTCCCCGTCGCCCGGCACCAGGCGCACCGAACCGACCAGGTTATGGACGCGCACCGGCGCGGCGCCGTCGAGCTTCAGCTCCAGCGTCCGGTCGGCCGCCAGCACGGGGCCCCCGACCGCCAGCAGCAGGGAAAAAACCAGTGCATGCAATGCTTTCATGTCAGTCTGCCTCCATTTCCACAGTCAAGCGGGACACGACGCGCCTGACATCGGGTACCTCGGCGGCCACGCGCATGACGTGCTCGAGCAGCACGACATCACTCACCCGCCCGTGCAGGGTCACCACGTCGCCGCTCGACGATACCGTGATGTCCTCCGCGGCCACGGCTGAATCGATTCGCAGCCGCGCCTGGACTTCGCGCGCCAGCACGCCGTCCGCCACGCGCGGGCCGACCGCGGCGCTGCGCTGGTAGGCCGCACTGTAATCGCGGTCGGTCGCCCATTCGACCTCGGCATTACGCTTGCTGCCGTCGCCGCCGACCACGAATACGCAACCGGTGGTCAGCAACGTCGTGGCGGCCAGCAGCGACGCGGCCGCGCCAGTCAAAAAACCCTGTTTTTTCATTGTTCAATCACTCGCAAGATCAGTGGGGTTGATGTAAGTCGATCAAGGCGCCGGTAACGCCTCAGGATTCGTCGCGCCAGCGCCGCAGCCAGACCGCACCGCCAAACAGAACCAGGCCGACCACGAGGCCCGTCCAGAGCGCGGGCGCGGCCAGCACGCGCTCCGGTGTCAGGAAAGTTGCCAAGGCGGGGAAGGTCGAGATCACGCCCTCCGAAATCATGAGTCCGGCGTCCTGGTCCCCGCTAAAGGCCAGCTCAAGACCGCCCGAGGTGCGCTCTGCAATCCAGCCCAGGAAGTACCGTGTGCCGAACAGGATCCGCTCTGCCACCACCGCCAGCACCAGCGGCAACACGGCCCAGCCGAGCGCGAAACGCTTGGCGAAGGCGGAGACCAGCAGCAACCAGCCGTGCAGCGGCGCGAACCACAACCCCATCACCAGGAACGCGTAGACCAGCACAACGGCGGTCTGCGCCAGGGCGGCCGGCCCATGCACCATGTAAGCGCCGGCGCCGGCCCAGGTCATGGCGCCGCCGATGATGAGCCAGAGCGCCAGCGCGGTGATCGCGAACACCCCCACGGTCAGCGCGGGGATCGCCAGCAGCCCGGTCAGGTACTTTGAGCCGACCACTTGCAGGTCGGACACCGGCAGGGACTTCCAGAACAGGATGCTGCGGTCCTTGCGCTCGGCGTACAGCGAGTCGAGCAGGTAGAACAACACCACGAAGTTGGTCACCAGCGCGAACAACATGGCGATAGGCACCAGGAGCACCATCCAGACCGCCCGCACGGCGTCCAGCTCGGCCTGCTCGACCAGCATGTCGACAGTGATATTGGCATCGTTGAAGCCCACGCGGGCCAGGCCGAATACGCCCAGCACGGCCGCCAGCACGAACAGTCCGCCGAACACGGCGGCAACCATCCAGCCGGAGCGATGCTCCATGAGTTCGCGGCGCACCAGGGTCAGCAGCTTTTTCATGACGCCGCCCTCCTGACCTTGGCGACGAACAGGTCTGCCACCCCCGGCACCTTGATCTCGCCCAGCGGCGCCAGCTCATCGCGGCTGCGGTTCTCGAATATGAAATGATGACGTCCCAGCCCCTGCCGCTCGGACAGCGGCCCGAGACCGCGCGCGCGCTCTGCCTCGTCCGGGCGCACCGCCAGCTCGAGATATTTCTCGCCCAGCGCGTCCATGCTCTCGTTCAGCACGATGCGGCCGTGGCTGATGAACATCACGTCGGTGAGGATGTGCTCGACTTCTTCGACCTGGTGCGTCGTCAAGAGAATGGTGCGCTCGCCGTCGAAATAATCGTTCAGCAGCGCACTGTAGAATTCCTTGCGATAGATGATATCGAGTCCCAGCGTGGGCTCGTCCAGCACCAGCAGGCGCGCGTCTATAGCCATCACCAGCGCCAGGTGGAGCTGGGTGATCATCCCCTTCGAGAGTGCGCTGATCCGGCTTTTCGGCTGGATCTCCGTCTGCGCCAGGAAGGCCTCGGCCTTGGCTCGACTGAAGCGCGGGTGCAGGCCCGCCGCCAGGTCCAGCGCCTGGCGCACGCGCAGCCAGCGGGGCAACACGGCGACATCGGCAATGAATGCGACCTGCTCCATCAATTCGGCCCGCTGGCGACGCGGGTCCAGCCCCAGCACCGACAGTTGCCCGCGGAAGGATCCCAGCCCGAGAATCGCCTTCAGCGCGGTCGTTTTGCCGGCGCCGTTCGGCCCGATCAGGCCGACGATACGCCCGGCGGGAATTTCGAAGCCCACATCGTCGAGCGCCACGGTGCTGCCGTAGCGACGCGACAGTCCCTCGGCACGAATTACGGGGTTCACTGCGCATCCTCCTTGTCATCCAGTTGCTCGCGGGCCTGCGCCAGCAACGCTTCCAGGTCGAGATCCAGGCGTTGAATGGTGGCCACCACCGCCGGCCATTGCTCCTTGAGAAAGGCCTGGCGCTCGTCCTTCATCAGCGCCTTGCCGGCGCCTTCGCGAACAAACATGCCGCGCCCGCGCCGCTTTTCCACCAGGCCCTCGTCCACGAGCTCCTGGTAGCCTTTCAGCACGGTGAGCGGGTTCAGCCGGTACTCGGCCGCCACCGTCCGCACTGATGGCAGGGCATCACCATCGGTGAGCACACCTTCCAGGATCATGGTCACGACCCGGTCACGGAGCTGTCGATAAATCGGCTGCGCATCATTCCATTCGCCTTCCATAGGGTTCTCCGCTGTCCTCAGGCCATCATGGACGCAAGCGTGAGGCAGGCAACCGCCAATATGGTCAGCAACCGCATGGTCTCTTCATGCGTCTTTTGGCTCTTCTGGGTCTTTTGCGTCTTCATCGCGGGCCTCGCTGGCGGACTGCCGCCGCTCTCTGAACCGGTGTTGTAGTTGACTATAACACTAACGACTCAAAATGCAACCCCTGCGGACCTGGCGCAGCGCCAGGCCCGCCGCGCTGCTAAAATGCGGTTGGCTGCCGGTGACCGGTCCAGACCGGCACTGGTACGCGCACGGCAAGGACCCGATCCACCCAGAACAAACCCAGAACAGGGAGTCACCGATGACCCAACCCGCGAGAGTCGCCATTACCGGCGCTGCCGGCCAGATCGGCTACCAGCTGGCATTTCGTATCGCTTCCGGCCAGCTGCTCGGCCCCGACACCCCCGTGGTGCTGCAGCTGCTCGAGATTCCGCCTGCCCTCGGCGCGCTCAAGGGCGTCGAGATGGAGTTGCTGGATTGCGCCTTTCCGACTCTCGCCGGCGTCGTCTCCACCGACCAGCCCGACGTGGCCTTCCGCGACGCGAACTATGCGCTGCTGGTCGGCGCCCGGCCCCGCGGACCCGGCATGGAGCGCAAGGACCTGCTGCTCGAGAACGCCAAGATTTTTTCCGCGCAGGGCAAGGCGCTGAACGACCACGCCGACCGCAAGGTCAGGGTGCTGGTAGTCGGTAACCCGGCGAACACCAACGCGCTCATCGCCTATTCGAACGCACCGGATCTCGACCACGCGCGCTTTACCGCCATGACGCGGCTCGACCACAACCGCGCCCTCGCCCAGTTGTCGGCCAAGACCGGCGCGACCGTCAACGACATCCGCCAGATGACGATCTGGGGCAATCACTCCGCGACCCAGTACCCCGACATCGCCCATTGCACCGTCGGCGGCAAGCCCGCCCCGTCGCTGGTCGACGAGGCGTGGGTGCGTGACGACTTCATCCCCACGGTGCAACAGCGCGGCGCGGCCATCATCAAGGCCCGCGGGCTGTCCTCCGCCGCCTCCGCGGCCTCGGCCGCCATCGATCACGTGCACGACTGGGCGCTCGGCAGCCCTGCCGACGACTGGGTCAGCATGGCCGTGCCGTCCGACGGCAGCTACGGCGTGGCCGAGGGGATCGTGTATTCCTTTCCGGTGCGCTGCAAGGACGGCCGCTGGGAGATCGTCCAGGGGCTCGACATCAGCGAGTTCAGCCGCGAACGCATGAAAGCTACCGAGACCGAGCTGCTGGAAGAGCGCGACGGGGTCAAGGACCTGCTCTAGCGGCTGCCGCGGGCCGGGCCGCTCGCGAACGCGCGCAGCCACGGCTCGAGGTGCGCGTTGTCGAATGTGCCCGACTCGAGCATGGCGAGCATTTCCGCGTAGATCTGCATCGGCGCGCGCTCGAGCCGCCAGCCGTTGATACGCAGGAACACGTCGGCCGCAGCGAAAGCGATGCGCTTGTTGCCATCTACGAATGGATGGCTCATGGCCAGGCTCTCCATCAGCGCGGCCGCTTCAGCCACGATGTCCGCGTAGTAGCCGGTCTGCGGCCGAAACAGCGCCGCCTCCAGGGCGCCGGCATCACGGATCCCCGCGGCGCCGCCGTAACGCCGCTCCAGCACGGCGTGCAGGCCCAGCACATCGGCCACGGTCAGGTAATCGCGCGCCAAGGCTTACTTCGCGAGCTCGCGGTAGAGCTCGTCGAATTCCTCGACGCTCCCCGCAAAGGCCGCAAGGACATGGCGACGTGGCCGCGCCTGCTGGTGCCGGTCGATGTAGTCGCGCAGGGCCTCATCCAGCACAGCCTGGAACTGACGGCCTTCTGCGACCGCGATCCGGCGCAGCGCCGCAAGTACCTCGGGTGCGGCCTGGGAAGAGAATTTCTCGCGTACCGGGGCACTCACGGTGATCTCCATCATGATCTATCTTGATGGATCATGATATAAGCAGCTGGGCTGATCCGGCAATAGCACTCTCAGTCCGCCAGGGGCGGAACCGGGTTTCCTGACATTCGCGCTCCGCAGCGCCCCGGCCAGGTCACCCGGGTCACGGCAGGGTTTTGGCGCACAGCCCCATCGGGGGTATATTCAAACGATCGTATGGCGCCGCCATTCGCGCGGCGCCCGGGTTGCTCAAGGGGTGATTTAACGTGTCGACTCTGTTCTGGTTTCTCCTGTTGTTCGGCGGCGCCATCGCGCTGGCCTACCAGCGCGTCAGCCTCGGGCGGTCCACGGCATTCGCCGGCGGTGCCCTGCTGCTCTACACGATCTTCGGCGGCGGCGGCTGGCTCTGGACGCTGCTGCTGTGGGTGTTGTTCGCCGGCCTCGTGGCCCTGAACCTGACGGACGTGCGGCGCGAGCGGCTGACGCGCCCCATGCTCCGGATGTACCGCAAGATGCTGCCCTCGATGTCGCGCACCGAGCGCGAGGCACTGGAGGCCGGCACCGTCTGGTGGGAGGGCGAATTGTTTGCCGGCGTGCCGCGCTGGCAGAAACTGCTCGGCGCCCCGGCGCCGCAACTGTCCGAAGAGGAACAGGCTTTCCTGGACGGACCCTGCGAAGAACTGTGCCGCATGAACGACGAGTGGCAGGTGACGCACTCCTTGCATGATCTCGCGCCGGAGACCTGGCAGTTCCTGCGCGACCAGGGCTTCTTCGCGATGATCATTCCGAAGCGCTACGGCGGACTGGAATTCTCGGCCTATGCCCACAGCCAGGTGCTGACCAAGATCGCGAGCCGCAGCGCCACGCTCGCCTCGACCGTCGCCGTGCCGAACTCGCTGGGCCCGGGCGAGCTGCTGCTGGTGTACGGCACCGAGGAACAGAAAGACCGCTGGCTGCCCGGCCTGGCGACCGGCAAGGAGATCCCCTGCTTCGGCCTCACCAGCCCGCGCGCCGGCTCCGACGCAGCCTCCATCCCCGACCAGGGCGTGGTCTGCAAACAGGTTGTCGACGGCGAGGAAGTGCTCGGCATCAAGATGAATTTCAACAAGCGCTACATCACCCTTGCGCCGGTCGCGACGGTGGTCGGCGTCGCGTTCCGCCTGTTCGATCCCGAGGGTTTGCTCGGCAACGAAAAGGATCTCGGCATTACGCTCGCGCTGGTGCCGGCGGACACCCCCGGACTCGATATCGGTCGCCGCCACATTCCGTTATCGGTGCCGTTCATGAACGGTCCGATCGAGGGCAAGGACGTGTTCATGCCGCTGGACGCCATCATCGGCGGACCGAAAATGGCCGGCCAGGGCTGGCGCATGCTGATGGAATCCCTGTCGGTCGGGCGGTGCATCTCGCTACCGTCAAACGCCAACGGCGGCGCCAAGGCCGGCGTGTTCGCGACCGGCGCCTATGCGCGGATTCGCAAGCAGTTCGGCATGCCGATCGGCCGCTTCGAGGGCGTCCAGGAGGCACTCGCGCGGATGGCGGGTTTCGCCTACATCGTGGATGCGGCGCGCAGCGTCACCATCGCGGCCGTGGACGCCGGCGAGAAACCCGCCGTCCCCGCCGCCATCCTGAAGTATCACTGTACCGAGATGGCGCGCGTGGTCGCCAACGACGCCATGGACATCCACGGCGGCAAGGCGATCTGCATGGGGCCGGGCAACTACCTGGGCACCGGCTACAACTCGATCCCCGTGATGATCACGGTGGAGGGCGCCAACATCCTGACGCGCAGCCTGATGATCTTCGGCCAGGGCGCGATCCGCTGCCATCCCTTCGTCCTGAAGGAATTGCACGCCGCGCAAAACCCCGACCAGGAGGCCGGCCTGGAAGCGTTCGATGCGGCGCTGTTCGGTCATATCGGTTACGCCCTGTCGAATGCTGCGCGCGCCTTCGTGCTCGGCCTCACGGCCGCGAAGTGGGCCGACACGCCGACGCGCGGACCCACCCGCCGGTACTACCAGCACATCGGCCGTTTCAGCGCGGCCTTCGCGCTGGTATCGGACACCGCCATGCTGACGCTCGGCGGCGCGCTCAAGAAAAAGGAAATGCTGTCGGCGCGGCTCGGCGACATGCTGTCGAATCTCTACCTCGCGTCCATGGTGCTGAAGCACTTCGAAGACCAGGGGCGGCGCGAAGCGGACCTGCCGCTGGTCGAGTGGAGTTGTCGCTTCCTGCTGTACCGGACCCAGGAGCAGTTGCACGGCTTCCTGCGAAACTTCCCGGTGCGCCCGATCGCCTGGCTGCTGCGCCTGGTGGTATTCCCGCGCGGCCGCGGCTTCAGCTCGCCGCGCGACATGCTGTCGCGGCGCATCGTCGAGGGCGTCATCGGCCCCGGCGAAATGCGCGACCGCCTGTGCGACGGCGTTTATCGAACCGTCGAGCCCGGCAATGCGCTCGGCCTGCTGCAAGAGGCCATGGAGCTGTCCATCGAGGTTGCGCCGCTGGAGAAAAAGCTGCGCAAGGGCGTCAAGGAAGGCCGCATCCGCGCACTCGGCTTTGCTGCCCAGGTGGAAGAAGGGGTCGCGGCGGAGATCATCACGCCGGCGGAGGCCGACAAGTTGCGCAGCGCTGATGCCAAGGTCATGGCCCTGGTCGACGTGGACGACTTCGCCCCGGAGGAATTTGGCACGCCGATGCGCATGGCCAAACCGGCGGGCAAGAAGGCGCGCGGCGCCGCGCACCGCGACAGCAAGGCAAAGGTGCCGGGGGGCGCCGAGGCCTAGCCCCGGCGGCGCTCGAGTCCGGGCGTGCAGACCGCAGCAGTCACCTACGAGGTCGCGCTCGAGCCGGACGAGGAAATACTCGGCGAGTTCGAAGCCTGGCTCGAGCACCACATGGACGACATGCTGGCGCTGCCCGGCTTTACCGGCGCCAGCGTGCACCAGGCCGAGGACCCGGACACCGGCGCGCAGCTGCGCATCGTGCGTTATGAACTGGCGGATCGCGCTGCGCTGGAGCGTTACTTCGAGGAATTCGCGCCGCGCATGCGTGCGGAGGGCCTGGCGAAGTTCGGCGGCCGCTTTCGCGCCAGCCGGCGGATCGTCCTGGAAGGCCGCGACGCGGCGTTGACCGACGCCCGCCCCTGTCCGAACTGCAACGAGCTGCTCTGGGGCCAGTACTGCGCCAGCTGCGGCCAGCGCGCCCGGGTGCGCATGATCACCTTCTGGGAGTTGCTCAAGGATGCTGGCGACCTGCTCGCCTCGCTGGATTCACGCATCTGGCGGACCCTGGGCCTGTTGCTGTTTAGGCCCGGGCGACTGACCCTCGACTACCTGCAAGGCAAGCGCGCGGGATACGCCGCCCATGCAGGTCAGCGGCATGCGCTTCGACGAGGCATGC
>JBLRWC010000001.1:89483-118723 GCA_047921455.1 Gammaproteobacteria bacterium
CGCGCGGGATACGCCGCCCATGCAGGTCAGCGGCATGCGCTTCGACGAGGCATGCAACGTGGACTATTCAGGCACCCCGGAATGGCTCGCCAGGCTGGTGCCGGCGGAACGGGCTGTCGAGATTTGCGAGCGGATCACGCTGGACCGCGGGCGCTCATTTGCCCGCGCGCTGCTGGCCAATATTCCGGCAATGATGTTCCTGTTTCTGCCCCTGATGGCACTGGTCATGAAACTGGCCTACCCGCTGTCGGGCCGCTACTACGCCGAGCACCTGCTGTTTCTCGTCCACTACCACTCGTTCTTCTTCCTGCTGAATATCGGCCTGATCCTGTTACGATGGGGCGCGGAACTGGTGGCGCCCGGGCGGCTGCCGCTGGGGATGATCACGGCGGTGGTGCTGGCCTATATTCCCGCGTACTTGTTCAAGGCGCTGCGGTTGGTCTACGGGCAGGGCTTCTGGGCGACAGCATTCAAATACATACTACTCGGGCTGGCCTACTTGATTGCGCTGCTGGCCACCTTCCTCGGCGTGCTGCTTTACACAGCCGTCACCCTGTAAAAGATACCAAGGTATGTACGCAAGCTTTTTCGGACTCAACGAGAAACCCTTCTCCATCACGCCGGACCCCAGGTACCTGTACCTGAGCCGTCGTCATGCGGAAGCGCTTGCCCACCTGCTGTACGGCATCACCGAGAGCGGCGGTTTTATCCAGCTGACCGGCGAGGTCGGCACGGGCAAGACGACCGTGGTCCGCAGCCTGCTGGAGCAATTGCCCGAGCATGCCGAGGTCGCGCTGGTGCTGAACCCGCGGCTGTCGACACAAGAGTTCCTGCTGACCATTTGCGACGAGCTGCATGTCGAGGTGCCGGACCGGACCAGCCAGAAATCCGTCATTGACGCGCTCAACGAGCACTTGCTCAAGGCGCATGCCGCCGGACGACGGGTGGTGCTGATCGTCGACGAAGCGCAGAACCTCTCCACCGAGGTACTGGAGCAGATCCGTCTGCTCACCAACCTCGAGACCGCCAAGCAGAAGCTGCTGCAGATCATCCTCATCGGCCAGCCTGAATTGCGCGAGGTCCTCGCCCGCAGCGACCTGCGCCAACTCGCGCAGCGGATTACCGGGCGCTACCACCTCGAGCCGCTCGAGCTGGATGAGCTGCAAGCCTATGTGCGACACCGGATGGAGGTGGCCGGCAGCCGTGCGGAGATTTTTACGCCCGGCGCCCTGCGGGCGTTGCACAAGACTTCCGCCGGCGTGCCGCGCCTGGTCAACGTGATCGCCGATCGCGCCTTGCTCGGTGCGTGGTCGCAGGAAGAGCCAACGGTCTCGGCCCGCATGACCAGGAAGGCCTCGCGGGAAGTCTTTGGCGGGCGCATCAAGCGACAGGCGCTGCGTACCCCCGGCCTGACAGCCGTCCTGCTCGGCCTCATGGGGGTCGGCATCGCGATCGCCGCCGGCGTCGTCACGACGATGACCCTGCAGGGTCGCACCAGCGCCCCACCGGTGGTGGCGCCGATGTCACCCGTGGCACCCATTTCGCGCGTCGCGCCCAGGCCCGAGACCATCCCGTCCGAGCCCGAACCGGCGCCCGCACCGGACGCCGCGCCCGCGGTTGCACCCGCGGTTGAGCCACCGGCTGATCGGCTGGCTGATCCCCGGACAGAGCCCGCCCCCGCCACGCTCGAGCGGCTCGACGCCCGGCTGGCGCGCGGCGACCTTACCACCGGCACCGACGCTGCCTTCACCGCGCTGTTCCAGCGCTGGCAAATCGATTATCGCCCGGCGGCAGGGCCCGCTTGCGACCAGGCCGAAGCACAGGGGTTGCGCTGCCTGCTGCAGCGCGGCACCTGGGGCGAACTGGCCGCGTTGGACCGTCCCGCGATCATCGTGCTTACGGATGCCGACGGGCGGGATCACCAGCTGGTGCTCGTCCGGGTCACGAGTGATGCCGTCGAACTGCTGGCCGGCGAGCAACTCGTCACCGTTCCGCTGGGAGAACTGTTCACGCTCTGGTTTGGTGAATATCTGCTGTTATGGCAACCGGAGGTGGGTGACGGCCGCTTGTTGTCGCGCAATATGTCCGGACCGGATGTGCTGTGGCTGCGCCAATCGCTGGGCGAGATACGCGGCGCGCCGGTGTTGCCGACCAATTCGCGGGTCTACGATGCGGCGCTGGAGAACGCCGTCCGCGAATTCCAGCGCGCCAGCCGTATCGCCATCGACGGCATCGCGGGCGCGATGACGCTGATTTCGGTCAACAATGCCCTCGGGCTTGGCGGCCGGCCGCAACTGCGGGAGGACAACTGAAATGTCACTCATCCTCGACGCCCTGCGCAAGTCCGAACACCAGCGCCAGCGCCAGGCGGGTCCCGGCCTCGCAGTGGTACCGGAGCATACGGTCACCCGGCGGCCGTCGACCTGGTTGTTATTGCTCGGTGGCCTGTTGTTGCTCAATATCATCGTGCTCGGTGCCCTGTTGCTGACGGGTCGCCAGCCGCCGGCGGCGGCGGTCACTGCCCCGCCGGCGATGGTTTCGCCGGCGACGGTTTCGCCGGCGCCCCCAGCAGCCACGCCCCCAGCAGACACGCCGCCCGCGGCCGCGCCACCGCGTGCCGACTCCGCGCCCGCGCGCACCAGCCCGGCGCCGGTCACGCTGCCGACCCGGGCGCGCCGCGATGACGTTCGCCCCTTGACCACGGAGGTGGCCCCGGCGAGCGCTCCCGCACGGGCTGCCGAAACCAACACCGGCCGGCCGGCGACGCCGCCCGCGACGACCACGCCGCGCTCCGCCGAGACGACGACCGGCGAGCTGCCGGCCGGACCGTCGCCCGGCGCGACCCAGCAAGCCACGGCGGATGCCCGCCTGCCTCGTTTCACCGACCTGGTGGTGCGCGGCGAGCTGAACGTGCCGCACATGCGCGTCGATATTCATGTCTTCAGCGCCGTGCCGGCAGACCGGTTTGTCTTCATCAACATGCGTAAGTACATCGAGGGACAGGCGACCCAGGAGGGCCCCCAGGTCGAGCGCATCACGCGCGACGGCGTCGTGATGGATTACCAGGGCCAGCGGTTCTTCCTGTCGCGAGACTGAACGCTTGGCCAGCACGGCGCCGAGAATCGCTTATCTCGACGGACCACGCTTGTCCCGGGCGCTGCTCGCCGGAATCGCGCGGGTGGCAGCCGATGCCGAGCACCTCAACCGCATCAACGTGTTCCCGGTACCGGACGGCGACACCGGCACCAATCTGGCCGTCATGCTGGGCACGGTTCGCAACGAATTGCTGCGCCACCGCGAACCGTATGCCGGCAAGTTACTGGAACGCGTCGCTGATGCAGCGCTGGACGGAGCGCGCGGCAATTCCGGCGCCATTCTCGCGCAGTTTTTTCACGGCGTCTGCGACGCCTGCCTGGACCAGCGCCAGCTGACCGCCGCGCAATTTGTCAATGCCGTGGAGCGGGGCTCCAGCTATGCACAGGAGGCGCTCAGCGAGCCCCGGGACGGCACCATCCTGACAGTCATCCGGGATTTTGGCGCGGAGATCGCGCTGCGACTGGTCGAGGACGGGCAGGATTTTGCCACCCTGATGGAACACGGCCTGCGCCGGGCGCAACGGTCGCTCGCTGCCACCACGTCGCAACTCGAGGCCTTGCGCCGGGCCGGGGTGGTCGATGCGGGCGCAAGGGGTTTTGTCGACCTGCTGCAAGGCATCACCGATTTCGTGCAGCATGGTTCGCTGCGGGCCGGCCCGGACACCGGCGGCGCCGCGGCCATGGAACTCGCGCTGGCCGACGCCTGCTTCGACACTGGCGGCGACACTGGCGGCGACACTGGCAGCGTCACTGGCGGGCATCGCTGGTGCACGGAATGCCTGGTTCGCGGCGCTCCGCTGGACCGGCGCCGCTTGCGCGAGGCGCTCGCCGGGCTCGGCAGCAGCCTGGTCATCGCCGGCGGCAAGACACGCGCGCGCATCCACATTCATGTCGATGATCCCGCAGCGGTGTTTCGCATCGCCGCCGGGTTCGGCACAGTGGAGGGCCGCAAGGCCGACGACATGCATTCGCAACAAAGTGCGACGCGGGTGGCCGCCCGCGCCGTCGCCGTGGTCACGGACAGCGCGGCCGACCTGCCCGAGGCGCTGCTCACCTCGCTGGAAATTCACACTGTGCCGGCGCGCATCCACTTCGGCGCGCGCAGTTATCTCGACAAGGTCAGCCTGGATCCCGCCGAGTTCTATCGGCTCATGGCCGACAGCCCGGTGCATCCGACCACCTCGCAGCCACCGCCCGGGGACTTCCGCCGCCTGTACCAGATTCTCGGCAGTCACCACGGCGGCATCGTCTCGATCCACGTGACCGGCTGGGGCAGCGGCACTTTCCAGGCCGCCGCGTCCGCGGCGGAACGCGCCGACACCCGGGTCCCGGTGCGCGCGATCGACTCCCGCAATGCGTCCATCGGCCAGGGCCTGGTGGTGCTGCGCGCCGCGGAACTCGCCGCCGCGGGGCGCAGCGTGGACGAGATCACGCAGGCCCTGGAACAGTGCATCGCCGGCACCCGCAGCTATGCCTTGCTCGGCAGCCTCGAGCATGCCGTGCGCGGCGGCCGGGTGGCACCATCCAAGCGCCTGCTGGCACGCTGGCTGAGGCTCGAACCGATTCTCGCCACCTTCCCGGACGGCCGGCTCGGCACGGCCGGCGTATTGCTGGGGCGACACCACCGGATAGGACGGTTTGCCCGCTGGATAGCCCGCCGGGCGGAGGCTCGCCGCGCCTGGCGGCTCGCCGTCGGCCATGCCAATGCGCCGGCCGCGGCTGCCGAACTGCGCGCGGCGCTGCAAGCCCATCTGCCCGGGGTCGACATCGCCTTCGTCACGGATGTCGGCACGGCACTCGGCGTGCATGGTGGTCCGGGCACGCTGGTGGTGTCGTTACAGGCGGACCCAGGCTGAAACCGCGCCAATGGCGGCCTGGCGGCCTGGCGGCTGGCAGGCTGGCGGCCGGACCCGTGTCAGGCGTGGCTTTTTTCCACCAGCGACGGATCCTCGTTGAAAGGACTGTTGACGCGGCGGCTGACGGGCCAGGCTTCCAGCGCATCTGCGGCGGCCGGCACCAGCAGAGCCTGCAACGCATCCGGCGACGTGTCACTGTTGAGCCAGGCGTCACGCGCTTCGGCGTCCAGCACCACCGGCATACGGTCGTGCAGCGGACGCATGAATTCATTGGCGTGCGTCGTGATAATCGCGCAGCTGGCGAGCGGCGCGCCGCCGTCGGGTGGATTCCATAACTCCCACAGGCCGGCCAGCGCCAGCGGCTCGCCGCCGACGCCATGGATATACCAGGGCTGCTTGCCGGAGTCGGTTTTTTGCCACTCGAAAAAGCCGTCCGCCGGTACCAGGCAGCGCCGCTTGCTGAAAGCCGCACGGAAGGCCGGCTTTTGGGCGACGGTTTCACCGCGCGCATTGATCATGCGGTTGCCGATGGACGGATCCTTGGCCCAGAACGGCACCAGCCCCCAGCGGGCCAGCGCCAGCTCGCGCGCCCGCGCATGCCCGGCCGCCGCGCCGGCCGCCTCGTCGAGGAACGCCGACACCCGCACGATGGGGACTTCCTGGGTGGGCGCGATGTTATAGCGCGGCGCCAGCTCGCGCGCATGCACTTCGGTCACGCCGAACAGCCGCGTCACGGCGTCGATGGGCGTGAAAAAAGCGTAGCGGCCGCACATGTTACTCGCGGATGCCGATGCCCTTGTTCAACAGGTACAGCGAAAAGCCGTACAACAGCGCGATGGCCACGAAGATAATGCCATAGGCGGTACCGATGGGAATGTCGGACGTGCCGAGCACACCGTAGCGGAAGGCATTCACCATGTAGAGGATCGGGTTGGCGCGCGAGACCTGTTGCCAGAACTCGGGCAGCAGCGAGATCGAGTAGAACACCCCGCCGAGGTAAGTCAGCGGCGTCAGGATGAAGGTCGGCACGATGCTGATATCGTCGAACTTTTTCGCAAACACCGCGTTGATGAAGCCGCCCAGCGAGAACACGATGGCGGTCAGGATGACGGTGGACAGCACAATCAGCGGGTGTTGCATCTCGAGCCGGGTAAAAAAGAGCGCGACGATGGTCACGACGCCTCCCACCATCAGGCCGCGAATCACGCCGCCGGCCACGTGGCCGATCAGGATCAGGTAATTCGGCATCGGCGAGACCAGCATTTCCTCGATGTGGCGACCGAATTTCGCGCCGAAGAAACTGCTCACCACGTTGCCGTAGGAGTTGGTGATCACAGAGAGCATGATCAGCCCCGGCGCTATGAACTGGATGTAACCGTAACCGTCCATCGGCCCGATACGGCTGCCGATCAGGCTGCCGAACACGATGAAATAAAGCGTCATGGTGATGGCCGGCGGCAGGATCGTCTGGATCCAGATCCGCACGATGCGGTTGTACTCCTTGATGACCAGTGTCGCGAGCGCATGCCATTGGCTGCGTAGATCCATAGCCATGTTCCTCAGGCAGCCCGGCCGTCAGTCTTCTGGTCGACCAGCCGAATAAACAGTTCCTCGAGCCGATTTGCCTTGTTACGCATCGAGGCCACCCGCACACCGGCGACACTCAGCGCCCGGAAGAGCTCGTTGATACCCTGCCGGCTGGCCACGTCCACCTCGAGCGTAACCGGATCCAGCTGCCGCACCGTATAGCCTTCGAGCGCCGGCGTGACGTCGATCTCATCCTCCAGCGTCAGCACGAAGGTCTCCACCTGCAGCTTGCGGAGCACCCGGCTCATGCGGTCATTCTCGATGATCCGCCCCTGGTCGATGATGGCGACGTTACGACAGAGGTTCTCGGCTTCCTCGAGGTAGTGCGTCGTCAGGATGATGGTGACGCCCTCGGCATTCACCTTGCGCAGGTAAGCCCACATCGAGCGCCTGATCTCTATGTCCACGCCGGCCGTTGGTTCATCCAGGATCAGCAGGCGCGGCTCGTGCACCAGCGCCCGGGCGATCATCAGCCGGCGTTTCATGCCACCGGACAACGAGCGGGCAATATCATGGCGCCGGTCCCAGAGCTGCAGCTCGCGCAGGTATTTTTCGGCGCGCTGCAGCGCCACCCGGCGCGGCAAGCCGTAATAGCCGCCCTGCGTGGCGACGATGCTCTCGACCTTCTCGAACTGGTTCAGGTTCAGTTCCTGCGGCACCAGGCCGATGCAGCCCTTGGCGGCCGAAAAATCACGATCGATGTCGTGGCCAAACACGGTCGCCGTACCGCCGGTCTTGGTGACCAGCGAGGTGACGATGCCGATGGTGGTGCTTTTGCCCGCGCCGTTCGGCCCGAGCAGGGCGAAAAAATCGCCCTCCTCGACGCACAGGTCAATGCCCTTGAGGGCCTGCACGCCGTTTGGATAGGTTTTGCTGAGTTGCTTGAGTTCTAGGGCCTTCATGGGTCTGCCTGGCCGGCCGGGACGCCGCGCGGAAAGCGCGACCTGGAGGCCCGACGGAGTTCGCTATTCTAGCAATCTTCTCGACCTGGGTCGGTTCCGGCCCTCAGCGGCGGAAAGCTCGCCGTGGTGCGGTGGGAGCTTCGAGTCCGAGGCAGCGCCGGATGGTCCACTGCTTGCCGACCGCCGCCAGCACTACCAGCTGGCGGCGGTCGTTATGCTCGGCCGCGCCGAGCAACTGCTGCCAGAAATGTTCCCTCGTTGCGAGCCGGCCGCGCAGGCGCGGCGCCGCCAGCGCGCCCACCACGCCCAGCAAGCCGATTTCGAGCTCGGCCAGCCGCAGGCGGGTTTCCGCCGGCATGCCGATCCAGGCGGAGACGCTCTGCGGCGCCACGCGCACAAAACCGCGTAGCGCGGTCAGCGCCATGACGGTGAAGCGTTCCACCAGGGGCTCATGGCAGACATAGCCCGACGCGAGATCACGCACACCCGGCGACAACAGGCGCGCCCACCCGGTGTCATCTTCGAAGCCAAAACAAAACAACGCGAAGGGCATCGCAGCCAATTGTTGCCGCGCGCCGCGCTCACTGCCGCGCAGCCTGGCGAGCACATCCGCGGGCAAGCCCGCATCCGCTCCCCCGGTCACCAGCTCGAGAAATCCTTCGTTTAATTCCGCCAGGTCGCGGCCCAGCCGTGCCGTTTCAGTCGTCATGATTACTCCCCCTTGGGATCAGGACGGTATGGCTTGCCGGGCAAAAAGTCGCGGGGGAATAACCGCGCGCTCCTGCGGGAAATTAACTCCGATCTGCCATATATGGTATATTTAGCCCAAATATAGCATTTCAATCTCATCATGCAATGCTGGAGACTGTGCGCCCGACAAAAGGAGGCGACATGAGAATCACCGACGACCGCTACGCAAACGAGCAGGCCCGCTTCGAACTTGCCCTCCGGCTGATCCGTCACCAGGCGCGAACCCACATCATCACGCACTGCACCGGCTTCACCCAGGACCGCGTTCGCAAGCTGTATTCGACCTACTTCAAGCACCACAACGGCAGGCAGGTCAAGCGCCATCGCGGCAAGTCGCCTTCCAATATCGAGTTCTTCATCCGCAATCCCTTGCGACAGGCGGAAGCCACCTTGCTGGCCCATGTATTCGCCATCTGGGATCTGCTCCAGATTCTGCCGGATCTGGCTACCGCCCCGGCGGCTGCAGCCGACCAGCTCAGGTTCGGCCAGCGCTTTTGCGACGCCTACGAGGAATTTCGTGCCGCCAACCCGGCCACCGCGATCACCTTCGAACATGCATGGAGCCTGCTCGACGCCCTGACTCAGCGCGACGAATTGCTGCTACGCGACTGCGTGCGATGCAGTACGTTCTATGTCCAGGACGCGCTTGCGCTCGACGGGCGGCGTTGCCCCGCGTGCCGCCTCAGCACACGGCGGCGAGCGCTGCCGGGTGAGGACGACGCCTGCGCCAGCCCGATCTGAACCGCGCCACGCGCGCGCAGCGTAGAATACGGGGCGAACCGGCAAATGGAGCCCGTATGGCCTACAACACAGCAGACCTTTGCGACGCCCACGAGGACGATCTGCACGTGGTCGAGTCGATGTTCCATCGCTACGGCCGACTGACGCACTTTGACGGACCGATCGCCACGGTCAAGTGCCACGAAGACAATTCGAAGGTGCGCGAAGCGCTCTCGGAAGCCGGCGAGGGGCGCATTCTCGTCGTCGATGGGGGCGGCTCACAGCGGCGCGCCCTGCTCGGCGACATGCTTGGCGAGCTGGCGGTGAAAAACGGCTGGCGCGGCATCGTCATCAACGGCGCCATCCGCGACTCGGCGGCGATCGATACACTCGAGCTCGGCGTGCGCGCACTCGGAACCATTCCGCTGAAAACGCACAAGCGAGGCGATGGCCAGCGCGACGTCTCGGTCAGCTTTGCGGGCGTCACCTTCCGGCCCGGTGAGCACCTGTACGCGGACGCCGACGGCATCGTGGTGGCGTCCAGGCCACTGGATCTTGCCGGCGAATGACCCGTCCGCCCGGCAACTTCTTCGCCGGTACGCCGCTCGACCGGCTCGGCCACCTGCGCAGCGACGCGGCGTGGCTGGCCGAGGCCGAGGCGAAGGGCCATTATCTTGCGGTCTGGCGACGCAAGGTGCTGGTCAGTGCCGGCGATGCGCCGACGCCGGTATTCCTCGGCGCAGCCGCGATCGCCGCGCTGCACGCCGCCGGGGACCGCGTGCTGCTGGGTCGTCGTGACGGCGCGCCGTGCTTCGCCGTCGCCATCGCCGACGAAACGCCGTCCCTGCCCGGTGCGTTTGCGGACCTGCGCCAGCTTGGCGACCGGCTCACACCAGACGACGCAGCGCTGCTAGCCTATGCGCGCGCCATGCTCCTGTGGCACGAACGGAACGGCCATTGCAGTGCCTGCGGCAGCGCGACGCTCAGCACGGCGGCGGGCCACGCAAGGAGCTGCCCGGCTTGCCAGGCGAAACATTTCCCGCGCGTGGACCCGGCGATCATCGTGCTGGTCGGAGACGAGGAACGCTGCCTGCTCGGCCGGCCGGCTGCGTGGCCCGCGGGCCGCTATTCGACTATTGCGGGCTTCGTGGAACCCGGCGAGAGCCTCGAAGATGCAGTCCGCCGCGAAGTGCAGGAGGAAACCGGCGTGACCCTGGCTGCCGTGGACTACCACAGCTCGCAGCCCTGGCCGTTCCCGTCCTCGCTGATGCTCGGCTTCCGGGCATGGCCGGCCAGCGACTCGATCACCTTGCGCGACGGCGAACTCGAGGATGCGCGCTGGGTCCGGCGCGACGATATCGCAGCCGGGCAAGTCTGCTTGCCGCCCAGGGTTTCGATCGCCTACCGGCTGATCGAGGCATGGTTCGACGCGGCGCCCGGCCGACGCCTGGGCGCCGAGGCAAAGCCCGGCCCATGGATCTCGAGGCCGGAGCCTTGAGCGTGCGGGGAGCCTGAGCCGTATGTGCCTGCTGGTTTTTTCCTGGCGACCGGATGCCGCTGAACGGCTGGTGCTGGCCGGTAACCGCGACGAGTTTCATGAGCGCCCGGCCGCACCGGCCGGCTGGTGGGAGCACGGCATTCTCGGCGGCCGGGACTTGCGGGCCGGCGGCACCTGGATGGCTGCGCAGCGCAACGGACGCTTTGCTGTCGTGACCAATTATCGTGAACCCGTCGAGGAAGGCCGCGGACCGCGCTCACGTGGCGAACTGGTGCACGACTTCCTGGCGAGTACCGGCAGCCCGCTGGAATTTGCCTGCCAGGTGGCGGCGCGCGGCCATGACTACGCGGGCTTTAACCTGTTGCTCGGTGATCCCGGCGCCCTCGTCTATTTGTCGAATCGCGGACGTGGCCCGGAGGTGCTCGGGCCCGGCGTGCACGGCCTGTCGAATCACCTGCTGGATACGCCGTGGCCAAAGCTCGAACGAACGACCGCGCGCTTTAAAACCTTGCTCGAACAGGGCGCCGACACGGCCGCGCTGCTCGAGATGCTCGCCGACCGGACGCGCGCCAGCGATGCGCAGCTGCCCGACACTGGTCTCGGTCCGGACTGGGAACGCTTGTTGTCGGCGCCGTTTATCGTCAGTCCCCGTTACGGCACCCGCTGTTCGACCGTCATCAAGATCCTGGAGGACAAGAAAATGCAATTCACCGAGCGTCGCTTCGATGCCAACGGCCTCCCGACGGGCCAGGCCGAGTTCAGCTATCGGCTCGCGGCGGTCGCGCCTTGAACTCGCGACGCACGCCGTTCGGCAGCTGGTCGTCGCCGCTGGATGCGGCCCAGGTCGCCGCGGCCGGGATGCGCCTCTCCCAGCCGCGCCGCGCAGACGAACGCATCACCTGGCTGGAAACCCGGCCGGCCGAGGGTGGCCGCACGGTCCTCATGCAGGACCACCATGGCTACCGGACCGAACTGACGCCGCCGCCGTTCAGCGCACGCAGCCGGGTGCACGAGTATGGCGGCGGCAGCTACTGCGTCGATGGCCAGCACGCCTGGTTCGTCAACGACGACGACCAGGCCGTCTGGCATCGCGATGGCGAAGGCGTCATCCGCCGCCTGACGCCCGCTGATGAGCGCCGCTACGCAGACCTGGTGCGCGATCCGGTGCGGCCCAGGCTGCTCGCGGTTTGCGAAGACCACGCCGCGGCCGGCGGGCCGGAAAATTCGATCGTCGCCATCGACGACGACGGCCGCGTCACTACGCTGCTCTCGGGTAACGACTTTTATGCCTCCATGCGGTTTGACCGCGACGGCGCGCGGCTCGCCTGGCTCACCTGGGACCATCCGAACCTGCCATGGAACGGCACCGAGTTGTGGGTGGCTTCGCTCGATGCCGACGGACAACCGCACGACGCCGTACAGGTCGCCGGCGGCGAACGCATCTCGGTCTTCCAGCCTGAATGGCTGCGCGACGGCCGGCTGGGCTTCGTCGCTGACCCGGATGGCTGGTGGAACCATTACGCGTGGCGCCCCGGCGGCGAACTCCAGCGGATCACGGACATGGATTCCGAGGCCGCGTTGCCGCAATGGGTATTCGGCCAATCCACCTGGGGCGAAGTTGCTTCCGGCCTGCTCACGGCGTTCACGCGCGACGGCGGCTGGGAGCTGTGGCGTACGGATGGAAAACTGCCCGCCAGGCAATTCTTCACGCCCGATGCAATCGAGCACGTCGCCACCGATGGCCGCGAAGCCGTCGTGCTGGCCGGCGCCGTGGACCGACCGACCGCGCTCCATGTGCTGAACCTGCCGGATTTTCGCGCCCGGGTGCTCACCGACTGCGGGCCGCTACCGCTGGAAGACGACTGGATTTCCCGCCCCGAACCGCTCGCTTTCCCCACCGCGGACGGCACCGAGGCGTATGCAAATTTCTATCCGCCGACCAACCCGCTGCACCAGGGACCGCCCGGCGCGGCGCCGCCCGTGCTGGTGAAATGCCATGGCGGGCCCACCTCGGCGGCCTCGATTGCGTTCGACCCGAAAATCCAGTTCTGGACCACGCGCGGCTTCGCCGTGCTCGACGTGAACTACCGCGGCAGCACCGGTTTCGGTCGGGACTATCGCGAGCGGCTCTATGGTCGCTGGGGGATTGCCGATGTCGAGGATTGCGTCGCCGGCGTCCAGTATCTTGCCAGGCGGGGACTCGCGGACGCCGCGGCAGCCTTCATCAGCGGCGGCAGCGCGGGCGGTTTCACCGTGCTGGCCGCACTGGCGTTCAGCGATGCCTTCCGGGCCGGTGCGAGCTATTACGGCGTCGCCGACATCGCCGCCCTCATGGAGACCACCCACAAGTTTGAATCGCGCTATGACTACTGGCTGCTTGGCCCGCCGGAAGACCCCGCGACCCGGCAGCGCATCAAGGAACGTTCGCCACTGCTGCACGTGGAGAAAATCCGGTGTCCGGTGATCTTCTTCCAGGGCGGACAGGATCGCGTCGTACCGCCCGAGCAAAGCCGGCAGATGCACGCAGCCCTGCTGGCCACCGGCGTGCCGACGGCGTACCTGGAGTTCCCGGAGGAACAGCACGGCTTTCGGCGGCCGGAAAACATTGTCGCGGCCCTGGAGGCCGAACTGGCTTTCTTTTGCCGCGCGCTCGGCGTCACCCCGGCAGGCGGCCAGCCATCGGTGGACCAGGCCGACGACGCCATGCACTGACGGCGATAGCGCAGCTGGACCGCGGCCGCGCCCGCGCAACCGCGGCGATGAGGGCTTAGCGCAATACGCCGCCGAGCCAGCCGCGAATGTCCTCGACTTCCTGGGGACACACCGCGTGCGGCATGCTGTAGCTCTTGAACTCCACCGCGTAGCCCGCCTCGGCGAGCAACTTCGCGCTCTCCTCCCCGAGCACAAGCGGCACCACCGGATCGAGACTGCCGTGCGCCATGAACACGGGCGTCTCGCGATTAGCGGCGTGAAACTCGCCGGCGGCGGCGCGCAGCGGCAGGTAGGCCGACAAGGCCATGATGCCGGCCAGCTTCTCGGCGTAGCGCAAGCCGGCATGCAGTGCGACGGCGCCGCCCTGCGAAAAGCCCGCCAGCACGATGCGGTTCGCCGGAATACCGCGCTCGATCTCGCGCTGGAGCAACGCGCCGATGGCGGCGCTGCTGTCACGAATACCGGCTTCATCCTCGCGCGCACCCCGCTGGATGGCGACAATGTCGTACCAGGCGCGCATTTCCATGCCGCCGTTAATCGTCACCGGGCGGACCGGCGCATGCGGAAACACGTAGCGCACCTCGGGTCCGCCGCGCAGCCGCAGGGCGGGCACGATCGGGTCGAAGTCGTGGCCGTCGGCGCCCAGGCCATGCAACCAGACGACGCTTGCCGTCGGCCCTGGCCCGGTTTCTCGTTCAACGGTCTCCAGCACGTCGCTCATCTGGCTAACACTCCCGGTGGTGGACGCCGGCAGTGTACAGGGCGCTTCGGAATACGACGAGGCTTGACATCCTATGCGCATGAATGCTTAATAATGCGCATCTTTAGTCGCTCTCCCCGGCACTCCCCACCATGCCCACCGTGAATGCCCAGCAGAATGAACGCCGGGAGGCTATTCTCAGTCTCTTGCGACAGCACCGCGTCACCCGGCAATCCGAACTCGTCGAGCGCCTGGCCGCGCTAGGCTTCGCCGCGACCCAGTCCAGTGTCAGCCGCGACCTGCGCGATCTCGGCGTGGCGAAGGTGGGCGAGCGTTACCTGGCGCCGCAAAACCTTGGCGGCCCGGCGACCGGTTTCGGCGCCCTGGGCGGCTTTGTCTCCGGCTGGTCCACCGCCGGCGCGAACCTGACCGTGATCAGGACGTCGGTGGGTGCGGCGCAGAGCGTCGCCGTCGCCGTGGATCGCGCCGGCTGGAGCGAAGTTGCCGGTACGATCTCCGGAGACGATACAATTTTCGTCGCCACCGCCTCCGCCCGCGGCCAGCAGACCTTGCTGGCCCGTCTCAACAAGATTTTCCCGAGGTAACCCCCCATGAACGCCTCCTCCAAGACGGGCGGAAGTCCCGTGCTGCTCGCCTTCTCCGGCGGTCTCGACACGTCGTTTTGCATCACCTGGCTGAAAGAAACGCTCGGCCGGCCCGTCATCACCGTCACCGTCGACACCGGTGGCAATGTCGACGCGGCGGCGCTGGAGGCGCGCGCGCTGGCGCTCGGCGCCGAGCGCCATATCACGGTGGATGCGCGCCAGGTGTTCTTCGACACGGTGATCAAGTACCTGGTCTTCGGCAACGTGCGCCGCGGCCAGTTATACCCGCTGTGCGTCGGCGCGGAGCGCGGCCTGCAAGCCAGGATGGTGGCCGAACAGGCCGCGCAACTCGGCAGCGACACGGTCGCGCACGGCAGCACGGCCGCCGGCAACGACCAGGTGCGCTTCGAGGTCGCCCTGCGCACCCTGCAACCCGGCCTCGAGGTGCTGGCGCCGGTGCGCGACCACGACTGGCAGCGCGCCGCACAGGTGGCCTGGCTCAAGGAACGCGGCTTGCCGGTCCCGCCCGGCGGCGGCGCTTACTCGATCAACCGCGGCCTGTGGGGCACGACCATCGGCGGCAAGGAAACGCTCGACTCGCGTGAGTCCATCCCGGAGAGCGCCTGGGTGGTCACGGCCGGCGCTTTCGACGAGCCGCGGTCGCCGGCTCGCCACCGGCTGGGCTTCAAGCACGGCGTGCCCGTGTCGCTCGATGGTGAAACGCTCGACCCCGTGACGCTGATCGAGCGGCTCGAGACCCTGGCGGGCGGCTTCGGCATCGGCCGCGGCATCCACCTGGGCGAAACCATCCTCGGCTCCAAGGGCCGGGTGGCCTTCGAGGCGCCGGCCGCCGAAACCATCCTCACCGCACACCGCGAACTGGAAAAGCTGACGCTCACCGGCACGCAGCAGAAGGTCAAGGAACCGTTGTCGCTGATGTATGGCGACCTGGTGCACGAGGGCCAGCACCTGGAGCCGGCCGCGCGCGACATCGAAGCCTTGCTGGCGTCTTCCCAGGCCCGCGTGAGCGGCGAAGCCCACTTGCTGTTTCGGCCCGGCGTGCTGTTCGTCGAAGGCGTGACTTCGCCGCATTCGCTGCTGGCCGCCACCAAGGGCCAGTACGGCGAATCGGCGGGCGAATGGAGCGCAGCCGACGCCCTCGGCCTGGCGCGCATGAAATCGCTGGCCGGCATGCTGCATACACGGGCGGGGAACTGAGCCATGCGCCCATTGATTGTCGACAAGATCGCCTCGGTCGCGCAAAGCTGCCGGCTCGGGCGCGAAGTGCGCATCGCGCCGGAGATTCCCTGCGAGGAAGGCGTGGTGATCGCCGTCGAGGTGCTCACCAACAAGTCAACCTACAACACGCTGGAGCTGACCTCCGGCCGGATGGCGCAGGTCAAGCGCGGCGACATCGTGGTCGGCGCGCTCGGTCACCGGCACGCGCTGTTCGGCTATTCCGGCCACATCCCCGCGAAGCTGGCGCCGGGCGACAAGATCAGCCTGCTGAACCTCGGCGGCGTGATGGGTATTTGCGACTCGGTCAACCGCGACCGCGGCCAGCCCTTCGAGTGCCGCGTGCTCGGCAGCGTGCTGCACTTCCCCTATCTCGGCGAGCGTATCGGCACGCCGGCGCGCGTCGGCAACCTGGCGCTGCCGGCGGAACCGGCGGTGAACATGCGCGGCATCCCGGCGATCGCCCTGGCCGGCACCTGCATGGATGCCGGCAAGACCGCGGCCGCCGCCGCGATCATCAGCCGCTTTTCGCACTACGGCTACCGCGTGGCTGCCTTCAAGGCGACCGGCGTCTCGCTGCGGCGCGACGTGCTCGCGATGGAAGACGCGGGCGCCAGCGCCACCGCGATCTTCACCGATTTCGGCGTGGTCACGACCGCGCCCGCCAACGGCCCGCGCCTGGCCCGCACCATGCTGACGCGCATGGCCGACACCCGTCCGGACGTCATCGTGTTCGAGCTGGGCGACGGCATCATGGGCGCCTACGGCGTGGAAGCGATTCTGCACGACCCGCAAGTACGCAAGGCGCTGTCGGCCGTGGTGTTGTGCGCCAACGACCCGGTCGGCGCCTTCGGCGGCGTGCACCTGCTGCGCGAGCGCTTCGGCATCGAGCCGGCGCTGGTGACCGGTCGCTCCACCGATAACGAGGTCGGCGTGAGCATTATCCGCGAGCAGATGGGCGTACCGGCGTTCAACGCCCTCACGCAGGAAGCCGAGCTCGGCGAGCACCTGCGTGGTGTGCTGTTCGGACCGGAGGCGGGCGCATGAGCGAACGTCACGGCGTCGCCGTGCTCGGCAGCACCGGCTACGTAGCCGGCGAATTCCTGCGCCTGCTGGCCGGCCACCCGGCGCTGGAACTGGTCGCGGCGTCCTCCGAGAGCCGGGCCGGCCAGCCGGTCGGTGCCGCGTTCCCGAATCTCGCGCTGGCCTTTGCCGAGCACCGCTTCTGCAACGAGGCCACGCTGGAGGACGCCGTTCGCGCCGGCCGCGTGCGCGCGCTGTTCTGCGCCGCGCCGCACGGCGCCGCCGCGGCGCGGGTGGACGCGCTGCTGAAGGTGGCCGCTGCAGCCGGCGCACCGTTGACGGTGGTGGACGCTTCCGCGGATTTCCGTTTTCGCGATGCCGCGGCCTACCAGCGCGTCTACGGCCAGCCGCATCCCTGCCCGGAGCGGCTCGACGAGTTCACCAGCGCGCTGCCCGAGCACGTCGCGGGTTGCCCGGCGCCGCATGTCGGCCACCCGGGCTGTTTCGTCACCTCGGTGCTGCTCGGCATCGTGCCCTTGCTCAGCGCGGGTCTCGTGACACCGGAGTTTTTCGTGGCCGCGGTCACCGGCAGCACGGGTGTCGGTCGCAAGCTCGGCGAGACCACGCACCACCCCGAACGACACGGCAACATGTTTGCCTACCAGCCGCTGGTGCACCGGCACCGCCCGGAAATCGAGCAGCTGGCCGCCGAGGCGGCAGCGCCGTGCACGGTGCATTTCGTGCCGCATTCCGGCGCCTGGACGCGCGGCATCCACGCAACCATCCACGGGCGCCTCGCCGGCCGGGCGAGCGCCGCCGAACTGCGCGCGGCGCTGGCCGAAGCCTACGCGGGCTCGCCCTTCGTCGAGGTCATGGATACGCCCCCGCGCATCAAGGATGTCACCGGCTCCAATCGTGCGCGCCTCGCGGTCGCCACGGACGGCGAGGCCTTCGTCGTCATGGCGGTGATCGACAACCTCGTCAAGGGCGCCGCCGGCGGCGCGCTGCAATGGATGAACCGCTTGCTCGATCTCCCGGAGGATGCCGGGCTCCGCGTGCCGGGGCCGGCATGGACATGAATCCCGCCCGGCACCCGGACACCGCTTCGAGCGCACCCGACGAACTCGCCTGGACGCTGCCCGTCTACGCCCAGCTGAACCTGCACCCGGTCAGCGGCACGGGCGCCTGGCTGGTCATGGCGGACGGCCGACGCATCCTCGACCTGTACGGCGGCCACGCGGTCGCAGCGCTCGGTTACGGACACCCGCGCCTGGTCGCGGCGCTGCACGCGCAGGCCCAGGCACTGACCTTCCAGAGCAACCTGTTGCCGCTGGAACTCAGGGCCCGGGCCTGTGCGGCGCTGGCGCGCTTCGCACCGCCGGGACTGGACCGCGTGTTCCTCGTCAACAGCGGCGCCGAGGCGAACGAGAATGCCCTCAAGCTGGCGTTCGCCACGCCGGGCCGCCGCCGCGTGGTCGCGGTCGAAGGCGCGTTCCATGGTCGCACTGCCGCTGCCGCCGCAGTCACCTGGGGCAGCGAAAAATGGTACGGCTTCCCGCAGCGGCCCTTCGAGGTCAGCTTCGTCTCGCCCCGTGACCCGGCCGCGCTCGCACACCAGGTCGGCGCCGAGACCGCCGCGCTGATCGTCGAGCCCGTGCAGGGTGTGGCGGGCGCCGTGGACATGCCGGCCGAATTTTTGGCCGCCGCCCGCCAGGCGACGCGTGACGCGGGCGCGCTGCTGATTTTCGACGAAGTCCAGTGCGGCATGGGCCGGACCGGGCGGCCCTTCGGCGCCGATTACTACGGCATCACGCCCGACATCATCACGACCGCCAAGGGCCTGGCCGGCGGGTTTCCCGCCGGCGCCCTGCTGACCACCCACGAAATCGCGGCCGGCCTGAAGATCGGCGAGTTGGGTACCACCTTCGGCGGCGGGCCGATGGCCTGCGCCGCCATCGACACCGTGCTGGCGGTCATTCGCGACGAAGGCTTGCTCGATAATGTCCGCACCCTGTCGGACCGGATTCGTGCGGCCTGCGTGGTGGGCCCGGTCACGGCCATCCAGGGCGCCGGCTTCCTGCTCGGCCTGGTGTGCAGCCGGCCGGCGAAGGAAATCCAGGCGGAACTGCTCGAACACGATATTCTCGCCGGCACCAGCGCCGACCCCCACGTGCTGCGCCTGCTGCCACCGTTTATTCTTGAACCCGAACACGTCGACCGCCTCGCGGCGGCGCTTGCGGAGATTGCACCATGAAACGCTTCATCGACCTCGCCGAAAACACGCCCGAGGCAATCGCCGAGCTGCTCGAGCTGGCGGCGCGCCTGGATCGCCACCCGGAACCGCAGGCCCTGGCCGGCAAGGTCCTCGGCATGCTGTTCTTCAATCCCTCGCTGCGCACCGTAGCCTCGTTCCAGGCCGCGATGGGCCGCCTCGGCGGCACCTCGTTCGTCATCACCCCGGGCACCGGCACGTGGAAGCTGGAGGCGCGCAACGGCATCGTCATGGACGGCGAGGCAGCGGAACATATCCGCGAAGCGGTGCCGGTGCTGGCCAGCTATGCCGACGTGCTCGGCATTCGCGCCTTCGCCGGCGGCATCAACCTCGAGGCCGACCTCGAGGAGCGCAAGTTCATGGAAATGGCCGACATCTGCCCGGCACCGCTGGTGAACCTGGAGTCGGCCGTGAACCACCCCTGCCAGGCCCTCGCCGACTGGAAGACCATGGACGACCTCGGCGTGCCGGCCAATGGCGGACGCTTCGTGTTGTCCTGGGCGAATCACCCCAATCCGCTGCCCCTGGCCGTGCCCTCGGCGGCGGTGCACATGGCCGCCATGCGCGGCATGGACGTGACGGTGCTGCGGCCGGACGCCTACGCGCTGCCGGAGCCGATCATGCAGCGCGCCCGCGACGCCGCGGCGGCGGCGGGCGGTTCGCTGCGTGAAACTGACGACCGCGAGGAAGCCATGCAGGGCGCCCACGTGGTGTATGCCAAGAGCTGGGCCTCCACCCGGCACTACGGCCAGCCCGCCGAAGATCTCAAGCTGCGCCGCACGCTGGAACACTGGATGGTGAGCGAATCCTGGTTCGCCAATGCGGCGGCCGAGGCGATCTTCATGCATTGCCTGCCGGTGCGGCGCAATGTCGTGGTGGCGGACGAAGTGCTGGACGGGCCGCGCAGCCGCGTGCTGCCGCAGGCCCGCAACCGGATGACGGTCCAGCAGGCGATTCTGCATCGCCTGCTGGTGGGAGCCGGCCAGTGAGCCCGATGATGAGCGCGCGCGGCGAACGCGCCATCGCCGTGACCGCCCTGAAGGCGGCCGTGCCCTATATCCGGATGTTCAAACGCAAGGTGTTCGTCATCAAGGCGGGCGGCGCGGTATTCGGCGACGAGGAGAGCACGCGCGCGCTGGTGGAACAGCTCGGCATCCTCCACGAGGTCGGCATTCACGTCGTGCTGGTGCATGGCGGCGGGCCGCAGTCCACCGAGCTGGCGACGGCGCTGGACGTCCCTTCGCAATTCGTCGAGGGCCGGCGCGTCACCGACGAACGCTCGCTGCAGGTTGCCACCATGGTGCTCAACGGCATCATCAACACCCGGGTCCTCGCCATCTGCCGCGACATCGGCCTGCCCGGCATCGGCATGAGCGGCGTGGATGCAGGCCTGATCCAGGCCCATCGCCGGCCGCCCGTGGCGCACGCCGGCGCGGACGGCGGCACCGTGGACTACGGCTTCGTCGGCGATATCGACGGCGTGGACAGCGGGGTGTTGCGGCGCCAGCTGGACGCCGGTTTCCTGCCGATCATCAGCCCCCTGTCGGCCGACCAGGACGGTGTGCTGCTGAATATCAACGCCGACACCGTGGCCGCCGCGATCGCCGTAGCGCTGAAGGCCGAAAAGCTGATCCTCGTGACCGGCGCGCCGGGCATTCTCGAGGACGCCGGGGATCCCGGTTCGCTCGTGTCCTACCTCGACCTGGCCGACCTGGAACGGATGCGCGCCGAGGGCCGTCTCGACGCCGGCATGAAGCCGAAGGCCGACGCCATCAAGTTTGCCGTGCGCGGCGGCGTGCCGCGGGTGCACGTCATTTCCTACCAAGTGCCGGACAGCCTGCTGCTGGAAGTCTTCACCAACGAGGGCACCGGCACGCTGGTGGTGAACGACACGCAAACCCTCACGCCCGAAGAACAAGCCGCCGCGGAGGAAGACGCCTGATGAGCCGCATGTGGGACAAGGGCGAGCCGCTCGACAGCCAGGTACTGGCCTACACGGCCGGTGAGGATCACGAGCTCGACAACCGACTGGTGCCATACGACGTGCGCGCATCCATCGCCCATGCGCGCATGTTGCAGGCCAACGGACTGTTGTCGGCGGAACATTGTGCGGCGATCGCTGCTGGCCTGGAAGAACTGGCCGCGTCGCACGCTCGCGGCGAGTGGCGCATCGGCCTCGAAGAAGAGGATGTCCACAACGCGCTCGAGCACCGGCTGTCGCTGGTCTCGCCGGACGCCGCGGCACGCTTGCACCTGGGGCGCTCGCGTAACGACCAGGTGCTCGCCGCGCTGCGCTTGTACCTGAAGGATGCAGCCCAGTTGCTGCACGACGGCGCCATGCAGGTCGCCGCCGAACTCGACGCGCTGGTGGAACGGGAAGCGGACACCGCCCTGCCCGGCTATACCCACCTGCAACCGGCCATGCCCAGTTCCGTGCGCCTGTGGGCCGAGGGCTTCGCCAGCGAATTGCGCGACGACGCCGAGGGCCTGCTCGCAGCACGCCGCCGCGCCGATCGCAACCCGCTGGGTTCCGCGGCCGGCTACGGCGCCCCCGGCCTGCCGCTGGACCGCGAGCACACCCGCAAGTCGCTCGACTTCGCTACCGTCCACCAGCCGGTCACCGCGGTACAGTTGTCGCGCGGCAAAGCCGAAGCGCAGCTGGTCTTCGAGATCCACCTGCTGATGCAGGATCTCGGCCGCCTCGCCGCCGATTTGATCCTGTTCTGCAGCCAGGAATTCAGCTACGTCTCGTTGCCGAACTCGATGACCACCGGCTCGTCCATCATGCCGCAGAAGCGCAATCCCGACGTGTTCGAACTGGTGCGCGGTCGCGCCGCCACGACGCTCGGCTGCCTGTCGGAAACGCTGGCCGTACCGGCCAGGCTGACCTCCGGTTATCATCGTGACCTGCAGCTGCTGAAGGCGCCGCTGTTCCGCGCGATCGACCTGGCCGAGGCGACGCTCGGGATCATGAGCCACGCGCTGCCGGAGGTGAACTTCATGCCCGATAACATCCGCATGGAACAACAGCTGTACGCCACCGAGGACGCCTACCGGCTGGTCACGGAGGAAGGGATGTCGTTCCGGGACGCTTACCGGCGCGTCGGCGAGAAAATTCGCCGGCTGCGCGACAAGACCCGCACCAAGGACAACTGATGAGCATCTGGCGCCAACGGCCGACCGTGGACGAACTCAACAAGCTTTCGCGCAACACCCTGCTCGAGCAGATCGATATCGTCTTCACAGCAGTCGGTGACGATTACCTGGTGGCCACCATGCCGGTGGACCAGCGCACTCACCAGCCCTTTGGCCTGCTGCATGGCGGCGCGACCGCGGCGCTGGCGGAATCGCTCGGCAGTTCGGCCGCCAATTACTGCCTGGACATCGCGAACGAGTACGCGGTCGGCCTGGAAATCAATGCCAATCACCTGCGCTCCGTACGCACTGGCCGGGTGACGGGCATCACGCGGCCCGTGCATGTCGGCCGGCGCACCCAGGTCTGGGAGACGCGCGTCGAGGACGACGCCGGCAAGCTCGTGTGCGTGTCGCGCCTGACCATGGCCGTGGTGCCGCGGGCGTCGTCGTGAGACGAGCGGCGTGCCTGTGGCCCGTGGCCCTGTTGCTGCTCGGCGGCTGCGGCATGTACGGCTCGCTGTATCTCGAGGAAGAAGACGCGCCACCGCCGCTGCCGGAGATCACCGAAGTCGAACCGATCGCTGCGGACGATGACGCCGTCGAGGGCGACGCCAAGAGGCCGCCTCGCGACGACGAGGACGACCCGGCAGGGGAGCCGTGAATCCGGCCTTCGCCTACCGCGACGGCCAACTGTATGCCGAAGCGGTGCCGCTCGAAGAGATCGCAGCCCGTTTCGGCACGCCCTGCTACGTCTATTCCCGCGGCGCGCTCGAGGCGCGCTACGACGCCTACGTCGCGGCCTTCGCAGGGCGGCGCACACGCGTCTGTTATGCGGTCAAGGCCAATGGCAACCTCGCGGTGCTCGGCGTACTGGCCGCGCGCGGCGCCGGCTTCGACATCGTCTCGGGCGGCGAACTGGCGCGCGTCATTGCGGCCGGCGGCGATCCGCGCCGGGTGGTGTTCTCCGGCGCCTGCAAGCTGGACGATGAAATGCGCTTTGCGCTGGCGCAGGACATCGCCTGCTTCAACGTCGAATCTGCCCCCGAGCTGGAGCGCCTGTCCGAGCTGGCGGTGGCGGCTGGCCGCACGGCAAAGGTCGCCATCCGCGTCAACCCGGACGTCGAGGCCGGCGGCCATCGCCATATTTCCACCGGCAAGCGCGAACACAAGTTCGGCATCGCGCTGGAAGATGCGGGCCCGCTCATCGCGCGCGCCCAGGCGCTGCCGGGCATGCGCCTCGACGGCGTCGCCTGCCACATTGGCTCGCAGATGATGGCGCTTGGCCCGCTGGCGAGTGCGCTGGAGCAACTGGCGCAGTTCGTGCGCAACCTGCAGGCGAACGGCGTGCCGCTCACACACGTGGACGCCGGCGGTGGACTGGGCATCGATCATGCGGGACAGACTGCGCCGACGCCGGTCGACTATGCGGCGGTCGTGATCGCGGCACTGGGCGACCTTGACCTCGACATCGTGCTCGAGCCGGGACGTTCCATCGCCGGACCGGCCGGCCTGCTGCTGACCCGTACTGCTTATCTCAAGCAGGGCCATGGTCGGAAATTCGCGCTGGTGGACGCCGCCATGAACGACCTGCTGCGCCCGGCGCTGTACGAGGCCTGGCACGACATCCTGCCGCTGCGCGCCGGCGGCGCGCCCGACCCCGAACCGATCGACGTCGTCGGACCGGTGTGCGAAACCGGCGACTTTCTCGGCCGCGACCGCCGCCTCGCGGTGCAGGCGGGCGAACTGCTGGCCGTGGCTGACGGCGGCGCCTATGGTTTCGTCATGAGCTCGAATTACAACGCCCGGCCGCGCGCCTGCGAAGTGATGGTGGCCGGCGCCGAGGCGCGGCTGGTGCGCCGGCGCGAGACGGTCGAGGAATTGTGGCGCGGCGAAGCGCTGTTCGAGGAGACGCCCGCATGAACGACAAGCCGCTGGTGCTGGTGGACGGCTCCTCGTACCTGTACCGCGCCTTTCACGCCATGCCGCCCCTGACCAACAGCCGGAACGAACCCGTCGGCGCCGTACTCGGCGTGGTCAATATGCTGTTGAAGCTGCTCGACGACTACCAGCCCGAGCATTTTGCCGTGGTGTTCGACGCCAAGGGCAAAACCTTTCGCGACGACCTGTACGCGGAGTACAAGGCGACGCGACCACCCATGCCCGATGAACTCGGTGCACAGATCGCGCCCTTGCTGGAGGTCATCGAGGCGCTCGGGCTGCCGATGCTGCAGGTCGCCGGCGTCGAGGCCGACGATGTCATCGGCACATTGGCCCGCCAGGCCAGCGACGCCGGCATGAAAACGCTCGTCTCGACCGGCGACAAGGACATGGCGCAGCTGGTGAACGACGACGTCACGCTGGTGAACACCATGACCAGCACCACGCTTGATGCACGCGGCGTCGAGGAAAAGTTCGGCGTGCCGCCGGCGCGCATCGTCGATTGGCTGGCGCTGGTCGGCGACAGCTCCGACAACATCCCGGGGGTGCCGAAATGCGGCCCGAAAACCGCTACCAAGTGGCTGGCCGAGTATGGCGATCTCGATCAACTGGTGGCGCGCGCCGACGAAGTGGGCGGCAAGATCGGCGAAAGCCTGCGCGCCAACCTGGCGCAACTGGCATTGTCGCGCGAACTCGCCACCATCCGGCGGGATGTCGAGCTGGGCGTCGGCCCGGCCGAACTCGAGCGCCGCGCCCCGGATATCGAGCGGCTGCGAAGCCTGTATGGGCAACTCGAGTTCAACACGTTGCTGCGCAAGCTGCCCGGCGAGCAGGACAAGAGCCGGGGCCAGGGCCAGGACAAGGCCGACAGCGACCAGCTGGCCACGGCGCCGACCAGCATGGCGACGCGCCACGAAACGGTGCTGACCCCCGCGCAGCTTGACGACTGGCTGCGGCAGCTGGCGGCCGCGGACGAATTCGCCTTCGACACGGAAACCGACAGCCTCGACTACATGCGGGCGCGGATCGTCGGCGTGTCGTTCGCCGTCGAGCCGGGCCAGGCGGCCTACGTGCCGCTGGCGCACCGGGATCCGGATGCACCGGAACAACTGGACCTCGCGGAGACGCTCGAGAAATTGCGGCCCCTGCTGGAGGATCCCGCCCGCGCCAAGATCGGCCATCACCTGAAATACGACCGCCACGTGCTGGCGAACCACGGTATCGAGCTGGCCGGCATCGAGTACGACACGATGCTCGAGTCCTACGTGCTCGACTCCACGGCGACGCGCCACGACATGGACTCGGTGGCGCTGAAGTACCTGGGCATCGAGACCATCCGCTACGAAGACGTGGCGGGCAAGGGCGCCAAGCAGATCTGCTTCGACCAGGTGCCGGTGGCGATCGCCGCGCCGTATGCCGCCGAGGACGCCGACGTGACGCTGCGGCTGCACCGTGAGCTGTGGCCGCGGCTGGCCGAGACGCCCGGCCTGCAAAATATCTACGAGACGCTCGAGCGGCCGCTGGTGCCGATTCTCGGTGACATGGAACGGCACGGGGTGCTGCTCGATACGGACCTGTTGCGGCGCCAGAGCCGCGAGCTGGAGAAAGGCATGGCGGCGGCCGAAGCCGCGGCCTTCGCGGCGGCCGGCGGCAAGTTCAACATCGGCTCGTCCAAGCAGCTACAGGAGATCCTGTTCGAGCGGCTCGGCCTCACCCCGTTGCGCAAGACGCCGGGCGGCCAGCCCTCTACCGCCGAGGACGTGCTCGAGGAGCTGAGCGCAGAGCACGAGCTGCCGCGGTGCGTGCTGGAGTACCGCGGCCTCGCCAAGCTCAAGTCCACCTACACCGACAAGCTGCCCGAGCTGGCCGATGCAGACCACCGGGTGCATACCTCCTACCACCAGGCGGTCGCCGCCACCGGGCGGTTGTCTTCGGCCGAGCCGAACCTGCAGAACATTCCCATCCGCACGGCCGAGGGCCGGCGCATCCGCCAGGCCTTCATCGCGCCGCCGGGATGTCGCCTGGTCGCGGCCGACTACTCACAGATCGAACTCCGGATCATGGCCCACCTGTCGGGTGACGAAGGGCTGCAGACAGCTTTCCGCGAGGACCGCGACATCCACCAGGCCACCGCTGCCGAGGTCTTCGAGACGCCGCTCGACCAAGTCACGCCGGCGCAGCGACGCTCCGCCAAGGCCATCAATTTCGGCTTGATCTACGGCATGTCGGCCTTCGGCCTGGCGCGCCAGCTGGGCATCGAGCGGGCCGCCGCGCAGGAGTACGTGCAGCTCTATTTCGAGCGCTACCCTGGGGTCAAGCACTACATGGACGAGACGCGCCGGCAGGCGCGCGAGGACGGCTATGTCACCACTGTGCTGGGGCGGCGCCTTTACCTGCCGGAGATCCGCTCGCGCAATGGCCAGCGCCGCCAATATGCCGAGCGCAGCGCCATCAACGCGCCCATGCAGGGCACGGCGGCCGACATCATCAAGCTGGCGATGATTCGTGTCGCCGCCTGGCTGGCCGAAACCCGGGTCGCGGCACGCCTCATCATGCAGGTCCACGACGAGCTGGTGTTCGAAGTCGCCGCTGAAGACGTCGATGTCCTGGTCGCGGCGCTCGATGAGCTGATGGGCGCAGCCGTCGAGCTGTCGGTGCCCTTGAAAGTCCAGGCCGCCGCCGGCCTGAACTGGGACGAAGCCCACTAGGATTGCACGCCGGCGCGCCCCACCGAACCCCGCCGCGCGCGCGAGGAACTTTCGCCGCAGTGCAGGGTCTGTATTACCGAGCGCGAACGCGACGCTCGCCCGCTGTCCTCCCTGAGCGGGCCAGCAGCCCGGTTCCCCCAAGCCGGGCACTGCTATTTCCCCGGGGCGCCATGCGCCCCGGGGTTTTTTTATTCCATAAATAACAAGGCGTTATGCCCCCGGCGGCGATGCTTCCCGGGGTGGCTGGAGCATGCCATCCAGTATCGCGCGCGCCTCCTCCAGCCCGGTGCCCTTGAGCGCCGAAAAGAGCTGCGCGGTAGCCGTGTCGCCCACCGCCTTGCGGACCCGCAACAACTCCGCGCTGCCGGCGCCGCGCGACAGCTTGTCGGCCTTGGTCAGCAACAGGTGCACCGGGCAGCCCGCCTCGGCCGCCCAGCCCAGCATGCCCTGGTCGAATTCCGTCAGCGGCCGGCGCGCATCCATGACGATGAACAGCCCGGCGAGCGACTGCCGGTGCCGGAAATAGGCGTCCATCAGCTTGCCCCAGTGTTGCCGCACGGCGTCCGGGACCTTCGCGTAGCCGTAGCCGGGCAGGTCCGTGACGCGGCGATTTTCCCCCACCGAGAAGAAGTTCACCAACTGGGTCCGGCCGGGCGTCTTGCTGGTTCGGGCCAGGCCTCGCCGGGACAGAATGGCATTGATGGCGCTCGACTTGCCGGAGTTCGAACGGCCGGCAAAGGCGACCTCGGCGCCCTCGTCGGGGACGAACTGCGACGCCTTGTTGGCGCTGGTAATAAATTCGACGTTGGGGTAGGCGCTCATGGGTGTGGACTGCTACTTATCGCGTTGGTGTAGAATTTCGGGTTCTACCCGTCGGGGGCCGGCCTGGCAAGTTGACGGGACAAACACCGGAGAAAAAGTGCCATGAGGAAGCTTCTTGCCATTGCCGCGGTGGCTGCAGCCCTGGGAATCAGCAGCGCAGCGCAAGCCGAAGGCCGGGTCGATGCGGGCCAGGAAAAATCCGCTGTCTGTGCCGCCTGCCACGGCGTGGATGGTAACAGTGTCAATCCCGATTGGCCCTCGCTCGCGGGACAGCATGCCAGCTATACGGTAGCCCAGCTGGTTGCGTTCCAGGAAGGTCGACGCGAAAACATGCTGATGTCGCCGATGGCTATGGGCCTTTCAGAGCAGGACATGCTCGATCTCGCGGCCTTCTATGCAGCGCAACCGCTGGCGGCCCGCGAGGCGGACCCGGAATACGTGGAGGCGGGCCGCCGTCTTTACCAGGGCGGCGACCTGGAGCGCAGCATCACCGCCTGCATCGCTTGTCACGGCCCGACCGGCCAGGGCAACCCGCTGGCGAACTACCCGGTGGTCGCCGGCCAGCATGCGGCCTACACAGCACAGGCGCTGCAGGATTACGCAAGCGGCGTCCGGCCCAACCAGATCATGCAGGAAATCGCTGCCCGGATGTCTGCCCAAGACATGCGCGCGGCGAGCGAATACCTGCAGGGACTGCGCTGAGCGGGAACTTCCCGCCCGCGATTCATGCCTGAACACACACAGATTTCCCGAGGAAACCGCCCATGAGACGTCTTGCCTTCGCCCTGCTCACCCTGTTCGCCGTCTCTGCCTGCAGTGCCGAGCCACCGGCCGAAACACGCCCCGCGGCCGCCCCGCAGACGCAGGCGCAGCCCGCCGCCCAGCCGGCTGCAGCGCCTGCCACAGCGCCGGCCGCCCGTGCGGCGCAAGACGACATCCGCGTCGCCCAGGCAGCGCCCCAGGCGGACTCGAACTCGCGCTTCGTCGCCGGCCGCCATTACCGCGTGCTGAATCCCGCGCAACCCACCAACGTGGCGCCGGGCAAGGTCGAAGTGGTGGACGTGTTCTGGTACGGGTGCGGCGGCTGTTACGTCATGTACCCGTATATGCAGGCCTGGAAGGCCGCCAAGCCGGATGTCGCCGAGTACGTCTATCTGCCGGCGACGTTGAACCCCGGCTGGCAGCCGCAGGCACGGCTGTTCTACGCAACCAAGGCGCTTGGCATTGAAGAACAGACCCACAGCGCCATCTTTCGCGAATACCACGTCAACCGGAATCCGCTCAACACCCTGGAGCTGATGACCCGCTTTCTCGCCGACTTCGACGTTTCGGAGCAGGCTGCCCGCGACGCCCTGACGAGCTTCAGCGTCGATGCCGAGTTGCGCGCCGCCGATGTGCGGGCGCGCCGCTTCCAGCTCAGCTTCGTGCCGGCGGTGGTCGTGAACGGCAAGTACGTGATCGGCGTCGAGCAGGCCGGCGGACCCGAGGCCGTGCTCGAGGTAATCAACCACCTGGTGGCGCTCGAAGCCAGCAACTGACCTTTAGCCGCCAGCAACGGGCCAGTTGAACGCACGCCTGGTCGCGGCGACGACCGCCGTCGTGCCGGGCGCCGCCATGCAGAAGCGGCCCCGGCGGCACACGCTCACTTGACGAGCACGACCGGCGTGTCGGCCAGGTGGGC
>JBLRWC010000002.1:0-19692 GCA_047921455.1 Gammaproteobacteria bacterium
CTGGGACACCGCCATCCAGAAAACCGAGCAACTGATCGGGGCGAAGGAGCGGCACCGTGACGCTCTCATCCAACGACTCTATACACTTAGTCGCGGTCGAGCAGAGCCATCGCGCTTCAGCGAGCTGCTCACCGAATCAATGGTCGTCGGCACCAGTGGCCGCCACGCGAAGAAAATCACCGTAAAGCTCTATGGCAAAGGCGTGCTCGCTAAAGTGGAAAAGCGGCAAGGAAGCGAACAGACTCAGTACTTCGTCCGTCGCGCGGGCCAGCTCATCTATAGCAAGCTCGATTTCCTGAACGGCGCATTCGGCATCGTCCCGCCCGAACTCGATGGCTACGAATCCACGCTTGATCTTCCAGCATTCGACATTGCGCCAACCGTCAATCCCGTTTGGCTGCTCGGCTATCTCACCCGTCCGACCTACTACACAAGGCAGGTGGGCTTGGCCCGGGGCCAGCGAAAAGCCCGGCGCGTCCACCCATCGGACCTGCTGGCGTCGATCGTTCGAGTCCCTCCGCGCGACCATCAGGATCGAGTTGCCGAGATACTGACGTCCTCGCAAGGTGACATCGACACCTCGAAACGCCTGCTCGAATCCCTGAAGGCCCAGAAGCGCGGCCTGATGCAGAAACTGCTGATAGGGCAGTGGCGTGTGCCCGTCTCTGCGCCCCAGTCACAGCATGGCAGTCGTTGAGGAGAGAGACTGATGCCGATCGTTTTCGAACAAGGTGCACAATGGGTCCGCTCAGACTTTCATCTGCACACCCGCGCAGACCGAGAGTTCAAGTTCTCGGGCGATGACAACTTCTACAATAGCAACTATGTGGATGCGTTGAAGAAAGCGGGCATCCGATTGGGGGTCATCACCAACCACAACAAGTTCGACTTCGATGAGTTCAAGGCGCTACGCAAGACAGCCCAGAAGAAGGGGATTGCGCTGCTTCCAAGTGTAGAGCTTTCAGTCAACGATGGAGCCAATGGCATTCATACGTTGGTTGTCTTCTCCGACGAATGGTTGGCGGATGGTCACGACCATATTAACCCCTTCTTGGGCATTGCGTTCGAAGGGAAAGTCCCTGCCCAGTATGAGCAGGAAAACGGACGCTCTTCTCTGTCACTGTTGGAAACCATCAAGAAGTTAGAGAGTTACCACCGCGACTATTTCCTTGTATTTGCCCATGTCGAAGCGCCGAGTGGGCTTTGGGCCGAGCTGGAAGGGGGACGCCTCTCAGAACTGGGTCAAAACGAACTCTTCCGTCGCCGCACCCTTGGCTTCCAGAAGGTACGCAGTTACAACAAGCTGCAAGAGAAGAACAAGCCCTGTCGAGCTAAAGTTCAGCAGCATCTTGGTGACTGGTATCCCGCTGAACTTGAAGGCTGCGACGCCAAATGCATAGAGGGCGTCGGCCAGGGTAAAGCCTGTTACCTCAAATTGGGCGAGCTGTCCTTTGAGGCGGTCAAGTTCGCCTTGAGCGATCCCGCTACGCGGGTCGCCCCGGAACCGCCCAAGCACCAGGCGTCGCATATCCGCAATGTTCACTTCGACGGCGGAATCCTCGACGGGCAGACGCTGCATTTCTCTCCCGAGCTGAACACGCTGATCGGCATCCGCGGCAGCGGCAAATCATCCATCTTGGAGGCCGTGCGCTACGCACTCGACATTCCTCGAGGCGAGAAGGCGCAGGACGCCAAGTACAAGGATGAGCTGATCCGCCACACCCTTGGCAGCGGCGGCAAAGTGACGCTGACAGCCTGCGATGTGTACGGGCAAGAACTCACCATCTCCCGCATCTTCCGCGAAGCGCCGAACGTCTACTTGGACGGCAAATTGCAAACCGGCGTGTCGATCCGGGAAACCGTGCTGCGTCGGCCGATCTGCTTTGGTCAGAAAGACCTTTCCAGCACAGGAGAAGGCTTTGAGACCGATCTGGTGGAAAAGCTGGCCGGCGAAAAGCTTCGTGCGCTGCGGGACGAAATCGAAACCCAACGCCAGCATGTGCGCGATGCTGCACAGCGTTGGCTCAAGCTCAGCAATACCGCCGAACTCAAGCGAGACTTCGAGGCTCAGCTCACCGATGCCAATTTCCGGCTGAAGAAGTTCGAAGAGTATGGGATCGCCGACAAGCTTCAAAAGCGCCTTGGCTTCCAGCAGGACGCGGCTGCACTGGTACGCATGAAGGAACGGGCCGACAACTTCGTCCTCGCCCTGGGGCAGTTGATCGCCGAGCACGAGGACGAGTTGCGTAATGCTACGAGTTACGTGTCCAAGCAGAACCCCGATTTCTTCACGGCCTTCTACGCCGAGTTTTCCAGCCTCATTGCCAAGGTCGATCAGCTCAAGACAATCGAGCAGGAAGCCCGCGCCATTACTACCCGCCTCCAAGTCAAGCAAGGCGAGTTCGGCGGGGCGCGCACCAGTCTTCAGGAAGAGTTCGCCGAGGTCGAGCGGCAATTGGCGCAGGAACTCAAGCAGACCGGCATGACGGCCATCCAGCCGGACGACTTCCTGGATCAGCAGCAGCGCAAAACCAAGGCGGAGCAAACGCTTGAAGTTCTGGCCAAACAGGAAAGCCAGCAAACCAGCATCCGTGACGCGCTGTTTACTGAGATCGACAAGCTTAACGAACTGTGGCTGCGAGAGTTCAACACCATCAAAGCCGAGCTGGATCGCGTCAACTCCAGCCACACCGCGCTGCAGATCGAGGCCGACTTCAAGGGCGACAAGGAAGCGGCCATCGGCTTCATGCAACAGCTTTTCAAGGGCAGCAATATCCGCGAAACCACCCTACGCACGGTCATGGGGGACTACTCCGACTTCGGCGGCCTGTTGCGTGCCTTGCCGGGAGCGCTAACCAAGGCAGGCAGCACCCCAGAGGTCTTTGAGAAGACCTTCATGCAGAACCTGGTGGAGTTCGTCACCTGGCAGGTGCCTAACCGTTTCGTCATCCGCTATCGCGGCAAGGAACTGAAGCACCACTCGCTAGGGCAGCGCGCTTCGGCGCTGCTGCTATTCGTGCTCAGCCAGCGCGAGAACGACGTGATCATCATCGACCAGCCGGAAGACGATCTGGATAACCAGACCATCTACGACGACGTGATCAAATTGCTGCGTGAGATGAAGCCCCACGCCCAATTTATGTTCGCCACCCACAATGCCAATTTCCCGGTGCTGGGTGACGCGGAGCAAGTGCACGCCTGCCGCTATCAGGACGAGAAAGTCGCCGTGCAAAGCGGCAGTATCGACGCCCACCCGGTGCAGGACGCCATCATCAGAATCATGGAAGGAGGCCAGGAGGCCTTCAACCGACGCAAAGAGGTTTACAACCTATGGAAACTATAGCGCTGATCGACCTCCTCACTCGGGGAGAAGGCAGCCGCCATCAGTTCTGGGAGGGTTTAAGAAACCTGCTGAATGCCCACCTCAGTGGCTATTACTGGCATCATCGAGGGAGCTGACATGGACAGCTTCCGCTTCGACGAGAAATACCTCTCCCAGATCCCGGCACTGCAGGTGCTCGTCAACCTGGGCTACCAGTACCTGACACCCGCCGAGGCGCTGGCCGCGCGCGGCGGCAAGGCCGGCAATGTGCTGCTGGAGGAGATTCTGCGCGAGCAGTTGAAAAAGCTGAACCGCATCCAGCACAAGGGCGGCAGCTACCTGTTCAGCGAGGAGAACATCCAGAGCGCCATACAGCGCCTGAAGAACGTCAAGTACGACGGCCTGCTCAAGACCAACGAGGCGGTGTACGACCTGTTGACGCTGGGCGTGGCGCTGGAGCAGTCCATCGAGGGTGACCTGAAGAGCTTTACGCTGAACTACGTGGACTGGCGTAACCCGGCCAACAACGTCTACCACGTGGCGGCCGAGTTTGCGGTGGAGCGCACCCGTAGCGTCGAGACCTGCCGGCCGGACGTGGTGCTGTTCGTCAACGGCATCCCCTTCGCGGTGATCGAGTGCAAGTCGCCCAAGGTTGAGGTGGCCCAGGCCATTTCGCAGACCATCCGCAACCAGCGCGACGAGTACATCCCGCGCCTGTTCACCTATGTGCAGACGGTGCTGGCGGTGAACAAGAACGAGGCCCGTTACGCCACCACCGGCACTCCGACCAAGTTCTGGTCGAAATGGAAGGAGGACGTGGCGGATGCTGAGTTGGCGCCACTGCTGGAGCGCCCGCTGCCGGAGTCGGTCAAGGCCTCGCTGTTCGATCTGGCCTTTGCCGAGCTGGGCGTGCGAGAGGAGATTGCGCCCTACCTGGTCGGCCGGCAAGTGACCGAGCAGGACCGCACGCTTTACGCCCTCTGCCGCCCTGAGCGCCTGCTGGAGATGGCCTGGGCCTTCACCGTGTTCGACGGCGGCGTGCGCAAGATCGCGCGCTACCAGCAGGTATTCGCCATTCGCGAGGTGCTCGCCCGCGTCAAGCAGACGGACGACAGTGGCAAGCGCCGGGGCGGCATCGTCTGGCACACGCAAGGTTCAGGCAAGTCGCTGACCATGGTGATGCTGGCCCGCGCGCTGGCGCTGGAAACGGCGATCCGCAATCCGCGCATCGTGCTGGTGACCGACCGGGTGGATCTGGATAAGCAGCTCGGTAACACTTTCGCCGCCTGCGGGCTCTCGCCCGACCGGGCCGAGAGCGGCCGACATCTGGTGGAGCTGGTGTCCGACGGCAAGGCGCACATCGTCACTACGCTGGTGCACAAATTCGACAAGGCGCTGGCCTACAAGAAGTTCAGTGATGCCTCGCCCGACATCTTCGTGCTGGTGGACGAAACCCAGCGCACCCAGCTGGGCGGTTACTCGGCACGCATGCGGCAGATGTTCCCGAACGCCTGCTATATCGGCTTCACCGGCACGCCACTCTTGACCCGCGAGAAGAGCGACGTCGCGAAGTTCGGCGGCGTGATCCACACCTATGCCATCGACCAGGCGGTGGCCGATGGCGCCATCGTGCCGCTGCTTTACGAAGGGCGCATGGTGGAGCTGGAGCAGAACCAGGCTGCCATCGACATCTGGTTCGAGCGCCACACCCAGGGGCTGACCGACCAGCAGAAAGTTGACCTGAAGAGGAAATACGCCCGCGCCGAGATGCTGAACAAGGCCGAGCAGGTGATCTACATGCGCGCCTTCGACATCAGCGAGCATTACCGCCAGAACTGGCAGGGCACCGGCTTCAAGGCGCAGCTGGTCGCGCCCAACAAGGCAGCGGCGTTGCGCTACAAGGCGTTTCTGGACGAGCTGGGTGCAGTCACCAGCGAGGTGATCATCTCGCCGCCCGACGAACGCGAGGGCTTTGACGAGATCGATGCCGAGGAGTCCACCGACGCAGTGGTAGCCTTCTGGCAGCGCATGATGAAGCGCTATGGTTCGGAGGAGGACTACAACAAGCAGATCGTCAATGCCTTCAAGTTCGGCGACGAGCCGGAAATCCTGATCGTGGTCGACAAACTGCTGACCGGCTTCGACGCGCCACGCAACACCGTGCTGTATCTGGCGCGGCGGCTCAAGGATCACTCCCTGTTGCAGGCCATTGCCCGGGTGAACCGCCTGTACGAGGACGACTCCGGCAGCAAGGCCAAGGACTTCGGCTACGTCATTGATTACGTGGGTGTGCTGGGCGAGCTGGACGAGGCGCTGACCACCTACAGTGCTCTGGAAGGTTTCGAAGAGGCCGACCTCAAGGGCGCGCTGGCCTCGATCCATGAGGAAACCAAAGCCCTCCCGCAGCGCCATGCTGAGTTGTGGGATGTCTTCAAGACGGTTAAGAACCGCCAGGACGAGGAAGGCTTCGAATTACTGCTGGCAGATGAAAAGCTGCGCGCGGGCTTCTATGAACGGCTGTCGGCCTATGCCAAGACCCTGGCCGTCGCGCTATCCAGCGAACGCTTCATCACCGAGACACCCGAGCAGAAGCTGCGTGCCTACAAGAACGACCTAAGACGCTTCGTCAATCTCAAGGCGGCGGTGAAGCTGCGCTACGCGGAATCGGTGGATTACCGCGACTTCGAGCCGCGCATCCAGAAGCTGCTGGACACCCACATCTCGGCCTCCGAGGTGGTGCAGCTGAACACGCCCGTAAACATCTTTGACGAAGCTGCATTTCAGAAGGTGGTCGAGGAGCAAGGCGCGGACAGGGAGAAAAGCCTTGGCGCCAAGGCAGACATGATCGCCCACGCCACCAAGCGTGCCATCAACGAACGGCTGGAGCAGGATCCGGCCTTCTATGAAAAATTCTCCAAGCTGATCCAGCAGGCTATCGACGACTACCGCGCCAAGCGTGTGTCCGATCTGGAGTACCTACAGCGGGTCACCGAGATCAAGGAGGCTGTGGTTTCGCGCAAGGGCGACGACCTGCCACCGGCACTGAACGGCGACGCCGACGCCGCTGCCGTCTACGGCCTGTTACGCCCCTTCCTGGCGAACCACCTCAGCGACGACGACCAGGCTCAGGTCACAGCCGCCGATGCAGCCATGGCGGTGTGGGATATCTTTCGCCGCAATCGCAAGGTGGGCTACTGGGATGACCTCGACGCCCAGCGCCGGACCATGAACGAGATCGACGACTACCTCTACGACGAGGTCAAGGGTGCACGCGGCATCGCCCTAACCACTGACGAGATGGACGAGATCATCGACAAGACGATGCAACTCGCCCGCCACCGGATGGCAGGGTGAAGACCATGGCCGGAACGCTGAGCTACGGCACGGACACGATCCGCTACGAGGTGCGCTTTCTGGCATCGCGGCAGACCTTGGCCATCGAGGTACACCCCGACAGCCGCGTGCTGGTGCGCGCGCCCGTCGATTGCCCCAACGCATTGATTGCGGACCGGGTGCAAAAACGGGCTGCATGGATAAGCCGGCAACTGGCCGAGTTCGAGCGTTACCGACCTCGCACTCCGGCAAGGCAATACATCAACGGGGAATCGCATCTGTATCTCGGCCGGCAGTACCGGCTGAAGCTGGCGGAGGGAGATTCGGCCAGCGTCAAGCTTACACGCAGCCAGCTTCTGGTCACGCTGCCCGGCGAGCCGGAGCCAGAGCGCGTCAAGGCATTGCTGCACCGCTGGTATCTTGACCGCGCACGAACCGTATTCACTGAAGTCCTGGACGCCAGCTTGCTTGAGTTCAAAGGCGTCGAGAACCCGCGTTTGATCGTGCGTGCCATGCAGTTCCGCTGGGGTAGCCTGTCACGCGCCGGCACCATGACCCTGAACGTCAACCTGGTGCGCGCCCCCCGCCCCTGCATCGAGTATGTGGTGGCCCACGAGCTTTGCCACACCAAACACCGCGACCACGATGCACGGTTCTTCAAGATGCTCGGGCAGGTGATGCCGGACTGGGAACAACGCAAGCAGCGGCTGGAAGCGGCACTGCTGTGAGGGGACACAAGGAGAGCGCATGGCCAAAGGAACCCCGATGACCACCGCCGGACTTTCTGCGCCAGCTTACACCGCGAGAGCGGTCTTACAAATCGCCACGAAACCCGACCGCCAGTCTCCGCAGTATGCTGCCTGGATTGAGCAGCAGGACTTCCTCGAGTTTCTTCGCACCGGACGCCGAAGTGAAGAGGTCGTCCTGTATGCAGGACTGACACATTGCTTCCTATATGGAATCGCGGTGCCATCGTCGGCCGTGACGGCAGTTGATGTGGATGACCTGCTGGGCTGGAACTGCGACCCGTCTTCCACTTGGGGGCTGTGGCACGGCAACCGGGAAGGTGCATCGGGACGGAAGACTTGGATCGAACCACCTTTGAGCAGTTGCGGATCGAGGACGCTTGAGCGAGGTGAACAATTGCTGTTCATCCGTGAGTTCGACGGCCACCGGGACGACCGCACCTACGTGGAACTCTCGCAAAAGGTGGCGCACCTGTTGGGGCTGCATCTGGTGCAAGAGCGCAGCGCATATTGCCGGCTCGACCAAAACGGCGACGTCGAAGAGGTTGTGCGTATTCAAAAACTGAAGGATGGTCGCCTGGTCACGATCAAGCGCGAAGACCTCGATGTTCTGCTCTTGATGCTCGAATCGTCGTACGTATTGCTGTTCGATTCGACCCGTTTCGATCCTGGAAAATTTACCAGCTGGGGCGATCGACCCGAGGAACAAGTCAGCCTCGTCGAAGAAGGTCTTTATTACCGTGGTCGCTTCAACACGGGCTGTGAAAGCTATCTGCGCGGATTTCAGGTGACCACACCTGTCATCAACGAGCGGCTGCGGCGACGCCTGATGTGGGAATCCCCTGAACCAAATCAGTACGCCACCTTCATAGCCCAGGACTGGAAGCACGGCGTAGTACAGGAGTGTTCATGCGATCCGGCCCAGCTCGGCAACTACTTCGTCAAATCCGATCTGCCATTTCAAACCAGCCCCGTGTTCTTCCGACCGGAAGTTCTGCTGAGATACAAGGCAGACCCGGATAAGTACCGGATCGAAAGACGATCGATTCATTGCCGTGGGGCGTGGTTCCTGAAGAGCTACGACATCAACGAGGCAGGCCAGGTCCACGCCTACCTCTGCGATCTCAATCTCCTGCCCTACGCCGAACAACTCTACTGGAAGTCGTTCAACGAAGCGCCCAAGGCGGGAATTTCAGCCCGGGCATACAAATCCGACTTCCTGGCGCAGTGGGATACCTCCCCGGACCCGCTGGCTAGCCTGAAAAAACGGCTCCAAGCGTTGGATGGGTCAGGAATCGCCTGGTGGAGCCTGAAAAACTCACAGCTGCCAGATCGTGTGCACTACCCGGTTACGACCAGCCAAGAAGAGTGGGCAAACGAGTTGATGGCCCTCGACAAGTTGGTCGTCGAGGGCTTGAGCAGAAGTTACTTTAAGTCTAAGGCCGAAGCGGCCGGTATCACCGTGGATCCCCAATGGGGCAGCCTGAAGCTGATGGGCGAGGTCCTAATGCATGCGCAGGTGAATGAAGAGGAAGCTACTGCAGTTGTGGGCCCACTAAAATCTCTTCACGACTTGCGCAGCAAGATGAGGGGGCATACTGCTGGATCGGACGCTAGGGCGATTCGAAAGGCGCTGATTGCGCAGCATGGTGATCTGAACTCGCATTTTCGTACCCTTGTCGCTGACTGCGACCGGGCCATTGCCTTGATGGTCGAGCTTACGGACGCTGGCATCCTCTGACTCTAAGCGAGCTTTGCCCCGGAACCGAGGTGGTTAGCTTGAGCTGGTAACGCCGCTTGGTGGAATGTGAGTCGACTAGGTCACGACTAGGATATCCCTGCGATCGGCTACTTACGCAAGTGATTCGATTGCTCCCAGTCAACATCTCGCACAGAGCGATCAATCTCGCGCACCGTCCGGGTTGAATATTGTAAGCTGATTGATACCGCCAACGCGCGCAGCCCTTAACGCTGCCTTCGCGAGCCGATACTGCAATAGATTGCTTGTCGGGTCCGGGGAAGGCGATCTAACCTCGACAGTTTCGCCTTAAGTTCCGGAAGCCGCTGTTACAACTGCCAGAGTCGCAGTGTTCGGCCCGGCATCTCCGTCGCGAGATCAAGCGCCAAGCGGCGCACTTCGGTGGCAAGAGCTTCGTCCCGTGTGTCCCAGTCGATCTGGAGCCCTGAATGCCCAACGGCCTGCGTCATCCTGGCGACCTGCTCGTCCAGCCACGCCTTGTCATTGCGGTATAGCCACGCATAAGCCGCCGGCTCGATCATCCTCGCCGCCTTAACGCCAGAGATCGGATTTGATGCGGTGGCCCGTAGCCATCGTCGCTGCGAGTATAAGCCGAATAAAGCACCTTTTCGCTGGCTGGTGTCAGCTTCTCACCGACGCCGATACCTGCGTGCAGCGTTCGCTGCCGCGCACTGATCGTCGCTGAGTGGTGTCAGGGCACCCAAAGTCGCCGCTGCGACAGGCTTGTCGGCGCATTTTTCACGCGCACCCCTGCCGCCCGGCCAGCCGGCATCGTGGCCGCACCATCGTCGGCGCAGCCCCGGAGAGTCGTCGCGGCGTAATCCCGGTGAATCGAGTGAATCGAACAAGCTGCGCTGCGGCGGCGCCCGGCATGGCGGGGGTCATCCGGGTGATTCCATGGTTTTCTTGTCCAGGTGGTCGAGGATCTTCTCGATCCGTCCTCCCGGTGGGCTGACTGACTCTGCCACGCCTCGCCGGGGTGACCCGTGCGCGGTAGCTGCTGTTGGGCGCAAACACCCCGTGGAAGCGAGTGAGGTGGACCCGCGGCTTCGGCACCAGGGCCGCCAGCCGGGCGATGAAGTCCAGCGGCTCGAAGATGACGTGCGTCGTGCCGTCCCGATAGGGCGTCTTGAGCTGGTAACGGACGTTGCCGTTCGGCGTGAGCGACAGGCGCTTGCCTAGCGGCTGACGTGGCGCGGATCATCGCCGAGGCGCGCCGCGACGGCGACGCCGCCCTGTATTGCTTCGCCCAGCGCTTCGATGGTGTCAGCCTTGCCAGCCTGCGCGTGTCTCAGCACGAGTTCGACGCTGCCGAGGCGGCCCTCAGCGAGACGCAGCGCCACGCCCTGCCCATCGCCATCGACAATGTGCGCGTCTTTCATGCCGCGCAGCTGGCCAAGCACGGCGGCTTCGCCATGCGCCTGGAATTCGCCGGCGACCTGCACGTGGACGAGCACCACACGGTCGAGGATGTCGCATTGGCCCTGGGCGAGACGCGCACTGAGGTGGCGGTGGACCTGGTGTTCCATCTCCTGGTTTTGCTGCGCATCCGGGGACTGTCCCTCGAGGACCTGTTGGCGAAGCTGGCAGCGCGACGGCGCTGACGCCGGACGATTACTGCGCCACTGCCAGACCGACTGGACCGCCCAATAAAAACGGCCGGGAGAGTGATCTCCCGGCCGCAACTTTTTCTTCTTTTCGGTCGGTGGGGTGAGCCCGCAGGCCCACCCCCATGATCCGACTATTACTTGACTGCGTCGATGATGGTCTGGCGACCCTCAGGGAATGCCTGCGGGACCCAGCTGTTCTGGTACGCATGCGCCTTGAGTAACGCTTCGACCGAAGGATCATCGCTGCGATGGCAGGTCATGCAGGAGGAAGTCTGTGCCCCCTCGAGCACGTCGTTGACCTGGTCACCGAAGGGCGCATCGCCCGTCCCGACGGTCGAGGCCATCGCCTCGAGCGCGCTCGGCAGGATGGCGAAGCCGTCCACGTGGCAGGCGGCGCAATCGTTCAGTGCGCGCGGATAGGTCGGGGAGTGGAACGAGTGGTTCTGCTCCACGGGGTTCCCCGCGCCGTCATCCGAACCGAACACCGGGAAGCGACCCGAACCCGGCCAGTTGGACAGCAGGGACTCGTCGCCGGCCCAGGCAAAGATGCCACGACCGCGGTAGATCACGATCGGCGCACCGGTTTCACCGGCCGAGTGCACGGCATGCACCATTTCCTTCATGCCGAAGTTCTGTCCCACCTTGCCGTCGTACGCTTCAGACGCGTCCACGCCATAGCTGTTGACGCGCACGTACTGCTCGTTGGCGGCCGTGTTGTGGCACAGGTAGCACATGTCGACGTTGTCGACGCGGTTGCCGCCGTGCTGGTACATGGAACCGACATGGCACTTCAGGCAATCGCCGCTGTCGACGACGGCCCGACGCTCAGGCGCCACGGCGCCATCACCGATGACCCAGTCGAAGGTCGGCGTGAAGGCGCGGACCGCCATCAGCTCGCCACCACCGAGCACGCTCGGCACCCGCGGCTTGCCCTGGATGGCCACGCGGCCATACTTGGCATCGACGTCTTCGACCGCCACCACGGTGGTCGCCACGTTGCCGGAGCAGGTGGTGTTGTCCGCATTGACGCCGGGGGCGCTGCCGGGCTGGCCGGCAGTATTCGGGTTGGTCCCGAGGATGTAGTCGCCGCCCTGCGCGTAGTTGCGCAGGATGCTCAGGTTGCCATTGCCGTCGGCGAAGAACACCGGGGCGCCGGAGCCAGCAGTAGCGTTACACGGGTTGACGCCGGTGCCGTCATAGGTCGCCGTCCAGGAGATCTCGAGGGTTTCACCATCGTCGACGACGCCGGTGATCTGCCAGTCGATCTTCGCACCCTCGACCACGGAGGTGTCGACGCCAGCAAAGATGATGCCGCCGCGCTCGGTGGTCAGGCCGTTGTGGTAATCGGCCACCGTGGCGCGCGCGAGCGAGCCGTTATGGCACTCACCGCAGTCGGCCGTTTCAGGGTTCGGAATATTCAGGTGGAATGCCAGGTCCGTGAAGTCGAAGCCGTCCATGCCGCCGTGGCATGTGAAGCAGCCTTCACCCGTGACCGGCATGGTGTTGGCTGCAGCCAGCTGGGGCTCTTCCCGGTGGCAAACGCTGCAGTTGGTCATGTAGGTCGGATAGGTGGTGTTGTATTCTTTATCGCCCCAGGCATAGAAGCCTTCCGGGAAGTTGCCCGCATTGTGGATGCCATGGATCGTGCCAACGTAGCTGTCCTCGAAGACGAGGAACGGCAGGCCGCCTTCATTCTTGTGGCAAACCGCGCATTCGGACGACTCCATCCCCGGGTAACCGAAGGAGGTATGGACCGTCAGTCCTTTCGGGCCATGGCAGTCGCCGCAGGATGCATCACTGGCGATGTCCGGGAGCGCAGGAGCGGGGAAATCGCCCGAAACCACTGCTCTCGTCATGCCGTTGGTCACCCGCAGGAAGAAGCGGGCGGCCTCACCCGCAGCGGCCACGCCACCGGGGATCGTGACGGTGTAGTCACCGTTGCCCAGGGATACCGGGTCTTCGGCGCCTGCAATCAGTGTACTGCCGCCGGTGTAGATGTAGTCGGAAATTGCCACCGTGAAATCATCGACAGGCCTGCCGTCGATCAGCAGGTTGTAGCTGAAGACCAGGTCGCCGTCGACGTCCGCGAAGCCCACGTCGCTCACGGTCGCTATGCCGGTGACAGCATGCGAGGCGCCGGCGTCTGCAAAGGAACCCTCGCTATGACAAACCGTGCAAGTTTCAATCGGTAGTGTGGCTGCGGCGTCGCCCGGGGGGCCGGCAGGCCCTTCAGGCCCCGCAGGCCCCGCAGGCCCCTGCGCGCCGGGAGTGCCGTCACGACCGTCATCGCCTTCACAGCCGGCGAGACCTAAAAACGCAGCGAGCGCAATCGTCGCTGCCATTGTCCATTTCGTGTTCATTGGTTCCCTCCAACGCGAATAACAAGCTTCCCCATACATGAGCGCATCCCGCATGGCTCCCGAGGGAGCCCCCAAGTCGGGGTGCTCACGGACGATGTTGGACCCGGTGAAACTCCTGTCCAATCAGGAGATTTACGCACTCTCAGCGGAATCGTTCAGTGCGCGCGGATAGGTCGGGGAGTGGAACGAGTGGTTCTGCTCCACGGGGTTCCCCGCGCCGTCATCCGAACCGAACACCGGGAAGCGACCCGAACCCGGCGACAGCACATGGGAGATAACTCAACAAGTCGCCACAAACGACGAATAATGGAGTTATACAGCCCTTAATCGCCGCTTATGGCGAGTTTATTTGCTGTCTGTAGGCGGCGAAGGACTCAAGAGATTCTCCCCTGCCGCAGGGGCCCACGAGTTGCGCGCCTGCTCCTTGATCTCCCCGGCTTCGCTTTGCAGGCCCGCTTCCGCCTTGGTTGCGATTGTCTCGCGCTCGGCGGTCGGCTTCGCGGCGGCCGGCTTGGCTGGCTTCGCATCGCCCTCGGCCTCGATCATTCGCACCGGCACCCCGTGAGGGAAGGTCACTTCGCGCGCCTCGTCCGGCAGCGAGATTCCCGCATCCTGGAAGGCCCGCTTGGTGAGCCGGATGACCGACGATTTCACTTTCGCCCAACTGTGCAGACCGCCATCGAGCCAGAAATAGACACGCAGGTTCACCGTGGACGATCCAAGGTTCTCCACGAGCACCAGGGGTTCGGGCTCGGCCAGGACGGCCGGATGATCTGCGAGCACCTTCAGGACGAGGTCCTGGGCGGACGAGATGGAATCTTCGTAGCCGATCCCCACGATGAAATCCTCGCGGCGATTGGGGTTGCTCGTGAAGTTGCGGATCGTGCTCTTGAAGACGGTGGAATTGGGCACCTGCACCTGGTTGCCGTCGAGCGTCATCAGGACCGTGGTGCGAGAGGTCAGCTGCTGAACGTAACCCGTGACGTTTGCCACCTCCACGAGGTCGCCCTCACGAAACGGTTGCTGCAGGCTCAGGAACATGCTGGCGAGAAAATTCTCGGTGATGTCGCGGAATGCGATGCCCAGCGCCAGGCCAATGAGGCCCGTGCCGCCAACCACCGTGAACGCGAGCTGCGTGAGGCCGGCGATACGGAGCACCAGGTAAAGGCCGACAAGCATCACGAGTATTCCGCCAGCCCGGGCCATGACCTGGCGCAAGAGCGGGCTGAGAGATCGGGCCTGAAGCCGGCGACGCAGCACGTACACCGTCAACCTGGCCAGGGTCCACGAAATGACGATGACGACCATCGCCACCACGATCAGTGGCAGCATTCGAACGAAGCCGCGTGCCAGATCGTCCAGCACCTTGAGGGCCGGATCGAAATCCCAGACCGTGGTGGGGGCCACCTCGATCTGGTTGACGACGGCCACGACGCCCTCGGTATTTCTGGCGAGGTCTCCGGCCCATTTCTTCGAATCGATGCTCTCTGTCGTTCCCTGCAGGAAAACGATGCCGTCCTGGACACTGACCTCGGGCTCGCCGAACCAGGTAGTGGTTTCCAGGATATCCGTAAGCCGTTGCCTGATCTGGTCATCCCTGGCAACGGGTTGGATCTCGACTTTGCCTGGCGACTCCGGTTTGCCTTCAAGCGGTTTTGCCGGCACCGGCTTATCTTCGCCGGGGGCCAGCTGTTGGGCACCAACGGGGGTGAAAGTGAAGACGGCGCAGCACAGGATTGCGGCGCAGACGAGTCGGGCCGATCGAGACCAGGAAAGAGGTGTGTCATCCATTAGCGCTTGTCCATCCGCCCGGTGCCTTGATGCCCCGACTGTGTTGATACCACATCTGCTGTGCCCGTACCGGAACTTACTCGCCCCTGCACCGCCCGGGCAAAGCGCAGCGCCGCGCGCATTTGATTGATGCAAGTCAGCTGCGCGTTGCGGGATTCCGCGGGGTGGCGGCTTAAGCCGGCTTTAAGGGAGCGCGGCTAGCCTTGGCGCCAGTTCATCAAACCGAGGTCATCCTCTTGGGCGCCATCCAGCGAGTTATTCGCACCCGTCACCCGGGGCTTGCCGTCACCCACGCGGCCATGGGCTCGCCCAGGCGCGCCGAGGGCGAGGCCTTCATCGCCGGGATTTTCCGCCGGCGCTACGCCGCGGAGCTGCACGCCTTCGCACCCAACCTGGTGCTGCTGGAGGCCGGCGAGCGCATCTGCGCCGCGGCCGGCTGGCGCTGCGCCGGGGCGGCCCCGCTGTTCCTCGAGACCTATCTCGACCGTCCCGTCGAGGCGGCCATCGGTCACGTCGCCGGGCACCCCGTGCCGCGCGAACGCATCGTCGAGGTGGGCAACCTGGCCTCGGACCAGCCGGGCGGCAGCATCGACGTCATCCTCGCCATGGCCAGGCACCTCGACGGCCTCGGCTACGAGTGGGTGGTGTTCACCGCGACCCGCGAGCTGATCGGCATCTTCCGCCGCCTGGGGCTCCCCCCGCTGGCGCTCGCCTCGGCGGACCCGGACCGCCTCGGCGCCGGGGCCGACGACTGGGGCAGCTATTACGCCAGCGAGCCAGTGGTGGTCGCCGGGCGGATCCGGCTCGCGCTGGAGCGGGCGCAACGCTGTGGCTGAATTCAGCTGGCACGCCGAGCTGGCGGCCCGCGATCCCCGTGAACCCCTGCTGGTGGAGCCCGGCCGCACCTGGCTTGCGGGCGAGCTGCTCTACCAGCTGGTGGCCCTGCAGGACCGCCTGGCCGGGGCGCGCGTCGCCGCCGTGCTGGCGGACAATAGCGCGGCCTGGGTCATCGCCGACCTGGCCTGCCAGGACGCGGGCGTGGTGCACCTGCCCCTGCCGGACTTCTTCAACGCGGCCCAGCTGCGCCACGCCCTTGAGCAGGCCGGCGCCGATGCCGTCCTGACGGACCGGCCGGAGCGCATCGACGCGCTGGACCTCGGCTTCGGCCGCGCCGGGCGCTGGCAGGGCCTGGCGTGGATGCGCCGGCCGGTCAAGCAAGCGGTCCTGCCGCCGGGCACCGCCAAGATCTCCTTCACCTCGGGCAGCACGGGGGCGCCGAAGGGTGTGTGCCTGGGGGCCGCGGGCCTGCTCGACACGGCCCGGGCCGCGCGCGACCGGCTCGCCGACCTGCCGCTGGCGCGCCACCTGGCGGTCCTGCCCCTCGCGCTGCTGCTGGAGAACGTCGCGGGGGTTTATGCGCCGCTGCTGCGCGGCATGCCCGTGCACCTGCCGCCGCTGGCCTCGGTCGGCTGGCGGGGCATGGCGGGCTTCGACCCGGCCGGCCTCGACGCGGCGGTGCGCGCGGCGGGGGCGGGCAGCCTGATCCTGGTGCCCGAGCTGCTCAAGGCGTGGACGCTGTTCCTCGCGCATACGGGCCGGCGGCCCCCCGAGGCGCTCGGTTTCGTCGCCGTCGGCGGGGCGCGCGTCGCGCCCGAGCTGTTGCGCGACGCCCGCGCGGCGGGTATTCCCGCCTACCAGGGCTACGGCCTGACCGAGGGCGGCTCGGTGCTCGCCCTCAATCGCCCGGGCGACGACGGCGACGGCGTGGGCCGGCCGCTCGGCCACGCCGAGCTGTCGCTGCAGGACGGCGAGCTCTTCATCCGGACCCGCGCCTTCCTCGGTTACGCGGGCTCCGCGACCGCCGCCACGGGCGACTTCCCGACCGGCGATCTCGCCTCGCTCGACGCGCGCGGTCACCTGCACCTCGCGGGCCGGCGCAAGAACCTCCTGATCACGTCCTACGGCCGCAACGTCTCGCCGGAGTGGATCGAGGCCGCGCTGCTCGCCGAGCCCTGCATCCTCCAGGCCGTCGTCGCCGGCGACGGCGAGTCCGCGCTCAGCGCCATCGTGGTGCCGATGCCCGGCGCCGATCCGGCCGCGAGTGCCGCCGCGGTCGCCGAGGCCATCGGGCGCGTCAACGCCACGCTGCCGGACTACGCGCAGCTCGCCCGCTGGGTGGCCAGCGACCCGTTCACCGCGGACAACGGCCTGGCGACCGGCAACGGCCGTCCCCGGCGCCCGCAGATCCTGCAACACCACGCCGCCGCGCTTGCGGCGCTCTACCGTCCCGAGGTTTCCCACGATGTCGTTCTATGAAGCATTGCACGCCGCCACCGAAGACGCCCGCGCGGGCCTCCTGGCCTCGCCGGTCATCGCCGACTGCCTGCAGGGGCGGGTCGCGCACGCGGACTACCTGGCCTTCCTCGGCCAGGCCTTCCACCACGTGCGCCACACCACGCCGCTGCTCATGAGCCTGGGCGGGCGCCTGCCCGAGCGCCTCGGCTGGCTGCGCCCCGCGGTGGCCGAGTACATCGAGGAGGAGATCGGCCACGACGAGTGGATCCTGAACGACATCGCCGCCGCCGGCGGGGACGCCGAGGCGGTTCGCGCCAGCCGTCCCGAGCTGCCCGCCGAGGTCATGGTCGCCTATGCCTACGACCTGATTCACCGCGGCAACCCGGCGGCCTTCTTCGGCATGGTGTACGTGCTCGAGGGCACCAGCGCCGCCTTCGCCCTGACCGCCGCGGATCGCATCCAGGCGGCGCTCGGCCTGCCCGGCAAGGCGTTCTCCTACCTGCGCTCGCACGGCGAGCTCGACCAGGAACACACCCAGCACCTCGCGCACCTCCTCGAGCAGATGACGCCGGACGACCAGGCCGACGTCGTGCGCGCCGCGCGCACCTTCTACAAGCTCTACGGCGACATCTTCCGGGCCCTGCCCGCGGAGCGCCCCGCATGCAACTGAGTTCCGCACGCATCGTCCTGACCGGCGCCACCGGCGGGCTCGGCGAGGCGCTCGCCGCCGCGCTGTCCGCCGCAGGCGCGACCCTGCTGCTCACGGGCCGCAATGCCGCGCAGCTCGAGAAACTCGCGCCGCTGGCAGGGGCCGGGGGCCGCGTGCTGCAGGCGGATCTCAGCACCGCCGAGGGCGTCGCCGCGGTCGCGCAAGCGGCCGGGGAGTTCGGTGCGAACGGGCTCGTCAACAACGCGGGGGTCGGCGGCTTCGGCCTCCTCGCCGAGCAGGACGAGGAGAGCGTCGAGCGCATCCTGGCGACCAACCTCACCGCGCCCATCCAGCTCACCCGCGCCATGTTGCCCGGGCTGCTCGCGCGGCCGGAGGCGGCCATCGTGAACGTCGGCTCGGCCTTCGGCAGCATCCCGTTCGCGGGCTTCGCCGCCTACTCGGCGGCCAAGACCGGCCTGCGCGGCTTTTCGCAGGCGTTGCGCCGCGAGCTGGCCGACTCGCCCGTGCGCGTCATCCACGTCGCGCCGCGCGCCATCGACACGCCGCTCAACTCGCCGGCCGTGGTCGCCCTGAACAAGGCGCTCGGCAACGCCTGCGACAGCCCGGCGGCCGTCGCGGCGCGCATCGTGGGGATGCTGAAGGACGACACCCCGGACGCCCTGATCGGCTTCCCGGAACGGCTGTTCGCCTGGCTGAACGGCTGCGCCCCATCGCTCATCGACCGGGGCGTGCGCGGCAAGCTCGCCGTGATCAAGCAGCACGCCGCCGACTGAAAGTGCTCCATAAAGAGGATTAGAAATGTTTCGAAAATTAATGTTTATATCGGCCATGCTGGCCCTCATGCCGGCCGCCCAGGCGGCGCGCGACGACGCGCTCGTAGTCCCGCTCCAGGATCGCTGGGCCGAGATCAAGTACACCCTCCCCGAGAAGCAGCACGCCGAGCAGTACGCCGCGCTCGCGAAAGAGGCGCACGCGGTCAGCGAGGCCAACCCGAACGTCCCGGCCGTGCTGATCTGGGAAGGCATCATCGTCTCCAGCGAGGCGGGGGCACGCGGCGGGCTGGGGGCGCTGTCGCTGGCCAAGCAGGCGCGCAAGCTGCTCGAGGAGAGCCTCAAGCTGGACGAGGGCGCGATGAACGGCTCCGCGTACACCAGCCTCGGGACGCTGTATGCCAAGGTGCCGCGCTGGCCGGTCGGGTTCGGCGACAAGGAGCGCGCCGAGAAGCTGTTCAAGAAGGCGCTGGAAATCAACCCGCAGGGGATTGATGCCAACTTCTTCTACGGCGAGTATCTTGTGGAGCATGACCGGGTGGCCGAGGGCCGCAGCCACCTCGAGCGTGCGCTCGCGGCGCCGCCGCGTCCCGGGCGCGAGCTGGCCGACGCGGGTCGCCGCCGCGAGATCCAGGCCCTGCTGAACAACATCGAGAGCGACGCTGATTAATTGAAGATCCTGCTGGTCGAAGACGATGCGCTACTGGGTGATGGGATCCGCGCGGGACTCATGCTCTCGGCGTTCGCCGTCGACTGGGCCAGGACCGGCGAGCAGGCGCTGCATGCGCTGGCCGACAACGCCTATGACGCCTGCATCCTCGATCTCGGCCTGCCGGGCAAGGACGGCCTCGCCGTGCTGCGCGAGCTGCGCCGCGGCGGGAATGCCACCCCCGTGCTGGTGCTCACGGCCCGCGACACGCAGGAGGACAAGATTGCCGGGCTCGACAGCGGCGCCGACGATTACCTGACCAAGCCCTTCGACCTGCCCGAGCTGCTCGCGCGGCTGCGCGCCCTGATCCGGCGCGCCTGCGGCGTG
>JBLRWC010000002.1:19792-69070 GCA_047921455.1 Gammaproteobacteria bacterium
CCTGCCCGAGCTGCTCGCGCGGCTGCGCGCCCTGATCCGGCGCGCCTGCGGCGTGGTCGCGCCGGTGCTCGAGCACGGCGAGCTCGCGCTCGATCCCGTCACCCACCGCGTGACGCGCGCCGGCGAGGAAGTGGCGCTGTCCGGGCGCGAGTACACGTTGCTGCTGGACTTTCTCACGCATCCGAAGCACATCCGCACCCGCAGCCAGCTCGAGGAGAGCCTGTACGCCTGGGGCGAGGAGGTCGGCAGCAACACCGTCGAGGTCTACATCCACCACCTGCGCAAGAAGCTCGGCGCCGAGGTCATCCGCACCCTGCGCGGCCGCGGCTACCAGCTGGGCGAGCCCGCGCCGTGACGAGGCCGGCGCATGTCGACCGGCGGAAATCGCTGCGCTGGCGGCTGCTCGCCGCCGTGTGCGCCGCCGTGCTCCTGATCTGGCTGCTGACCGGGTGGTTGAGCTACATCATGGCGCGCCACGAGGCCGAAGAGCTGATGGACGGCAGCCTGGCGCAGACCGGGCACCTGCTGCTCGCCATCATCGAGGACGACCAAGGCGAGCTGGCCGGTCTCGCAAGCCGCCTCGCGCGGGTCCGCCGGGATGACAACGATGTCTACGAGCCGCCGCTGGAGTTCCAGGTCGGCCGCGGCGACGGCACCATCCTGGCGCGCTCGCTGGACGCCCCCGACCTGCCGATCCTCGGCGTCGCCGGCTACAGCGACATCATCCGCCGCGAAGAATCCTGGCGCGTGCTCAACCTGACATCGGCAGACGGCCGGCACCGCGTGCAGGTGTCGCAGCCGATCAGCCTGCGCGATCGCGCGGCGCTCGAGGTCGCGAGCCAGACGGTCCTCCCGCTGCTGGTCATCGTCCCGCTACTCGTGCTGCTGATCTATTTCTCCATCCGCCGCGGCCTCCTGCCACTGGACCGGCTCGCCTCCGAGGTCGCCGCGCGCACGCCGGACAACCTGGCGCCCTTGTCCGGCGGCGAGGTGCCGACCGAGGCGCGCCCGCTGGTGAATTCCATCAACCGGCTGTTCGCGCGCGTCAGCCGCACGCTCGAGAACGAGCGCCGCTTCACGGCCGACGCGGCGCACGAGCTGCGCACCCCGCTGGCCGCGCTCAAGGTCCAAACCCAGGTGGCGTTGCTCAGCACCGACGCGCCCATGCGCAAGAAGGCCCTGCACCAGATCGAGAGCGGCGTCGACCGTGCCGGGCACCTGCTCGAACAGCTGCTGCGCCTGGCGCGGCTCGACCCCGTGCAGCGCCTCGAGCAGCCCGTCCCGGTCGCGCTCGCCGCGCTGGTGCGCGAGGCGATCGGCGTCGTACGCGGCGCGCATCCCGAGGCGGATCGCAGGCTTGTCGCCGCGCTGCCTGCCGCGGAGGTGCACGTGCCGGGCGACCCCGAGCTGCTGCGGGTCGCGCTGCGCAACCTGCTCGACAACGCGGTGCGCTATTCGCGGCCCGGCGACAGCGTGCGCGTCGCGCTCGAGGCGACCGGCCGCGAGGTCGCGCTGAGCGTGCACGACAGCGGCCCGGGCGTGCCGGAGGAAGCCGTCGGCAAGCTGGCGGAGCGCTTCTACCGGGGCCGCGATCACAGCACCCAGGGCACAGGTCTCGGGCTCGCCATCGTCACGCGGATCGTGGAGCTGCACGGCGCCCGGCTCAGCCTGGGCAATCACCCCGACGGGGGCTTCGTCGCGCGCATCGAGGGGCTGCGGGCGCTGCCGCCCGGCGACATTAAGCGAGGCTTAAGCGGCGGGGCTTAGGATTTCATGGCAATCACCCGCGAGGTCTTGCCGTGGAACTTTCAATCATCATTCCCGTGAAGGACGAGGCGGACAGCATCGTGCCGCTGCTCGAGGAGCTGCGCGCCGCGATGGCCGGGATCGCCGGCTGGGAAGTGCTGGTCGTCGACGACGGCAGCCGCGACGGCACCGTCGCGCGGCTCGAGGCGCTCGCCGCCGCCGGCTATCCCGAGCTGGTGCTGTTGCGCCACGCCCGGAGCTGCGGCCAGAGCGCCGCGCTGCGCACCGGGGCGCTGGCCGCCCGCGGCGCCTGGCTCGGCACGCTGGACGGCGACGGCCAGAACGATCCCGCCGATCTCGCCCGCATCTGGACCGCGTCGCGCGCCATGGACCATCCGCCCGCGCTCTGGATCGGGCACCGCGTCGAGCGCCACGACACCGGGCTGCGCCGCCTGTCGTCGCGCATCGCCAACGCCGTGCGCGGCGGCCTGCTGCACGACGGCGTGCCCGACACCGGCTGCGGCGTGAAGCTGCTGCCGCGCGACGTGTTCCTGGCGCTGCCGTATTTCGATCACCTGCACCGCTTCATGCCGGCGCTCGTGCGGCGCGAGGGCCTCGAGGTGCGCAGCGCGCCCGTCAAGCACCGCCCGCGGCTGCGCGGCCGCTCCAAGTACGGCGTCAACAACCGGCTCTGGGTGGGGATCGTCGACCTGATCGGCGTCATGTGGCTGCTGCGCCGCCGGCGCCTGCCGCAATGAACGCCGAGACGGTCTGGCTCACGGTCGGCTTCATCGGCCAGGCGCTGTTCTCGGCGCGCTTCCTCGTGCAGTGGCTGAGCAGCGAGCGCAAGGGCCGCAGCATCGTCCCGACCGAGTTCTGGTACTTCAGCCTCGCCGGCGGCGCGACCCTGCTGAGCTACGCGATCTATCGCGCCGACCCCGTGTTCATCGTCGGCCAGCTGACCGGGCTGTTCATCTACGGCCGCAACCTGCAGCTGATCGTTCGCGAGCGCCGCGCCACGCCGGGGCCGGCCGGGGCTTGAGCGTCCGCTCGCCGCGGGCCGAGCTCGGCTGGCTGCTGCTCGCCGCCCTCGTGCTGTTCACGGCCGGGCTCGGGCTGCGCGACCCCTGGCCGGCGGACGAGCCGCGCTTCGCCCTCATCGCCCGCGACATGGTGCACAGCGGCCGCTGGCTGTTCCCGCGCATCGCCGGCGAACTCTACGCCGACAAGCCGCCGCTGTTCATCTGGCTCACGGCGCTGTTCTACGCGCTGACCGGCGAGCTGCGCATCGCCTTCCTGCTGCCCTCCCTGCTCGCCGGGCTGGGCATGCTCGCCCTCGTGCACGATCTCGCGCGGCGGCTGTGGAACCGGCGCGTCGCGCTGGCCGCCGGGGTGCTGCTGCTCGCCAGCCTGCAATTCACGCTGCAGTCGCGCACCGCCCAGCTCGACGCCCTGGTCGCGCTGTGGACCACGCTCGGGCTGTACGGCCTGCTGCGCCACCTGCTGCTCGGGCCCGACTGGCGCTGGTACGCCGCCGGGGGCTTCGCCATGGGGCTCGGGATCATCACCAAGGGCGTCGGCTTCCTGCCGCTGCTCGTGCTGTTGCCGTGGGCGTGGCTGCGCTGGCGGCGGCCGGATGCGTTGCCGCGGATCGACGGCACCTGGCGCCAGTGGCTGCTCGCGCCGGTCGCAATGCTCGTGCCGATCGCCTGCTGGCTCGTGCCCATGCTGCTCGCGACCTGGTGGAGCGGCGACCCGGCGCTCGCGGCCTATCGCGACGAGCTGCTGTTCCGCCAGACCGTGACGCGCTACGCGTCGACCTGGACGCACCTGCGCCCGGCCTGGTACTACCTGGTCGAGGTGATTCCGTGGGCGTGGCTGCCCGGCACCCTCGCGCTGCCCTGGCTGTTGCCGGCGTGGCGCCGGCGGCTCGCGCGCGGCGACGCGCGCTACTGGCTGCTGCTCGGCTTCGCGGCGTGCGTGGTCGTGTTCTTCAGCCTCAGCCCGGGGAAGCGCGGCGTGTACCTGCTGCCCGCGCTGCCCGCGTTCGTGCTCGCCGCCGCACCGCTGGCCGAGGGCTTGCTGCGCAGGGCCGGGCTGCGCATGTTGTGCCTCGCGCTGGTGGTTGTTGTGGGGGCCGGCGCGTTGGTGGCCGGCGTGGCGCTGGTGCTGGACATCGGCGGGCTGGGCGAGCGGGTCGCGCGGCAGGGATTTTCCGCGGCGGGCGTCGCGGGGCTGGCCGGCTTGCTCGGGGTGGCCGGCGTCGGGCTGGCGGTGCTCGGGCGGGCCCGGCGACGGGAACCGGCGGCGCTGTTGGCGCTGTTTGCCGTCGGCTGGCTGACGTACGGCTGGCTCGGGCAACCGCTGATGAACGAGGCGCGCTCCGCGGTCGGGCTGATGGCCGAGGTGCGGCGGGCCGTGCCGTCGTCGCGGCCGCTGGCGATGATGGGATGGAAGGAGCAGCTCATGCTGCAGGTCGACCGCCCCGTGGTGCACTTCGGCTTCCGGCGCGAGCCGAAGGCGGAGCTGCGGGATGCGGCTTCATGGCTGGAGGGCGAGCCGGGCGGGGTGCTGCTCGTCGCCGCCTCGCAGATGGCGCCGTGCCTGGATGGGGCGAAGGCGCAGCCCGTGGCGCTCAGGCATGGCCGGGCGTGGATGCTGGCGGACGCCGCGGCGTTGACGGGCGAGTGTGCGGGGGCTGTGGGTGAGGCGGTTCGGTTCTACGATCCGGCGCTGGGCACGGCGGTCCGGCCATAGATGCGCACCGCTAAATACGTGATTTCCATAGATAAAAGCGTTTGCAAAACAGGGTATCGGCCGCCAGTATACTGTATATCAACACAGGTATATTGGAGCGCCGTCATGACCCCGGAAACGCGTGAGTATCAGCCGAATAAAGCACCTTTTCGCTGGCTGGTGCCCGCTCCTCGCCGGGGTGACCCGTGCGCGATAACTGGCCGTTAACGGCAGATTGTGTTGTGCTGATTCTGCAGTACGATGCTTCGGCGAGTTTTCCGGTGTCAGCCGGCACGGGCAGCAACGCCTCGATCTGCTCGACCGAAGTCGCCCGGGGCAGAGCGGTGAAGATGCTGGCCGCCGGGGAGTGGAGAAAATCATGAAAAAATTCATTTTGGCCCTGATCACATCCGTCCTGGTAATAGCCGGCGCAAGTGGCAGCGATGAAGATTGGAGGATGATTCCGTACGCTGACCTATATGAAGCCTTCATGAGCGCCTACATAGAGGGAGAGCACATAAAGACGAGACCGGCCTTTGAGCTTCGAGGTAGAAACTTTTCGATTAATGACCTTAGGGTCGAGATCGATACTGCCCAGGGAGTTGTGGTTGTGACGATTGCGGAGGATGGTTTAGCGGACTTTCCGCTGGATTCAGCCTTGGCTGCCGAGAACCCGAACGTCCGCACTAACGCGCCTCGAGGTGGGCTTGGGGCTGCTATCAGGTACTCCGCTGAGATAGAGCCTGTACAACAATTTAGCTACGATGTGCTCGAAGAAATGAGGTCTGAGTATAGAGCGGCAGTCAGATCCCGGGGCCTGATGGCCAGGCTTGCCTTGCCTCGCCCGATTGGGCTCCTGGTTACATTTGATAACCCAAATGCTTATGCAAAGATTCTATCGGATGACGAGACGAAGATTGAGGCAGACGAAAACGGCTACGTGTTAATACCAAGGAGCAGGACTTGGCGTGAGCGCGACACGACTGTTTCACTATCGGAAACGCCAAAAGGAATAGTTCTTGCCCTTGAATGAGGTTTGCACTAATAAAGGATTCAACCGGACCGCGGAAAGCTCCGAGCCGGCAAAAAAGAATCAATAAGCTACAAGGCTTCACACGAAAGATCTTTATTTTCCGGTGACAGGCGGCGGATAGAGCGCTTATCACTTACGACTTTACGGTCAACGGCGGGTCTTCAGGCCCTCTGGCGGGCGTTGCCGGTGCAGTCGACCCGATGAAGTCGGCGACCACGCGCGCAAGCTCCGGCCCGCGGTCCTCCTGCAGGAAGTGCCCCGCCCCCCGGATGATGGTATGGGGCTGGCCTCGTGCCCCGGGGATTTGCTGCTGGAATGCCCGGTCGAGACCGCGGGTGATCGGGTCGCCGCTGCTGAACGCGGTCAGGAAGGGTTTCTCCCACTGGCGCAACACTTGCCAGGCATGCAGGTTGGCCGGCACCGCCGGATCACCAGGGGTGACGGGCACCAGCGCCGGAAAGGCACGGGCGCCTGCCATGAATTCAGGCCCGGGAAACGGGGCCTCGTAGGCGGCGCGCACCTCGCTCGGCAGACGCTGGCGGCAGCCGGCTGAAATGATTCGTCCGACCGGGAACCATGGCGACCTGGTGGCGAACGCCCGCCAGATCCGGAAAGCGAGCGGCATGCTGCCGCGGCCCACCGGCAGGCCGCCATTGGCGAGCACCACGCGAGCGAACCGCTGCGGTTGCTCGGCCACCAGGCGCAGGCCGATCAGGGAGCCCCAGTCCTGGCACACCAGCGTGACATTGGCGAGATCGACCTGCTCGAGCCATTGCAACATCCAGTCCACATGCCGCTGGTAGCTGTAGTCCGACTGTTCGGCGGGCTTGTCCGAGCGGCCGAAGCCGACCAGGTCAGGGGCGAGCACACGGTGGCCAGCGGCAGCCAGCACCGGAATCATGTGCCGGTAAAGGTAGGACCAGGTCGGCTCGCCATGCATCAACAGGATCGGCGCGGCATCGGCCGGACCCTCGTCCACATAGTGGATGCGCAGTTCGCCGATGAACGCGTACCGGGGCTGGAAGGGAAAAGCCGCCAGGTCGCGGAAGCGGCTGTCAGGGGTCCGCAGGATTTTCATCAAATCGGTTCCTCATGGGATCAGCTCGGCCAGCATAAGCGAATGCCAGTGCATCGGCGTGGCAACTGTCGCAGCGTACCCGCAGGAAGCCGTGCTCGGGGTGACCGCACTTGTGATACGCCGCGAAAGAAAGGCAGCGACTTCTGCGGTGGTCAGGTAGGCCGGCATGTGATGCATGCTTTTTTGTGTCTTTACACTGCGTAGATTTCAGTAAAGGCGATCAATAGCTCATCAAGCAAAATTGTGCGGCACAATGTCGGCTTCAATCCAATCCAATCCAATGCAACCAACATCGGGGGAACCGCATGAAAATGCGCCTGCTCATCCTGTCGCTCATGCTCACCTTGCTCGCGGCCGCCGTGCCCGCCCAGGAAGAAGAGAAGTTCATCGTCCTGGCTTCTACGACCTCGACGGAGGCTTCCGGTCTGTTCGGTCACATCATCCCGATCTTCCGCGACAAGACGGGCATCAACGTCCGCGTCGTGGCCGTGGGTACTGGCCAGGCCTTCCGGATCGCGCGCAACGGTGATTCAGACAGCCTGCTGGTGCACGACACCGCCGGCGAAAAGAAGATGGTGGCGGAAGGCTTCGCCACCGAGCGCCGCGACGTGATGTATAACGACTTCGTGGTCATCGGCCCGAGCGGCGACCCCGCCGGCGTCAAGGCGGTGAAGACGGCGGCCGAGGCGTTCCGGATGATCCGCGAGAAAGAGGCAGTCTTTGTCTCCCGTGGCGACGACAGTGGCACCCATCGCGCCGAACAGCGCATCTGGGAGTCCGCCGGCGGGCTGCCCAAGGGCAGCTGGTACCGGGAGCTGGGCAGCGGCATGGGCGCGACGCTGAATACGGCCGCGGGGATGAATGCCTACGTGCTGGCGGATCGCGGCACCTGGATCAGCTTCGCCAACCGCCAGGACCTCGAGATCGTTTTCGAGGGCGACCCGGTGCTGTTCAACCAGTACGGCACCCTGCTCATCAGTCCGGAGCGGCATCCGCACCTGAAGCACGACCTGGCGCAGGCCTGGCACGAGTGGCTGCTGTCTGCCGAGGGCCAGGCCGCCATTGCAGAGTTCAAGCTGAACGGCGAGCAGCTGTTCTTTCCGAATGCCAAGTAATAGCCCGACCGGCTCCCTGAAATACCGAGGTATCACTGATGTTCAATAACAAGGCTTTACGCTGTGGCCTGGCGCTGACGCTGGGCGCGGCGATGTTTTCCTGGGCGATGGCCGCCGCGGCCACTCCCGAGTTCAAGGTGCGCGGTCGCTTCAACCTCGACTACGGCATTCATGACAACGACAACATCGACCTGGATGACGGTTTCCTCATGCGACGCACCCGGATCGGCTTGCAGGGCACCATCAATGAGGACTGGTCCGGCATCATCGAGTACGACTTTGCCGAGAACAATACCAATGCCCAGGACATCATCCTGCGCCGCAAGTGGCAGGGCGGGACGATAAAGATCGGCAACTTCAAGGTGCCCATGGGCATGGAAGAAGTGGCCAGCACCAACAACATCCCCTTCCTGGAGCGCGCATCTTCCAACACGGCGCTGGTGGACGCCCGTCGCCTTGGCATAGGCTACGACTGGTACGGCGACACCATGGGCTTCCAGGGCATGGTCTACGGACGCGGGCTTGGCAGCAACCAGGATGGCGACGACCCGATCGGTATCGCGGGCCGCTTCATCTATGCGCCGAAGATGGGAGGCAACCAGCTCCACCTGGCGGCGTCCGTGGCTTACGAGGACGTGCGCGACTACGATGTGCGGCGTTACCGGGACCGTCCCGAGGCCCGCGCCGACGGCAACCGCCTGATCGACACCGGCAACATCAGCGACGTCGACAGCACCTTGAAGCTGGGTCTAGAGGCCGCCTACCAGGCCGGTCCCTTCAACATGGTGGCCGAGTATTTCAATGTAGACGTCGACCGGAACACGGGAGAAGAGCCGAGTTTTTCCGGCTATTACATCCAGGGTGTCTGGGTCGTCACCGGAGAGAAGCGCGGCTACCGTGACGGCATCTTCCGCGGCCTGACGCCGGCGAGCGCCCAGCGCGGTGCCTGGGAACTGGCCCTGCGCTACAGCACGATCGACCTGAACGATGCGGGTTTCCAGGGCGGAGAGCAGGAGACGGTGACCTTCGGCGTCAATTATTACCCGAACGCCAACGTGCGCTTCATGCTCAACTACATCATGGTTGACGTGGACGACAGCGGCGCCACGGTAGGTGGCAACGTGGTCGGTGACGAATCGCCGAACATCCTGATCATGCGCGCCCAGTACCACTTCTGAGCCGGGCTGGTACCCTCGGTCCGCGGCGCTGCTCTCAGCGCCGCGGACCCTTGACAGGGCGCACCGGTTCGAGAGCGATGCTCCTCGAGTTGCCGGTGCCGGTCCGGTACGCGTAGCGCTCGGTGCCGTCCTCGTCCTCGATCCAGATCAACTCGCCGTCGTTGTTGAAACGGAAGACCTGGTTGTCGAAGGAGGCGACCGTGAAATTGCCGTTTTCATCGAAGGCGATGCCCTGGGGGGTGATGGTCAGGTTTTCGTCGCCGGTGACGTCACGCAGCGTTGCCTGGTCGATCACGGTGAGGATGTTGCCATCCAGGTCGAACTCGACGATCGCTCGCGGGCCGCCGCCGCCGGTGGCCCAGATCGTGCCCTTCTGCGGGTCGCGAGCGACGGCCATCGTGCTCAGCAGGCCGGGACTGCCATCCGCCAGCACGTAGCTGAAGCTGGTCACGAAATTATCGCCGGCGTCGAAATAGTCCACCCTGTGCTGGAGGCGATTGGTGACGAAATAGCTGCCGTCCGGGAGGAACGCCGAGCAGTTGGGATCCTTCAGATCAGGGTGACTGAACCGGCGCAGCAACTTGCCGTTGGGCGAAAACACCATGATCTCATTACCCTTGTCCGGGTCGATCGAGGCATTGCCGGAATTGCTGATATAGACCTCCAGCGCATGGCCTCTCTCGTGCCTGAAGCTGATGCCGACGGGTTCCAGGAAATCGGGATGCTCCAGTACCCGCTTGAGCCGGTGGTTCTTGTCGAAGACATAGACTGTATTGCTGTGCTCGCCGGCGAGCCAGATATCGCCATTGGTCGGGTTGAACGCGATGCCGCGCGGGCCCTCCAGCCCCGGTGCTGTGAAGACGTCAAGCAGCTCGCCTTCCTGCGAGAAGACCTTGACGATATCTTCATTCCAGATCGATACGTAGAGTCTGCCGGTGTTCTCGAATGGCAGTACCGCCCAGGCCGAGCTGCTCAGCAGGGCAAGGGACAGGGCAAAGTGTCGCAACGCATTCATCGGGTGCTTTCTCCTGGTGTCTCGAGTCCGCAGCCGCCACCGAAAGAGCCGTGCTATGTGGCGGGCCTTGCGGGGTTCCAAGGCTGTAAAACTATTGCGGAGACGACCATACCCGGGTGGAGAAAGTTAAGAAAATGATCTTTTGTCATGCGGTCATTCCGAAAAGGAATGAGGCGTTCATCACGGCCAGTAAATCCTGGACCCGCCGAACTCGACGCCGGAATTACACGGCCGGTCAGCGCGGCACGGCGTCCGCTTCGAAGCCGTGGCTGGCGAGGATGGCCTGGCCCTCTGGCGAGAGGATGAACAGCGCCAGGCGCCACCCCTTGGTGCCCGCATCGGCCCGGACGATGAGTCCGTAATCCGCCCCGACGGCCAGCGGCGCGCTGTCGGGCCCGCCGGTGAGTTGCAGAGCCTTCGCGTCCAGCATGGCGAAGCTGCCGGGCCGCAGTGTCTCGGCGCGTTTGAAAAGCCCCCAGGCGTAGTCGCCGCTCGGATCCGCCACAGGCGTCGAGGTGCCCACCCGCACGCCCGTATCCAGCAACACGTCGAGCAGGTTGTTGCTGGTTACGGTGAGCCCTGGCTGGGCCAGCCCGCAGAGCTGATTGCGGGCGAACAGCGCGACGGGACTGCCCCAGCCGTCGCCGGCCAGCTTGTTCGGATGCGCCATGTTGGCAGACGCGAAAACATCAGGCTGCTCGCCTTCCTCGATGGCGCCGCGCAGCAGCCCGCTCGGGCCGAAGCGCGTGCCGGTCGATGTGCCGTACTTTGCGTCGTGGGAGGCGACCACCTCGCCCAGCGCAGCTTTCAGGCTGCCGGCGGCAAACAGTAGCGTGTCGGCGGCCACCGCGGGGCCGCCGCCGACGGCCAGTGCCAGTGCGACCGCCACGCCGCAAAGTCCGTTTGATGCTTTCACGTCGGTTTCTCCGCATGCAACGTTGTAATGGGCGATATTAGCCCGGCTGGCGTGGCGCGGAGACCGCAGGTGGTGGCCGGCAGATGCCGGAGCCTGCATGGAGTGTCTCTGGTTTCTGAAGTCTGACCGGGCTGCCTCGTGATCACGGCCTGCGGCAGGCTGCTGAGGGCGTGGCCGCCGAGGCTGATCTCCCCGTCCAGCGCCGGGATCAGCCCGAGCAACGTGCGCAACAGGGTTGTTTTGCCGCAGCCGTTGGGACCGAGCAGGCAGACACGCGTGCGGCGTGCGCTATTGTGGGCAGTCCTTCGGGCCGACACTTTCCAACTTGCCAAGAACGTGGTCATGGAGAGCGACGCCCTCGGTAGTATCAATGAGCATCCAGCATTGACCCTCGTTTACCGCCCGAAAGCGGCCGGATACCAATTCAAGCGCGCTGCTACAATCGCCGCACCCCTTCCTTCATGGGACACGCCGCAATGCACGCTTTTCTGATCGACGCCCACGAAAAGACCATCGAGCCCATCGAGATCGACGCCACCCTCGACGCCATTCGCGAGGTGGTCGGCTTCGACTCCATCGAATCGGACGACGTGGACGGCGGCGATGACCGCCTGTTTTTCGACGAAGAGTGCTTCATCCGTCAGCAGCCGAAGCCAGGGCGCTTCCAGCTCGGCACGCTGCCGCCGGTCGCCGGGCGCGGCGTGGTGGTTGGCGGTGGGCCCGACGCGGGTTCGCTGCGCACGCCGGAGATCACGCTGGAGGCGCTGCGCAGTCGCGTGAGTTTCAGCTGAGCTTGCGGGCCGGGGGCGCCGCCGCACTCTCTGCCTTTTTCTTGGCCTTCTGCAGGAGCAGCGCGGACCTGAGGCCCTTCTCGCGGAGGGTCTTGACGGCGACCCGCAGCGGCGTCGAGACATGGAAGCGCTTGCCGTGGCGCTTCAGGAGTGACTCATCGATGCGCAGCCCGAGCCCCGGGCCCTGCGGGACGTTGATGGTGCCATCCGCGTTGAGCTCGATGGGCGGCATGACGCCTTCGCGGGCGCGCGGCACAAAACCTGGCGGCTCGTACGGGAACTCGATGAGTTTGCGCCGCTCCCAGGCGGCGAAAGCATGCAGGTTCACGACCATGTTGAAACCGTTCGACCAGGTATGCGGTGTGAAGTCGAGTCCCCGCGTCCGGCACTCGGCCATCACGTGCTGCGCCACTGTCAGCCCGCAGAACATGGCATCGGGCTGGTACTTGTCGAGGCTGTCGTGCTCGAACAGCGGCTGCATTTCATGCCAGGCGCCGTGCAGCTCGCCACCCGCGATCGGTGTCTTCACGCGCCGGCGCAGCTCCGCCATGCCGTGCCAGTCGTGCATATCGAGCGGCTCCTCGAGCCAGGCCACGTTGAGCTCGTCGCAACCGCGGGCGAAGGCCGTGGCGCGCTCCAGGTCCCAGTCGGGATTCTTGCCGAACAGTGAAACCGGCCAGCCCTGGTTGGCGTCCACGCCGATGACAAAGTTGTCGCCGACATGCTCGCGCACGCCGCGCACCAGCGCCAGGTCTTCGTCGAGCGTCGCGTACTTGACGCGAATCTTGACGGCGTTGAGGCCCATGCGGCGGATCTCGTCGAGATAGCGGCGCCGCTCGTCGAGGGGCTTGAGCGAGCCGGTGGATGCGTACACGGGCGCCGTGCGCACCATCTCCGGGCGATCTTGCATGAGCTGGTAGACGGGCTTACCGACCATCTTGCCCGCCAGGTCCCAGTAGGCCGCTTCCAGCCACCAGTTGCGCCAGCCGAGGTAGGAGGCTTCGCGCAGGCGCTTGCGCAAACCCTCCATATCGTCCGCCCGCATGCCCAGCAGGAAGCCGCCGAGCAGGTCGCCGAAGCCGCGCCGTTCGGTGGTGAAGGCCGGCCCGCCGGTTTCGCCGACCAGGCCGTCGCTCGTATATAGGCGCGCGAAGGTTTGCGCCACATGGGTCTGCGGATAACCCGGAATCCAGGAGGGCCAGAAGGGTTCGGGCAGCGGCACGTTCACGTGCCAGAGCTCAATGCGCTCGATGCGATTCGCCATGGAAGCTCTCGGGATGCAGTGGCTTCGACGAAATTATAGTCAGATATGCTTCCCTGCTACTTCCAGGTTCCGTCAGGCTGGCGACACGCGGTACCGGTGACGGTTTCGTTGCGGCCGTCGATGACGGCATCCATGGTGTAATCGCGACATGGACCTGAGGCAGCCTGGAAGGTTCGGGTGGGCTGGATGCTGTACTGATTACCGCTATCCGGATTGTTCCACGCTGTGCTCTGACCTGTGCGTGAATTCTCCAGCGCCAGGCTGGTTTGCCGGTGATCCCGTTCATCCATGCGGCTGCCCACTTGCCCGCCGACGAATGCACCAAGCAGAGCCCCGCCGATTGTGGCAGCGGTTTGTCCTGATCCGCCGCCGATTTGGGAGCCTGCGGCCGCACCCGCCACGCCACCAATCACCTGGCCCGTCTGTTCGCGCGTTGCGCACCCGACTGTTGCCGAAGCGACAATACAAAGGAGCAGCAGATTCTTCATGAATGCGAGGTTCATCAAAATACCTCTCTGGCCAATGGCCAGCTGATTGCGATAGGTGTTTGACTATGAGGTGCGTGGTGCACCCTTGTCTGTTGGTTTGAACACATATCCCGCTTCCTTGCCATGTGCTGCCCGAACGGGGAAGCTTGAGGCCGCATCGGGTGTTCAAAACGGTGGGGCGGATGAAACGCAAATCGAAACCCCGGGCCCAGCGCTGGCTGCGCCGCCTGGCGCTCGCGCTGGTCGTGATCCCGGTCGCCTATTACCTGCTCTGCGTTGCGGGGCTGGTTTACCTGCGCTTCATGCCGCCGCCGATTACCGGGGTGCAGGCGCAACGCACGGTTGAGCGCTGGCTGCAGGGCGAGGAGCCGCTGCGCGTCTACGAGTGGCGCGACCGGGACCAGATCTCGCCGCATCTGCCGCGGGCCGTCGTGGCGGCCGAGGACGCGCGCTTCTTCCGCCACCGCGGCTTCGACTGGGAGGAACTGCGGCGGGCGCGGACAGCGGCCGAGGGAACCGGCACGGCGATGCGCGGATCATCCACCCTCACCCACCAGCTCATCAAGAATCTCTACTTCACCACGCACCGCAACCCGCTGCGCAAGGTGTACGAGTGGGCGCTGACGCCACCGGCCGAGTGGGTGCTCGGCAAGGACCGCATCCTGCTGCTTTACGTGAACGTGGTGGAGTTCGGTCCTGGCACCTACGGCGCCGAGGCTGCGGCCCGGCATCATTACCGCGTCGATGCCGCGGCCCTCACCCGGGAACAGGCCATGGGCCTCGCGGCAGTGTTGCCGGCGCCACTCAGCCGACGGCCCCGGGAGATGGGGTGGTACGTCGAGGTCATCGAAGAACGGATGGTCCAGCTCGGCTGGTGACGGGCAGCACCCTTTTGCGCGCGCGGGGGCATAATCGCGGCCATGGGAATCGGCAACTTCAACTTGCTCGTCTTCGACCTGGCAGGGATCTTCGTGTTCGCGATCGGCGGCGCGACGATAGCCGTGCGGCGGGGGCTCGACCTGTTCGGGGTGCTGGTGCTGGCCTGCGTCGCCGCCACGGCGGGCGGCATCATGCGCGACGTCCTGATCGGCGCCAGTCCGCCGGCTGCCTTCCAGGAATGGAGCTACTTCGCGGTGGCCTGCGTGGCGGGCCTGCTGGTGTTCTGGCGCATGTCCCTGTTCGAGCGGTTGAACCACCCGGTGCAGCTGTTCGATGCGGCCGGGCTGGCGTTATTCGCTGTCGCCGGCGCCTCGAAGGCGCTCGCGTTCGGACTCGGGCCCGTCCCGAGTGTCCTGATGGGCATGCTGACGGCGGTGGGTGGCGGCATGCTGCGCGATGTCCTGATCGCCGACGTGCCGCACGTCCTCTACAAGGAGCTCTACGCGGTGGCCGCTTTGAGCGGGGCTATCGTTGTTGTTGCCGCTCACGTCCTGGGTCTGCCCGAGCTGCCCAGCGCGCTGGCCGCGGGCACGCTGTGTTTCGCGCTGCGTTTCATGGGCATCCGTTACGGCTGGCGGTTGCCGGTGTCGCAGCGAGGTGATCCACCCGCTTAGGGCGCTGGCGAGCGCGGCTCGCGCCCTGGCCGGAGCATGGTCGCAAGCCCTGATCAGGCGGCTTCGAACCTTAATTCGCGCAGGCGCTCCGCGACCAGTCGGCGGACATCCTCGAGTGAAGAGGGATCAGCCAGTTCGCACGTCGGATGACGGCGCAGCAGTGGCCAGCGTTCACCCTCGAGGACGCGCTCAAGATAGAACAGGTTCCGCTCGATCGACACCATGTAGGGATTGCGGCCGTCGAATACGGCATCCAGGTAACGATAGGCGCCGCCAAACGAGCGCTCAAGACGCGGTTCGCACACCTGGCGGAAAAAAGCGGGGGTCTGGCGCAGCAGGTCGAGGCCGGAGCGGTAGCGCGTGACGACGCGCCCCGACGGTTCCCGCCACGCCGCAATGCCGCCGAGGACGAACTCCGGGTAGAGCCGGTCGCGGCATTTCTCGAGGTAGCAACGGTCGGACATCTGCGCAAGCAAATCCGCGGTGCCCATCAAGTGCCCGAGCTTGCGGTCCTTGTCCGACACGACCTGGATCTGGTCCAGGCGCACTTCGTAGCCCGTGTAATGCACCACCTGGCGCGCGACCCCGGAGGCGGCGCCCAGGCCAATGTCATTCAGGTAGCGAGCAAGAAACTGGGCACTGCGCGTGACATGGGAACGAGTGAATTCCGCGCCGTTGTAGCGGCGCTCGTCCAGCGTATGGCGGATGTAACCCGCGTCGTGGAACAGCGAGCAAATAATGCCGAGAATCGCGCGCGGCGCCCCGAGGCGCTCGGCTGCGCTGACGGAAACCTCGTGTCCCTCGATCAAGCGCGCCAGCGCCAGGGTCATGTCCAGGGTGTGCTGGATATCGTGGTAGACGGTGTCGCAGCCAAAGTATCCCGGCATACGACCGCGAAACAGCTTGTCGAAATCCTCGAAGGCCTGGTGCAGGATGCGCAGCGGCAAACCCGGATAAAGCCGCGTGAAGCTTCTGTCCACGACCTCCCAGACAGGCTTCCAGTCGGTCACGAGCACCGTATTAGTGATGTCGTGATCGCTGCGCCGATCCCGGAGCATCAGTACGCGGCCCTTGCTTGCAACAGCTTCCATCATCTCAGTCTAGGGGAGCGACGGAGGGACCGCTACGATCCACTGCGGGTTCTGTGACCACGGTCACGAGAATTCAGCCCGCCAAATCGAATTCCGCGAGCACCGGCGCATGATCGGACGGTCGTTCGTTGCGACGGGGCTCGACATCCACCCAGGAACCGCGGCAGGACCCGGTCAGCGGTCGGGTAGCCAGCACAAGATCGATACGCAGCCCGTGATTCCGCCGGAAGCCCGCAGCCCGGTAGTCCCACCAGCTGTAGATGGCCTCGGGCTGTTCGAACAAGCGAAAGGTATCTGCGAAACCCAGCGCCATGATCTGCTCCAGCGCCGCCCGTTCCGGCTCGCTGCAGAGCACCTTGCCAGCCCAGGCCGCGGGGTCATGCACATCCCGGTCATCGGGCGCGATGTTGAAGTCGCCCATGACGATGATGCGCTCGTGCCGGGCAAGCTCGGCCTCGAGTACTGCTCGCAGCGCCTCGAGCCAGCCCAGCTTGTACTCGTACTTGTCGCTGCCCACCGCCTGGCCATTCGGCACATACAGGTTGAAAACCCGCACGCCGTCGATCGTTGCGCCCAGCACGCGGCGCTGTGGATCATCCAGGCCATGCAGCCCGGTGACGATATCCGCCTGCGGCGCGCGCGACAGCAGCGCCACGCCATTGTAGGTCGGCTGGCCGCTGAAGCTGACCTCGTAGCCCGCCGCGCGGATCGCTTCGATCGGAAACACCGCGTCCACCAGCTTGGTTTCCTGCAGGCCGAGGACATCGGGCGAATTCGCCGCCAGCCAGTCGAGTACCTGCGGCAGCCGCACCTTGAGAGAATTGACGTTCCAGCTTGCGACACGCATGACTTCAGGCCGCCGAGGCGGTGTCCTCGCTGATGCCGGCGAGCCGCAGCAACGCGCCCGGCTCCGGTGGCCGGCCGCGGAAAGCGATGAAGGCGTCCAGCGGATCCATGCTACCGCCGACTTCGAGGATGCATTCCCGGAAACGGCGCCCGGCGGCCGGGTCCATCACGCCGTTCTCTTCGAACAGGCTGAAGGCGTCCGCCGACAGGACCTCGGCCCACTTGTAGCTGTAATAACCAGCCGCGTAGCCGCCGCCGAAGATATGCGAGAACCCGTGCGCGAAGCGGTTGAATTCGGGATAGGCGACGACGGCGATTTCCTGCCGCACCGCATCGAGCTCGGCGACCACGCCCGCCGCATCGGTGGGCTCGCGGCCGTGCAGGCGTATATCGAACAAGGCGAACTCGACCTGGCGCAGCATCTGCATCGCCGACTGGAAGTTGCGGCTCGCGATGAGCCGCTCCAGCATGGCGCGCGGCAGCGGCTCGCCAGTCCGGTAGTGCCGCGAGAGTTGCTCGATGACTGTCGGGTGCCAGGCGAAATTCTCGAGAAACTGGCTCGGCAGCTCCACGGCATCCCAGGCGACCCCGTTGATACCGGCGGCGCTCGGCCAGTCTACCCGCGTCAGCAGGTGGTGCAGGCAGTGGCCGAATTCGTGGAACAACGTAACCACGTCATCATGGGTGAGCAGCCCCGGTCGATCGCCGACCGGCGGCATGAAGTTGCACACCAGGAACGCAACCGGCGACGCATGGACCGAGCCCAGCCGGGCGCGGCCCACGCACTCGTCCATCCAGGCCCCGCCGCGTTTTTGCTCGCGCGCGTAGAGATCGGTGTAGAGCTGGCCCAGCAGGCTGCCGTCGGCGTCTTCGATGCGGAAGAATTCGACGTCGGGATGCCAGGTGTCTACCTCGCCACCTGGCACGATGCGGATGCCGAACAGTTGCGCGGCCGTGTCAAACAGTCCGTCCATGACGCGATCCGCCGGGAAATAGGGGCGGAGTTCCTCGTCGGACACCTCGTAAGCGTGTTCGCGGAGTCGTTCCGACCAGAAAGCGATGTCCCAGGCAGCCAGTGACTGGCCGGCAAACTCCCGGACCGCCGCCAGTTCCGCCTCGGCGGCGGGTCGGCTGCGTCGCGCCAGATCCTCCAGGAAGCCCCTGACTTCGTCCACCGAGGACGCCATCTTGGTGGCGAGCGAGAGCTCGCCATAGTTGGCAAAGCCGAGCAGCGCCGCGGCCTCGTGCCGGAGCCGAAGGATTGATTCCATGACCGGGCCATTGTCGAAGCGACCGGCCGTCGGGCCGCATTCGGAGGCCCGCGTCACCCACGCGGAGTACATTTCGCGCCGCAATTCCCGGTCGGTGGCGTGGCACATGACTGCGTGATAGCAAGGGAAATCGAGCGTGAGCGCCCAGCCGTCCAGCCCGCGGCTGCGCGCGGCCTGTTGCGCCCGTTCCCGGGCTCCCTCGGGAAGACCGGCGAGCCGGGACTCGTCCTGTATTTCCAGGCGCCAGGCCTGCGTTGCATCGAGCAGGTTTTCCTCGAACTTCGCGCCGAGCATCGAGAGTTCCTGCATGATTTCGCGGTAGCGCGCGCGTGGCCCCGGCGGCAGCGCGACGCCGGCGAGCCGGAAATCCCTAAGCGAATCCTCGAGAATCCGCCGCTGGCCGGCATCGAGGCGATCGCCTTCCTCGGCCAGCACGGCCTGAAAGGCGTGGAACAGGCCTTCGTGCTGGCCCATCTCGCTGCTGAAGTCGGATAACAGCGGCAGGCAGGCGTTATAGGCCTGGCGCAGCGCCTCGGTGTTATGCACGGCGTTCAGGTGTCCGATTGGCGCCCAGGTGCGCGCCAGGCGGTGCTCGACCTCCTCGAGTGGCACGACCAGGTTGTCCCAGCGGGGCGGCTGTGCGGCGGCGACGATATTTTCGACTTGCGCCCGGCTTTCCTCGATGATGGCCCGGATCGCCGGCTCGGCGTGGCTGGGCTTGATGCGCGAAAAAGCCGGCAGATCGGCGGCGTCGAGTAGCGGATTGTGCATGGGTTCTCCGGGGCGCCGTGGCGGCGCCGGATGGTAACACGCGCCGGGGCCAGGCCGCTGCGCGCGCTGGTTGCTGTCGAGACGTTAGAATCGGGTTCGTGCAAAGGAGAATGATAGATGTCTGACAGTCGGCAGTTCGACTTGTTCGTAATCGGCGGTGGCAGCGGCGGCCTGGCGGCCGCGCAGCGCGCGGCGCAGTACGGCGCGCGCGTCGCGGTCGCGGAGCAGGGTCCCCTCGGCGGAACCTGTGTCAACGTCGGTTGCGTACCCAAGAAGCTCATGTGGAACGCGGCGGGCATTGCGCACGCCATTGCCGACGCGTCGGGCTACGGCTTCAGCGTGGTGTCCGGCGAACATGACTGGGCCGGCCTGAAAGCCCGTCGCGACGCCTACATCGCGCGGCTCAACGGGATCTACGAGAGCAATCTCGACAAGCGCGCAGTCACCTTGCTGCGCGGCCGGGCAGCCTTTAAAGCGGATGGCGGTATCCAGGTCGGCGACCAGGCCTGCCGCGCCAGGCACGTGATCATCGCCACCGGCGGCCAGCCCGACATCCCTGACATCGAAGGCGCCGAACTCGGCATCACCTCGGACGGGTTCTTCGCACTCGAGACGCGGCCCGAGCGGGTGCTGATCATCGGCAGTGGATATATCGCTGTCGAACTCGGCGGCATGTTCGCCGCGCTGGGCTCCGAGGTCACCATTGCGGTGCGACGCGACGGCGTGCTGCGTGATTTCGACCCGCTGCTGCGCGAAACGCTCATGGACCAGATGCGGCGCGACGGTATACGCATCGAGACCGGCGCGGTGCCGGCGGCGCTGTGCCGCACCGACGCCGACCTCGAATTACTGACTGTCGACGGCCGCAGGCTCGGGCCCTTCGACACCGTGCTCTGGGCGATCGGCCGCAAGCCGAACATCGAGGGCCTGGGGCTCGAACACGTCGGTGTGCGCACCGACGAGCATGGGTTTGTGCCCGTGAACGAATGGCAGGATACGAACGTCGACGGTATACATGCCATCGGCGACGTGACCGGCCGAGCGGCGCTCACGCCGGTGGCGATCGCGGCGGGGCGGCGGCTCGCCGACCGCCTGTTCGGCGACATGCCGGAGCGGCGCCTGGATTACGACTGCATCCCGACGGTGGTTTTCAGCCACCCGCCGATCGGCACCGTCGGCTTGTCGGAGCCCGCGGCCCATGCCCGTTACGGCGAGTCGGTGCGCGTCTACGAGGGCAGTTTCACGCCCATGTATTACGCCATGACGGCGCGTAAAGTGCCGGCTGCCGTCAAGCTCGTTACCGTCGGCGAGAACGAACGCATCGTCGGCTGCCACGTGATCGGTCACGGCGCCGACGAAATGCTGCAGGGTTTCGCCGTCGCGGTGCGCATGGGCGCCTGTAAGCGGGACTTCGACGATACCGTCGCGATCCACCCGACCACCGCCGAGGAGCTTGTGACGCTGCGCGGCCCAGGACAATGAACATTCGGCCGTTCGACGGGCAGTTTCCCGTACTCGGCCAGCGAACCTGGATCGACCCCACTGCCCTCGTCATCGGGCGCGTCGAAATGGGCGACGACGCCTCGATCTGGCCGATGGCCGTGGCGCGGGGTGACGTCAATACCATCAGCATCGGGCCGCGCAGCAATATCCAGGACGGCAGCGTGCTGCATGTAACCCACGACGGCCCTTATTCGCCTGGCGGCATGCCGCTGGTGATCGGCGCTGATGTCACCATCGGGCACAAGGTCATGCTGCACGCTTGCACGATCGGTGACCGCTGCCTGCTGGGGATGAGCTCCACGTTGCTCGACGGCGTGATTGTCGAGGACGAGGTGTTCCTTGGCGCCGGCAGCCTGGTCGCGCCCGGCAAGCGGTTGGCGGCGCGCAGTCTTTACAGGGGCAGCCCGGCGCAGCGCGTGCGGTCATTGTCCGACGAGGAGCTCGCCATGTTGCGTTACTCTGCGGCGCATTATGTGCGGCTAAAGGACCGTTACCTGGCCGACTAGCGGCAGCAGGCCACCGCCGCGCACCGCGGGTCGCAGCCGGCCTCCCCGGCAGTCATGATGCTGTGCCGCCGATAATCTGGCGCCGCAGTTCCTCCAGGACCGACGTTGTCGGCGGCCGCAAGCCGCGCCACAGCTCGAAGGATTCCGCGGCCTGCTCTACCAGCATGCCGATGCCGTCGCTGGCACCGGCGGCGCCATGCGCTGTCGCCCAGCGCATGAATGCCGTTGGCTGTGTGCCGTACGCCATGTCGTAGCAATAGGTGGCGGGGCCGACGGCGGCCGCGGACAGCGCGGGGACTTCGCCCGCCAGGCTTGCCGATGTTGCATTGATGATCACGTCGAACGGTGCGTGCGGGGCGTCGAGTGCCACCCCTGAGACCGGCCCGTCGGCCGCAAACTCGGCCGCCAGCGCCGCTGCTCTGCCGGCGTGGCGGTTGGCGATCAGGAGCGCTTGTGGCGCGGCGTCGAGCAATGCCGGCAACGCGCCACGTGCCGCGCCGCCGGCGCCGAGCAGCAGGACGCGCCGGGCGCCGATCGTGATGCCGAGATTTTCCTGCAGGTCCCGCAGCAGCCCAGCGCCATCCGTGTTGTCGCCAAGCAGGCCGGCGCGTTGCAAGGCCAGCGTATTCACCGCCCCGGCGCGTTGGGCCCGCGGCGTCAAGATACCGGCAGCCGCGAAGGCGGCCAGCTTGTGGGGCAGGGTGATATTCAAGCCCTTGCCGCCTTCGTCGAGGAACTCCGCCAGCGCCGCGTCAAATTCTCCCGGCGGCACGTCGCGCGCTTCGTAGCTCAGCAGCTGGCCGGTCAATTCAGCGAAGCGGGCATGCAGCCAGGGCGAGCGACTATGCGCGACCGGGTGGCCGAAGACGGCATATTTGTGAGGCGCAGCCAAGGCTTCAGGGATGTTTCAGCCAACGGGCCACGAGCGGCGCAAAATAGGTGAGGATCCCGTCCGCACCGGCGCGTTTCATGGACAGCAGCGACTCGAGCACGACGGCTTTCTCGTCCAGCCAGCCGTTGGCGGCCGCGGCTTTCAGCATGGCGTATTCACCGCTCACCTGGTAGACGAAGGTAGGCACACCCAGCTCGCTCTTCACGCGCCGCACGATGTCGAGATAAGGCATGCCGGGCTTGACCATGAAAGCGTCCGCACCCTCGGCGATGTCGAGTGCGACTTCGCGGATCGCTTCGTCGCTGTTGCCGGGGTCCATCTGGTAACCGTACTTGTTGCCGCCGCCAAGATTGGCCGCGGAACCGACGGCATCGCGGAACGGACCGTAGAAACTCGAGGCATACTTGGCTGCGTAGGCGAGAATCGCGGTGTTGACGTGGCCCCCGGCCTCGAGCGCCGCGCGGATGCGGCCAACGCGGCCATCCATCATGTCGGAGGGCGCCACCATGTCGGCGCCGGCTTCGGCGTGCGACACGGCCTGGCGGACCAGGGCCTCGACGGTAATGTCATTGAGCACGTAGCCGGTGTCGTCGATGATGCCGTCCTGGCCGTGGGTAGTGAACGGATCCAGGGCGACGTCGGTGATGACGCCGAGTTGCGGTAAAGCCGCCTTGAGCGCGCGCACGGCGCGTTGCGCCAGTCCGTCCGGGTTCCAGGCCTCGCGTCCGTCCTCGCTCTTGGCGTCCGCCGCGGTGACCGGAAACAGCGCCACGGCCGGCAGCCCGAGCTCGGCCCAGGCCGCCGCTTCGCGCAACAGCTCGTCAATGGACAACCGTTCCACGCCCGGCATGGAGGGCACGGGCTCGCGCCGCTTTTCACCATCAAGCACGAACACCGGGCAGATCAGGTCGTCCACCGACAAGTGCGATTCGCGCACCAGGCGGCGGCTGAAATCGTGCCGCCGCAGCCGGCGCATGCGGGTGGTCGGGTAGGCGGCGGGTATGGGTGTTTTCATGGGGATATCCACAGAGATGCAATAATGCGATTGTCCCGCGATTTGCCGGCCCTTGCCAGCGGCCCCTGCCGGTCGTTGGCTGCCGCTGCCGGTCCGTGCCCCATGCGGTGCGCAATTTTTGACGGTATGCATCGCGGCGTGTGCATCCCTCGGTTAAGCTTGTGGCCGTCACCATGCAGCAGGTCAGGCGCCCATGAATCCTACGATCACCGCCCTGTATGCGGGCTTGTTCGGCATCCTCTATATCGTGCTGTGCGGCCTTGTGGTCGCCAACCGGCGGCGGGCCAGGGTCGGCCTTGGCCTGGGCAGCGACACCGGCCTCGAGCGCGCCGTGCGCGTGCACGGCAATTTCGCCGAGTACGTGCCGCTGTTCCTGGTCTTGTTGCTGCTTGCGGAGCTGGGCGGCGCCGCCGCGTGGCTGCTGCATATTGTCGGCGCCGTCGTTTTCCTGGCGCGCATTGCGCATGCCTACGGCCTGAGCCAGAGCAGCGGCACGAGTTCCGGGCGCGTCATGGGTACGCTGGCGACCTGGGTTGGCATTTTCGTGCTGGCGCTGGCGAACATCTGGCTCGCCCTGGCCTGACGCGGCAAAGCGCTCGCCCTGGGCTGGCTGCCGGTCGCCGGCCGCTGGCGGCGACCGGCGTGGCTTGGCCCGGTTCAGCCGACCTCGGGATCTGGGGCGAAGATCGCCCTCTCGTCGGCAAATGACTTGAATTCCAATGCATTTCCGGACGGGTCCCTGACGAACATGGTTGCCTGCTCGCCCGCCCGCCCGGCGAAGCGCACGCGCGGCTCGATCAGGAACGACACCCCGGCGGCCTTGAAGCGGGTCGCGAGCGCATCCCAGGCGTCGCGTTCCAGGATCAGGCCGAAATGCCGCACGGGCACCTTGTCGCCGTCCACCGGGTTCGCCATGGACTCGCCGCCGGCGTCCGCCAGGTGCGCCGTAACCTGGTGACCGTGGAAGTCGAAATCTATCCAGCGGCTCGATTCGCGGCCGACGTCGCAGCCGAGCAGGCCGGCGTAGAACTCGCGCGCGGCGGCGAGGTCGTGTACCGGAAAAGCAAGGTGGAACCTGGGACGCATCAGTCTTCCAGCCAGTCGCGGGGTTTCAGGAAATCGCGGTACAGCGCAGCCTCCGGCGAGCCTTCCTCGGGGCGCCAGTCATAGCGCCAGCGCACCAGCGGGGGGAGCGACATCAGGATGGATTCGATCCGCCCGCCCGATTGCAACCCGAACAGCGTGCCACGATCGTAAACGAGGTTGAATTCCACATACCGGCCGCGACGGTACAGCTGGAAATCGCGCTCGCGTTCGCCCCACGGCGTGTGGCGTCGACGCGTCGCAATCAGCGTGTAGGCGGGCAGGAAATGCGCCGCGATGGCGCGCGAAAACTCGAAACAGCGCTCGAAGCCCCATTCGTTCAGGTCATCGTAGAACAAGCCGCCCACGCCGCGCGGTTCGTCGCGATGCTTGAGGTGGAAGTAGTCGTCCGCCCAGCGCTTGTAGGTTGGATAGACATCTTCGCCGAAGGGTTGGCAGGCCGCACGCGACAGGCGGTGCCAATGCTGGACGTCCTCGAGATAGGGGTAATAGGGGGTCAGGTCGAAGCCGCCCCCGAACCACCACACGGGCGTCTCGCCGGGTTTTTCGGCGACGAAGAAGCGCCAGTTGCCGTGCGTGGTCGGCACGTAGGGATTGCGCGGGTGCAACACCATGGAAACGCCGGTCGCGCGAAAGCTGCGGCCGGCCAGCTCTGGTCGGCGTGCGGTCGCGGAGGGAGGCAGCGCCGCGCCGTGGACCGCGGAGAAGTTGATGCCGCCCTTTTCGAACAGTGCACCATCCTCGATGACCCGGCTATCGCCGCCGCCGCCTTCGGGGCGCTCCCAGCTGTCGTGGCGGAAGCGGGTACCGCCATCGAGCGTTTCGAGTTCCCCGGTCAGGTGGTCGTGGAGTGACCTGAGCCAGTCTTCCACGGCCTCGATTTCTTTCTTTCCAACGGGGTGCTGCATGGCCATGTTCAGCGCCCGACGTCTCCCGCACCGCCCTCGACAGCGGGCTGCTGCACGTCTTTCGACGTCGCGGCGGGTTTCTTGCGCGTGGTTTTTTTCTTGGCGGCCGGCTTCCCGGCAGCGGCCGTTTTCCTGGCTGCTGCTTTTTTGGCGGGCGTCTTCTTGGCGGGCGCTTTTTTCCGGGCCGAAGCCTTCTTTTTCACGGCTTTCTTCTTGGCTACCGGCTTCTTCGCAGCCACCTTCTTTGTTGCAGCTTTCTTTTTGCGGGCGCCCTTCTTGGCCGGCGCCTCGTCGAGCAGCTTCATCACCTCCTCGAGGGTGACTTGCTCGGGGTCCTGGCCCTTGGGGATACTTGCACGCCGGCCGGCGTCGGTGGCATAGGGGCCGAAGCGTCCCTTGAGGATACGGATGCCGTGCTCCGGGAATTCCCGGATGGTGCGCTTGAGCTCCAGCTCTTCTTTTTCACGGACGATCTCGAGGGCGCGTTCCAGGCCGACGGTGTAGGGATCGTCGTCCTTCTTGAGCGAGGCATACTTGGCGCCGTATTTCACGAACGGGCCAAAGCGGCCGATGTTGACCAGCACCGGCAAACCCTCGGGCGTTTCGCCGAGCTCGCGCGGCAGCTTGAACAACTCCATCGCTTCCTCGAGCGTGATGTTTTGCATGCTCTTGCTGCGGGGAATACCGGCGAAACGCGGTTTGTCCTCGTCTTCGGCCGTGCCGATCTGCACGTACGGACCGAAACGGCCAATCTTGACGAGCACCGGCTTGCCGCTTGCCGGGTCCTTGCCAAGTTCGCGGTTCGGCATGACGTCACGCCGACTGACCGACGCCTCTTTTTCCTTGATCAGTTCATCGAAGGGCGTCCAGAAACGATCCAGCAGTTCGCGCCAACCCTGCTCGCCGCGCGCCACGGCGTCGAGCCGGTCTTCCATGCGCGCCGTGAAATCGTAGTCCACGTAACGCGTGAAATGATTGCCGAGGAAGTTGCTGACGATGCGGCCGACGTCCGTGGGAATAAATCGCTTGCGATCGAGTTCGACATATTCGCGATCGACCAGCGTGGAGATGATCGTCGCATAGGTCGAGGGCCGGCCGATGCCGAATTCTTCGAGCGTCTTGACCAGGCTGGCTTCGCTGAAACGGGGCGGCGGCTTGGTGAAATGCTGTTCCGCGTCCAGCTTGTTGAGGGGAATCAGCTCGCCCTCCTCGACTTGCGGCAAGCGCCGGTCTTTCTCGTCCTCGACATCGTCGCGGCCTTCCTGGTACACGGCAATGTAACCGGGTTCCACCAGGATGGATCCGGATGCGCGGAACCGGTGCCCGGCGTCGGGCGCCATGGACGGCACGAGGTCGAGCGACACGGTATCGAACACCGCGCTCGCCATCTGGCTGGCGACGGTGCGTTTCCAGATGAGTTCGTAGAGCCGCTGCTGGTCGCGATCGAGTCGCCCGGCCAGGCTGTCGGGATGCCAGGCGGCCGACGTCGGCCGGATCGCTTCATGCGCTTCCTGGGCGTTTTTGGCCTTGGTGCGGTAAAAGCGCGGCTTTTCCGGCAGCGCCTTGGCGCCAAACCGCTGGCCGATCGTGGTCCGGATCTCGTTGAGCGCGTCGCCCGCCAGCGATACCGAGTCGGTTCGCATATAGGTGATCAGGCCGGTGGCGCCCTCGCCGAAATCAACGCCTTCATAGAGGCGCTGGGCGGTGCGCATCGTCTTCTGGGCGGTGAAGCCAAGCTTGCGGGCGGCTTCCTGCTGCAGCGTCGAGGTGGTGAACGGCGGCGCCGGGTTCTGGCGGCGCTGGCGCCGCTCGACTGACGTCACCTTCAGCTTGCCGGCCGCGCCCTCGCGCAGCGTTTGCTCGGCCTCGCGGGCCGCGCCCTCGTCGCCGATGAAGAACTTTTCGAGCTTGTCATCGATTTTCTGACCGCCGTATTCGGCCAGCCGCGCGGGGAACGACTGGCCGGCTTTCTCGAGCTCGGCCTCCAGGGTCCAGTATTCCACCGGCTTGAAAGCCTCGATCTCTGCCTCGCGCTCGACGATCAGGCGCAGGGCCGGCGTCTGGACGCGTCCCGCGGACAGTCCAGGACGAATTTTTTTCCACAACAGCGGCGAGAGGTTGAAGCCGACCAGGTGGTCGAGCGCCCGGCGCGCCTGTTGCGCATCGACCAGGTCCGCAGAGACATCGCGCGGGTGCTGCAGCGCTTCTTGCACTGCGCGCTTGGTGATTTCGTGGAACACGATGCGGTACACGGGGCGCTCGTCAAGCAGGCCGCGTTCGCGCAGCGCCTCGCAGACGTGCCAGCTGATCGCCTCGCCTTCGCGGTCCGGGTCAGTGGCCAGGTAGAGCGCTTCGGAGTTGCGCATCGCCTTGGCGATGGCGTCCATGTGGCGGCGATTGCGCTCTATTTCCTGGTATTTCATGGTGAACCCGGCTTCCGGGTCCACGGCGCCTTCCTTGGCGACCAGGTCGCGGACATGGCCGTAGGAAGCGAGCACCTTGAAGTCGCCGCCGAGATATTTCTCGATGGTCTTGGCCTTCGCCGGCGATTCCACAATTACAAGGTTCTTGCTCATGACAACTTTTTAGTCCACTGGTCGAAAAAACGGGCCGTGGCTTACGCCACGGCCCTTGTGACTGTCTGCCCGGGCCGCGTGGTCGGGCTGGCGCCTAGTGCGCCCAGGCCCGGTCCTCGAATACGAGATCTTCCATGCGGGCGTAGGCAGTTTCCTCGCCGGGCTGGCTGAACAACACCATCAGCACGACCCACTTGATGTCGTCGACATCGATTTCTTCGCAATCCAGCGCCATCAGCCGGTCGATGACCAGTTCACGCTGGTGGGGCGAGAGGATGCCAATCTGCTCGAGGTACATCATGTACCCGCGGCCCTGGGAATCCATGCGGATGCACTCGTCGCGACCGTAGATGCGGATGGCGCGCTCGGTCGGCGGTTCACCGCCCTCGTCGGCGCGGCGCACCGCGAGGCCATCCAGCCACTCCAGCGCCCGATCGATCTCGCGATCGCGGAAGCCGGCGCGCTCGAGCTCGTCGCGCAGCCCGGCCTGGTTCGGTTCCGGCGGCACGCCATCGTCACCTGCTGTTTCAAACAGGTACATCAGCACGTCGAGCACATTCTCCGTCATTTCACGACCTCGTCGATTTCCGGACAAAACGTCCGCCCGGCAGGGACTCCACGACTCCCTGGAGTTCAAGCATCAGCATCATCGAGGAAACCTCCGCAGCCGTCAAACCGGTGCGGACCGCCAGCCCGTCGACCCCGCAGGGGTCGTGCGCGAGGGCGTCGAGCAGCCTGCGGCAGTCGTCATCGGCTTCCAGCGCAACCGCCGCCGGGTCGGTCACGGCGGTTTTCGTTCCCATGGAGACCCCCGCGAGCGGCCCGATCTCCGCGAAAATGTCGTGCGCGGTTTCGACCAGCGCCGCGCCCTGGCGGATCAGCGCATGGCAGCCGCGCGCCAGCGGATTGTGGATACTGCCGGGAATGGCGAAGACCTCGCGCCCCTGGTCGCCGGCCAGCCGGGCGGTGATGAGCGAACCGCTGCGTTGCGCGGCCTCGACCACCAGCACGCCGAGCGACAGGCCGCTGATGATGCGGTTGCGGCGGGGAAAGTTCTCCTTGATTGGCCGGGTGCCCGGCAAATACTCGGACACGATCAGGCCTGTCGCCGCGATGCGCTTGGCCAGGCCGGCGTTCCCGGCCGGGTAAATCCGGTCCGGTCCGCAGCCCAGCACGGCGGTGGTCGGCGCACCGGCCGCGAGTGCGCCGCGGTGCGCCGCCGCGTCGATGCCGGCGGCCAGCCCGCTGCAGATCACCAGGCCGCACTCGGCAAGGTATTTTGCGAAGGCATGTGCATTCTCGGCGCCCTGCGGTGTCGGATTGCGGCTGCCGACGATAGCGAAATGCGGCTCGCCGAGCAGCGCGCGCTTGCCGCGCAGAAACAGCGCGACCGGGGCGCCGCTGGCGAGTTTCAGCAGCGGCGGGTAGTCCGGGTCGGCGAACGTCAGCAGGTCGTGGTCGGGCTCGGCCAGCCAGTCGAGCGCTGCCGGCAGCCATGGCGGCGCGGGGCCCGTGAGGATGCGGGCCGCCTCCTCGGGAATGCCCGCCGCCGTCAATGCGCCGCGGCCGGCGTCGATCAGCCCCGCCAGGCCATCTGCATGGTCCGCCACGGCGCACACCGCCTCGTGCGGCACGCGGGGCGCCAGCGACAGGCGTAGCCAGGCGGCCGCCGCTTCATTCATAGCGAGCTTCTCCATGGCGGACCCCGCAAAGCACGACGCCGGCGTGGGCCGGCGTCGTGGGTCGGATTCGGATACAGACTCACGCCGTCAGGGATTGCGCACCCTGTCCAGCACGCGAATTTCATTCGACGCCTGCATGATCAGGCCATAACTGAGATCTTCAAAGCTGCGGAAAATCATTAAATAGCCCGCATATTCGTCCGGCAGCTGCACACGCCCGCCACCGAAACGGTCGCGTACCCGCTCACCAGCCTGGTGCACGGCGAGCACGTGGCCGGGTTCGAGGCCGTGCCGCGCGCCGCGGTTGAGCGTCACGATCTGGAACGCGCCGGCCCGCAAGACGCCGTCATGCACATGAATGATGCGACCCTCCACGTCCGTGGCCGGCGGCCGCGGCGTGAAACGCAACGGGAAATCAGTTTCTACCGGCAGGAGCTTGTCGCCGTCCAGCGCCTCGCGCGAGGTGCTGACGAGGTACATGGTCGCCGGATCGCCCGTGCGGATAATCTGGCCCTCACCGACATAAACGCCCTCATAGCCCAGCAGGCGGTTGTTGTCCGGATCGCGCAGCGGCTCGCCGACATGCACGACGCTGAGGTTGTCGTCGATCGAAAAATCCGCGCCCCGAACATAGACTTCACTCTGCGCGCCATGCAGGCGATGGCCCGAGCGACTGGCCAGGATGTAGGGCGCCCGGTCGACGGTCCTGCGATCCAGCACCGAGGGACGGCTCAAAAAGGCGGCAATGCGATCGTAGGGAATCGTGAAGATGGCGTCTTCGAGCGCCTCGACGCGCACCGTGGGCTCGAGTCGCTCGGTCCGGTCGGCGGCGGTCACGCCGCGTTCGAGCATGATGCGCGGCCGGCCGTTCATATAGACCAGGGTCAGCACGTCGCCAGGAAAAATAAGGTGGGGGTTCCTTACCTGCGGGTTCGCGTACCAGATTTCCGGCCAAAACCACGGGTCCCGCAGGAACATGGCGGAGATATCCCAGAGCGTGTCGCCCTTCTGGACGACGTAGCGGTCGGGATGGCGCGGATGCAACCGGACGGGCGCGGCTGGCGTGGCGGCCGGCGCGGGTGGCGGGCTGGCTGCCGGCTGTGCAACAGGTGCCGGGGCGGGCGCGGCTGGCGGCGGCGCCTCGGGCGTGCTTGCACAGCCTGCCACGAGCAACGTGGCAGCGAAGGCGCTCAGGAGACGTGATCGGGTCGGGCGATAGATCGGCTTGGACATGGCTGGGCTGACTCCATGCTGTCCGTTAATTGAGAGGAAGCCGCTTGGGCTTGGTATAATCTGCCAAGCTGTGGCTGTTTTCGCCCGGGCGTGCATCCTTGAGACGCCGTTGCGTCAGCCGGAAGTTAGCACGACGGGCTTGATTTGTCATACTGTTAGCCGCACTTTGTGGGGTATTACACGAGGAATTGGAACGGCTGTCATGGCAATCCTGAACATTCTTGAGTATCCGGACCCGCGACTCCGCACCAAGGCGGAGCCGGTGGCCGTCGTGGACGGTGAACTGCGGCAGCTGGCCGCCGATATGCTCGAGACCATGTATGCGGCCCCGGGAATCGGCCTTGCGGCAACGCAGGTCAATGTCCATCGTCGCATGCTGGTTGCTGATACCTCGGATAAACAGGACACACCGCACGTTTTTATCAATCCGGAGATTCTCGAGCGCCGCGGCACCGAGGTCATGGAAGAGGGTTGTCTCTCCGTGCCGGGTTTCTACGAAGAGGTGACCCGCTCCGACTGGATTCGCGTACGCGCGCTGGGGTTGGACGGCGAACCGTTCGAAATGGAGCTCGACGGCCTGCTTGCGGTGTGCGTCCAGCACGAGATGGATCACCTGGAAGGCAAGTTGTTCGTCGACTACCTGTCCGACCTGAAGCGGCAGCGTATCCGCAAGCGCCTCGAGAAAGAGCGCAAGCAGAAAGAACCCGACGCCAACGTCCGCGCGCTGTAGGCTGATCACTGTGCCCCGCCTCATGTTTGCGGGTAGTTCCGAGTTCGCTGTGCCTTCGCTCGCCGCGCTGGTAGCGGATGGCTGGGACCTCGTCGGCGTGCTGACCCAGCCCGATCGGCCGGCTGGCCGCCGGCGCCGGCTGACCCCGACGCCGGTTCGCGCCTTCGCGCTGGAGCGCTTCCTGCCGGTGCAGACCCCGGCCAGCCTGCGGACGCCGGCGGCCGTGGCGGCGCTGGCCGCGTTGCGTCCGGAGGTCCTGGTGGTGGTGGACTACGGCCTGCTGTTGCCCCCCGAGGTGCTCGCCCTGCCGCCGTCCGGGTGTATCAACGGGCATGCGTCGCTGCTGCCGCGGTGGCGCGGTGCCGCACCGATCCAGCATGCCATCCTGGCCGGCGACGAGCTGACTGGCGTGTCAATAATGCTGATGGACGAAGGCCTCGACACAGGGCCTGTATACAAAATGCAAGCTACGGAAATAGGCGCGAGCGAGACGGCCGGGGAACTGCGCGCCCGTCTTGCAGTGCAATGCGCGGAACTCCTGCGCGCCACCTTGCCCGAGATCCTTGCCGGGCGGCTCGAGCCGCGGCCGCAGGATCATTCCCGGGCCACGTACGCCCGCAAGCTGGATTCGGCCGGCGCGGCGCTGGACTGGAGCGGCCACGCCACGACACTGGCGCGCCAGGTGCGGGCCAATGCGCCGAAACCCGGCGCCTGGACGAGTTGGCAGGGAGAACGCCTGAAGCTGCATCGGGCCATGCCACTGGCGGAGCGCGAAGGACCGCCGGGTTTCGTCTGGCGCAGCACCGCCGAGGGTATCGACGTCGCCGCCGGGCAAGGGTCCGTGCGGGTGCTGGAACTGCAACCGCCGGGAGGGAGACTCATGAGCGCACGCGATTTCCTGAATGGCCGCACTGTGCTCGGCGCGCGGTTCGGTTGATGAGCTCGGGCAGCGAACCCCGGGCCGCGGCCGGCCGTATCGTCGCCGCCGTCGCGCGTCGCGGCCGTTCGCTCGATGACGCACTGGCCCAGGGTTTCTCGGGGCTGGCCGACGCCGATCGTGGCCTGGTGGCTCGCCTGGCGTATGGCACGCTGCGCGCTTACCCGCGGCTGGATCGCTGGGTCGACCTGTTGCTGGCGCGGCCGCTGCCGGTGCGTGATATCGAGGTGCATGACCTGCTCGCGGTGGGCATTTATCAACTCGAGGCGACCCGCGTTCCCGATCACGCCGCCGTAGCGGCCACCGTCGAAGCGGTGCGGCAACTCGGCCGCCACCAGTATGCAGGCCTGGTGAATGCCTGCTTGCGGCGCTGGTTGCGTGAGCGCGACGCCCTCAAGCTACGCGTGGCAAGGCTGCCGGAGGTCATTCACGCACATCCCCGCTGGTGGCTCGATGCGCTGGCGAGCGACTGGCCGAAGGATTGGGAGGCCATAGTCGCTGCCGCTAACGAGCAAGCGCCCATGTGGGTGCGAGTCAATCGCCTGCGTGGGACGCGCGATGCCTGGCTGGAGCGCCTGGCGGCCACGGGCCGGTCGGCTACGTCGTGGGATCCGGCGCCGGCGGCACTGCGTCTCGCGGAGCCGGTAGAGGTGAACGCACTGCCCGGCTTTGCGGACGGCGAGGTGTCTGTGCAGGACGCTGCCGCGCAACTCGCGGCGGGTTTGCTGGCACCGCAGCCCGGAATGCGTGTGCTGGACGCCTGCGCCGCGCCGGGCGGCAAGACCGGTCACCTGCTGGAGTACTGTCCGGATATCGAGCTGACGGCGCTGGATGTAGCGCCGGCGCGCCTGGCGCGGATTCGCGAGAATCTCGACCGGCTTGGCTTGTCAGCAGAGGTGCTGGCGGGCGACGCGCGCGACCCGGCGGGGTGGTGGGACGGCAAGCCCTACGATCGTATCCTGCTCGACGCGCCCTGCACCGGCAGCGGCGTCGTGCGCCGGCACCCGGATATCAAGCTGTTGCGCCGCAGCGAAGACGCGGCGGCCATGGCGGTCCGCCAGCAGGCGTTACTGGCATCACTGTGGGGCCTGCTGGCGCCCGGCGGACGGTTGCTGTACGCGACCTGCTCGGTCTTCCGCACTGAAAACGCTGCGCTCGTGGGGGACTTCCTGGCGCGCGAGCCAGGCGCACGGGCGGTAGACCTGGGCGAGCCGGGCTGGGGCCGGCGCGCGGGTCCGGGACGCCAGATTTTGCCCGGTGAGGCAGAGGCTGACGGCTTTTATTATGCTTGCCTGGTACGGCCGGCCTAGGCGAGGAACGATGCAGCGAGCGCAGCAATGCAAGATCAACCCGGGGCGGCTGCTGGCCACCGCGGTTTGCTCGCTTGGCTTGTTGCTTCTCGCCGGGACACTGCAGGCCAACGAGGGCATCGAGATTCGCCAGGCAGACACGCGGCTCGAAGCCGGCGTCTGGTTCCTCGACGCCGATATTGATTACCACCTGAACGAGACTGCACGCGAAGCCCTCGACAGCGGCCTCGAGCTGGACATCGAACTGACGATCCGCCTGACCCAGCGCCGCCGCGTCATCTGGAATGCGCAGTTTGCCGAGCTCAAGCAACTGTACACGCTGCAATACCATGCCCTGACCGAGCGCTATATCCTGCGCAATCTGAACAGCGGCGAACAGGCGACTTTTGGCAACCTGACGGTGGCATTGAACGCGCTGGGCAGCGTGCGCGGGTTGCCGATCATCGATGACGCGCTGTTGAGCCGCGGCGAACGTTACTACGTGGCGATTCGTGCGGTGGTCGACATTGAGGACTTCGGCGGCCCGCTCGCGATCATCAGGTTCCTCTGGAACGACTGGCGCATCTCCAGCGACTGGCTACGATGGCGACTGGTTCCTTGAAGCGCCTGGGATTGGCGACGCTGGTCCTGCTGGGCCTGTCCCTGCTGATCGTGGCGCTGCTGTTTCTTGCTTCCACGGTCGAGAATGCAGATCGTTTCGGCGAGATCTACAACTGGATCTTCCTGCTGAATGTCATCGGCGCCTCGATGCTGCTGGTGCTGATTCTCGCCAACCTGGTCCGACTGGTACGCGAATACCGGGGCCAGGTGCCCGGTTCCCGGCTCGCCTCGCGCATGGTGGCGATTTTCGTCGGTCTGGCCGTGCTGCCGCTGGGGCTGGTGTATTACTTCTCCGTGCAATTCATCAGCCAGGGTATCGATACCTGGTTCGACGTGAATGTCGAGGCCGGCCTGGGTGATGCGCTGGACTTGTCGCGCGCCACGCTGGAGAGCCGGATGCGTGAACACATGGACGCGACGCGCCAGATCGCCGCGGCGCTGAGCGGGCGCGACGACCTCAACCTGGCGACGCAGCTCGAGATCATGCGGCGCAGTTCCGGCGCGGTCGAGTTGACCGTCATCGGGCAAAGCAGCCGCATCATCGCCTTGTCCTCGGAGCGCAGCATCGCGGAAATACCGGTGGGACCGACCGAGGAAGTCATGCTGCAGATTCGCCAGGGCCGGCCGTTTGTCAGCCTTGACCCGTTGCGCGACGGGTACGTGGTGCGCACGGCCATAGAGATTCCGAGCAGTCACCCGCTCGACGAGCTGCAGGTGCTGCACGCCCTGTTCCCGGTCCCGGAGCGCGTCAGCCGCCTGGCGAATTCAGTGCAGGAGGCTTATGCGCAGTATCGCGAGCTGTCCTTTTTGCGCAAACCGTTCACGCGCAGCCTGACGTTGACGCTGACCCTGGTTCTCTTGTTGTCCCTGCTGATGGCGGTCTGGGGCGCGTTTTTCTTTGCCCGCAAGCTGACCGCGCCGATCCAGACGCTCGTGGCCGGCACGCGCGCCGTCGCCAAGGGCGATTTCGACACGCGCCTGCCGATGCCAGCGCGCGACGAAATGGGTTTCCTGGTGCATAGCTTCAACGACATGATTACCCGCCTTGCGGGTGCGCGTGAACTCGCGCGCGAGAGCCAGCAGGCGGTGGAGAGCCAGCGTGCCTACCTGGCCGTCATTCTCGGGCGGTTGTCCACCGGCGTGGTCTCGCTGGAGCGGGACTGGCGCATCAAGACGGCCAACGAGGCCGCCGGTGCCATCCTGGGCGTGGACCTGGAGGGGGCCATCGGCCGGCCGCTTGCCGAGGTCGCGGCGGACAAGCCGTTGCTGCAGCAATTCATCGAGGTCGGCCGTGCGCACGCCGAGAGCGGTGATTTCGAATGGCGTGAACAGATCGTGCTACGTGGCGAAATGGGACGAAGAGTCCTGATGTGCGCTTCTTCGGGCTTGCCGGGCGAGGATGGCGAACCGGATGGTTTTGTCGTTGTGTTCGACGACATTACGGCCTTGTTGCAGGCGCAGCGCGATGCTGCATGGGGCGAGGTCGCCCGGCGCCTGGCGCACGAAATCAAGAACCCCTTGACGCCGATTCAGCTGTCTGCGGAGCGCATCCGCCGCCGTTTCCTGCAGCAGATGAACGACGAAGATGCGGTCGTGCTGGAACGCGCTACCCGGACCATCGTGCAGCAGGTCGAGGCGATGAAGGAAATGGTCAATGCCTTTTCGGATTACGCGCGCGCGCCGGACATGGACATCACGCCGGTCGAACTCAACCACTTGGTTGCGGAGGTGGTCGAGTTGTACCGGGCGAATGCTTTTCCGCTTGCGGTCGAGCTGAACCTTGATCCCGACGTGCTGCTGGTCGAGGCGGATGCCGGGCGCTTGCGCCAGATTCTGCATAACCTGATCCGCAACGCGGTCGAGGCACTCGAGGGCCGGGGCGACGGGCTGTTGCGCGTCACGACGCGCGGCACCAACGAATTCGATTTGCGAGCGGTGTTTATCATGGTGGAGGACAATGGCCCGGGCATTCCGGCCGATTCCGCGGACCGTATTTTCGATCCCTATGTAACCAGCAAGCCGAAGGGCACGGGGCTCGGCCTCGCCATCGTGAAAAAGCTCGTGGAAGAGCACGGCGGCTGGGTCGAGGCGAGCAATCGTGACGAAGGCGGCGTGCGGATGACGATTGCCTTGCCGGCAGACGAGGACGCGCGTAGCGCGATGTTGCGCCGCGAGGTGCGGGCCAGCGAATTCAGGAGAGCACACGCATGAGCAGCGGGTCAGTTCTGGTCGTCGACGACGAGGCCGATATCCGGAACCTGCTCGAGGAGATCCTCTCCGAGGAAGGGTACGAGGTCGTGTCGGCCGCCAATGCGGCGGAGGCCAGGGAGAAACGAGCGGCGAGCGACCCCGATCTCATTTTGCTGGATATCTGGATGCCGGATGTAGATGGCATCAGCCTGCTTAGGGAATGGTCTGCGAGCAACACATCGAAGCCCTGTCCGGTGGTGATGATGTCCGGCCATGGCACAGTCGAGACGGCTGTCGAAGCAACCCGGCTGGGCGCCTTCGACTTCATCGAGAAACCGGTGTCACTGGTGAAGTTGCTGCGCACCGTCGAACGGGCTCTCGAGTCCGGTCGCACGCCCGGGCGTGCCGGCCGCCAGCTCGTCACGGGGACCGCTGCGCCGGTGGGGCGCAGCGCCGTCATGCGTACGCTGCGTCAACAGTCAGAGCAATTGGCTGCACACACGGCGCCGGTACTGATCACCGGCGAGCCGGGCAGCGGCCGCGGTACATTCGCGCAATTTATCCACGCCAAGGGCCCGCGTACCCACCAACCCTTCGTGCGGCTTGTCGCCAGCACGCTGCAGGATGCCGATGCGCAGCTTGCGTTGTTCGGCCGCACCGTCAACGGCAACGTGGAACCGGGGTATTTCGAGCGCGCCCGCGGCGGCACGCTGTTCATCAAGGATTTGCCCGATCTCGGCCCGTTGGCGCAGCGATTGCTGCAGGGCGTTCTCGAGAGCGAGCGGTTTACCCCGTTGGGCGGTGGGCCGCAACAATCACTGGACGTCCGGATCATCAGTTCGGCCCCGCCGGGCTTCGAGCAGGGCGCTGCCGGCGGCGAGTTCCGCCGCGAATTGTTGACGCACCTGGCGGTGGTCGTGCTCAAGGTGCCGCCGTTGCGCGACTATGCTGAAGATGTCCCGGAACTGCTGCGCTATTACCTCGACAAGCTGGTGGACAGCACCGGCTTGCCATACCGCAAGCTGGGCTTCGCGGCGCAAAACCGGCTGCGCAACTATCCCTGGCCGGGCAACGTGCGCGAGCTACGCAACATGGTCCATCGGCTGTTGATCCTTGGTGGCGACGAAGAGGTGGGCCTCGGCGAGGTCGAGCAGATTCTTGCCGAGCAAACGCGCGAGGCCGACACGCTGTTGAGCCAGGACCTGATGGCGTTACCGTTGCGGGAGGCCCGTGAGCAGTTCGAGCGAGCCTACCTGCAACAGCAGCTGCAACTGTGCGAAGGCAAGGTCGGGCAGCTGGCCAAGCGGGTTGGCATGGAGCGCACCCACCTGTACCGCAAACTACGCGCGCTCGGCATCGACTTCCGCAGCGGCGGCGCCGAGGATTGACACGCTAGTTGCGCTCGCGGACAGCGAGCGCGCCAATCCCGCTTGCCGCGAGGCGACGGCGCGTCGCGTCGGCCTGGGCCGCGTCGGGCAACGGGCCGATACGGACGCGATGCCAGGTCTGGCCGTCCAGCGTCACGGGCTGGATACTCGAGGCCAGGCCCAGCAAGGCCAGCTCGGCCTTGCGGCGGTCGGCGTCCTGGTAGCGCCGGAACGAGCCGGCCTGGATCCAGTAACGGCCAGGCGCCAGTTCAGGTGCCGGCGCTGCCGGCCCGGCGCCGCGCTCGCGGGTCTCTTCCGCCGGCACGACCACCTCGAGGCCCGGCAGCATGGTGTAAAAGTCGAAGCCGGATTCTGGCGCCGGTTCGAGCTCAGCTGTCTCGTCGGCCTGTTGCGAGGCGGGCTGGACGGTGCGAGCAGCCACCGGCTCCGCGGGGGGCGCGGTCGAGGTGTGTCGCAGGTGGACCAGCAAGGCGACCGCCAGGCCGAGGGACAAGCCGGTGAGCAGCCATACCCAGCCGGGCGTCGCTTGCTTGCGCGGCCGGCGACGCTTGTAGTCGCGTGCCATGCCTACATCGACTCCGGGGCGCTGACGCCGACCAGGGCGAGTCCGTTCGCGATGACCTGGCGCGTCGCTTCGGCCAGCGCCAGGCGGGCCGCCCGCAGCGGCGCTTCGTCCACCAGGAAGGTCGAGGCGTTGTACCAGGTATGGAAATCCTGGGCGAGTTCACGCAGAAAATGCACGATATTCTGCGGAGCGCGGTTTGCGGCGGCCAGCTCGACGACCTCGGGGAAACGGCCCAGGGTGGCCATCAGCGCGCGCTCGTGATCGGTGGTCAGCAGGCCGAAGCCGGCAATGCCCTCGTCCGCCGACCAGTCGAGGCCCTTTTCCACCAGCTGGCGGAACACGCTGCGCACTCGCGCATGCGCATACTGGATGTAATAGACGGGATTCTCATTGCTGCGTGATTTCGCGAGCTCGAGGTCGAAATCAAGGTGCTGGTCGTTGGAACGCAGTACATAGAACAAGCGCGCTGCGTCGTTGCCGACCTCGTCGCGCAGCTCGCGCAGCGTGACGAACTCGCCGGAGCGCGTCGACATCTGCACTTTCTCCCCGCCGCGGTAAAGGATCGCGAATTGCACCAGGCGGACCTCGAGGCTGTCGCCCGGCTCGCCCATCGCCTCCAGGCCCGCGCGCACGCGCGCCACGTAGCCATGGTGATCGGCGCCGAGGATGTCGAGCAGGTGCTCATGGCCGCGTTGCCGTTTGCCGAGGTGATAGGCGATGTCCGAGGCAATGTACGTCGTCTGGCCGTTGTCGCGCACCACGACGCGATCTTTTTCATCGCCGAGCGCACTGGCGCGGAACCATAACGCGCCCTCCTGCTCGTAGGCGTGGCCTTGCGCCTTCAGGCGATCGATACACTCGGACACCAGGCCGAGTTTCGCCAGGCTGCGCTCCGAGAACCACTCGTCGAAGGTGACGCCGAAGTCGGCCAGGTCGGCGCGGATATCGCCGAGGATTTCATCGAGGCCGAGCTGGTGCACGGCACGGTAGTCCTGTTCGCCGAGCAGCGCGCGCATCCGGGCGACCAGGGCGTCGATGTAGTCATCCTTGTCGCCCTCCGGCGCATCGGGCGGCAGGTCGGCGAACACCGCGGCGGCCGGGTGGCGCAGTCGGCCGTGTTCCTGCGCCACCAGGCGGTCGGCGATCGACAGGATGTAGCCGCCACGGTAGCCGTTGGCCGGGAAGGCGAATTCTTCCCCGAGCGCCTCCAGGTAGCGTAACCAGACGCTGGCGGCGAGGATGTCCATCTGCCGGCCGGCATCATTGACGTAGTACTCACGATGCACCTGGTGGCCGGTCGCCGCCAGCAGGTTGGCAACCGAGTCCCCATAGGCGGCATGCCGGCCATGCCCGACATGGAGCGGGCCGGTGGGATTGGCGGAGACGAACTCCACCAGCACCCGCTGGCCGCCGCCACTGTCTGAGCGACCGTAAGTCGCCCCCCTGGTGAGGATCGCGGCAATTTCCTGCGCAAAGGCCTGCTCGCTGAGGCGGAAATTGATGAAACCCGGGCCGGCGATGGAGACGCTGGCGACCAGTTCCGAGCTCGGCAGCAGGGCGATAATCTGTTCGGCCAGTGCGCGCGGGTTCATGCCTGCCGGCTTGGCGAGCAGCAGCGCGGCATTGGTGGCGAAATCGCCGTGGCGCGGATCGCGGGCACGCTCCACGCGGGCTTCCGGAGCAATGTCCAGCTGTAGCTGGGCGGCGAGTTGCGACAGCGCATCGGCCAGCAGGTTTTCGAGCAGTTTTTTCAAGGCGCGTATTCCAGGTTGCTTGGGCGCCCGGGATGCCGGGGCGGTTGGAACGCGATTGTACCGTGACGCAGCGCCCACGGTCAGGCGCGGCGGGCGCGCCACCCGGTCGTGGCAGCCGTCCGGGCTTGCCCGGCAAGGCGGCTAGAAAAGGTCCTGCGGATCCACTTCGAGGAACCAGCGTACACCGCGGCTCCCCGGCAGCGCCGACGCGATCGCCCGGACATCGGCCAGGGCAGCATGCAGCGTCGGACGGGCGGCTGACTGGAGCAACAGCTGGGCGCGCCAGCGGCCGCCGCGTTTTTCCATCGGCGCCGGCGCCGGGCCGAGTACGTTGAGTCCGCGCGGGACCACCAGGGCGTCGCGGCATTCGGTCAGGACGCGCATAGCCAATCCCGGCTTGGCCGCCTCGGCGCGCAGCATCGCAAGGTGGCTGTAGGGTGGCCAGCCCGCAGCACGCCGTTCTTCCAGCGCGGTTTCGGCGAAGGCCTCGTAGCCGCCGGTCAGCAGTTTTTGCAACAGCGGGTGCTCCGGGTAAGACGTCTGCACCAGTACCTCGCCGGGCCGGTCGGCGCGCCCGGCCCGGCCGGCCACCTGTACCAGCGTCTGGGCCAGTCGTTCCCCGGCGCGGAAATCCGTACCGAACAGGCCCTGGTCGGCGTTGATCACGCCGACCAGGGTGACACCGGGAAAATCATGGCCCTTGGCCATCATCTGGGTACCCACGAGCACACGGGTGCGGCCGTCGCGCACCTCGTCGAGGATCTGGTCCACGGCACCCCGGCGGCGGGTGCTGTCACGGTCGATCCGGGCAATGCGCACGTCCGGGAATTGCCTGGCCAGGGCTTCCTCGAGCCGCTCCGTGCCTTCGCCGACCGGGCGCAGATCGGCCCCGCAGTCCGGACAGGCCGCCGGTAGCCCGGTTTCGTCGCCGCAATGATGGCAACGCAGGCGCGCTGCCCGGCGGTGCCAGGTATAGCGCGCATCGCAATGGCGGCAATCGGCGACCCAGCCGCAGGAACTGCAAAACAGCGCCGGCGCGAAGCCACGGCGGTTCAGAAACAGCAGCGCCTGGCCGCCGGCATCGAGGTGCAAGCGCATGGCGCGCAGCAACGGCGCGGAAATGCCCTCGGTAGCGGGATGCCGACGCAGGTCCACCAGGGAGATGCGCGGCTGGCTTGCGCCGCCCGGGCGGTCCGGCAAACGCGCCAGGGCGTAACGGCCCTCCCGGGCGTGGCGCAGGGTCTCCAGCGAGGGCGTGGCCGAGCCAAGCAGGACCGGCAGCTTTGCCAGGCTCGCGCGCATCACGGCCAGGTCGCGGCCGGAATAACGCAGCCCCTCGTGCTGGCGCAGCGAGGGGTCGTGTTCTTCGTCGACGATAATCAGCCCGGGGCGCGCCAGCGGCACGAATACTGCCGAACGCGTGCCGATGATTACCGCCGCCCGGCCGCTGTGCGCATCCGCCCAGGCGGTCAAGCGCTGGCGCGCCGGCAGGGCCGAGTGCAAGACCGCCACCGGCGCCGCGAGACGCCTGGCAAAGCGCTCTACCAGTTGCGGCGTCAGGCCGATTTCCGGCACCAGCACCAGCACCTGCAGGCCGCGTCGCAGGCATTCGGCCGCCGCCGACAAATAAACCTCGGTCTTGCCGCTGCCCGTCACGCCGAACAGCAGCCGGGTTGAAAATTTCCCCAGGTCGCCGATCACCGCAGCCACGGCCGCGGCCTGGGCTTCGTTCAGCCGCGGCCCGGCGAGCGCCGTGGTCCATGCAGCGGCGGCCGGTTCCGGTTCGATGTCGACCAGGCCGCGAGCGGCCAGGCGCGCGGCGCTGGCTCGCCAGCCCGCCGGCAGGTCGGGATCGTCGGTGCGGCGCGGCGCCCTGGCGAGCAGGTCCAGCAGGGCGGCCTGCTTCGGGGCGCGCTTTTTCATTGCGTCCGGGGCCGCGCCCCTGGCGGTCACCCTGGAGGGTGGTTCGGGCAGCGGCTTGCCCTGGCGCAAGGGGGCAGGCAAGGCGGTAGCGACCACCGCGCCGGGCGGCTCCTGGTAATAGCGCGCCGTCCAGTCCAGCAGCCGTAGCAGGGCCGGATCGAACAACGGCGCCGAGTCGAGCACCTCGATGACCGGCTTCAGGCGCTCCGGCGGCAATGCCGAGGCCTCGGCCTGCGCCATGACGAGACCGACGGGGCGGCGTCGGCCGAACGGTACCCGGACCCGTGTGCCGGGTAGCGGCGCGGGACCCGATTCGGGCGCCAGGTAGTCAAACAGGGTGTCGAGCGGGGCGTCCACGGCCACCTTGAGGATGGTCACGGCGAGACACCATCCTGGCCCCATGCAAGTTGTCCACAGAAGCTGTGGATAACTCTGTGGACGACTATTGCGAATAGCGGTGAAATCCGCGTCACTTCAGGGGGCAGCTCAGTTTGGTCAAAAAGTCGTCATAAATGTAAGTATAAATAAAACAATAAGTTATGTTGTCTTATTGGCGTGCTTTGTGCGACGACGACGGTTTGAGGCTGTAATTTCAGGGGCTTGTTAATAAGTGCTGTTGGCCGGGTCTCCCGGAGGGCTTCAGCAAGTCGTTGCAATAGCCTGGTGCGAAGGCCGCTGCCAGGCTGCCGAACGGGCACCGGCGCCGGCTGGAGCGCCGCTCGCCGGATCCCGGTGCATTGCGGGGGCCGCCCGGGCGGCCCGCAATGCCGCTCAGCCCGCCTTGACGGCTTGGATCAGTTCGGAGACCGCGGCTTGCCCGTCCCCGTAGAGCATCCGGGTGTTGTCGAGATAGAACAACCGGTTCTCGATGCCCGAGAAGCCTTTGCCCTTGCCGCGCTTGATGACGATCACGTTCTTGGCCTTGTCGGCATTCAGGATCGGCATACCGTAGATCGGGCTGGACGGGTCGGTGCGGGCCACCGGGTTGACCACGTCGTTGGCGCCGATGACCAGCGCCACATCGGTGGTCTCGAAGTCCGAATTGATCTCGTCCAGGTCGGAGATCAGGTCGTAGGGCACGCCGGCCTCGGCGAGCAGTACGTTCATGTGGCCGGGCATGCGTCCCGCCACCGGGTGAATCGCAAAGCGAACCTTGACGCCCTTCGACAGCAGCAGCTGGGTCAGTTCCCAGACCTTGTGCTGGGCCTGCGCGACGGCGAGACCGTAGCCTGGAATGATGATGACGCGATCGGCAAAAGCCATCATGATGCCGGCGTCCGAGCTCTCGATGGGCTTCATGCTGCCCTCGACTTCGCCGCCATCCACCGCTTCGTCGCCAAATGCGCTGAACAATACGCTGGCCAGCGAGCGGTTCATGGCCTTGGCCATCAGCTGGGTCAGCAGCGTGCCGGCGGCGCCCACCACCGTACCCGCGATGATCATCACCTCGTTGCCGAGCACAAAGCCCTTGAAGGCGACGGCCAGCCCGGTCAAGGCGTTGTAGAGCGAGATGACCACTGGCATGTCGGCGCCGCCGATCGGCGCGGTCAGCATGATGCCGGCCACCAGCGCCAGCACGAAGAACAGTGTCACCAGGGTGATGTGCGCTGGATAATTGCCCAGCAGGAACAAGCCGATGATGAACGCGCCGAGCAGCAGTGCGGCGTTCACCTGGTTGATCATCTTGAAACGGATCGGCTTGTTCATCCATCCCTGCAGCTTGGCGAAAGCCACCAGGCTGCCGGAAAACGAGACCGAGCCGATCAGGCCGCCGAGCACGGCGAGAAAACCGACCGTGACCGAATCGGGAGCGCCCTTGTAGAGCGTGACCGCAGCAATCGCGCCGGCCGCGCCGCCGCCCATGCCGTTGTAGAGCGCAATCATCTGCGGCATGTCGGTCATGGCGACCTTCTTGCCGGTCCACCAGGCGAGACCGCCGCCGACCAGGATGCCGACAATGATCAGCGTGATGTTGACGGTCGTCATACCGGGCCAGAAGAAGGTCACGACCGTCGCGAGCACCATGCCCCAGCCGGCCCAGAGAATGCCGCCGCGCGCGGTGCGCGGTGAGCTCATGCGCTTCAGGCCGATAATGAACAGGAAGGCCGCGACAAAGTAACTGGCCTTGATCATCAAGGTTGCGAAATCCATTATTTCCGCTCCCCGCTGGCCTTGAACATTTCCAGCATGCGCTCGGTGACCACGTAGCCGCCGACCGCGTTGCCGGCGCCGAGTACCACGCCGACGAAGCCAATGACCTGGCCGGTCAGGCTTTCGGCGGTGCCGAGCGCGACCATCGAACCCACCAGCACGATCCCGTGCACGAAGTTGGAGCCCGACATCAGCGGCGTGTGCAGGATGACCGGTACGCGGGCGATGATCTCGTAGCCGGTGAAAGCTGCGAGCATGAAGATGTAGAGTGCGATGAATCCGTCGATCATGACCCTTGTCCTCCGCTGGCTCCCTCGATGCGCTCGCGGGTGGGCGCGTGGCCGATGCGCCCGTCGTGCGTCAGCACGCTGCCGGCGAACACCTCGTCCTCCCAGTCCACGGCCAGGTTCCCCTCGCTGATCGCGGGAGAAAGGAAGTTGAAAATATTCTTGGCGTACATTTCGCTGGCATGACGCCCCAGCGCGGCCGGCAGGTTGACTGGTCCGACGACCTGTACGCCACCCGCATCGACGGTTTCGCCGGCCTTGGTCAGCGCGCAATTGCCGCCGGACTCGGCCGCCAGGTCGACGATGACCGAGCCGGGCTGCATGCGCGCCACGGTTTCGGCGTCGATGATGCGCGGCGCCGTCCGGCCCGGAATGGCGGCCGTAGTGATGACGACGTCTGCGGCCGCGATGTGATCGGCCAGGATACCGGCCTGCTTGGCTTTTTCCTCGTCCGTCAGCTCCCGGGCATAGCCACCGCTGCCTTCGGCGCTGATGCCGGTATCGACGAATTTCGCGCCCAGCGACTGGACCTGCTCGCGGGTCGCGCTCCGGACGTCATAACCTTCCACGATGGCACCGAGGCGCTTGGCGGTCGCGATGGCCTGTAGCCCCGCAACACCCGCCCCGATAATGAGCACCTTGGCCGGGCGAATCGTGCCGGCGGCGGTTGTGAGCATGGGGAAAAACTTGTCGAGTTGCGTGGCGGCGATCAGCACCGAGCGGTAGCCGGCCACCGCCGCCTGCGAGGACAGGGCGTCCATGGATTGCGCGCGCGAGATGCGCGGCACGAGCTCCATTGCGAAGCTGGTGATCTTGCGATCGCGCAACAGGGCGACCAGCTCGTCCGAGCGATGCGGCTGCAGCAAGCCGATCAGGACGGCATTCTCGCGCAAGCCCGCGGCGACCTCGAGCGGCGGCGGATTGACCGTGATCAGCATGTCCGCGCGGCTGACCACTTCCTCGCGGCCGAGGAACTCGACATGCTCGAAGCGGCTGTCAGGAATTCGCGCAGCTTCCGCCAGGCCTTGCTCCGCATAAATAGTCACGCCAAGGGCCGCAAGTTTTTTTGCGACCTCCGGCACGAGCGCTGAACGTGTTTCGCCTGCGGCTGTTTCGCGCAGGGCGCCGATGACCAGTGCCATGGGCAACCTCCCCGGGGCGTTATTGGGCCCTTGTTCTTACGGCGAGTGAGTGTACAGGAAGATGCACGCCTGTTGTCTGCCTGATTGATTTTCGGTCCCCCTTCTGGAATAACAAGGCCAGCGGCGGGGCCGCGCTAATGGAGACACGTTTGCGATGGGTATGTCCCTGAGCCAACAGATCCTGCGCACCGATGTCGCCGGCATGCCTCTTGAATGGGTGGACTACCGGTGTGCGGTGCGCCTGTACCATACGGAGCAGGTCGCCTACGAATGCGGGCGACCCCTGTTCCGGCTGCGCGGCGGCATCAATGCCCGCACCGGAGCCCGCACGGTGGTCGAGGTATCAAGCATCATCGCCACCCACGGACATGGCGCCGCCTACCCGGCGCGCGATGCCTACACGCCGCCGCTGAACAACCCGACCCTGTTCCGCCGCGACGCCAATCTCTGCCTGTATTGCGGCGAGCATTTCCTGGTCGTAGACCTGTCGCGCGACCACGTTACCCCGCTGTCGCGCAGCGGCCGTGACACCTGGACGAACGTCGTCACCGCCTGCCGCCGCTGCAATAACCACAAGGCCGGGCGGACGCCGGAGCAGGCTGGCATGCAGTTGCTCGCGGTGCCGTTCCAGCCGACTTACGCGGAGTACATCTATCTCAAGGGCCGGCGCGTGCTGGCCGACCAGATGGAATACCTGCTGGCGCATTTTCCGCGCCAGAGCCCGCTGCATGCACGGCTGTATTCCTCGCTGGACGGTGGTGACTGACCTCGCTGCCGCAAGCGACGCGCTGGCCGCAGAGGGCATCCGTCTCGATCCGCGCAGCGCCCGCCCGGTCGGCGGCGGTTGTATCCACGGCGCCTGGCGTCTCGACGGGCCGGACGGTCCCGTCTTCCTGAAGACCAATCGCGCCGCTTCGGCCTGGCTGCTGGCCGCGGAGGCTGACGGGCTGGCCGGACTGCAGGCCGCCGGCGCGCTGCGCGTCCCCGCAGTACTTGCCCATGGCAGCGCGGCCGACCTGGCGTGGCTGGCGCTGGAATGGCTGGAACTGCACCCGGTCACGGCCGCTGCAGAGCGTGCGCTCGGTGCGGCGCTGGCCCGGCAGCACCAGGTCACGGGTGAACAATACGGCTGGCGCCAGGACAACGCGATCGGCGCGACGCCCCAACGGAACACGTGGTGCGACGACTGGGGCAAGTTTTTTGCGGCTCACCGGCTCGGCTTGCAGCTGGAGCTCGGCGCCCGCCGGGGCCTGCCGCGACGCTTGCTGGCGGCTGGCGAGCGCTTGTTGCAAAACGTGCCGGGCTTGCTGGCTGAGCGGCGTCCGGCGCCGGCCCTGCTGCATGGTGACCTGTGGAGCGGTAACCGGGCCGCGGATTCGCGCGGCCGGCCGGTCGTGTTCGATCCGGCGGTCCATTACGGTGATCCGGAATGTGACCTGGCAATGACGCGGTTGTTTGGCGGTTTCGACCGGGAGTTCTACGCGGCTTACGACGCCGTGTGCCCGCCGGCGCCGGACCGTGCGCTGCGCGAGCGGCTCTACCAGCTTTACCACGTACTCAATCACGCCAATCTCTTTGGCGGTGGTTACGTCGACCAGGCCGAGCGCTTGTTAAGGCAGCTCCCCCTCGATCCGCACCACTAGGCCGTCGGGCGCCGGCAGCACTACGGTGCCGTCGGCGTCTTGCCGCGCTGGATAGCCCCGTGCCGCCAGCGCGTCCAGCACGGCCGCGGGATGGTGGTGTTCGAACACCAGCTCCGGCCCGGACAGCCCCGCGCGCGGTGCCACGCTGATGCCGCCGGCGACGGCGCGTGGACCGCGCTCATCGGCATCGCCGACCAGTCCCAGGCCCTCCCAGAAGGCCACTGTCGCGGCGGGATCCGGCGCGGCGTAGCGGTATTCTCGAAAATGCCCCAGCGGGGTCGCCGGATGCGTCCTGGTGAAGGTTTGCGACCAGGTCCGTGCCTCGAGCAGCGTCACCACCTGGCCGGCAGGATCGCGGAAACCCGCCTCGTTGAATTCGTCGTCGCCGGTCTTGGCAAAGTCGAGCTGGATGCCGAGGGCGCGCAATCCTGGCAGTGCCGCAGCGATGCCCGGCCGCACCCAGGTGAGCGACGGCGAATCAAACTCGTACTCGTGCAGGCCGAGCACCAGGCGTCCGTCGCTCAACACGGCGTAACGATGCCGCCAGGTGTTGCCCACCGTGCCGTGCTCGAAACCGAGCCCTTCCCAGAACGTCGCCGCAGCGGCGATATCCTGCGTCCATACGCTCAACTCGAGAAAGTTTCCCAGCATCAGCCGAGCTCGCCGGCCTCCCGGGCCGCCACCAGTGTTTCGGCCCGTGCCTTGCTCGCCGCGGACTCCGCCGCCAGCATCGCCGGATCCGGCGCGGGACCGGTTTCCGGCCATCCCTGCAGGTGCCGCGACACCAGTTCGACCAGGTAGTCGAGGTGATCGTTGCGGGTGTTCAGGCACGGGATGTAGCTGAGCGTCTCGCCGCCGGCCGCGTGGAAGTACTCGGCATTTTCCACGCCGATTTCCTCGATGGTCTCGAGGCAGTCGGCGGAGAAGCCGGGACAGATCACGTCGATGCGCTTCAGGCCGCGCTCGCCGAGTGCGCGGATGGACGCATCCGTGTAGGGCTTGAGCCACTCCTCGCGGCCGAAACGCGACTGGAAGGTCGTGGACCAGCTGCCGTCCTCCAGGCCGAGCCGTTCAGCCAGCAGGCGCCCGGTCTTGATGCATTGGCAGTGATACGGATCGCCCATGTCGAGGTAACGACGCGGCACGCCGTGAAAGCTCATGACGAGGTGCTCGCCCCGTCCCTTCTCAGCCCAGTGTTCCCGGACACTGTTCGCCAGCGCCTCGATATACCCTTGCTCGTCGTGGTAACGAGTGATGAAGCGCAGTTCCGGAATCCAGCGCCAGCGCATCAGCGTCGCCGCGACCGCGTCGAAGGTCGAGGCGGTCGTGCTGGCCGAGTATTGTGGATAGAGCGGCAGCACCAGCAGGCGCTGCACGTTCTGTTCCCTCAACTGCTCGAGTGCGGAGGGGATCGACGGATTGCCGTACCGCATGCCCAGCGCCACCGCCACCGGGTGCGACAAGCGCTCCGCCAGGCGTTCCTCGATGCCGGCGGCCTGCGCGCGCGCGATCGTCAGCAGCGGGGAGCCTTCCTCGGTCCAGACGCCGCGATAGGCTTCCGCCGAGCGCCGGGGACGGATGCGCAAAATGACGCCGTTGAGGATGAGCCACCACAAGGGTCGCGGCACTTCGACCACGCGCGGGTCCCAGAGAAATTCTTTCAGGTAACGGCGCAGCGCGCCCGTTTCCGGCGCATCCGGAGTGCCCAGGTTGGTCACCAGGACGCCGAGTTTTCCGCTCGCGCCATGACTGAATCCCTCGCTGCCTACGTATCTGTTCATCTGCTGTCCTCTGCTTCGACGGCGCATTATCCCACTATGGCCATGCCAGCGGGGCGGCACGATACAATCCGGTATCGAGGCATGCACAACGGACCGGTCCGTTGCGAGGAGTTGGTAATGCGGAAACTGTTGACGGGAATGTCGCTGGTACTGTTCGCGGCCGCCGCCATGGCTTTCCCGACGGACCTCGAACTCGATGTCGACGGGCTGAATGTCCAGGCGCTGACCCATATCGACGGCCGGGTGGCGGGGGTTCGGGTGAGCAATCACGAGCGCTTTGCGGTGCGCTGCGAAGCCGTGTTCCGCAACGGCCCGGAAATCAGCCGCGCACGTCGCGCCGTCATCGATCCCGACGACACGGCGCTGCTGTCATGGACGCCGCGCCGCGAGGTGGTGCGGCTGCGCGTGGAGCTGAGCTGCAGGCCTGCCGACGAAGCGAGCTAGCGACGCGCGCGATTCCCGTGTGAAGTCGCTTCGCCTGTTCCACTTTCTGTGCTCTGGTGCACCCTGTCGCCCTATCTCGGCATCGGCTTTGGTAACGCCGTGCGGGGTGGCCGCTGGTCGTT
>JBLRWC010000002.1:69170-85191 GCA_047921455.1 Gammaproteobacteria bacterium
TCGGTTTCGCCTACCGGTTCTGAACCTGGTCCCGCTGCCGGCGTAGAATGCGGGGCCCTCCCTTGTGGTGACCGGCCCGTGCACGCTGAGCAGACCAAACGCGCCCGCAGTCTCTTCGAGGCGACGCACATCCTGAAGCTGGCCGGCCCGCTGGTGGCCAACAACCTGGCACTCGCGGGGATGGGGTTCGCCGATACCGTCATGGCCGGGCGGCTGGGCACGGTCGATTTGGCGGCTGTTGCGGTGGGCAACTCCGCCTGGATGCTGGTGTTCCTGTTCGGTCTCGGCATGCTGATGGCAGTCAGTCCGGTGGTCGCCCATGCCTACGGCGCGGGGCGCTGGGAAGACGCTGGCGCCGTGTTGCGGCAGGCCCTGTGGTTGAGCCAGGCACTGGCGCTCATGGCCTTCCTGGTGTTGCTCGGCGCGGGACCGCTGCTGGCCGCCATCGGGGTCGATCCCGAAGTGGTGCCGCTGACCTCCGGTTACCTGTACGCGATTTCATTCGGGTTGCCCGGCGTGTTTGCGTTCCTGGCCATGCGCTTCATGAGCGAGGGCGTCGGTTGGACCCGGCCCATCATGTATGCGGCCGCTGTCGGCCTCGTCGTCAACGTGTTTGGTAACTGGGTGCTGATGTACGGCAACCTCGGCTTCCCGCGGCTTGGTGCAGTTGGGTGTGGTCTCGCCAGCGCAATCGCCATGTGGTCCATGTTCGCGACCATGCTCGTCTACATGCTGCGATCGCGGCGCTACCAGGCATTTGCGTTGTGGGCGCGCTTCGATTGGCCGCGCTGGCCGGTGCAGCGCGAGGTGCTGGGACTGGGCTTGCCGATCGCGGCCAGCGTCGAGGCAGAAGTCGGCCTGTTCGCCGGCGTGGCGCTGATCATGGCGACGCTCGGCGCGACCCAGGTCGCCGGCCACCAGATCGCGATCAACTACGCGTCCACCATGTTCATGGTGCCGCTGGCGTTCCATTCGGCCACGACCATCCGGGTGGGCCAGGCGCTCGGCCGCGGTGCAACGCGCCAGGCGCGCCGCGCCGGCTGGACCGGGATCGGCCTGTGCGGCCTGTTCATGCTCGTCTCGGCACTCGTGCTGCTGCTGTTCCGGCACCAGATCGCCGCGTTCTACACTAACGACCCGGAATTGCTGCCCTTGGCGACCGCGCTGTTGACCATGGCGATGGTGTTCCAGATTTCCGACGGCCTGCAGGTCGGCGCGGCGGGCGCCCTGCGCGGTTTCAAGGACACGCGGGTGCCCATGCTCATGAACGTCGGCAGCTACTGGCTGTTGGCCTTTCCGATGGCATGGTATGCCGGCGTGTACGCCGGGCTGGGCCCGGTCGCGGTGTGGTTCGCGCTCATCGCCGGCCTGACGGTGACTGCGGCGCTGTTGAACATGCGCTTCCTGCGCCTGTCGAATCGGCGTGTCGCCGCTGCCCAGCCTGCCCCAGCGGCCGCGACATGATAGTTTCGCGTCACTGCGGGTCTCGCGACTCGACTCATCTCACTGGAGAAACTTTGCCAATGCACCTCAAGTTCATCGCCTCGCTTGCCGCCCTCGTCCTGTTGGTCGCCGCGGCCAACGCCTCCGCCACCCCGCCGCACGGCGCCGGGTCGAGCCCATCGACCGCGTTGCCCGGCGCGCAACTCGAACAGGTGTTTGACGAGTACTGGCAAGCGATGCTCGAGCTCAACCCGGTCCGGGCCACCTTCATCGGCGACCATCGCTATAACGATCGCTTTACGGTCAGCATCAGCCCCGAGCATCGTGCCGCGACCCGCGCGCTCCTGGAGCGGAGCCTGGCGGCAGCCGAGGCGATTCCGCCGGCGGCGCTCGATGATCAGAGCCGCCTGAGCCAGGCCTTGTTCGTGCGTCAGCTCCGCCACCGGCTGGCCGGTGAGCGCTTTCCGAGCCACCTGTTGCCGATCAACCAGTTCCGCAGTCAGCCGAGCAGCTTTGCCATGCTGGGTTCGGGGATGAGCGCGCAGCCATTTGCGACCGTCGAGGACTACGAAAACTTTCTCAAGCGCATGGACGGTTTCGAAGCCTGGGTCGAGCAGGCGATTGTGAATATGCGCGAGGGCGTGGAACGCGGTGTGGTGCAACCGGCGATCCTGATGGAGAAAACACTGCCCCAGCTTGCCGCGCATGTCGTGGAGAGCGCTGAGCAGAGCCTGTTTTTCCGACCAGTGGGCAATTTCCCGGAGACTGTGCCCGAGGAAGAACGGGCGCGCCTGCGCGCTGCTTATGAGGCCGCCATTACTGACCAGCTGGTGCCGGCGTATGCGCGGCTGCACGACTTTATCAGGGACGAGTACCTGCCGGCGTGTCGCGAGACTTATGGATTGAACGACCTGCCCGATGGCGCGGCCTGGTACGAATACCTGATCCGCCAGCACACGACCACGAATCTCAGCGCCGAGGAAATCCACCAGGTCGGGCTCGACGAGGTAGCGCGCATCCACGCGGAAATGATCGCCATCAAGCAGGAGGTCGAGTTCGAGGGCGACCTGGACGCCTTTTTCGAATATCTCAACACGGAGCCGGCGTTCTATTTCGAGACGCGCGAGCAGATTCTCGCCGCCCACGAAGCGCTGCGCGACAAGGCCGACGCGGCGGCGCCGCGACTATTCCATCGCTCGCCGCGCGCGGGCTACGAGATTCGCGCGGTGGAGGAGTTTCGCGAGCGTTCCGCCGCCAAGGGGTCTTACCAGGCGCCGGCGGCCGACGGTAGCCGCCCGGGCGTCTACTACATCAATACCTGGAATCCCGAGGCGCGGCCGCGCTGGGACAGTGAGGCCCTGTTCCTGCACGAGGCGGTGCCGGGGCATCATTTCCAACGCGCGTTCAATCTCGAGCTGGAAGGCCTGCCGGCGTTTCGCACCCATGGCGGTGTGACCGCATTTGCCGAGGGCTGGGGGCTCTACAGCGAATCGCTGGCGGTCGGCCGCGCGATGGGATTTTACGAGGATCCCTACCAGCGTTTCGGCCAGCTGAATGCCGAACTGTGGCGCGCCATCCGGCTGGTGGTGGATACCGGCCTGCACGCCAAGGGCTGGAGCCGACAGGACGTGCTGGACTACATGTATGCAAACTCCGCCACGCTGGAGACGCGGGCGGTGTCGGAAGCCGAGCGTTTCATGGCGATACCCGGCCAGGCCCTGGCCTACAAGATCGGCCAGCTGAAGATCATGGAATTGCGCGCCCGGGCCGAGGCGGCGCTGGGTGAGCTATTCGACATCCGTGATTTTCACGCCGTAGTGCTCGGCCAGGGTGATTTGCCGCTGGACATTCTCGCGGCACGAATCGATGCGTGGCTCGCGCAACAAGCCGCCGCGGCCGCGGTGCCGGCACGATAAAAGGCGCGGCCGGGGAAGTGCCGGCTTCAGGGTAGGTCGTCGTGACCCGCGGACGCGGCCGGCGCGGTCGCTGACTGGCCGAAGCGATCGCCGCCGCCGGTCAGCCAGGTGGTTTCCTCCGGTGTGTCCCGGCGCCCGAGGATGGCGTTGCGGTGCGGAAAGCGGCCGAAGCGCGCGATGATATCGCGATGCTTTTGCGCATACTTGCGGAATCCGACAAAGATCTCGCGGTGATCCGCGGCGACCTCGCGTTCCAGTTGCAGGTAGCGATCGACCGCCAGTTCCTGGTCGTCCAGTGACTCTGCGTGTTGCAGCGGCATGTAAAAGAACACGCGCTCGATCGGCGTCAGTTTCATGTCCATCAGTCGACTGACCCCGTCGCGCATCAGGTAGCGAGCCCGGCCGTCGCGGCGAAAGGCCTCGGCGGTGCCGCGGTAGATGTTGCGGCGCATCTGGTCCAGCAGGATCAGCACCGCAAGCCGGCCGCGCGGCGTGGTCGCCCAGAAATCGAGCTTGCCCTCGGAGGCTGCGGTGACCAGTTCACCCCAGCGCTCGCGCATCTCGGCGTCGCGCTCCGGGTCAGCCGAAAACCAGAAAGCCATGCGGGCAGGCGCCTTGGCGGGATCCCGGACGGTGTCACGGAACCAGTACTCGAGTATTTCTTCGGCGATGCGCTGGTCGTGCATTGCTTGTGGCCCTCAGTAATCCGCAGTCGGGTCCGTATAAATGTCGGCTTTCGCCCGCCGGGGCTCCAGTTTACGCTGGAAAGATGCTGGGAAACGATGGCGGTTGATGCGCATGAGCCGATTGTGGACGACCCGAGGGCACGTTGGAAGCGAACGGCCGGGTGCCGTGCGGGCGATGTTCCAGTCAGGGCCATGGCTGATCGCTGCCGTGCTCGCGGTCGCCTGCAGCCAGCCTGCCTCGGAGCCGGAAGCGCGCATCCGCGCGGAACTCGCCGCGGCCGAGGCCGCGGCCGAGAGCGGCGACGTCAGCGCGCTGGCGTCGCAGGTGGCGCGGGATTACGCTGACCGGGCCGGCCGCGATCGGCGGGCCCTGGTGTTGACGCTGCGCGGCTTACTGATGCGGTATCCGCACCTCGAACTGGTCGTCACGATCCGTGAGATTGAGATTCATACGTCACAACTGGCGACCGTGCGGCTGGATGTGCTGGCCGCCGGGGCCGGGCCGCGCGGAATCTCTGGCGATGTGTTTCCGCTCGAGCTTTCCCTGCGCGATGATGGTGGCGGCTGGCGGGTGACGCGGGCCGAATGGGGCCGTCGCCTGGGTGACGGAATTTGACCTCGACGGCCGGGTCTGTTTTATATTCTGTGTTGCACTGCGCGCAAATATGGCATGTGCCGTAGATTAGACAAGAAAAACAATCGCTTACAAGTGCCGGCCCGATTCTGGGCCGGATCGTTGATATCCAGGGCAACCGGGATCAGGTCGGCCGAGGGCCGGAGGGAGTGGTGACCGTGTCTGTCAAGCAGGGCCTCTATCGCCCCTCTTTTGAGCGGGACAGCTGCGGCTTCGGGCTGATTGCCAGCCTGGCGGGTCGCGAAAGCCACTGGCTGGTGGCGACCGCCATGGCGGCGCTGGGCCGGCTTACCCATCGCGGCGCGGTGGCCGCCGACGGCAAGACGGGCGACGGTTGCGGCATCCTGCTGTCGGCACCCGAGGCCTTCCTGCGCGCCGTGGCCGAGGAAGCGGGTTTCGCGCCGGGCGCCCATTTCGCCGCCGGGATGGTCTTCATGGACCAGGACCCGGCGCGCGCTGCGGCGGCACGAAATACCCTGCGTGCCTGCATCGCGGCCGAGGGCCTGCGGCTCGACGGCTGGCGCACGGTGCCGGTGGATCCGGGCGCATGCGGCGCGCAGGCGCTCAAGTCGCTGCCGCTGATTCAGCAGGTGTTCGTCACCGCCCCCGAGGAAATGCCCGCCGACAATTTCCGCCGCCGCCTGTTCGTTGCGCGCCGCCGGGCCGAACAGCAGCTCGAGGGCGCCGATCCGGTGTTCTATATCGCCAGTCTTTCTCCCGACACCATCGCTTACAAGGCGATGGTCATGCCGGAGCAGCTGCCGCGTTTTTACCCCGATCTTGCCGACGCGCGACTGAGCGCGCGCGTGTGCGTGTTCCACCAGCGTTTTTCCACCAATACGCTGCCGCAGTGGCGGCTGGCCCAGCCGTTTCGCTACCTCGCCCACAACGGCGAGATCAATACCATCCAGGGCAATCGCAACTGGGCGATCGCGCGCGCACCGAAGTTTCGCTCGCACCCTTTGCCGGAGCTGCAGGAATTGTCGCCGCTGGTGTCGCTGAGCGGTTCGGATTCCTCGAGCCTCGACAATATGCTCGAAGTGCTGGTAGCGGGCGGCATGGACATGATGCAGGCGGCGCGCCTGCTGATCCCGCCGGCCTGGCAGACCGTCGACGATATTGATTCGGATACGCGTGCTTTTTACGAGTATTACGGGATGCATCTCGAGCCGTGGGACGGCCCGGCCGGGATCGTCATGACCGACGGCCGCAACGCCGGCTGTATTCTCGATCGCAACGGCCTCAGGCCAGCCCGCTGGGTGGTGACCGACGACGACCACCTGACCGTTGCTTCCGAGGTCGGCGTCTGGGACTACCGGCCGGAGCAGGTCGTTGCCAAGGGCCGGCTTGGCCCCGGCGAGATGATCATCGCCGACACGGCCACCGGCAAGCTGATGGAGTGGCGCGAAATCGACCAGGTCCTGGCCAGTCGCGCCCCGTTCAACGAGTGGTTGCGGCGTGGCGTGCGTTACCTCGAGACCTCGTTGATCGACCCGCAATTGCTGGCGGAGCCGATGCAGCGTGAAGAACTGGTGCGCTACGAGAAGATGTTCGGCGTCAGCCGCGAGGAGCGCGACGAGGTGCTAAGGCCGCTGTGCGAGGCCGAGGCCGAGGCGGTCGGCTCGATGGGTGACGATACGCCGCTGCCCTTCATGTCGCGGCGTACCCGCTCGCTGTACGACTATTTCCGCCAGCAGTTTGCCCAGGTCACCAATCCGCCGATCGACTCGCTGCGTGAGCGGGTCGTCATGTCGCTGGAAACGCAGATCGGCCGCGAGCAGAACCTGTTCGAGCCGCGCCCCGAGTATGCGCAGCGTATCGTGATCAACTCGCCGGTGCTCTCGCAGCGCAAATTCCGCCAGTTGCTGGCCGACCAGGAGACTGAGCACGGCTATGCGCTGCTGGACCTGAACCGGCCCGAGATCGAGCCCCTCCAGGATGGCCTCGAGGCCTTGTGTGCGGCGGCCGAGGCGGCGGTGCGGGCGGGCCGGCTGGTGATCGTGCTGAGCGATCGCGAGTTGCGCCCGGGGGCCGTGCCGATTCACGCCCTGCTCGCGACCGGCGCCGTGCATCACCACCTGGTGCGAGTCGGCTTGCGTTGCGATTGCAACCTGCTGGTCGAGACCGGCACAGCGCGGGACCCACACCAGTTCGCCTGCCTGGTCGGGTACGGCGCGACGGCCATCTATCCCTATCTCGCCTACGAGTGCCTGAACGACCTGGCCCGCAGCGGGCGGTTGAAAGGCGGGCGCGAGAGCGGCCGGCAGCTGGGCCGCAGTTACCGGCGCGGCATCCGCAAGGGCTTGTTCAAGATCATGTCCAAGATGGGCATCTCGACCATCGCCAGTTATCGCGGCGCGGCGCTGTTCGAAATCGTCGGGCTGCACGAAGAAGTGGTCGAACGTTGCTTCCCCGGGAGTGTGTCGCGTATCCAGGGGGCGGATTTCACGGACCTGAAATCCGACGCCATGGCGCTCGCGCAACGCGCCTGGAACACCCGTTCCGAGGTCGAACAGGGTGGCCTGTTGCGCTACGTGCACGGCGGCGAATACCACGCGTATAACCCGGACGTCATCGCGACCCTGCAGGCTGCGGTACAGAGCGGCGATTACAGCGTCTACCAGGAATACGCTCGATTCGTGAACGAGCGCCCGGCGATGGTGATTCGGGACCTGTTCGAGGTGAAGCCGCTCGGCCCGCCGATTCCGCTCGACGAGGTCGAACCGGAGGAAGCGCTCTACCGGCGCTTCGATTCCGCCGGCATGAGCCTGGGCGCCTTGTCGCCGGAAGCGCACGAGGCGCTGGCCATCGCGATGAACCGGCTGGGCGGCCGGTCTAATTCGGGTGAAGGCGGCGAGGACCAGGCGCGCTACGGCACCGAGCGGATGTCGAAAATCAAGCAGGTTGCGTCCGGTCGTTTCGGCGTGACCGCCGAATATCTCGTCAATGCCGAGGTGCTGCAGATCAAGGTCGCGCAGGGCGCCAAGCCGGGCGAGGGCGGCCAGTTGCCCGGCCACAAGGTCAACGAGATGATCGCCAAGCTGCGTTACGCGCGGCCTGGCGTGGGCCTGATTTCGCCACCGCCGCACCACGACATTTACTCGATCGAGGATCTCGCGCAGCTGATTTTTGATCTCAAGCAGGTCAACCCGACGGCGCTGGTCTCCGTGAAACTGGTGGCGCAGGCCGGCGTCGGCACGGTGGCCGCGGGCGTCACCAAGGCCTACGCGGACCTGATCACTATTTCCGGTTATGACGGCGGTACCGGGGCCAGCCCGCTGACGTCCACCAAGTATGCCGGTTCGCCATGGGAGCTGGGGCTGGCCGAGACGCACCAGGTGCTGGTGCAGAACGGCCTGCGTCACCGCGTGCGCCTGCAGACCGACGGCGGACTCAAGACCGGCGTCGACGTCATCAAGGCGGCCGTGCTCGGCGCCGAGAGTTTCGGTTTCGGCACGGCGCCGATGGTGGCGCTGGGCTGCAAGTACCTGCGTATCTGCCACCTGAACAATTGCGCGACCGGCATCGCGACCCAGCACCCCATCCTGCGCGAACGCCATTTCATCGGCCTGCCCGAGATGGTCATGAACTATTTCCGTTTCGTCGCTCGCGAGACGCGTGAACTGCTCGCGTCACTGGGTGCGCGCAGCATCGAGGAGCTCATCGGCCGTGTCGATCTCGCTGCGGCGTTGCCGGGCGAGACGCCGCGCCAACGCCGCCTCGACCTCAAGCCCCTGCTGAGCGCCGGCGGATTATCTGCGACCGAGCCGCGTTTCTGCACCGAGGCGCGCAATCCGCCCTTCGACGAGGGCTTGCTGAATGAGCGCATGGTTGCGGATTGCAGCAAGGCGATCGAGGAACGCCGCGGTGGTACTTTCTTCTACGAAGTGAAGAACTACCATCGCTCGATCGGCGCCCGCCTGTCCGGCGAAATCGCACGGCGGTATGGCAATCTCGGCCTCGACGCGGACCCGGTGGCGATTCGCATGAAAGGCTCGGCGGGCCAGAGTTTCGGGGTGTGGAATGTCGGCGGCCTGCACCTCTACCTCGAGGGCGACGCCAACGACTACGTCGGCAAGGGCATGGCCGGCGGCCGACTGGTGATCTATCCGCCGACCGGCAGCCGTTTTCTCGCCCGTAACACGCCGATCATCGGCAACACCTGCCTGTACGGCGCCACCGGCGGGCACCTGTTCGCGGCCGGCACGGCCGGCGAACGCTTTGCGGTGCGTAATTCCGGCGCCGTCGCGGTGGTCGAGGGCTGTGGCGATCACGGCTGCGAGTACATGACCGGCGGCGTCGCCGTCGTGCTGGGGCGCACGGGCGTCAATTTCGGCGCTGGCCTGACGGGCGGTTTCGCGTACGTGCTCGACACGGACCGCGATTTCGTCGACCGCTATAACCACGAACTGATCGACATCAACCGCATCACGCCGGAGACCATGGAAGCGCACCTGCATCACTTGCGGGGCCTGCTCGAGGCGCATGCGCGCGAGACTGGCAGCCTGTGGGGCCGGGAAATTCTCGACGATTTCCGCTCTTACCTGCCGAAGTTCTGGCTGGTCAAACCCAAGGCCGCGGACCTCAAGAGCCTCATCGATTCGCTGCGACACGCTGCCTGAGATTGCCATGAGCCAGGAAAAACCCCTTCGGTTTCTCGAGATTCCGCGCACCGATCCGCGCAAGACCGCGGCGCAGGAACGCGTGCGCGACTACCGCGAGATCTACGGCCAGTACGATGCCGAGGGTGCGCACCAGCAGGCGGGCCGCTGTCTCGACTGCGGCAATCCCTACTGCGAGTGGAAGTGCCCGGTGCACAACTACATTCCGAACTGGCTCAAGCTGGTCGAGGAAGGCAACCTGTTCGAGGCCGCCGAGTTGTCGCACCAGACCAACTCGCTGCCCGAGATCTGCGGCCGGGTCTGCCCGCAGGACCGGCTCTGCGAGGGCGCCTGCACCCTGAACGACGGCTTCGGCGCGGTCGTGATCGGCAACATCGAGAAATACATTACCGACGAGGCCGTGCGCCAGGGCTGGCGGCCGGACCTGTCCGCGGTGAAGCCGACCGGGCGGGAAGTGGCCATCATCGGCGCGGGACCTGCCGGCCTGGCGGCCGCCGACGTGCTTGCGCGCCATGGCGTGCGCCCGGTGGTGTATGACCGCTATGCACGCATCGGTGGCCTGCTGACCTTCGGCATTCCGCCGTTCAAGCTGGAAAAGGAGATCGTCGAAACCCGGCGCATGCTGCTCGAGGGCATGGGCGTGGAATTCGTGCTGAATTGTGAAATCGGCCGCGATATCACGCTCGACCAGTTGCTGGCCGATTACGACGCGGTATTCACCGGCACCGGGGCGTACCGCTATGTGAAGGGCGGGCTGCCCGGCGAAGACCTGCCCGGTGTTTACGAAGCGCTGCCGTACCTGGTGGCGAATGCGAAGCGCGAGCTCGGCCTGCTGGCGGACGGCGAAAAGCCCGTCTCGATGGCCGGCAAGCGCGTGGTGGTGCTCGGCGGCGGCGACACCGGCATGGATTGCAACCGGACCGCCATCCGCCAGGGTGCGCTCAGCGTCAGCTGCGCCTACCGGCGCGACGAGGAGAATATGCCCGGCTCGCGCCGCGAGGTAAATAACAGTCGCGAGGAAGGGGTGGTCTTCCTGTTCAACCGCCAGCCGATCGAAATTGTCGGCGCGAGTGTGGCCGAAGGCGTCAAGGTAGTGCGGACGCGCCTGGGCGAGAAAGGCCCCGGCGGCCGGCGGCGGCCCGAGCCGGTCCCCGGCACCGAGGAAGTATTGCCCGCGGACGCGGTCATCATCGCTTTCGGTTTCCGGCCGGATCCACCGGCCTGGCTCACTGGCGCCGGCGTCGAGACCTGGCCGGACGGGCGGTTGCGCGTGGATTCCACCGGGCGCTACCCCTTCCAGACGACCCACCCGAAGATTTTTGCCGGCGGCGACAACGTGCGCGGCTCCGACCTGGTGGTTACGGCGGTGTTCGAGGGCCGCGAGGCGGCGCGAGGCATCCTCGCCTACCTGGGCGTCTAGGCAACGGCGCGGCGCGCGGCGCTCAGCCGCCGCTCCCGGGGCGGCTCCCGGCGACCGGAAAATCCAGGGTGAATCGGCGTGCCCGCAGCGCCAGCGTGACGTGCGCCTGCGCCAGGTCGGGGAACAATGCGCCGTCGCTCGCCAGGCTGCGCACTTTCGCCGCGCCGGCCAGGCCCCGGGCTCGCGGCGCGAATTCGAAGCGTCGGCCAGCGTGGAATTGCACCAGCGTCCTGAAGCCGGCGGGAAGTAATGCGGCGTGCACAGGTAACGCGGGACCGCGTGCCGCCAGGTCGAGCGTCGCGATCCGCTTTCCCTCGGTATCGATTTCCAGCCGTTCGCCCAGGCCGGTCGGGACCCGCCGGAAATCGGCATGGTCCTTGGGGATGCCCCAGTTCAGCCGGCCGTTAGCCACGCTTTCCCAGGTGCTGACATAGATGCGCGTGACGGACCAGGCATGTCGCCCTGCGTCCAGCGTAAACCGGCCAGGAATGTACAGCAGTTCCCGGTAAGGGCCGGCCGGCGAGTCCGCATAGTCGACGAACATTACGATCGACGGTCCGCTGACAGGCCGGCCGCGCAGTTCCGGCGGCAGGTGGCGGACATCGTTTCGCACGGCTTCGGGCAGTCGCAGCAGCAGGAGCCAGCCGTCGCCCTGCAGCGTCCAGGGGGCGGGTGCACGCGCCACCGCGGGCAATGCGTCGTCAGGCGTCAGCAGCATGTCGGGCAGCTGCGAGCCTCAGTGGGCGCTGCTGCGTTTTACCAGCAACAGGGCGGTCACGAACAGCACGACCTCGAGCAGCATGACCAGCGGCACGATCCCGGTCGGAACGCCGTCGCCAATCAGCGCGACGACGCGGCCGCCGAAATAGCCGACGTTCACCAGGAACACTAGCCAGAGACCGTAGCGGAACCAGTGCGCGTAGCCGGCCGACCACAGCAGGAACAGCCCCAGGGCGATATTGAGGCCGCCGTGGCTGCCGCGCAGCTCGGACATGGTATTCACCACGGAGAGATCCGCACCAAGGTGGGCCAGGCTGGTCGATGGCGAGAGCATGACCCAGAGGCCGTAGCCGAGGTAGAGCAGGCCGCAGGCGTAGAGGAAAGCGCGATTCATGAGGTGCTCCAGCCGGTTTGGTGATCTTGTTTGGGACTATAGCTGTGTCGCGTCACCGGCGCACTTGTGGGGGACCGCATGCCGGGGCGGGCCGTCAGGACTGCGCGGCGCGTGGCGGGCGCGGCAGTTCGACGCTGAACTCCACGCCGCCCTGGTCGGGCAGGTTCCGGGCCGTAGCACGCCCGCCGTGGTGCTCCGCTATGAGCCGGACGATAAACAGGCCGAGGCCGAGGTGCGGCTGCACCCCGTCCGGGCGCACCGACACCAGCGAGTCGAATAGCCGCTCGGGGGACCCCGGCGGCAGCCGGCTGCCGACGTTCGCGACGCTCAGCCGCCAGGCGGTGTCGGTGGGCACGATGGTGAGCGTGACCGGCGTCGTTGGCGGCGCAAAGTCCAGGGCGTTATCAACCAGCTTGTCGAGCAGCTGGGCGATAAGTTCCGGGGAGCCATCCAGCATGCAGGGCTGTGCGGGCGCCTCGAACAGGAAATCCCGCTGCGGGTGCAGTGCGCGGTAAGCCGCTGCCATGTCATCGACCTGCTCCGCCAGGTCGAAGCGCTGGTGCTTTGCGGTCGCGACTGCGCGCTCCATCTGGCGGGCCGCGGCCAGTGCGTTGACCAGCCCGCTCATACGGTCGACGCCGTCGCGTGCGCGCCCCAGCCAGGGGCCCTGCACGGCGCTCTCGGCCTCGAGATTGTCCAGCGAGCTGCGCACCACGGCCAACGGCGTGCGCAGCTCGTGCGCGAGGCGGCCGCCGAGGCTCTGCAGGTAGAGGTTGTGGTCGCGCACCCTGGCGAGCAGGCCGCCAAAGCTGCGCGCCAGGTCCCCGAGTTCATCGTTGGCGCCGGTATTCGGTAATGGCCCGGCGACTTCCCCACGGCGTCCCACCGCCTCGCCGGCGGCATCCCGCAAGCGCCTGATCCGGAACGACAGCCACGCCGCAAAACCGAGCAATATGGCCGCTGCGCCAAAGCTCGCGAACAAGCTGGTGGTCATCAGGCGCCGGGTCGGCGGACGCGTCAGGCTGAGAATCTCGGCTGTATCGCGTTCGACCACCACGATGGCGGGCGGCGCCTGGCCGCCACCGACGGGCGCGGCGGCTACCAACAGGCTGCCGCCGGGTCGTGCGTAACGGCGTGCGTCAGTGCGTCCCACTGCAGCGAGTTCCATGTGCCGGCCGCTGAGCTGGCCCGGCCGCGCAGTCGGCGGTGGATCCCCCTCCAGCTGCCCACCGAGAATGCGGCGATAGAGTCGGTCCAGCCAACCTGTGGCGGTAGTGCTGCCGGCGCGTCTCAGCGGACCGTATTCGGCGAGCACGAAGCCCGCCCGGTCAGCCAGGTAAATACGCTGCCCCGGTGGTGCAAGCGTATCGAGGGCTGCCTGTGCGGCCGGGTCGGGGCCGGTCAGCCACCCCGGCGCGCGGCTGAAACTCGCGCTGCGGATTCCGCCGTCAGCGGCCAGCAGCTCGAGTCCCAGCCGGCCGTCCAGCAGGCTGGCCGGCATACGGCTCTCGATCTGCCAGCCCCGGCTGGTCGCCTGCCAGTACGCACGGGCGCGCGGGTCATCCGGCGCGCCGCGAATCGTGGCGTTGACCGGTCCGGGCGCCTCCAGCGGAAAACGGATCACCGCGTCGCGGCCGGTGAGCTGCAGGGCGCCGGGTGGCTGGCTGCCGGGGACGACTGCGAACACGTGCACAAAGACGCCGCGTCTTGCGGTCAGCACGGACATCTCGCCGATGCGCTCGACGCGCCCCGCCGCGGCCCCCCAGTCCTCCACGAAACCGTCCAAGGTCGGTGCGGTGGCGAGTTCATGCAGGTAAAAATCCATGCCTCGACCGGGACCGGCGGCCCAGCGCCCGGGCTGGGCGGCAAACTCGCCGGCCGTCGGCGCAAGGGCGGCGCCCAGCAGTCGCGCGGTCGACACCAGCGCCTGTTCCTCGCCGTCGCGCAAGGCGCTCTCTACTTCGCGCGCATACTGGCAACCGGCCCAGGGCAACAGCAAGGTGACCGCGCTGACGGCCAGCAGCTGGCCGGCGAGTCTCATGAAGCGGCGCCGTCCCGCCAGCGATAGCCGAGGCCGTAGACGGTATGGATGGCGTCGAAAGCGGGATCCAGTTGCTCGAACTTGCGGCGAATCCGCTTGACGTGGGAGGTGATGGTGGCGTCGTCGAGCACCACCCGGGCCGCGTCCATGAGTTGCTGGCGATTCTTGACGTGACCGGGATGCCTGGCCAGCGCGTGCACGATCCAGAATTCGGTCAGCGTCAGGCCGGGATCGCGATCGTCCCAGCGCGCCTCGAGCCGCTCGGCATCCAGCCGCAGCTTGCCACGCTCCAGGGCGCGCCTCGTGTCGGCGGGTTCGGCCAGGGCCTCGAGGCGGCGAAACAGCGCCGCGATCCGCGCCAGCAGGTGCGGCAGGCTGATGTCCTTGGTGAGATAGTCGTCCGCGCCAAGCCGCAGCCCGGAGACGGCATCGAAGTCGCTGTCGCGCGCCGTCAAAAAAATCAGCGGCAGGCGCGGCGCCCGGGTGCGCAGCTCGCGGCACAGGTCGAAGCCGCCCTCGGGCTCCGCGCCGAGGCTGACGTCGATCACCACCAGGTCCGGCAGGCGGGCGTCAAACGCATCCAGCGCCTCGCGCCGCCCGGCGAAGGCCGTGACGCGGTAGCCGGCGCGACGGAAAGCATCCGCATAGTTTTCACGGATCGCCGGCTCGTCCTCGACGATGGCAATGTGCTGGCTCATGGGTGATGTGACCCGACTGTCAGGATTCGCCACATTCTATCCGAGGCTTGCCCGGATCAGGCCCGCGCGGCGCCACTCGGCGGCGCGCGCCTCGTCTACCTGTTGGGCCGGAGTGGTTCGCCGTTGACGGACTGGCTGCCGCTGGCGCTCGCAGCGATAACCATCGGTTTGATGATGCTCGGGGCGCCGCGCTCAGGCGACCAGCCGCCGCCACTGGGTGAATCCCAGCGTGTTGCCCTCGCTGTCGTGGAAGAAGGCCAGCCAGAACTCATGGTTGTCTTCGCTGTGAGCGACAAAGGGCTCCCGCACGATTTCGACGCCCAGCGACCGTAGCGCCTCGCAGTCCGCTGCAATATCCCGGCTATCGAAATACAGCACTGACCCCGGGTGGTCGAACTCGGGTGACGGCGGCACGGCCAGCATGATGCGCATTGAACCGGCCAGCACGAAGGCCATGTCGTCGTGTTTCGACAACAAGTCGAGGCCGAGCACATCGGAATAGAAAGTGATCGCGCGGTCGAGGTCGAGGACGCGCATGGATACTTGGGATATGCCCGACAAGCTGGGCTGTTTCCCTGGGTTGTTGGCTGCCATCAGGTCCCTCTGCACGCAATCCGTCTGCGTTTCGCCGCAATTCTAGTTCGCGCGAGCGCTTTAGTCTGTGACGCGAATCCGGATTCACAACGTGAATCGGGCCTCAATGGGGTTCGCGCTTATTCAGTCATCGAGCAGACGCTGCAGCGCGGCTTCGACATCGGCCTCGGACGCCAGCACGGTGTCCGCGGCTGGACCTAGCGGAATGTAGGTGTCTTCGCCCGTGACCCGCGCCTTGGCCAGACCGGGCGGGGCGAGCTCGTCGAGCAACGTGAATATCTCCTCCGCGATGCCGCCGGTGCGTCGGCCCTCGTCGACCACGAGCACGCGTCCGGCGGCTGCCGCCTCGCGCACGATCGCCGTGCCGTTCAGCGGTTTCAGCCAGCGCAGGTCCAGCACGCGAATGCGTGCGCCGGTGTCCTGCGCGATCCGACGCGCGGCGCGCAAGGCCATCCTGACGCCGTTGCCATAGGTGACGACGAGCGCATCCGGCTGTTCCGGTCCATACCCGCGCGGTGCGCCGAACGGTACGCACTCGCCCGGTGCGGGATAAGGGAACAGCCAGCCGCCGTCCTTCTCCTCGTGCAGGTCCTTGGTCATGTAGAGCGCGATCGGCTCGAGGAATGCCACCACCCGGCCGTTGACCTTCGCCAGCGCGGCGCAGGTGCGCAGCATCCCGGCGGCGTCGTCGCCGCGCGATGGGCAGGCGACGACCAGCCCCGGGATGTCCCTGAGCGCCGTGAAAGAATTGTCGTTGTGGAAGTGCCCGCCAAAGCCCTTCTGATACCCGAGCCCGGCGATACGAATGACCATCGGGTTGGCCCACTGGCCGTTGGAGAAAAACTGCAGCGAG
>JBLRWC010000002.1:85291-117503 GCA_047921455.1 Gammaproteobacteria bacterium
GCCTGGACTGCTCGTAAAGCTCGAGTACTTCGTCCGGCGCCAGGCAACCGCTGTCCACCGCCAGGCGCGCGGCCGAGAGCAGCGGGTCGCGCGCCTCGGTCGCCTCGATCGCCGCGAGTTCGAGATAATCGCCTTCCCAGTCGGTACCCGCGTGACCGAGCAGGCGCGGCACCTTGAGGTGCAGGAAGGTCGGCCTGCGCTTGCGCCGGCAATGCTCGACGGCGCGGGCCGCCATCTCGAACGCCTCCGGCAGGGAAGTGCCGTCCGCCGCGAAATAGTCGAGGCCCTCGCGGCGCGAAAAGTTCTGCTCGACCCACCCGGCGGGCGTGCGCACCGAGATGCCGATGCCGTTGTCCTCGCAGACGAATAGCACCGGCACGGGCAGGCGCTGGTAGGCCGCCCATTGCGCCGCGTTGAAGCCCGCCAGTGCGGTCGCGTGGTTGGTCGAGGCGTCGCCGAAGCTGCAGACGACGATGCTGTCCGCGGGCACCGGTAAGGGGCGTTGCAAGCGCTTGGCCTGCTCGAGGCCGATCGCGGTGCCGACGGCCTTGGGCAGGTGGCTCGCGATCGTCGAGGTCTGCGGCAGGACCCACAACGCGCGATCGCTGCCCCAGACCTTGTGGCGCCCGCCGGAGACCGGGTCCTCGCTGCTTGCGGCGAGCGACAGGCAGGCCTCGTAGACCGGATCGCGTCCCGCGTCCTTGCCAAGCCGCGCCATCATGAAGCCGCCCGAGCGGTAGTGCAGGAAGGCGGGATCGGTGTCGCGGCACAGGAAGCCGACCGCCGCGTTGGCCTCGTGACCGGAGCTGCCGATGGTGTAGAAGCCCTCGTTGCGCGCCCGCATCTCGCGCGCCTGCAGGTCGAGGTGGCGTGACTGCAACTGGTAGCCGAACACCTGCAGGAACTCGCTCGCTGTCAGCCGGCTGGTCGGCGAGAGCTGCTCGTGCGCCGCGGGGCGCCGCCGGCCGGCCGGCGCGAGGGCGCGCACGAATGCGATGAAGTTGGCGTCGATGACGGCCGCGCGATTGAGGCCGCGCGCTGCGCGCTTCGCGAGCGCGGCCTCAGAAGGCGTTGACACCCGTCAGCTCTCGCCCCACGACCAGCTCGTGGATGGTCTCCGTGCCTTCATAAGTGATGACGCTCTCGAGGTTCAGCATGTGACGGATGGGGCAATACTCCGCGCTGATACCGGCGCCGCCGAGAATGTCGCGTGCATCGCGGGCGATGTCCAGCGCCATGCGCACATTGTTCCACTTGGCGAGCGAGACCTGCGACGGCTTCATCGTGCCCGCGTCCTTGAGGCGACCAAGCTGCAGGGAGAGCAGCTGGGCCGTGGTGATACGGCGCGCCATGTCGGCCAGCCGGCGCTGCACTGTCTGGGTGTGGGACACCGGGCGGTTGAACAGCTCGCGGTCGTTCGAGTAGTCGAGCGCTTCCTTCAGGCAGGCCTGCGCAGCGCCGATCGCGCCCCAGGTGATGCCGTAGCGCGCCTGCGTCAGGCAGCCGAGCGGACCCTTCAGGCCCACCACGCCCGGCAGCATGTTCGCTGCCGGCACGCGCACGTTGTCGAGAAACAGCGACGAGGTGATGGAGGCGCGCAGCGAGAACTTGCGGTGGATCTCCGGCGCCTCGAAACCCTTGGTGCCTTTCTCGACCAGGAAGCCCCGCAGTCCTTCATCCGTTTCGGCCCAGACGATCGCGACGTCGGCGTTGCTGCCGTTGGTGATCCACATCTTCGCGCCGTTGATGATCCAGTCGTCGCCGTCGCGCTTGGCGTGGGTCTTCATGTTGCCCGGATCGGAGCCGCCGTGCGGTTCGGTCAGGCCGAAGCAGCCGATCGCTTCGCCACTGGCCAGGGCCGGCAGCCAGCGCTGTTTCTGTTCCTCGCTGCCGTAGGTATAGATGGGCCACATCACGAGGCTGGACTGTACCGAGACGAAGCTGCGGATACCGGAGTCGCCGCGCTCGAGCTCCTGGCAAATGAGGCCGTAGGAGACAGCGTTGAGACCGGCGCAGCCATAGCCTTCGAGCGACGAACCGAACAGGCCGAGCGCAGCAAGCTCCGGCACCAGTTCCGCCGGGAAGCGATGCTCCTCGAAGCATTCGCGGATGATCGGCAGAACTTTTTCGTCGGTGAATCGCGCGACGGTGTCCTGCACCATTTGCTCGTCCTCTGTGAGGGCGCCGCGGACGTCGTAAAAGTCGAGGGGGTTGACGGAACTCACGCTGGTATCTCCCGGCCGGCATGGCCCGGGCGCAGCTGCCCGGACAAGGTGCCATTCTAGCCGATCAGGCTGCCGGGACTGCGACGCCTGTGACGGCGCCGCCCGGCGGAGTCATAATGGAATGATGAAAATCCCCGAAATATTGCTGATCGAATCTGAACACCGGCCGGGTAGCCTGGCGAGCATTCTCGGCGTCATTGGCGAAGAAGGCCTGGTGGTCGAGCACCTGGCGTCCCTGCGGCGTGAGCAAGACAAGACCACCTGGGAGATCACACTCGAGATGGATGCGGCCGCCGGCCGCCGCCTCGAGGAACGCATCAATGCCTTGCCGAACGCGCGCCTGCTGGGCCGTTCGGACCGGGTTTTCAACCGCCATCGTGGCGGCAAGATCCGCACGGTCAGCGCGCTCGATATCGGCAGCCTGCAGATGCTCCGGGATATTTACACGCCCGGCGTGGCGCGTGTGTGCCTGGCGATTCGCGATAATCCCGCCCTGGCGCGCGAATTTACCGCCATCGGCCAGACGGTTGCGATCGTCACCAACGGGACGGCGGTCCTCGGCCTCGGCGATATCGGCGCGCTGGCCGGTATGCCCGTGATGGAGGGCAAGGCGGCGCTGATGGCCAGCCTGGCGGGTTTGTCGGCGGTGCCGATCCTGGTCGAGGAAAAGAATCCGGCGCGGCTGATCGAGATCATTGCGGCGATTGCCCCTTCATTCGGCGCGATTCAGCTGGAAGATATTGCGGCGCCGGCCTGTTTCGAGATCGAAGACGCGTTGCGCGCGCGCCTGCCGATCCCCGTAATGCATGATGACCAGCATGGCACCGCGGTCGTGGCGCTGGCCGCAGTGCGCAATGCCGGCCGCCAGGCGGGCCAGCGACTGTCGCAGAGCACGGTCGGCCAGGTCGGCCTTGGCGCTGCGGGTATCGGCATCGCGCGTCTGTTGTTGTCGCGCGGTACGAGCCGGATTCTCGGGGCGGACCTGAGCAGCGCCGCCCGGGAGCGCTTCGCTGCGCTCGGCGGTGAACCGGCGGAGCTTGCGCAAGTGATGAGCGAGGCCGACATCGTCATCGCGACCACCGGTGTGCGTGGCCTGATCAAGCCGGACATGGTGCGGCCCGGCCAGGTCATCCTGGCACTTTCGAATCCCGATCCCGAGATCGAACCCCAGGCGGCGCTCGCGGCCGGCGCGGCGTTCGCGGCGGATGGCAAGAGCATCAACAACGTGCTCGGCTTCCCGGGGCTGTTCCGCGGCGCGCTGGAGGCCGGCGCGAAGCGCTTTACGGACGAGATGCTGGTCGCGGCGGCCGAGACGATCGCGGACCTGGCGCTGGATCACGAGCTGGTGCCGGATCCGCTGGACCGGACGGTGCACGATGCGATCGCCCGGGCGGTTGCGCAGGCCGCGCGGGACTCGGATGCCTGCTGAGGCGCTGCTCCGCGCGTCGCAGGCGGTTCAGTAAGGAATGCCGGCGCGACGGTAGGCGGCCGCCAGCAGCCAGAGCGGCCCGATCATGAGGAATTGCAGATCCTGGAAAAAGGAAGGTTTGCGGCCCTCGATCCGGTGACCAATGAATTGCCCGATCCAGGCCACTACGAAGATCGCCAGCGAAGTGGCCCAAAGCGGTGCTGCGACGCTGTCGAGCCGGTCCGCGAGCAGCAACAGCGCGGCCAGTACGAGCGTGGCGCCGACAGCCAGCGGCACCGACAGGATGAAGTAATAGACGACCGCCGCCATCGCGAACAGCACCGCCCAGTTCAAGGCCGGCGAAATCTGTTCGAATGCCGCCGGCGTGGGCAGCGCCCACAACAGGCCGATGACACTGAAAACGATGGCGGGCACACAGATCCAGTGGATCCGCTTGTTGGTCGGATGTTGGTGGCTTTCGCCATATTCGGCCAGCCATAGTTCGATGTTTCGCAAGTTTTTTCTTCCCCGGGAGGATTCAAATGCGCGCCAGCGCACATAGCCGTGCGCCATCAAACGGTATCATAGGGGTACGCGCAGCTGGGTGCGGCACGCATGTCGGGCACCTGGCAACAGCTTTTCACTGGAGATTGAATGATGAACAGAACACTTCGAGGCTTGGCCATCTGCATGGCAGCCGCGACGCTGACCGTCGGCTGCCAGACTATCGACCCGTATACCGGTGAAACGAAGACTGCCAGCGCCACCAAGGGCGCGGCGATCGGCGCGGGCGCGGGGGCGGTGCTTGGCATTCTGACGGGTGATGATTCCAAGGATCGCCGCAAGCGCGCCTTGATCGGTGCGGGCGTGGGCGGGCTGGCCGGCGGCGCCGTTGGCGCATACATGGACAACCAGGAGGCCAAGCTGCGTGAGCAACTGCAAGGCACCGGCGTCAGCGTGACCAGGGTGGGGGACGAAATCATCCTCAACATGCCGGGTAACGTGACGTTCGAGGTCGACAGTTCGGACCTGAACCCGCAGTTTTTCAGTGTGCTCGATTCGGTCGGACTGGTGCTGCAGGAATATGACAAGACGGTCATCGAGGTCACCGGGCATACCGATAGCACCGGCCGGGCCGAGTACAACCAGGCATTGTCCGAGCGGCGCGCCGCGACAGTGGCAACTTATATTGCCAATCGAGGCATCGACCGCCAGCGGATTCTCGCTTTCGGGCGCGGCCAGACACAGCCGATTGCCGATAACACGACCCCAGCGGGGCGGGCGCAGAACCGCAGAGTGGAGCTGACGCTGTCCCCCATCACGCGCTAACGCGCAACGGCGGGCGCTGCTGAAAGGCTTCAGGCTGCGCGGTCGATCAGGCCGCGCAGCTTTTTCATTGCCGCGGTTTCAACCTGGCGGATCCGCTCGGCTGACACGCCGTATTCCTCCGCCAGTTCCTGCAGCGTGGCCTTGTCGTCGGCCAGCCAGCGGCGCCGGAGAATATCGCGGCTGCGCTCATCCAGGTCTTCCAGCGCGGCGCTGAGCGCATCGGATGCGTTGTCTTCGGCATCCTCCTCGGCCACCAGTTCGGCCGGATCCGCAGCCGGCGCCGGCAGGTACGAAGCCGGCGCGCCGAAGCGTTCGTCTTCATCCGCCTCCGGCGCAGGATCGAGCGACATGTCGCGCGCGGCAAGGCGCTGCTCCATTTCGTTCACTTCCGCAGCGGTGACCCCGAGGTCGTCCGCGACGGCACGAGTTTCCTCGGCCGACAGCCAGCCGAGCCGCTGCTTGGCGCGGCGCAGGTTGAAAAACAACTTTCGCTGGGCCTTGGTGGTGGCAATTTTCACCAGCCGCCAGTTCTTCAGTACGAACTCGTGGATCTCGGCCCGGATCCAGTGCACGGCAAACGACACGAGGCGCACGCCGACCGTGGGGTCGAAGCGTTTCACGGCCTTCATCAGGCCGATGTTGCCCTCCTGGATGAGATCACCCAGCTGCAGTCCGTAGCCGTTGTAGCCGCGCGCAATATGCACCACGAAGCGCAGGTGGGAGAGCACCAGCTGGCGCGCCGCGTCCAGGTCCTGGTCACGGCGGAAACGCCATGCCAACTCGCTTTCTTCCTCGGCACTGAGTACCGGGATGGTGGCGACCGCGTGCATGTACGCGTTGAGGTTGCCGACCGGCGTGGCCAGCAGCATCTCATGGTGGCGTGCGACGAGCGCTGTGCTCATTCAGTATCTCCCCTTGTGTCTCGGTAATTTTAGCACTCGCCGCTTTAGAGTGCTAAGGGCTGGCCGGGTTCCCTGCCTTGTTCGGCAGGAAAAAATGAACCGATTCAAGTCTCGCGGCTAGATGCCCGGCTCGATCCGGCGCAAGTGGCGGCTCGCCGAGAACCAGGCGCCGAGCCACCCGAGGGCGGCGCCGAGCAATATCAGCACGGCGGCACCGTCGGCGCCCAACCCCATCAGACGAAAGCCGGAGCCGTAGAGTTCCGTCAGCCTTGCCACCGGTCCGGCCAGCACCAGCAGTCCCACTTGCACGATCGCCAGCGCCGCCAGGCCGCCGCCGAGCCCATACCAGAAGCCGCTGTAGAGCAGCGGCCGGCGGATGAAGCCGTCGGTGCCGCCGATCAGTTTCATGACCTCGATTTCGTCACGGCGGTTCTGGATATCCAGCCGGATGGTATTCCCAACGATCACCAGCACGCCGACGGCCAGCAACACGGCGAACAACCCGGCCAGCCGTGCGGCGATCGCGAGCATGGCGAACAGGCGTCGCACCCAGTCCGCATCCGCCTGCACGACGTCGGCTTCCGGCAACGCCCGCAGCCGTTCGGCAAGCGCCTCGACAGCCTCGGCGTCATCGTGGCCCGGCGCAGGACGTATGGCGACCAGGTGTGGCAGCGGGTTCGTTTCCAGTGCATCCACGGCCTCGCCGAGCCCGGAGCCGGCACGAAAACTGGCGAGCGCCTCGGCGGCAGTGATCAGTTGCACGCCGGCCACTTCCGGCCAGCCGTCGATTTCTCCCGCCAGTTCGACTGCGCGAGCCTCGGCCTGCTCCGGCGCAAGGTAAAGGGACAGCTCGATGCTGTCGTCCCAGTGGCCGGACAGGCTCTGCAGGTTAACGACCACCAGGTGCAGGCTGGCCGGCAGCGCCAGCGCGATACCGATGACGGCCATCGTCATGGCCGTGGCAAGCCGCTGGCCGGCGAGGCGGCCAAGGGAGCCGATCAGCGTCTGCAGGTGGCGGCGCACCCAGTTGCGCAGTCCGTCGATGAGCCCGCGCGGAGTCCACCATCCGCCGCCACCCGGCAAGCGCCATTGCGGCAGGCGCCGGCGCCCGCCATCTCGCTTGCCGGCGCGCCGCCGCCGGCTGCCGGAGTTACGCCGGGGCGCCGGGAAACGCATGGTCGCGGTCCTCCAGCAGGCGCCCGTCGCCGAGCGCAATACGCCGGTATCCCAGCCGCTCGATCAAGGCGAGATCGTGGCTGGCCACGAGCACCGTGACGCCCACCCGGTTCAGGCGGGCAAACAGGTACATGATGTCCAGCGAGAGCTCCGGGTCGAGGTTGCCGGTGGGTTCGTCGGCGATCAGCAGGGGCGGTCGCGCCGCAATCGCCCGGGCGATACCGACCCGTTGTTGTTCGCCGGTGGAGAGCATGATCGGCGGCAGGCTCTCCTTGCCGAGCAGGCCGACCTGGTCGAGCGCGGCGCGCACGCGGCGGCCGGTCTCGCGGCTGCTGGCGCCGGCAATCACGAGCGGCAACGCCACGTTATCGAACACCGAGCGGTCGCCCAGCAGCTTGTGGTCCTGGAACACCATGCCGAGCTGGCGGCGAAACGCCGGCACCTGGCGGCGCGACACGCCGGCGGTGTTGCGGCCGCCGATGAGTACCTGGCCCCGGGTGGGCCGCTCGATGCAGGAAACGAGCTTCAGCAGAGTGCTTTTGCCGGCGCCCGAATGGCCGGTCAAAAACACCATCTCGCCAGCCTCGATCCGGAAGCTCAGGTCGCGCAGCGCGTCGCGCCCGCCGGGATAGCGCTTGTGGACCTGTTCGAAGCGAATCAACGTCTCATTCCGGGCCGCCGCCGGGTTCCGCGAGCAGCGCCGCCACGAAAGGTCCGGCTTCGAACGGCTGCAGGTCCTCGATGCCTTCGCCGATGCCGATATACCGTACGGGGACGGCCAGTTCCCGAGCGATGGCCAGGACGACGCCGCCTTTCGCGGTGCCGTCCAGCTTGGTAATGACCACGCCCGTGACGCCGATGGCCTCGTTGAAGCGACGGGCCTGTAGTAAAGCGTTCTGACCGCTGCCGCCGTCGACCACCAGCAGCACTTCGTGCGGCGCGCTCGCATCGAGGCGGCTGAGCACCCGCTTCACCTTGCGCAGCTCATCCATGAGGTTTTCCTGCGTGTGCAGCCGTCCCGCCGTGTCAGCCAGCAGCACGTCGATGCCGCGGGCCCGGGCCGCCTCGAAGGCATCGTAGACGACCGCGGCAGGGTCGGCGCCAGTGCCCTGGGCGATGACCGGCGCCTTGTTGCGCTCGCCCCAGGCCTGCAGTTGTTCGACGGCCGCCGCTCGGAACGTGTCGCCGGCGGCCAGCATTACGGAGAGCCCGTCGGCCTGGAGCTTGCGCGCGATTTTACCGATGGTGGTGGTCTTGCCGGCGCCATTGACGCCCACCACCAGTACCACGAATGGGCGCACCCCGGGCGGAATGGTCAGCGGCGCTTCACAGGGCCCGAGAATGTCGAGCATGGCGCCACGGATGGTGGCGAGCACGGCGCGGCTGTCGCCGAGTTCGTCACGCCAGAGCTTGCGCTCGAGTCCCGCGACGATCTGCTGGGTAGCATCGACGCCGACATCGCCGGTCAGCAGGCGCGTCTCCATTTCCTCGATGAATTCTTCGCCGACCTTGCCGCCCGGCAGCAGGTGCGCCAGGTCATAGGTCAGCCAGCTGTCGCCCTGGTTGAGGCGCTCGCGCAGGCGGCGGAAAAAGCCCTTGCGCTGTGCGCCGGGGACGTCGGCGGTGGCCGGCTGGGACGGATCGGGCTGGTCGGGTGGAACTGGTGGCATTGTCGGCAGGCATAGTTGCGGGCAGGGGGCCTATGCTACCGCTTTGCTTGCGACGCCGGAAAGAAAACGGGCGACCCGAAGGCCGCCCGCTTGGACAATATTGCTGCCCGGGTGGAGCTAGCCGTCGTCGCCCTCTTCCGGATCCGGCGCCGGCTGTGGGTCCCGCCGGCCCGGCGCATTGCAGTCGTCGTCGAAATTGCCGTAAACCGTCGGCGTCAACGGGCTTCCAGACGCACCAAATACCAGCGCCTGGCCGTTACCGGGAAGCTGGCTTGGGACGCCGGCGATGAAGACGACCTGTTGGGCCTGCATTTCTCCGGTGACCGTGGCTGAGGCGGCCGTCGATCCGGGATCGAGCTGCGAACCGTGCGAGGCGCCGTCCGTGAAACAGACGCGACCCCGGATCGCGCCGCCCGGCTCGACGATGCCGCGCAGACCCGTGGACGGGTCAAGCACCGGCGCGGTCTCGTAATCGTAGTCAGTCAGCCCGCCCACGCGCATTTCGGCCGCGAGCCGGTTCGAAGCGCTGTTCGGCACCACCTGGTCGTTGTCTACCTGGATGAAGTGGATCGCTGACGCGCCGGACGCTGCCGCGGCGTGGCTGATCGGATCGCCGGCGTCCACCAGGCTCTGCAGGTCGCGGATGAAGTTGTTGTACAGGCTGGTGTTGGGCACCAGGCCCTGCGCGGAGAGTCCCGCCTCGATTACCGGGCCGAAGGAGAAGCTGTCGAGCAGCAGGTCGGACACCCGTCCGCCAGCCACCCCCAGCGTCGCGGTGACCGGAGCGTCGACGCCCGCCACGGACAGGTAGGTCGTGCCGGCAATGGCGCCGAGCGACACGCCGATGAAATGCACGCGGCTGGCGTCGAGGTCCGGAGTGCCGTCACCGTCGATGTCCATGCTGCCGATCGAGCGCGTCAGCGCTACGAGGTCCACGCCGGCCTGGCGCAGGTTATCCCGGCTGACGAGGCCGTTCGACAGGTTGATGAAGTGCGTGCCGCTGGCGTCGATCTGCCCGTCGCCATTCACGTCGAGGTCAAAGGTGCGCTCCGGCACGCCGGCCACGCGGAACAAGGCGGTCGGATTCGCCGCGATGATTTCGCCCAGCTCCTCCGGCGGCGTGTTCGCGAAGTCGATCGCCGGTGCCGCGATGCCGTGCAGCGGCTGGTCGAGGGAAATGACCACGTAACCCGCGTTGTTCAGCGGATTGGTGACCGCGAATACATCGAGACGGTTACGGGTGATGCCATGCTGGAAGATCACCACCGGCCAGCCCTCGGGTGGCTTCGGCGCGAATAAGCCGCCGGTGGTCGCCTGCGCGTAAGCCGTGTTGGCGTTCGGCACCGTGACCTTCAACGGAATCTGCACGTCGGCCCGTTTCAGCGGCACCGGGTTGAACTTGGTCAACGCCCGGCTCGGCTGGTCGCTCGCCGCGACCCAGAAGGCGTTCAGCGGCGCGCTCGGATCGGCCTCGGTCGGCGGCGAGAGGTAGTACGGGATCTCGAGGTAGCCCGTGTAGACGTCGCCTTCGCCCGCCGGGATGCTTTCCAGCGGGATGTTTTGCTGGACGAGCACGTTCGTGGTCGTGAGCTGCGTGCCGGGGGCAATTGTTCCGCCGGCGCCATCGGGCAACGGGACCGGTACGGCCAGCGGCTGGAACGCCGATTCCCCCGCGGCCGCCATCTCGGCGGCCGTCTGCAGCACCGTGCGGGTGTCCTGCGTGGTGAAGCTGGCCGTCACCACGACGGTTTCCGGCGAGATGCCGAGGAATTCGCCGACCGTCAATTGCGCGGCGATGAAAATGCCGAGCAGCTGCTCCGTGGACAGGCCCGGCGGCAGGCTTTCACCCGGCGCCGGCAGCTGGATGGCGCCGGCCAGGAAGCCGGCGCGAATCTGCGCATACGTCGCGTCCGGCCGCGCGCGGTTGCCCTGCGTGTCGCGGATGCCGTCGGTCAGGATCAGCAGGTAACCGTTTTCGGTGCCTGCGCTGAACAGGTTCGCGCGGTTCGAGTTGAGCGGCCGCAGTGGCTCGAGCTGGATGGTCTGGCCGCCCGCGTCGATGTCGGGCGCAACGCCGACTGCGTAGTCCGTACCTTGGACCAGGAAAGGATTGCCGGTGTTGAAGGTCAATCCCAGTGCCGCGCAGTTCGCCTCAGGCGCCGCGGCGAGCTTGCAGAGCGTCGCGTCGGAGAGCCCGACGACGCCCTTGGTCGACGGGTCAATCGCGACCTCGAGCAGGAAGACCGAACTCGGGTTCAGGCTGGCGGGATCGACGCGGCGGGTGAAGTTGGCCTGGATGCGCGCGTTGGTCGAGAAGCCGTCCAGCTGGTTGACCAGCGGCGCCAGCGGCTGCAGCGGTTGGGCCGGGAGGTTCAGCGTCCCGTCCGCGGCAGCGTCGGCGACGAAGCCGAGAATATCGTTCGGGTACGGCATGATCGCCTTCAGCGGATCAAATTGCGCCCGGAAGGTCGCGCCGACAACCGGCAGATCGGGAACGGCGTTACCGGTGCCGGGAGACGGCGCATCAGGATCCTTTGCGTCCGACAAACACCCGGCCAGCGCCAGCGCGATGGCTGCAAGCGCCACCGAATAGAGGCTTCTCATTGTTCTGACTCCTCCCAACAAGGGGTAATCTTTTATCTAATCGTTATGGTCCGCGAAGGGCGGCACGCGGCTCGGCCATCATGACGTCCGCCACGCACGCGTCCTCGCAAGCCTACGCTGGTTGTCGCCGCCGTTTCAAGGCCTTAAGTTTGCTGCATGGCGAGATACGGCAGGCATTCCGGAACGCGCGCCCGCGCTGGCCCGCAGGGTCGCTTTCGAATCATCGGCGGCGAGTGGCGCGGCCGGCGATTGCCGGTGCCCGCGGATCCCGACGTGCGGCCGACGCCCGATCGCGTTCGCGAGACCCTGTTCAACTGGCTGGCGCCGGTAATCGCGGGTGCGCGCTGCCTGGACCTGTACGCCGGCAGCGGCGCGCTCGGCTTCGAGGCGCTGTCGCGCGGCGCGGCGCGGGTGGTGTTTGTCGACCAGGCGCCGGCGGCGCTGCGCCAGATCGACGCCAGCCTCGAGCTGCTTGCGGCCGCCGGTGGCGAGACCGTGCGCATGGAAGCGATGCGCTACCTTGAAGGGCCCGCCGCCCAGTTCGACGTGGTGTTTCTCGACCCGCCCTATCGCCGAGGATGGCTCGCCCCGGCAATGGCCCGGCTGGTTGAGCGCGGCTGGCTGGCGCCCTCGGCCAGCCTTTACCTGGAGCACGAGGCGGCGGCGCCGGCGCCATCGCTGCCCGCCGGCTGGCATTTGTTCCGCAGCGCCACGGCAGGCCAGGTGCGTTACCATCTGGCTCGTCCCGACCCCGGAGCGGTAGCGAACCCATGAGCATCTCGGCGCTGTATCCCGGTACTTTCGACCCGGTTACCAACGGCCACCAGGACCTGATCCGGCGCGCCGCGTCCATTTTCGAGCGCGTGGTGGTCGCGATCGCCGCGAATCCGTCCAAGACCCCCCTGTTCAGCCTCGACGAGCGCGTGGAGCTGGCGCGGGCCGTGCTCGCGGAGATCCCGAACGTGGCAGTCATGGGCTACAGCGGCCTGACGGTGCGGTTCGCCGAGGAGCACGGCCTCGCAGTGATGGTGCGCGGCTTGCGAGCGGTGTCGGACTTCGAATTCGAATTCCAGCTGGCGACCATGAGCCGCCAGATCGCCGGCCAGGTGGAAACAGTTTTCCTCACGCCGACCGAGCAGTTCAGTTTCATCTCCTCCAGCATGGTGCGCGAAATCGCCCTGCTCGGTGGCGACGTGTCGCGTTTCGTGCACCCCATCGTCGAGATTGCGCTGCGGCAGAAAGCAGCGGCGAGATCTGCGGATGTCTGAAATCGCTGGAACCACCGGGCGGCGGTCCGGCCTGCTGTGCCTGTTCGTGCTGGCCTGCTGGTGGCTGCCGGCCATGGCCTGGTCCGCGGCGCCCGGCCAGGCGGCACCCGTCCAGGCGGCGCCCGGCCAGGCAGCGATCGCGAGCGCCAATCCGCTGGCGACCCGCGCCGGCATGGAAGTGCTCGAGGCGGGTGGCAACGCGTTCGACGCCGCCGTGGCGGTGAGCGCGGCGCTGGGCGTGGTGGAGCCCTATTCATCCGGCCTGGGTGGCGGCGGGTTCTGGTTGCTGCACGTGGCCGAGGACGGTCGCCAGGTCTTGATCGACGGCCGCGAAACAGCGCCGGGCGCGGCGCACGCAAGTATGTACCTGGATGAGCACGGCGAGCCCGTGCCCGGCATGTCGCAGAACGGACCGATTGCCGCGGGGATTCCCGGCACGCCTGCGGCGCTGGCGCACGTCAGTGAACGCTATGGACAGCTGTCCCTCGGGCAGGCGCTGGCGCCCGCGATCGCGTTGGCGCGCGAGGGCTTCCCGGTCTACGAGCGCATGCGGCTGGGGCTGGGTTTCAAGGCCGAGCAATTACGTGGCTGGCCCGGCGGTGCGGTGTTCCTGCCCGATGGCGAGGTGCCGCCGCTGGGCGCGCTGCAACGCCTTCCGGGGCTTGCGATGGTGATGGAGCACCTGGCGCGGGACGGCGTCGAGGGGTTTTACGCCGGCGAGATCGCCGCACGGATGGTCGACGCCGTGCGGGCCAATGGCGGCATCTGGACACTCGAGGACCTAGCCGCATACCGGGTTGTCGAGCGGGCGCCGCTGGTGGCCGAGTTCGACGATGGCTTGCGGCTGGTATTGCCGCCGCCGCCCTCGGCAGGCGGGATCGCGATGATCCAGGCCCTGAACCTGCTGCGCACCTTTGAGCTCGAGCAGCTGGATTCGGCCGACCGGATGCACCTTGTCATCGAGGCACTGCGGCGGGCCTTTCGGGACCGCGGCTACCTCGGCGATCCCGACTTCGTGAACATGCCGCTCGAGCGGTTGTTGCACCCGGCCTATGCGGCTGGCCAGCGAACCTCCATCCGCATGGATCGCGCGACCCCCAGCAAAGTATTCGCGCCCCTGCATGCAGCCGAGGGCGGCGATCACACCACGCATTTCTCGGTCATCGATGCGAACGGCAACCGCGTGGCGGTGACCCAGACGCTCAACGGCTGGTTTGGCAGCAGCTTTGTCGTGCCGGGCCTCGACCTGCTGCTGAACAACGAGATGGACGACTTCGCGATCAAGCCCGGCGAGCCGAACCTCTACCAGCTGGTCGGTGCCGGGGCGAACAACATCGCACCCGGCAAGCGCATGCTGTCCAGCATGACGCCAGCGTTTATCGAGTCGCCGCGCGGTGTCGCCGTGCTCGGCACACCGGGCGGCAGCCGCATCATCAGCATGGTGTTGCTGGCCACGCTCGCCTGGAGCGAGGGCGCGGATGCCCAAGCGATGGTCGAACTGCCGCGCTACCACCACCAGTACCTGCCGGACCGGGTAGTGCATGAGCCGGGTGCGCTGGCGGCCGACGAGGCGGCGTCGCTGGCGGCGCGCGGACATGCGTTGCAGGAAAGCCGCCGCTTGTACGGCAACATGAACGTGGTTAGCTGGGACTATGCGGACAATCACGTCGAAGCCGCGGTGGATCCGCGTGGCCTGATCGAGGGCTGGGTTTACTGACCGGCCGGCCGCTTGCGCGGCGGCGCTTTTGCGCCTAGGGTCGGTTCCATGAAAACCACAGCACTTGTCGCGAGCGCGCTCGCCGCCGTCCTCCTGGCCACCGTGGCTGCAAGCCCACGGGCCACGGTGCACGCCGCCGCGCCGCCGCATCCGGCCGACGCTTTTCTCGAGCGGCTTGCCTCCCATTGCGGCGAGTCATTTGCCGGGAAAATTGTTGCCAACAAGCCAGCCATGCTGGATGACCCGTTCGCTGGCCAGCCGCTGGTGATGCATGTGCGCGAATGCAGTCCCACGGAGGTGCGGGTGCCGTTACACGTCGGCAATAACCACAGCCGGACCTGGATATTGACGCGCACCGACGCCGGGTTACGGCTGAAGCACGATCATCGCCACGAGGACGGCAGTGACGATGCGGTGACCATGTATGGCGGCGAGTCCACCAAGCCCGGTACCGCCGTGCGCCAGGTCTTTCCGATCGACGAGTATTCCATCGCGATGTTTTTGCGCGAGGGGCTGGATATTTCCGTGACCAACATCTGGGCCATGGAAATCGAGCCGGGCGAGCGGTTCCTCTACGAACTGGCGCGGCCGGAGCAAGGGCGCCTGTTCCAGGTGGAGTTCGACCTGGCAACGCCGGTGGCGACGCCGCCGACGCCCTGGGGGTATCCCGAGCTGGATTGAGCGGCTGTCCTAGCGCTGGCAGCCGGGGCAGTAGTAAGTCGAGCGCTGGCCCTGTACCACGGCACGGATCGTGCCGTCGCACCGCAGGCATGGCTCGCCGGCGCGATCGTAGGCGGCCAGTTCCGGCTTGAAATAACCGTGCTCGCTCTCGCCCCAGGCGAAATCCCGCAGCGTCGTACCGCCCTGGCGGATGGCGGCTTCGAGCACCTCGCGAATGGCGACCACCAGCCCGGCCAGGCGCGCTGGCCCGATCCGGCCCGCGGCACGCGCCGGGTGGATGCCGGCGCGGAACAGGGCTTCGCTGGCGTAGATGTTGCCGACCCCGACCACGATGTGGCTGTTCATGATGAGCTGCTTGATCGCTACTTTGCGGCCGCGGCAGGCGGCAGCCAGGTATTCGGGTGTGAAAGCGGGACCGAGCGGCTCAGGACCCAGCGCGCGCAGCAATGGATGGTCCAGCGGTTCGCCGGCAACCCAGTGCGCCGAGCCAAAGCGCCGCGGATCGCGGAAACGCAGCACCCGGCCGGTGGCCAAGGCCAGGTCCAGGTGATCGTGCGGCCCCGGTGGCGTCACGGTCGGCAGCACCCGCAGGCTGCCGCTCATGCCGAGATGCAGCAACAGGGTGCGCGCCCCTTCGACCCGGAACAGCAGGAACTTCGCGCGCCGTTCCGTAGTCAACACAACACGTCCGGGTAATTCCCGCACGAGCTGGCGGGGCACCCGCCAGCGCAGCATCGGTTGGCGCAGGTCTACGCCGGTGACGCATACGCCCTCGATCCAGGGTGCAACGCCGCGGCGCGTCGTTTCGACTTCAGGTAATTCAGGCATCAGGGCGCCTGCTTGGTTGGAGTTGGCGCGGAATGACTTCCGGCGGGCAAGCTCCTATAGTGGCACGAATGACCTTGAAACCGATGAGCTACAGCTGATGGAATTTATTTTCGAACATTACCGCGGGCTGCTCGATTTGCCGGCCTGGGGCTATGTGCTTGCGTCGCTGTTGATGGTGCAGGTCACCGTCCTCGCGGTGACGCTTTATTTGCACCGCGACGCCGCGCATCGCGCCGTGGACCTGCATCCCGTCATCCGGCATTTCTCGCGCTTCTGGTTGTGGCTGACGACCGGCATCAGCACGCGCGAATGGGTGGCCATCCACCGCAAGCATCATGCGCGCTGCGAGACGCCCGATGATCCGCACAGCCCGCAGGTGAAAGGCCTGAAGAAGGTCTTGCTGGAAGGCGCGGAACTCTACCGGACCGAGGCGCGTAACCAGGAAACGCTGGCGAAGTACGGTCGCGGCACCCCCGATGACTGGCTGGAGCGTCGTGTCTACGGCGCCGCGCACAATTACCTGGGCATCGTGCTGATGGTGTTCCTCTTCCTGCTGCTGTTCGGCGTGTTTGGCATCATCATGATCGCCGTGCAGCTCGCTTCCCAGCCGCTATTGGCGGCCGGGATCGTCAACGGTGTCGGCCACTATGCCGGCTACCGGAATTTCGAGTGCGCCGATGCGTCCCGCAACGTCACGCCCTGGGGGCTGCTGCTTGGCGGTGAAGAGCTGCACAACAATCACCATGCCTTTCCGTCGTCGGCGCGCTTCTCGATCCGCCGCTGGGAGCTGGATATCGGCTGGGTGATGCTACGCGGCCTGTCGATGGTCGGCCTGGCGAAGGTCAGGCGCACCGCGCCGGTGCCGGTCATTATGCCGGCACGCGAACATGTCGACCTCGAGACGGTGCGCGCGATCGTGGTGGCGCGCATGCACGTCACGCGCGACTACACGCGCCTCGTGACGCTGCCGGTGTTGCGCGCCGAGTTTGCGGCGTTGCGGCTGCGGCTTCCCGAGCGCGCCGGGCGACTCAAGCGGCTGCTCGTCAGGGAGACGGCCCTGCTGGATGCGACGGCCCGCCGGCGACTCAGCGAAGTGCTGGAGAACAACCAGGCGCTGGCCACGGTGCACGAGTTCCGCGAGCGCCTGAAGCGGATCTGGAGCACCTCGGCGACCAGCAACGAGAAACTGATTGCCCAGTTCCGCGACTGGTGCACCGAGGCGGAGGCCAGCGGGGTGCGCTCCCTGCAGGACTTCGCTGCGAGCCTGCGGGGTTATTCGCTGCGGGCGGCCTGACCCGGGTTTCTCCCGCCGGGGCCCTTGCGGCCAGCACGAGTACAAAAAAGCCCGCCGAAAGGCGGGCTTTTTCGTGGCGGGATCGAGGCGTGAACCGCGGCGCCGATGCCGGGCGCGGGGCCTGGGCCCCGTCGCTTCACTTGATTTTCGCTTCCTTGTAGGCGACGTGCTTGCGCGCCTTGGGGTCGAATTTCATGAGCTCCATCTTTTCAGGATGCAGCCGCTTGTTCTTGGTGGTGGTATAGAAATGGCCGGTTCCGGCACTCGACACCAGCTTGATCTTGTCACGCATCGTTCTACTCCTCAGACCTTCTCGCCGCGCTCACGCAGGTCGGCCAGCACGGTATCAATGCCCTTGCGGTCGATAATGCGCAGCCCGTGCTGGGAAACGCGCAGCTTCACCCAGCGCTTCTCGCTCTCCACCCAGATACGGTGGGTGTGGAGATTCGGCAGAAAGCGGCGACGCGACTTGTTGTTCGCGTGGGAAACGTTGTTCCCGGAGAGCGGTCCCTTGCCGGTGACCTGGCAGATTCGCGACATGGCATTGTCCTCAGAAAACAGGTGGCCGGGGCTTTCGCCGGCCATTAAAGAGTCGGGCATTATGCCGCCGCACAGGCGGCGGCGCAAGAAGTGCGCCGGAATTTCCTACAGCAGGCCCCGCTCGGCGAAGGAAACGCAGGCGGCATCACCCACCACGAGGTGATCGAGAACGCGGATATCCACCAGCGCCAGCGCGCTTTTCAGCCGGCGCGTAATGACCTCGTCGGCCTGGCTGGGCTCGGCCACACCCGAAGGGTGATTGTGGGCGAGGATCAGCGCGGCGGCATTCTGGGCGAGGGCGCGCTTGACGACCTCGCGCGGGTGGACGCTGGCGCCGTCGATCGTGCCCCGGAAAAGCTCCTCGAAGGCGATCACGCGGTTGCGATTGTCGAGGTGCAGGCAACAGAACACCTCGTGCGGCAGGTCGCGCAGCCGGGCGCGCAGAAAACGCCGCACGGCGTCGGGTGAACCGAGGGCGGGGCCGCGGCGGACGGTCTCTTCCAGGTGCCGCCGGGCCAGCTCGAGACCGGCCTGCAGCAACGCGTACTTGACGGGTCCCAGCCCCGGCAGCGCCGAAAAGCTGGCAAGGTCGGCCGTCAGCAGGCCCCGCAGTCCACCGAAACCGACCAACAGCTCCCGCGCCAGGTCCACGGCGGTGCGGCCGGGGGCGCCGGTACGCAGGAAAATCGCCAGCAGTTCGGCGTCGGACAGCCGGCCCGGCCCGCCCGCCAGCAGCTTTTCGCGGGGCCGCTCGGCAGCCGGCCAGTCTCTGATCGGAAGATGAGGCATAGGCATGGGCATGGGTTCCAGTTGCCAATCGAAGGGTGACTCAGGTTAAGCTGCCGGACGGACTCAAGGCATGGAGCCTTTATGCCCTCTTTATCCGGAAAACATGTGCTTCTCGGCGTCACCGGCGGGATTGCCGCCTACAAGTCGCCTGACCTGGTGCGCCGGCTCAGGGAACAGGGCGCTGAAGTGCGCGTCGTCATGACGTCGTCGGCCGCCCGATTCGTGACGCCGCTGACCTTCCAGGCGGTATCGGGACACCCGGTGCGCGGCGGCCTCTGGGACGAGTCGGCCGAGGCGGCCATGAGCCATATCGAGCTCGCGCGCTGGGCCGACCTGGTCCTGGTGGCCCCCGCGACGGCGGATTTCCTCGCGCGCCTGGCCACGGGCCTGGCGGACGACCTGTTGACGACCTTGTGCCTGGCCACGGCTGCGCCGATCGCGGTCGCGCCGGCGATGAACCGGCTCATGTGGGCCAATGCGGCGACGCGCGACAACGTCCGGCAGCTGGCGGCGCGCGGCGTGGCCGTGCTCGGGCCGGGGGCCGGCGACCAGGCCTGCGGTGAAACCGGCGCGGGCCGGATGCTCGAGCCCCTGGAAATCGTGGCCGCCCTGCCGGTACCGGCGGTCGCCGGTGATGGCGTGCTGGCCGGCCAGCGGGTACTGGTGACGGCCGGTCCGACGCGCGAAGCGCTCGACCCGGTGCGTTACCTGACGAATCGCAGCTCGGGAAAGATGGGTTACGCGGTCGCGGCCGCGGCCGCCCGGGCCGGCGCCGAGGTGGTGCTGGTCAGCGGGCCGGTGAGCCTGCTGCCGCCGCCGGGCGCGCGTGTCGTCCCGGTCGAAACCGCCGCAGCGATGCGCGCGGCAGTACAGGCGGAACTACCGGGCGCGACCATCTTCATCTCGGCCGCGGCCGTGGCAGATTACCGGCCGGCGAATCCGGCGCCCCAGAAAATGAAGAAGCATGCCGGCGAGATGGAGCTGAAGCTGGTGCGCAACCCGGACATACTGGCCGAAGTGGCGGGGGGCTCGCCGCGCCCGTTCGTGGTGGGCTTTGCGGCGGAAACCCAACAGGTCGAGGCTAATGCGCGTCTCAAGCTGACGGGTAAAGGACTCGATATGATCGCCGCCAACAGGGTGGGCGCCGATTGCGGGTTCGACCGCGAAGACAATTCGCTCCTGGTGTTGTGGGCAGACGGACAAGAAGACCTCGGCTGCGGCGGCAAGGCGGATCTTGCCGACCGGTTAATTGGATTGATCGCGGAAAGAATGCATGCAAGTCATCAAGCTCAAGATTCTTGATCCCCGCCTGGGGCGCGAGCTTCCGCTCCCCGAGTACGCGACGCCGGGATCAGCGGGGCTTGATTTGCGCGCCTGTCTCGACGGGCCGCTGGTGCTCGAGCCGGGCCAGACCGAGCTCGTGCCGACCGGCCTGGCCATCCACATTGATGATCCCGGCCTCGCCGCGGTGCTGTTGCCGCGTTCCGGGCTGGGCCACAAGCACGGCATCGTGCTGGGCAATCTCGTCGGCCTGATCGATTCGGACTACCAGGGGCAGGTATTCGTCTCGACGTGGAATCGTGGGGCCCAGTCGTTCACCATCCAGCCGGGCGAGCGCATTGCCCAGATGGTGATCGTGCCGGTGGTGCGGGCCCGTTTCGAAGTAGTCGAGGACTTTACGGTCAGCGAGCGCGGCGCCGGCGGTTTCGGCCATTCCGGCCGGGACTGAGCCCCGCGCGTTTCGTCTTACTCGATGCCCCGCAACTCGCGGAACCGGCCGATGTCGTCCTCGAATTGTGCGCGGATACGGGCGATTTCCGCATCGCGCCGCGCGATCTCGTCCTCGTATTCGCCGATGCGCTGCTCGACCGTGGCCAGTTCATTAACGGCCGCGGGGTTGCCTTCGAGATCCTGTTGCCGGGCCTGCAGACCCCTCAGGCGATCCTTGGCGACGCGGTTTTGCGCTTCGAGGTAGCCGCTGCGGCGATCCCGCACGGCCTCGATCTCTGTCACCGAAGCATAGGTTGCCAGCAATGCCCGGTCGCGGTGATCGTGCACCGGGGCCGCCGGTTTCTGCGGCTCGCCATGCACGATGCTGCGCGTGCCGCGCGCGTCGAGCACCTCGTGGCGTTCCCGGGAATACTCGGGCGGAATGGCGTCGCCAAAGTGGACCACCCCCTGGTCGTCTACCCAGCGATAAACCTTGCCGGACGCATCGGCCGGGCTAAGCCACGCGATGCTTGCCACTGCAACGGCCGCGAGTAGTAAAAAACCACTGAATTTCATCTGTGTCACCTCCGACTGGTCGGGTGCGCAGTCATCATAACGTCGCTGCGCGGGCCAGAATGTGCGCGCCGTCACGCGATGCCATAGCGCCGGCGGTAGTCCTGCAAAGCCGCGCGTTGCGCCGGATCGGCGTCTTTACGGGCGTCGAAATCCGCCAGCAGGTCCGCGAGGGTGATGATGCTCGTCACCGGCAGCCCCAGGTCCTGTTCGACCTCCTGCACTGCGGATCGTTCGCCCCGGCCGCGCTCCTGCCGGTCGAGCGCCAGCACGACACCGCAGGGCTCACCGCCCGCGGCGCGGATAATGTCGATGGACTCGCGAATGGCCGTGCCGGCCGTGATGACGTCGTCGATGACGAGCACGCGTCCGGCCAGCGGCGCGCCGACCAGGTTGCCGCCCTCGCCGTGATCCTTGGCCTCCTTGCGGTTGAACACCCACGGCACGTCGCGGTCATGGCGCGCGGCGAGGGCGACCGCCGTGGCAGTGGCCAGCGGTATGCCCTTGTAAGCGGGGCCGAACAGCACGTCGAACTCGAGCCCGGCGGCGGCAATCGTATCGGCATAGCAGTCGCCGAGCTCCGCCAGCGCGGCGCCGGTGTTGAACAGGCCGGCATTGAAAAAATACGGGCTTTCGCGGCCCGACTTGAGCGTGAAGCTGCCGAACCTGAGCGCGCCCCGCGCCAGCGCCAACGCGATGAAAGCTTGCTTGTAATCGTGCATCTGGAGATCCCGGCAGAAAGGAATTTGCGCCGTACGCGAAGACGGCCGTGGAGCAACGGTATGATACACGCCGGCCCCGACCACCAGAGACGGCATGCGCATTATCAGTCTCAACGCCAACGGTATTCGTTCCGCCGCCCGCAAGGGCTTTTTCGAATGGCTTGCGGGCCAGCGCGCGGACGTCGTCTGCCTGCAGGAAACCCGGGCGCATGAACACCAGATTCCTGATGATATTTTCCGGCCGGCTGGCTATCACTGTTACTACCTGTCGGCCGAGAAGAAGGGCTACAGCGGTGTGGCGCTGTACTCGCGGCGTGCGCCCGAACGCATCGTGCGGGGCTTCGGTTCTGCCGAATTCGACCCGGAAGGCCGCTATATAGAAGCCGTGTTCCCCGGCCTGTCGGTCGCCTCCCTGTACATGCCGTCCGGGTCCTCCGGCGAGCCGCGCCAGGCGGCCAAGTTCCGTTTCCTGGACGAGTTCGCGGATTTCCTGCGGCGCGCGCGCCGTCGGCCGCGTGATTACGTGATCTGCGGCGACTGGAACATCGCCCACAAGGAAATCGACATCAAGAACTGGCGCGGCAACCTGAAGAATTCCGGTTTCCTGCCCGAGGAACGCGCCTGGATGGACCAGTTATTCGGCCCCTGGGGTTACGTGGACGCCTTCCGCGCGGTGGACCCGCGGGCGGAACGCTACACGTGGTGGTCCAATCGCGGCCGCGCCCGCGAGAACAACGTCGGTTGGCGGATCGACTACCAGGTGGTGACCCGCGGTCTCGCGGACCGGATCCGCTCGGCGGACATCTACACGGGGCAGCGCTTGTCCGATCATGCGCCGCTGATCCTCGATTACGACTACGACTGGTCGACGTGATCGACGCCCTGCGGCGCCTGCTCGACCCTTACCGTGACCGGCGCATGGCGACGCTGCTCGCGCTGGGCTTCTCGAGCGGCTTGCCCGCGCCGCTGGTGTTCACGAATCTCTCCATCTGGCTGCGCGACGAGGGTGTTTCGCGCACCGGCATCGGCCTGTTTGCGCTGGCCGCGACCCCGTATGCCATCAATTTCCTCTGGGCGCCGCTGGTGGACCGGATGAAGCTGCCTTTTTTCACTGCGCGCTTCGGCCGCCGCCGTGGCTGGGCGCTGTTTACGCAGGTGTTGCTGATCTGCGCCATCGCGGTGCTGTCGCGCGCGCAACCCGCGGCCGACCTGTTCGTGGTGGCGGCCGCCGTGCTGCTGGTGACTTTCCTGTCCGCGACCCAGGACGTGGTCATCGACGCCTACCGGATCGACGTGCTGTCGCCGGAGCAATACGGCGCGGGCTCCGCGGCCGCCATCTGGGGCTGGCACCTCGGCGGCACGCTGGTCGGCGGCGCCGGCGGCCTGTACCTGGCGCAGGTGTTCGGCTGGAACGCCGCTTACCTGTTCCTGGCGGCCGGGATCGGCGTGGGCATGCTGGCGATCCTGCTCAGCCCCGAGCCGCCGTTCAGGCCGTCACCGGACACCGTGGAACACGAGGCGCGCGTGGCGGACCTGTTGCGCCGCGTATCGTGGCTGCGCGGCCGCCTGGCCGGCGCCACCGCGTGGATCTACGGCGCCGTGATCGCGCCGTTCGTGGATTTCATGAAGCGGGACGGCTGGCTGTTGATCCTGGTGTTCATCATCGTGTTCAAGTTCGGCGATGCGCTGCTTGGCCGCATGTCGGGCGTGTTCTATCGCGAGCTCGGCTTCAGCCTGGTCGAGATCGCCGAGGTGATGAAGATCTACGGCTTCGTCGCCAATGGCATCGGCGTGCTCGCGGGCGGGGTGCTGGTGGCGCGGCTGGGCCTGTTCCGGGCATTGCTGGTGGCCGGCCTGCTGGCGGCCGCGACCAACCTGACCTATTCATGGCTGGCCATGTCCGGCAACGATCCGCTGGTGTTCCGCTTCGCGGTAATCACCGATAACTTCACCGGCGGCCTGGCGACCGTGGCCTTCGTCGCCTACCTGTCGAGCCTCTGCAACGTCGCCTACACGGCGACGCAGTTCGCCTTGCTCGCCTCGGCGGGCAACCTCGGGCGTATCTGGCTGTCGGCCTCCAGCGGCTGGATGGTGGATGCGCTGGATGGCGACTGGGCGGTGTTTTTCGCGCTCACCGCGGGCATTGCGCTGCTTGGCCTGCCGTTGCTGCTGGTGCTGATGCGGCGGTATCCGGAAGCGCATGTTCGCGCACCGGAAGTCGATCGCGGCTGACGGATCTTGGGACTGGTGCAGCTTCCGGCTGGCAAGAGCTAGTCTGACTGGTCCAGGAAATCCAGCGGGTCCGACCAGTCCCGGGCCGTGGCCCGGTCGGTATCCATGCCGTAATCGTCCCGCTCGATGTCGAGCGAGCCGGAGTAGTCCTCCGGCGGATCGGTGGGCACGAAGGCGCTCTCCTCCCACGCGTCGAAATCCAGCTCCTCGACGGTGCCGTCGAAATGCTGGATGTCGATGGTGCCGTCGTCGTCATCGACGGCGACGACCTCGAAGCTGGTGCCGCCAGGCGCCTGGTACCAGTCTCCGATTGTGGGAATGGGCAAGGGCATGGACGTATCCCCGTTAATCCGGGCCTGTTATCCTTGCGCGCCTCTGGCAAGCCGATCCTGCCAGGCACCTCCGTTTTTTCAACCTTATAGCTCACCGTGACCGGGCTGCAAGTTTTCTTTCCCGTGGATTCGCGCCGCAATGACCGAACAGCTGATCAAGACTTTCATTATCTTTTTTGTGGTCATCGAGCCGGTCTCGCTGGTGCCCATGTTCGGCGCCATGACGCGCGGGGGCGAGCCGGGCTATCGCAAGCGCATGGCCTGGAAATCCGTGGGGATTTCCGCGGCGATTTTTATCGTTTTCGCGGTTGCCGGGGATTGGCTGCTGCGGCTGCTGGGCATCAGCGTCTCGGCGTTCAAGGTCGCCGGCGGGGCGTTGCTGTTCCTGTTGGCCGTGGACATGGTGCTGGCGCGCGAGTCCGGGCTGCGATCGACCACCGTTCGTGAGCAGGACGAGGCCAAGTACCGCGACGATATCTCGGTGTTTCCGATGGCTTTTCCGCTGATTACCGGCCCGGGCACGCTCGCTACCTTGCTGCTGTTGACGGCGGAAACCAGCGATTACCTGGAGTTTTCGCTGGTCCTGGGCATGGGCCTGCTGGCGCTCGCCGTCACGCTGGTGTTCCTGTTGCTGACGCAACCGCTGATGCGCGTCATGGGCGTCACCGGCGGCATGGTCGTCAGCCGGCTGCTCGGCGTGGTGCTGGCTGCGCTGGCCGTGCAGTACATGGTCGACGGCATTACCGAGGTGTTCGTCTAGGCGCCAGGGCACGCCCGGGACGGCCGCGCCGTTTTTCAGCCCCGTCGCTTGCGGTACAGCAAGTCGAAAACTTCGTGGCCCAGCTTGAGGCCGCGGCGCTCGAACTTGGTTACCGGGCGGGTCTGGGGCCGGGCGGCGTAACCGCCGCCGGGCGTGGCATTCTCGAACTCCGGCGCCGCCTCGCAAACTTCGAGCATCTGCTCGGCATAGGGCGCCCAGTCGGTGGCCAGGTGCAGCCGCCCTCCCGGCGTCATGATCTGCGCGATGCGCTGCAGCAAAGCCGGTTGCACCAGGCGCCGCTTGTGGTGGCGTTTCTTGTGCCACGGGTCCGGGAAAAAAATCAGCACTTCGTCGATCGAGCCGGGCGGCAACCAGCTCCCGATGACTTCGACCGCGTCGTGATGGGCAATGCGGATATTCGCCAGCTCTTCCCGCTCGATTCGCAGCAGCAGGTGACCGACGCCCGGGTCATGGACCTCGATACCGAGGTAATCCCGTTCCGGGTGGCGCGCGGCCAGCTCGGCGAGGTTGTCGCCGTTGCCGAAACCGATTTCGAGCGTGCGCGACGCGCTGCGGCCGAACAGCGCATCGAGGTCCAGCGGCGCCGTCGGTGGATCGATGCCGAGCCGCGGCCAGTGTTCTTCGAGGGCGCGCGCTTGCGAGGGCGTAAGCCGGCCCGCCCGGCGGACGAAGCTGCGTACCGTGCGGCGATAACCCGGCTCGCCGTCCTGCCCCCGGTCTTGCCCGCTCAGAAAAACGTCCCGTCCAGGGGCGATGAGGCGGACGCAAAGCGCTTGCGCGGGATACGGCCGGCGCGGAACGCCTCGCGTCCCGCCTCGACGGCCTTGCGCATGGCGGAAGCCATCAGCACCGGATCGCGCGCGCCGGCAATGGCCGTGTTCATCAGCACGCCATGGCAGCCCAGCTCCATCGCGATCGCGGCGTCCGAGGCGGTGCCCACGCCGGCGTCCACGATAATCGGCACCGTGGCGTTCTCGACGATCGTGAGGATGTTGTAGGGGTTGCGGATGCCCAGCCCGGAACCGATCGGCGCCGCCAGCGGCATGACCGAGATGCAGCCCATCTCTTCGAGGCGCTTGGCGATGATCGGATCGTCGTTGGTGTAAACCATGACCGCAAAACCTTCCTTGACGAGGATTTCCGTGGCTTCCAGGGTGGCGGTAATGTCCGGAAACAGGGTTTTCTGGTCCGCCAGCACCTCGAGCTTGACCAGCGGGTTGCCGTCGAGGAGCTCCCGCGCCAGCCGGCAGGTGCGCACTGCGTCCTTCACCGTGAAGCAACCGGCGGTGTTCGGCAGGATGGTGAAGCGCTCCGGCGACAGGTAATCCAGCAGGTTAGGCTGGTCCTTGTCCTGGCCGATGTTGGTGCGACGGATCGCCACGGTGACGATTTCCGCCCCGCTGGCCTCCGTGGCCGCGAGCGTCTCATCGAAGTCGCGATACTTGCCGGTGCCGGTCAACAGCCGCGAGCGATACTTGCGCCCGGCGAGCTCGAGCAAATCATCCCGGGTAACGGCGGTCGCGTCCTGAGTCGTAGTTTCCATGTCATCCGCCTCCGACGGCTTGTACGATTTCGATGCGATCTCCGGGCGCCAGCCGATGCGTGGCATGGGCGCTCTTGGGCAGGAGTTCGCCGTTGATTTCCATGGCATAACGCCGCCCCGCCAGGCCGAGTTGCTCGACCAGGTCGGCGGCTGTCGCCCCCTCGGGGAGCTGTCGGGATGCGCCGTTCAAGGTGATTTCCATAGCGGTTTCGGCAGCGGGTCACGTAGCGGTATGGCGCCCGATATTCTACACGCCGGGCGCCGTATTCCAGCTACCATACGCCCCATGAGTCGTCGTATCGGTTTTGTCAGTCTCGGTTGCCCCAAGGCGCTGGTGGACTCGGAGCGCATCCTCACCCGGTTGCGCGCGGAGGGTTACGAGACGGTGCCCACCTACGAGGACGCGGATCTCGTGGTGGTGAATACCTGTGGTTTCATCGATGAGGCCGTGGAGGAGTCGCTGGATGCGATTGGCGACGCGATGGCGGCCAACGGCAAGGTGCTGGTCACCGGTTGCCTCGGCGCCCGGCCCGAAGCCATCCTTGAGCAGCATCCCGGCGTGCTCGGCATCACCGGCCCGCACGCCTACGAGCAGGTCATGGCTGCCGTGCATGCGCACCTGCCGCCGGCCCACGACCCGTTCAGCGACCTGGTGCCGCCGCAGGGCATTCGCCTGACGCCCCGTCACTACGCGTACCTGAAAATTTCCGAGGGCTGCAACAACAAGTGCAGCTTTTGCATCATCCCCGACCTGCGCGGCAAGCTCGCCAGCCGGCCGATCGGCGAGGTTTTGCGCGAGGCCGAGGGCCTGGTGCGCGCCGGGGTGCGCGAGCTGCTGGTGATTTCGCAGGACACCAGCGCCTACGGCTCCGACCTCAAGTACCTGCCCGACACCTGGCGGGAGCAGCGCTACGAGACGCGCTTTCTCGACCTGGCGCGCGGTCTCGGCGAGCTCGGCGCCTGGGTGCGGATGCACTATGTCTACCCGTATCCGCATGTCGACAAGGTGTTGCCGCTGATGGCCGAGGGCAAGGTATTGCCCTACCTCGACATCCCTTTCCAGCATGCCAGCCCGACGGTGCTGAAGCGCATGCGCCGCCCGGCCGCCGCCGTGGATACCCTGGCGCGGATCCGCCGCTGGCGCGAGATTTGTCCCGAGCTGGTCATCCGCAGCACGTTCATCGTCGGGTTCCCCGGCGAGACCGAGGCCGAGTTCGAGGAACTGCTGGCGTGGCTCGAGGCGGCCCAGCTCGACCGGGTCGGCTGTTTCCGCTATTCGCCGGTGGCCGGCGCGACCGCTAACGAGGTCGCTCCGCCAGTGCCCGACGAGGTCAAGGAGGACCGCTGGGAGCGTTTCATGGCATTGGCGGCCCGCATCAGCGCGGCACGGCTCGCCGCCCGGATCGGCGGCGTCGAGCCCGTCATCGTGGACGAGGTCGATGCTGCCGAGGGTATTGCCCTGGCCCGCAGCCGCGGTGATGCGCCGGAAATCGACGGCCAGGTCGTGATCCTGGACGGGGACGCGCTCGAACCGGGCATGATCGTGAATGTCCGGATTACCGGCGCTGACGATTACGATCTCGAGGCGCGCCTGGAAAACTGAACGGCGCTGCCCGCGCTCAGGAGCGCTGGCCGGCGCTCGGCACGCTGGCTGATCGGTGCACGATCAACACGCCGATGGCGGTGATCAGCAAGCCGGCAATGTCCGTGGTCCGGAGCGTTTCGCCGAGAAATATCCACGCCATCAGCATGGTGACCGGCGGGCCAAGGTAGAACAGGCTCGCGACGCGCGTCGCGTCCATGCGCCCGATCAGTCGCCACATCAGGTCATAAGCGGCCAGTGAAACGGCGAAAATCAGCCAGGCCATAATGGCGACGAAGGCGGGCGTCCAACGGGTGACCAGTCCCTCGAAGACAATGGCGGGCAGCGTGACGATTAGCGCGGTGGCCAGGCACTGGTAGAAAAGCGCCAGCTCCACGGGTAGTTGATCGGTCGGACTGCGCACTTCCACCCAGCGTTGCAACAGGCTGGCCACGGTGAATGCAATGACGGCGCCGAAGGGCAAGAGGTACGCCAGCAGGGACGACAGGTTGCCCGGCTCGATGCGCGCCAGGACAGCGACCAGCACACCGGCGAACCCCACCGCCAGGCCGAGCCAACGGGCCGGGGAAGTCGCTTCTCCGGTGACGAGTCCCGCGAGTGCGCCGACCGTCACCGGTTGCAGCGCGATGACCAGGGCCACGATGCCGGCCGGCACACCGGCCTGCAGCGCAAACATCACGGCTGCCAGCCAGGCGCCGTGCGCGCAGATGCCGACCGTTGCGTCGATGCCCGCCGTTCGGAGCCCGGGCCAGTACAGCTGGCGCCGCGCCCCGAGGTAGATCGCCAACAACGCGGCCAGCACCCAGTAACGCCAGAACAGCAGTGTCAGCGGGTCCGCATAGTCCAGCCCGAACGCCGCGCCGATAAAGCCCGAGTTCCACAACAGGACGAAGCCAATGATCAGCAGGGCCGTATTGTTGAGCGTCGTTCTGGACATGGTTTTTGGCAGCGGCGGTGGCCCTGGCAGGGGCTGGTCGTGGCCCGGATCGCCGGTAACCACGCTTATCCATTGTAGACTGCGAGCGAAGTTACCCTCATTCGTCTACTCTAGTTGGCAACGGCGCCCTTAGCAGTACGCCGGTGTTTGTTGTGACGATCCATTACGGGCGGATAAAGCAATGTCGGACACAAAGAAATTCTTGTGGATTGGGAAGGGCGCGGGCCGTATGTCGGCGGTGTTGCTCGCCTTGGTGCTGTCGCCGGCCATGAGCGCGGCCGACACGCCGCATGGCGATCGCAGCGGTGCGCAGGTCGTGCAGACCGCATGCGCAGCCTGCCACGCGACCGGCGACAGCGACGCACCGAAAATCGGTGATGAGCAGGCCTGGGCCGAACTTGCGGAGCGCGGCCTCACGGGGCTTACGGCGAGTGCGCTCAAGGGCATCCGGAATATGCCGGCGCATGGCGGCGACATGACGCTCAGCGACATGGAGATCGAGCGCGCCATCACCTGGATGGTCAACCAGTCAGGTGGCGACTGGGTGGAGCCCGCAGATCGCTTGACGCCCGCGGTGGCCCGCAAGGGGGAGCAAGTCGTCCTTGCACAATGCGGCCAATGTCACGAGACAGGTGTGGACGGTGCGCCACGCGTCGGTGACCGGGAGGCCTGGGTAGAGCGTATCGCACGGGCGCGCAGCGTCGATGCACTGGTAGGGGTCGCAATCCACGGGCACGGCCCCATGCCTGCCCGCGGGGGGCTGGCCGATCTCACCGACGAGGAAATCCGGGCCGCTATTCTGTTTATGTACAATCCGGGTAACGTCGCCGAGCGGGGAGGCTCACGATGATCCGTCGTCATACTGCCTTGTTGGCCATCACCGGCCTGTTCGCTGTAGTGCTGCTGCTGGCGCTGGTGACCCACAGCACGGGGATCGTGCGCAATGATCCGGAACGGAATATCTGGATTCCCCGCGAAATGACCGTGCCGCTGCAGCTCCAGGTCGCTTACGACGAGCAGCGTATTTTTTTCCGCTACCGCTGGCCCGCCGAGCGGCCGCATGTCTATACGGACCTGTTGCGGTACCGCGACGGCGCGTGGCAGCGGCAGCTGGATACGCCGATCGGACCTGAGCCAGACGGAATTTACGAGGACCGCTTGGCCATGATGGTCGACGACGGCAGCGTGCCGGAGTTCCAGCGTTACGGCGGCTACATCACGGTCGGCGCCAACATGCGCGATTTCACGGATGCCGGCCAGCACGAGGGCCGCGACGACGCCCACCGCCGCAAGTACCTGCCCGCCACGCGCTCGGATCCGGACGACTGGTACTCGATCGTCGACCAGGAGACGCTCACGGCGCAGCGCGACGCCGGTTATTTCCTCGACCTCTGGAACTGGCGCGCGCATCTTTCGAATCCGATGGCCACGGGCGACGACCAGCACATCGCCTGGTATCGCTTGTACGATTCCGGCGAAGGACCGTTCTTCAGCAACTGGGATGGCGCCGCACAGCAGCCTCGCTTCATGTTCGATTCCGGCAGCACCGGCGTAGACGCGCTGCGCTGGGACGACGTCGTCGCCGGGCGTGACGACCTGGAGGGTGTCTATTACCTGGCCGAGGACACCGCGATTCCATTCGATGCGGATCGCGAGTGGCAGGACGGCGACGTCATCCCCGGCAAGGTGCTGCGCGAGCCCAGTGGTGCGCGCGCCACCGTCAAGTTACATGGCGAAGGGCGCTGGGCCGATGGCCAGTGGGACGTGACGCTGGTACGCGACCTGGATACCGGCGATCCTCTCGAAGACAAGATCCTGCGGGACCAGGGCGTGTACACGATTGCGCTCTCGGTACACCGTGACGCCAAGGCCAGTCGCTGGCACTACGTGTCCATGCCCGTCCAGGTCGGGCTGGGGCGCGCGGCCGATATCACGGCCAACCGCTTTTCGGGCGCGGCGCCCGACTGGAACCAGGTCGGTACGCACGAGGTGAAACTGTTCTATCCCGGCCAGGTCGACTGGCCGCGCCTGACCAGCGAGATTCATGCCGGCGCCAAGTACATTGCCACGGGTGTCCCGGTGAAGTTCCGGCACTCGGAAGCGCAGCTGGCTCACTACGGAATCGAGATCGAATTCGAAGACGAGATCCGCAGGCAGTGGTGGCTAAGCCTGATCGCCGGCGTGTTGCTGGTGGTGAGCTTTGTGTTTTCAGTCAGCGTGCTGCTCGGGCGCAGGGGGAATTGAGGCGATGGGACCGTATCACGCAATGATGTCGCATTTTCCGGTCGCGGTATGGGTTACCGCGTCCATCATTATCGTCGCGCGCGCGCTGTCCGATAGCCCGCTCGCCCGGCAGCTCGACCGCGTCCTGGTGCCGTTTTTGATGCTCGGGCTGCTCACGGGCGTGATCACCTACGTCCTGGGCTTGCTGGTCTGGCCGGCCGATACACTGCAGACCACGCCGCTTGGACGGAATCACATGATGGCGGCGACCTGGTCGATGTTTTACTGGGCTGCCGTCATGGTGTTGCGCTGGCGGGTCGGCGAGCGGGCCTGGGACGGCTTGTTGAATCGACTCATCATGCTTGGCCTGGGCGCGCTTGGCGGTGGCCTGCTGGCTATTACCGGCACGCTGGGGGGGCACCTGCACGGCGCGCCGACGTTTATCAGCAGCGTGCTGCGCCTGGTCGGTTGGGAGGTCTACCTGACCTTCTATTTTCCGACCTGGGTGATGTTCATGCTGGCAATCGTGATCATCGCGATGCCGGTGATCGCCGTGGTCACTGCACGCGGCCGGGATCGCGCGGCAGCCGCCGGGGAGAAAACAGTATGAGATTGCTGCTAGTAATGATTGCGCTGCTGATCGCCTTGGGCGGCATACGATTCGCGCAGGCGGTGCCGCCGGGTTTTGAACTCGAATTCGAGGCGCCGCGCCAGGGGAAAGTCACCTTCCGGGGCGATGTGCATTCCGGGACCGGGATGTATTGCGCCGATTGCCACATGGCGATCTTCGAGGTAGCCCGTTCTGCTGAAATCACGCAACGCCAGCACAACCGGGAGGTTTACTGTTTCACCTGCCACAACGGCGAAATGGCTTTTGCGGCGCGCCGCAATTGCAGCAGTTGCCACGTCGAGGAATCGGAATAGCGCCGACCTGGTCTGCGGTGCCCGGGGCGATGCCTCGCTTTACGGCTGGTCTCCATTGACCCGCCCGCGCCGCGCTGCTTGCTCGTGCTGCTGGAGTGGTCATAGAATCATCGCCCACGCGGGTGTAGTTCAATGGTAGAACAGTAGCTTCCCAAGCTACGAACGTGGGTTCGATTCCCATCACCCGCTCCAGGACAAGAA
>JBLRWC010000003.1:0-30805 GCA_047921455.1 Gammaproteobacteria bacterium
GCATGCCCTTGATGCGGCTGAAGTTCTTGCTCGTGCCGCCCTCGACCATGTAGGTGGCGACGGTCCACGGGCTGCCGGAAAAACCGATCAGCGGCACGCGGCCATCGAGCTCCCGGCGAATCACCCGGACGGCGTCCATCACGTAGCGTAATTCGGTTTCCATGTCGGGCGTGGCCAGCGCCGCCACGTCGGCGTCGCGCACGATGGTGCGCTTGAAACGCGGCCCTTCCCCCGTCTCAAAGTGCAGGCCGAGACCCATCGCATCCGGCACCGTGAGAATGTCCGAGAACAGGATGGCGGCATCCAGCGGATAGCGCTCCAGCGGCTGCAACGTCACTTCACAGGCCAACTCGGGCGCCTTGCACAGCTGCATGAAGCTGCCGGCCTTGGCCCGCGTCGCCCGATACTCGGGCAGGTAACGGCCGGCCTGGCGCATCATCCACACGGGGGTGCGATCCACCGGCTGGCGGGCCAGGGCCCGCAGGAAACGATCGTTCTTCAACTCGACAGTCATGCGCCTACCGCCTTTGCAATACTGGCCTGGATGGCCTCCGCGGCAGCCTTGGGATCCTCGGCATCCCGGATCGGCCGCCCCACTACGATGTAATCCGCGCCGAGCGCGAACGCCTGGTCAACGGTGACCACCCGCTTCTGGTCATCCGCCGGACGATTCTCCACCGGCCTGATGCCCGGGGTCACGACCAGCAGCCGCGCATCGAGATGCTCGCGCAGCAGCGCGGCCTCGAGGCCGGAAGAAACCACCCCGTCGCAACCCGCCTCGAGGGCGCGCCGCGCGCGTGACAACACGAGTTCCGGCACGTCGCAGTCGAACCCCATGTCATCGAGATCACCGCGATCCAGGCTGGTCAGCGCGGTCACGGCGAGCACCTTGACATCCTCGCGCGCCGCCACGGCAGCTTCCATGATTCCCTGGTTGCCGTGGACCGTGCAGAAGGTCACGCCGCGACCGTTCAGGCGCGCCACCGCGCGCGACACGGTCGCCGGGACATCGAAAAACTTCAGGTCTACGAAAATCTTCTTGCCGCGGCCCGCCAGCCAGTCGAGCAGGGCGAAATAACCGCCGGCCATGAGCAGCTCCAGGCCCAGCTTGTAAAAGCGCACAGAGTCGTCGAGTTCCTGCACCAGTTCACGCGCTGCCCACGCGTCCGGCACGTCGAGGGCGAAAATCAGCCGCTCGTCTACAGGGATGTCCTTCGGGTTCATAGCTCGGATCCGGCCTTGAATGAACACGCGATTCTAGCACCAGCCGGGGGCAACGCAGCGCCGGGGAAGCCCGCTATAGACATACGGCGAATTAGCCACACCGTGCTTTTGGCCGGCCGCAAGGCCAAGGCCGGCGCTCAGGCCTGGACATTCAGGTCTGCGCGCTCGGGTCGAACAGCCGGCCATGCTCCAGGATCGCGAAGCGATCGGTCATGCCCGCGATATAGTCGGCCACGGCCCGCGCGCGGCCGGCCTCGCCCTGGGCCGATTCCTTGCGCAGCGCCTCGCGCGCATGGTCTTCGGGCAGCAATCGCGGCTCTTGCATGAAGGCCTCGAACAACTCCCGGACCGTTCGCTGCGCCTTGGTCGTCATGCGAATCACGCGGTTGTGGCGGTACAGCCGCTCGCGCAGGAAGCGCTTCAGCTCCAGGTGCGCGGCGCCGACTTCCGGGCTGAAGCGGACCAGCGGCTTGCCCGCTTGTCGCACTGCGTCGGGCGACGCCGGCCGAGCCGCCTCCAGTTCCGCCTGCGAGGCCGCCACCAGGTCCTCGACCACCCGCCCGATCATGCGTCGCACGATTTCGTGCACCAGGCGCCGCCCGGCGAGCTCTGGCCACAAGGCGCGTACCGCGTCGTGCTGCTCCCGGAACAGGACCGCCTCGCGCAGCTCCTCGATATTAAGCAAACCCGCCCGCAGGCCATCGTCCACGTCGTGGTTGTTGTAAGCGATCTCGTCCGCCAGGTTCGCCAGCTGCGCCTCGAGGCTGGGCTGGCGACCTTCGAGGAAACGGCGCCCGAGCTCCCCCAGCGTGCGGGCATTGCGCGCCGAGCAATGCTTGAGAATGCCCTCGCGGGTCTCGAACATCAGGTTCAGGCCTGGGAACTCGGCGTACTTCTCTTCGAGCTCGTCCACGACCCGCAAGGACTGCAGGTTGTGTTCAAAGCCACCGAAATCCGCCATGCAGCGGTTCAAGGCTTCCTGGCCGGCGTGACCGAAGGCCGTGTGGCCGAGGTCATGCGCCAGGCAGATCGCTTCGGTCAGGTAGGTATTGAGACCAAGTGCGCCGGCCACGGTGCGCGCAATCTGCGCCACCTCGAGCGAGTGCGTCAGGCGCGTCCGGTAGAGATCGCCTTCATGGTTGACGAACACCTGCGTCTTGTAGACGAGGCGACGGAACGCGGTGGAATGGATGATGCGATCGCGATCACGATGGTATTCGCCGCGATACCGGGGCGGGGGCTCAGGCAGGCGACGGCCGGACGAGCGGGATTCACAAGTCGCCCACGGCGCCAGCGTTTCGCTCACGGACCGTCTGCCATCGCCAGGACTGCATCCAGTTCGGTCTCCGGGACGTCGGCGCGCAGCGTGCTCGAGCCGAGGCCATCGGGCAAGACGAAACGCAATTGGCCGCCGACGATTTTCTTGTCCATCAGCATGAAGTTTTTCAGTTGCTGGGCGCCCACCGGCGGTGGGCGCGTCGGCAGGCCGGCGGCTGCCAGCAGGGTTTCGAGCCGGACAACGATATCGCGTTCCAGCATGCCGAGCCGTGCCGCGAGCTCGGCCGCCATCACCAGCCCAACGGCAACCGCTTCGCCGTGCAGCCAATTGCCGTAAGACACCGAGGTCTCTATGGCGTGGGCGAACGTGTGACCGAGATTGAGTAAGGCGCGACGTCCTGTCTCGCGCTCATCCTCGCCGACCACGCTCGCCTTCAGGACGCAGCACCAGTAGACGACGCGCTCGACGGCCTCGGGATCGCGCTCGAGCACGGCGCCGAGATTGCTTTCCAGCCAGGCGAACAGCTCCGCGTCCAGGCCAAGACCGTACTTCACCACCTCGCCGAGGCCCGCGCAGTACTCCTTTCGGCCCAGTGTATTGAGGGTCGCGACATCGGCAATCACGGCGTTGGGCTGGTGGAACGCTCCAACCAGGTTCTTGCCGGCCGGTATATTAACGGCCGTCTTGCCGCCCACGCCCGCATCCACCTGCGCGAGCAGCGTAGTGGGCACCTGGATGAAACCGGCGCCGCGTTGCCAGCAGGCGGCGGCAAACCCCCCGATGTCGCCGACCACGCCGCCGCCGAGCGCCACCAGGGTGACGTCACGGTTGAAATGGTTTTCAGCGAGCACATCCCAGATCAGGCCGACCGTATCGAGGTTCTTCTGGACCTCGCCGTCCGGAATACTGTGAACCGCCAGCTCGTAATCGGCCAGCGCGGTGCGCAGCGGCTTCAGCCAGAGCGGCCCGACGATCTCATTGGTGATGACCATCACCTGGCGCCCGGCAATGTAAGGGCGCAGCACCTCCGACCGCCCGAGGATGCCGCGCCCGATAAGTACGGGATACGCTCTTTCTCCGAGAGGTACGTTCAAAGCATGCATTGCTTGCCTCAGATTTCCTTTTCCAACGTCTTCAAGACGCGCCTGACTTCCTGTGCAACGTCCCGCACCACGCGGCCGTCGGTGGCAATCGTAAACGTTGCGAGCTCTCGATATAAAGGTTCCCTGTCGCGCATCAGCTGCGCCAGTCGCCCCGCCGGGTCCGGCGTCTCGAGCAACGGCCGAGTAGTGGACAACCTGGTGCGCTCCAACTGCTGTTCGACCGAGGCCTGAAGGTAGACGACCAGGCCGCGCGATGCCAGCGCTGCGCGGTTCTTTGCATCGAGTACCGCGCCGCCGCCGGTCGCCAGGACAATATCTTCGTGCGCCGTCAGCGCCTGGATGACGTCACGTTCACGGCGGCGGAAACCCGCTTCCCCTTCTTTTTCGAAAATGAACGCGATGTCCACGCCGGTGCGCGCCTCGATCTCAGCGTCGCTGTCGAAAAATTCCCGGCGCAGCATCTTGGCCAGCTGCCGCCCCACCGCGGATTTTCCGGCGCCCATCGGCCCGACGAGAAAAACGTTAGGAAGCGTCATGGCCCGTCCATCTGCCCCATAACACGAGGCCGGCATAAGCCGGCCTCGCAATCATAACCGCAAGCTGCCGCACAGATCAGCGCAGGCCCGCATCGGCTCCTCAAGCGTCAATAAATATTGCTGCCTTCTCGCAGAATTTTCGGCGTCACGAAGATCAGCAACTCCCGCTTGTTGGAGACTGCGCTGTTGCGCTTGAACAGCCTCCCGAGACCGGGGATGTCACCCAGCAGCGGCACCTTGTCCTCGGAGTCGCGCCGTTCCGTTTCATAAATGCCGCCGAGCACGACGGTCTCGCCGTCGTTGACCAGCACCTGGGTGATGATCCTGCGGGTGTCGATGCTGGGCACCTGGCCGCCGGTCGCGCTGGGCACGAACTGGCCAACCGTGTCCTGGGTGACTTCGAGGTCCATGATGATGCGGTCATCCGGCGTGATCTGCGGCGTCACCGTCAAGCTGAGCACGGCTTTCTTGAACTGGGTGGCGGTCGCCCCGCTGGCCGCCGCTTCCTGGAAGGGGATCTCGACGCCCTGCTCGATCAGCGCCTCCTTCTGGTTGGCGGTGATGACCCGCGGGCTGGAAACGATTTCGCCACGCCCCTCGGCCTGCGCAGCCGCCAGCTCGAGATCGACCAGGTAGTCCGAGCCGAGGATCGCCAGGCCGATCCGGCCAGCCGGTTCGCTGATCGGCAGGTTGACGTTATAGCGATCGTTCAGGCCGGGCATGGTGACGGGAAACGGCGTGCCGGTCTGGTTGATGTTGTTCAGCCCGGAGGTCACGATGGTGTCGGCGCCGGTGCCGCTGCCGGTGATGGAAATCAGGCCGTTGGAGCCCCGCTCGCGCACATAGGTGGCGCCCATGCGCACGCCCAGGTCGCGACTGAAATCATCATTGGCGACGACGATGCGCGCCTCGATCAGCACCTGCCGGACAGGAATATCCAGCGCGGCGACGAGGCGCCGCACATCGGCGATCCGCTCCGCCGTGTCGTTGATAAGCAGCGTGTTGGTGCGCTCATCAATGCTGGCGCTGCCGCGCTCCGACAGCATGGACCGACCGCCGGTACCCGCGGTCTGCGCGAGCAGGGCCGCCAGGTCGGCGGCCTTGGCGTAATTGACCTGCAGGAACTCGAGCCGCAACGGCGCCAGCTCCTGGAGACCGCGCTTCGCCTCGAGTTCCTGGCGCTCGCGCGCCGCGATCTCCGGCGCGGGCGCCACCAGCACGACTGTGCCGACCTGCCGCATGTCCAGGCCCTTGGTGGCCAGGATGATGTCGAGCGCCTGGTCCCAGGGAACGTTATCGAGCCGCAGCGTGACATTGCCGGTCACGGTGTCGCTGACCACGACGTTCAGGCCGCTGATCTCGGCGAGCAGCTGCAACACCGCGCGCACCTCGATATCCTGGAAGTTAAGCGTCAGCGCCTCGCCGGTATATTCCTTGCGCTCGTCGAAAACGCCGAAATCGCGTGGGTCCTGTTCCTCGACCGGCCTGAACTCGATGCTGAACTGGTTGTCCGCCTGGTAGGCGAGCTGCTCGTAGTTACCGCTGACGTTAATCACCAGCCGCGCCCCGCCCGGGAAGCGGACGCTGTCGATCGTTTCAACGGGGGTGGCGAAGTCAAGCACATCCAGCCGGCGCAACAGGTTGTCCGGCAGCGTTGTGCCAGCGAACTCGACCACGGTCCGATCCAGCTCCTCGCGAATATCGATGGCCACCGACGGGTCGCTCAGGTTGACCAGCACGCGGCCGGCGCCATCAGCGCCGCGGCGGAAATCCACGCCGGTAATCTCGGCGCCACGCGGCGCCGCGGTCGATGGCACGCCCGAAGGCTGGCCAAACGCGCCGACGCGCGCCGTCGCCGCCGCCACGCCGGGACCACCGAGCGTGACCGTGATCCGGTCGCCTTCCACGGAAGTCTGGTAGGGAACCATCAGGTCGAGGTTCAGAACCACCCGCGTGCGTCCCTGGGCCTCGGCCAGCATGACCGTATCGAGCACGCCACGCTTTACATCACGGCGACGCTCGCCCAACCCCAGGCTCGTGCCCGGCAGGTCGAGCGAGATCCGTGCCGGATCTTCGATGGTGAATGCCAGCGGCTCGGGCGCCGGCCCGCTGGTCGTCAGTACCAGCACGACCTGGTTGCCAGGCAGGGTGTTGACGTCGAGACCCGTCAGTTGCAGTTCCGACTGTGCCGAGGCCGCACCGAACCACCACAACAGGGGCAGTACGGCGATGGCCCGCCAGCCCGACCGCGCCCTCGTCCGGGTCCCGGTGGTCCTGTTGCTCTGCCATTGATCGCGCATCATGAGTGCTTTCTCCCCGAGCTTCATGTATCACCCAAGCTGATGGATGCCGCACGCTCGGTATAACCGCCGAGACCGTCCGGGATGATTTCCAGCAACTGGATCTCGGAACTGGTGATGGAAACAATACGACCATCGTTCTGGCCGAGGTAATTACCGGTAAGGACACGGTGAATCAGCTTGTCGGTCGTCTGGACCAGCCCATACAGGCGTCCGCCCTGCGTGACGGTGCCGACCATGCTCAGCGTGTCGAGCGGGAAGTTTTCCAGGTGTTCCCGCCGCCGGTCTGCATCCGGCCTGATACCGCCGACCGTACTGGTCGCGGCCGGCGTGTCGGCGACGAACGGCGAACGCGCACCGCCCGGGTCATAACGAAAGCTCTCGTAGACCCTGATCTCGGGCAAAGGATCAATGCGTCCGCCCGGGCGCGCATGCACATCAGCGATATACGCATCGAGGTCAGCCATGCCGCGCGCACAGCCGCCGGTTGCAACAGCCACCGCGAAGGCCGCAAAGACCAGCAAAACTCGCTTGGGCACGCTCATTGGCCGCCCTCCTCATCCTCGACGTAACGATAAGTCTTGGCGGTCACGTCCATAATCAGCCGGTTGCCGGCGGCGGTCGCGCCCCGGCCAGCCTGTTCCGGCCGCAACACGACGTCATGCAGCGTCACGATCCGCGGCAGCGCCACGACGCCGCTGACAAAATTACCGAGTTCGTGATAGGTGCCGACCACCTGCATCCTGATCGGCAGCTCGCTGTAGGCCTCACGACTCACCTCGTTCATCGGCTGGAACAACCGCTCCTCCAGGCCGGCAGCAAGGCCAGTCTGGGAGATATCGACCAGCAGACTCGGGACCTCCGTCTCGCCCGGCAGTTGCCGCAGCATCGCGCCGAAGGTCTGCTCGACTTCCTGGAGCTGGTCCCGGTAGGCGTCGAGGTTGGCCGCCAGCCGCTGGCGGCTCTCGAAGGTGCTGCGCAAATCCTGCTCCTGCCGCTGCACCTGCTCAAGCTGGGGAATCTTGGCGCTCCAGACGAAGTAATACGTTCCACCGATGGTCACCAGCAGGAAGATCAGGCCGACGGCGATGCCGCGAAAAACGAACGGCCAGCGGCCGATATCCTTCATGTCGAGGGTGCGGAGTTGCTCCAGGAATTTCACGATGGCTACTCCTCGTCCTCTGTGGTGCTCGCCTGGCGCGCCGCAAGCGTGAAGTCGGCGCGCCGGCCGGCGCCCGCTTGCGCCGTGCCGCGCTGGCCGGACTGGACGACTTGCAAGCGCGGATCAGCCATGGTCTGGGACGCCGCGATATTGCGCATCAGCGTGGAGACCCGGGTACTCGACTCGGCAACCCCCTTGAACAGCAGGCTCCGGCCGCGCTGCGTAAACTCCGTCAAGTAAACGCCGTCCGGCATCACCCTGACGATTTCGTCGAACAGGCGGGCTACTTCCGGGCGGGCACGCTGCAGTTCATCGATTGCTTCCATCCGCAGCAACAGGCGGTCCTTGCGCAGCCGCAGGTTGCGAATTTCCTTGATCTGTTCGTCCAGTACGGCGATTTCCTGCTGCAATCGCTGGTTGCGCGCATTCTGGTGGTCGATCCTGCCTTGCAGGAACGCGTTCACGGACCACATGATCAACACGCCGGCCAGGACCGCAACCACCGCGGATATGGCGAAGTTCTTCTGGCGTTCCTTGCGCAGCTCGGCGCGCCATGGGAGCAGGTTTATCCGGTGCATCAGTCGAAGCTCCTGAGCGCCAGGCCGCACGCGGTGAGCAGGGCGGTGGCATCCTTCAACACGCCTTGCGAGCGGGCCCTGGAGGAGAGTTTCATCATGCCCAGCGGATTGCCGATCTGGGTCGGAATCCCCACCCGGCTGCCGATGACGTCCGCCACACCCGGAATATTGGCGCAACCGCCGCAGATCAGGATCTGCTCGGGCTGCTCGCGGTTGGTCCCGGAGGCCAGGAAAAATTGCAGCGAACGGCTCACTTGCTGGGTCATGTCGTCAATGAACGGCTCGAGCAGCTCCGGCTCGTAGTTGCTCGGCAGGCCGCCTTCCTTCTTCGCGCGGCCGGCTTCCTCGAGCGTCAGGCCGTAGGTGCGCATGATTTCCTCGGTAAGCTGCTGCCCGCCGAAAGCAAAATCACGCGTATAAGTGACCTTCAGGTCGCGCAAGACGCTGAACGTCGTGCTGCTGGCGCCGAAATCCATTACGGCGACATTGTGGCCCATGCCTTCGTCCTGCATCTGGTGGCGCAACAACTGGCAGGCATTCTCGACCGCGTACGGTTCCACGTCCATGATTCGGGCCCGCAGGCCGGCGGCTTCGACTGCCGCCTGGCGCTGCTCGACATTCTCGGTGCGCGTCGCGACCAGCAGCACGTCGATCATGTCCGGGTCTTTTTCCGTCGGGCCGACGACCTCGAAGTCGTAGCTGACCTCTTCCATGGGGAAGGGTATGTACTGGTCGGCCTGCAATTCGACCTGGCCTTCCAGCTCCGCGCCCGTAAACGTGGCCGGCATCTGGATGATCTTGGTGATCGCGGCGTCCCCGCTGATGGCGACCGCCGCGTCGCGCACGCTGGCGCCGGAGCGTTTCACGGCTCGTCGCACGGCCTCGCCGACGACCTGCGCGTCAACAATGGCTTTCTCGTTGACGGCGTTGACCGGCGTCGCTTCAGCCGCATAGGACTCGACACGGTATGTGTCCCCGGACTTCGAAAGCTCTATGAGCTTTACGGAGGAAGTCGTGATATCCAGCCCTAGCAGTGGCTTGTTGGGTCTCCCGAAAAGCACTTTAAATTTCCTTTTGCGCCCGGGGCTTGGAAGGCGAAGATAGACTAGGACATTAAGTAATGCAACGCACCCATCGGGGTTGCTGATCGACGCGCCCCACGTCGAGGCCCAACAGTGCCCCAGAAAACAGCGGAGAATCCGTGACCGGGTTCACGGCTTGACATATTACGCCGCCGGGAACAAAAGACCTTGCGGCACAGCCTTATACCGATGGCGGAAGGCCCCTTTCAGGGCAAAGCCGATGAAATGTTAATATGCTGATCGCCTTGGTAAAAGGCTAGTGAAAACCCCCATCCGATGAGAACTCTCCTGCGCCTCGCATATGGTCTCGTCGCCCTTGTAGCGACGTCACTGATTACCCTCGCGCTGGCCGCGATCGGCGCCTATTACTACGTGGCGCCCAGCCTTCCCGACGTGGAGTCGCTGCGGGACGTCCGCCTGCAGGTGCCGATGCGGGTGTACACCCGCGATGGGTTGCTGATGGCCGAATTCGGCGAGCAGCGCCGCATCCCGTTGCGCATCGAGGAAGTGCCCGAGCAAATGCAACGCGCGTTCCTCGCCGCCGAGGATGATCGCTTTTTCGAACACCCCGGGGTGGACTGGCAGGGCCTCACTCGCGCGGCGCTGGCCGTCGCCACGACCGGCGAACCCGCGCAGGGCGGCGGCACGATCACCATGCAGGTCGCGCGCAATTTTTTCCTCGGGCGTGAAAAGACCGTTTCCCGCAAGGTGCGCGAAATTTTCCTGGCGTTGCACATCGAACGCCTGCTTTCGAAGCAGGCCATCCTCGACCTGTACCTGAACAAGATCTTCCTCGGCCAGCGCGCCTACGGCGTCGGCGCGGCGGCGGAAGTCTATTTCGGCAAAACGGTCAGCGAACTCGAGCTCGCGGAAGTCGCGCTGATCGCCGGCCTGCCGCGCGCGCCCTCGCTGGACAATCCCGTGACCAATCCGCAGCGCGCGCGCCAGCGGCGGGCCTATGTACTGCGGCGCATGCATGAAACCGGCGTGATCGACCAGGCCACCATGGAAGCCGCCGCTGCCGTCCCGGTCGTCTCACGCATCCACGGCGCCCAGGTCCGGCTCAGCGCGCCGTGGATCGCCGAGATGGCGCGCCAGGCGTTGCTGGACCGCGTCGGCCCCGAGGCGTACTCGGCCGGCTATGAAGTGGTCACGACCATCGACAGCCGGCTGCAGCCGCTGGCGCAGGCGGCCGTGCGCAAGGCGCTGCACGAATACGACCGCCGCCATGGCTACCGCGGGCCCATGGCGACGCTCGATCCCGTGCCCGACGATGCGGCCGCCGCCGCGCTGCTCGACGGCTATCCCGAACCAGCGGGACTGCGTAGTGCTGTCGTGCTGGCGGTGGATGAAGCCGGTGCCGAAATTTTCGTCCGGACGGCCGGCGCGGCCCGCCTGGATTTCGAAACCATGCGCTGGGCCCGGGCTTATATCGACGCCGACCGACGCGGACCAGCGCCGGTGACCGCGGCGGACGTCGTCGCGCCGGGAGACGTAGTGCTCGTGACCTGGCGAGACGAGGAGTGGGCGCTGTCGCAGGCGCCGGATATCCAGGGCGCACTGGTCGCGCTCGACCCACGCGACGGCGCCGTGGCGGCCCTGAGCGGCGGCCTGGATTTCGAACTGAGCAAGTTCAACCGGGCGACCCAGGCTCGCCGACAACCCGGCTCCGCTTTCAAGCCTTTTGTTTACTCGGCTGCGCTGGAGCGCGGCCTGACCGCCTCCAGCGTCATGATCGATGCGCCCGTGGTGTATGACGACCCCGGGCTCGAGGACACCTGGCGGCCGCGCAACTATACCGGTCGGTTCTACGGTCCGATGCGCCTGCGGGAGGCGCTGGTGCAGTCCCGCAACCTGGTATCCATCCGCGTGCTGGAACAGATCGGCATACCGTTCACTGTGAACCATGTCCGCCAGTTCGGCTTTCCGCCGGATGCATTGCCGCGCAATTTGACGCTGGCATTGGGCAGCGGCGGCGTCACGCCGGTCGAGCTCACCGCTGGCTACGCAGCCTTCGCGAACGGCGGTTACCGCGTCGAGCCGTATTTTATCGACCGTGTATACGGCCCGGACGGCGAATTGCTCGAGCAGGCCGCGCCACGCTGGGCCTGTGCAGAATGCGAGCATGGCGAATGGCCGCTGCAAATGGATGACATCGTCGCCGAGGTCCCGCCGCCGGTTGATCCGTCGGACGCCGCTGCGGCGGAGCCTGACCCCGTGTTCGCCGAGCAGCCGCCACAAGCGATCGAGAGCCGCAACGCCTGGATCGTATCCAGCATGTTGTCAGATGTCATACGCCGGGGCACCGGCACGCGCGCACGCCAGCTCGGCCGAAGCGACCTGGCCGGCAAGACCGGCACCACCAACGACGGCCGCGACACCTGGTTCGCCGGCTACAACGGCGACCTCGTGGCCACCACGTGGGTCGGTTTCGACCAGGAACGCCCGCTCGGGCGCGGCGAAACCGGCGCGTCCACCGCTTTGCCGATGTGGATAGAATTCATGGGCGCCGCGCTGCGCGAGGCGCCCGCCAGTCGCCGGCAAGAGCCCCCGGGGCTGGTCACGGTCCGCGTCTCTGCGGAAACCGGCCTGCTGGCCCGGGCCGGCGAACCCGGCACGATCTTTGAGACCTTCCGCCTGGGGGAAGTCCCGCCGGCGCCGGAGCCGGGCGAAGAACCTTACCCCGACGGCAGCGAACGCACCGAGGAAGAACCGTTGTTCTGAGGCGATGGGAGCGATCATGCCCAAGCGCGCAGCACAGAGAACCGGGGAACTACGGACCCGGATTGCCCAGGAAGCCGCCCGGATGATGCACGAGCAAGGCATCCGCGACTTCCTGCTGGCGAAACGCAAGGCCGCGCACCGGCTCGGCATCGTGGACCGCAATGCCTTGCCCGCGAACCAGGAAATAGCAGCGGAACTGGCCGCCCAGCAACGCCTGTTCGGCGGCGCGGCGCATCACGATAACCTCCGCGCCATGCGGGAAATCACGCTGCGCGCCATGGACCTGCTGCAACGTTTCAACCCTCGCCTGGTGGGCCCCGTGCTGAGCGGCACCGCCACGCGCCACAGCGACATTTCGCTACACGTTTTCGCAGCGACGCCGGAGGAAGTGGCGTTCATGCTTATCGAGCGCAGTGTGCGCTACAGTACCGGCGATCGCCGTGTGCGCAACGCCAAGGGCGAGCATGCGAGCTACCCGACCTTTGTGTTCGAAGCTGACGGCGTCACCGTCGAGGCTGTCGTCTTTCCCGAACAAGGCTTGCGTGAGGCGCCCCTCTGCCCGGTCAGCGGCGGATCGATGCAGCGCGCCAGGCGCGCCGAAGTCGAGGCGCTGCTGGACGACGCCTGAGCGCGCGGCGAGCAAGCGCCGCTTACAGTCCGCGACGCTCGATCGGCGTGTAGTCCCGTTTGCCCGCGCCCGTGTAGAGCTGGCGCGGCCGGCCGATGCGGCGCTGCGGATCGGTGATCATTTCCTGCCAGTGCGCCACCCAGCCGACGGTACGCGCGATCGCAAACATCACCGTGAACATGGAGGTCGGGATACCGATGGCGCGATAGATGATGCCCGAGTAGAAATCCACGTTGGGATATAGCTTCCGCTCGATGAAATACTCGTCTTCGAGGGCAATTTCTTCCAACCGTAACGCAAGCTCGAACAGCGGCGAATCGGTGTGGCCGAGACGGTTGAGTACCTTGTGGCACATGGTGCGGATCAGCTTGGCGCGCGGATCGAAGTTCTTGTAGACGCGGTGCCCGAAACCCATCAGGCGGAACGGGTCGTCTTTATCCTTGGCCTTGGCGATGTACTTGGGAATATTGTCGACTGAGCCGATCTTCTCGAGCATCCCCAGCACCGCCTCGTTGGCGCCGCCGTGCGCCGGGCCCCACAGGGTGGCGATACCGGCCGCGATGGCGGCGTAGGGATTCGTACCCGAGCTGCCGGCGAGCCGCACTGTCGAGGTGCTGGCGTTCTGCTCGTGATCCGCATGCAGGATGAACAACAGGTCGAGGGCCTCGGCGGCCACCGGGTCCACGCGGTAGTCCATCGTCGGCAGCGCAAAAAACATGTTCAACAGGTTGCTGCAATACTCCAGTTCATTGCGCGGATAGACAAACGGCTGGCCGACCGAGTGCTTGTAGGCGGCCGCCGCAATGGTCGGGATCTTGGCGATGATGCGGTGGGCAAAAATCTCCCGGTGGCGCGGATTCTCGATGTCGGTGGAGTCATGGTAGAAGGCCGACATCGAGCCGACGACCGACGCCAGCATGGCCATCGGGTGGGCATTGTGGTGGAAGCCGTTGAAATGGCGCAGCAATGTCTGGTTGATCATCGTGTGGGTGGTGATGATCTCGGTAAAGCCCTCAAGCTGGCTGCGGGTGGGCAATTCCCCGTGCAGCAACAAGTAAGACACCTCGAGGAAGCTGCTGCGTTCCGCCAGCTGGTCGACCGGATAGCCGCGATACAGGAGGACGCCCTCGTCGCCGTCTATGTACGTGATGGCGCTTTTGCAACTCGCGGTGGATACAAAACCCGGATCGAGCGTGAACACGCCGAACTGCTTGTATAGCCCGCCGATGTCCAGCACATCCGGTCCTATCGTACCGGAGTGGACCGGCATCTCGAGGCGCTGGCCTTCGGCGTCGTTGACGAGAATCAGGTTTTTGTCACTCATGCTGCTTCCCTGGTGCGTTGTAGCGGTAAGGCGCGTCCGCGCCGCACCACAGGCCGCGGGGCGGATCCATGCTGCTCGGACGGGTGCGGTGCCCTCCCCGGCGAATCACCGGGGTGGGTACCGCGCGACAACGGATTATAGTCCAGGGGGGAAGTTCGTGTCCCGGGCCGCAAATGACAAGGGGCGCCACGAGGCGCCCCTTGGAGATCTCCGGTCTGCCGCAAGCGGCTTCAGGCGCTCATGCCGCCGTACTTGCGACGGAACTTGTCCACGCGGCCGCCGCTGTCGACGATCTTCTGCTTGCCCGTGTAAAACGGGTGGCACTGCGAACACACCTCGACGTGCAACTCCTCGCCCAGGGTGGAGCGGGTCGCGAACTTGTTGCCGCAGCTGCAGATCACGTTGATCTCGGTGTACTTGGGATGAATGTTGGGCTTCATGGTCGGACTTCCGGGCTCAGGAACCAGTGTGGAAAAGCTCGCCATCATAGCGGTTGCCATCACGCCCGGCAAGCAGGGCGACAAAACGGGAAACGGCCCCGGAAAGAAAGCCGCTGCCCGGGGCGCCCGGCCGCGCCGGCAGCCATCTTGCTGCATCACAACATCTTCATGAGGAATGACATTAAGTTCCGCGCGCTAAGTCCGGCCCTGAAAAACCTTTCCAGTTTATCCACAAAAGCTGTGGATAAGTCTGTGGATTGACACTTGATCAACGATGCTCAAGCTATGCATCAGGCTGCGCCGCTCAATTTGGCGAAAAAGCGACCAGCTCCAGATATAGCTAAGGAAAACAAACGGTTAACATTTCTGATCCGTGGCGTTCCGGCGACCGTCGGGGCGTCGTGGCGAGGCGGCATGCCGCTCGCGGCCGAATTGCAACCATGTGCATAAGTAACCGCCGCATCAGCGTCCCGCCGTCGGCAGGAAAAGCGCTTGCGCGTCGTTCAGGAAGCGCTGACCGAGGGCCGTCGGCTGCCAGCGCGACTCACCCCGGGGCGCCAGCAAGCCGAGCTTGTGGCCGCGCTCGAGCCCCGGCAGGGCGGCCGCAGCTGCGAGGCCCGTGCGCGCTTCAAAGTCTGCCAGGCTGAACCCGTCGGCCAGGCGCAAGGCGTTGAGCATGAACTCGAACAAGCGCTCCTCCGCGGTGAGCAGGTGCTCGGCCTCGATGCGCGGGCCCTCGAGCCAGCCGAGCGGGCGGCGGCGACGTTGCCGGCGCATGATTGCCCCGTCCGCCAGGGTGAGCTTGCCGTGCGCGCCGGCGCCGAGGCCGAGGTAATCACCGAAAGACCAGTAATTCAGGTTATGCCGACACTCCCGGCCTGGCTGCGCCCAGGCGGATACCTCGTAGCGCCGGTAGCCCGCGGCCTCGAGCTGAACCGTCGCCGCAGACTCCATTTCCCAGCACGCTTCGTCATCCGGCAAGCGCGGCGGCCGCCGAAAGAAAGGCGTGCCGGGTTCCAGCGTCAACTGGTAAAGGGACAGGTGCGGCGGTTGCGCGGCGATCGCGGCGGCCACGTCCGCAGCCGCGTCGGCGGCGCCCTGGCCCGGCAGGCCGAACATGAGGTCGAGATTGAAATTCGCGATACCCGCGCGCGCCAGCTCATCGATGGCGGCACAGGCCTCGCGATCGTCGTGAATCCTGCCGATCGCCCTCAGCAGCCGCGGCTGAAAACTCTGTACGCCGAGCGAAACGCGATTGATGCCGGCCCCGGCGAGCTCGCTGAAACGACCGTGCTCGATGGCGCCGGGGTTCGCCTCGAGAGTGATTTCGACGTCAGCCGCCAAACGCAGGCGCGCCGCGAGCCCGGCCAGGAAGCGATCGATCAGCGGCGGCGGACAGAGGCTCGGCGTGCCGCCGCCGAAAAACACCGTGGCGACCTCTCGGCCGGTGACCAGCGGCAGATCTGCATCGAGATCCTCCAGCAGCGCATCCACGTAGGCGGCGAACGGTGCGGCGCCACGCAACTCGTGGCTGTTGAAATCGCAGTACGGACACTTGCGGATGCACCAGGGCAGATGCACATAGACGCCCAGCGCCGGCGGTGCCGGCACGGGCCGCGGCTCGGCTATGGCGCACCCCCGCTCAGCAGCCCGCCGTCGCCCGCGGCATCGCGCAGCCTCGCCAGCAATGCCTTGAAGGCATGCCCGCGATGACTCAGGCGGTTCTTTTCCGCCGCCGGGAGCTCCGCCGCGCTGCGCGTTTCCCCCCGTGGCAGGAACACCGGGTCGTAGCCGAAGCCCGCCTCGCCGCGCGGCGCCGGCGCGATCACGCCTTCCCAGCGACCCTCGCAAACCAGCGGCAGGGGATCCTCCGGGTGTCGCAACAACACGGCGACGCAAATGAAGCGTGCCCCGCGGCGTGCGGCCGGCACGTCCCGCAGCTCCGCAAGCAACTTGCGGATGTTCGCCGCATCACCGCCGTCGCCCGCGTAGCGCGCCGAGTGCACGCCGGGCGCTCCGCCCAGGGCGTCCACTACCAGCCCCGAGTCGTCGGCGATCGCTGCCAGGCCGCTGCCCGCGGCGGCATGACGCGCCTTGAGCAGCGCATTTTCCACAAAGGTGACGGCCGTCTCGTCGGCGGACTCGAGGCCGAATTCAGCCTGCGAAATAATGTCTATGCCGGCCGGCGCGAGCATGGCGCCGATCTCGCGGGCCTTGCCCGCATTGCCGGTGGCCAACACGATACGGCGACCGTCCATCTTCACGCCTGCAGCGCCTCCCGCTGCAAGCGCAGCAGGTCGGCCACACCGCCCGCCGCCAGGTCGAGTAACTGGTCGAGCTCGGCGCGCCGGAAGGCGTGCCCTTCGGCGGTGCCCTGCACTTCCACGAAAGCACCGGCGTCGTTCATCACGACGTTCATGTCGGTCTCGGCCTCGACATCCTCCGCGTAATCCAGGTCGAGCACGGCGACACCCCGGTACAGGCCGACCGACACCGCCGCGATCTGGCCGTGCAACGGGTCGCTGCGCAGCCCGCCCTTGCGCTTGAGTTGCTGCACGGCGTCCACCAGCGCCACGTAGGCGCCCGTGATGGCCGCCGTGCGCGTCCCGCCGTCCGCCTGCAGGACATCGCAGTCGAGGGTGATGGTACGTTCGCCGAGCGCGCTCAAATCCAGCACGGCGCGCAGGCTTCGGCCGATGAGCCGCTGAATTTCCAGCGTTCGCCCACCTTGGCGGCCACGCGCGGCTTCGCGCGCATTGCGGGTATGCGTCGAGCGCGGCAGCATGCCGTACTCCGCCGTCACCCAGCCCTTGCCCTTGCCCTTGAGAAACGGCGGCACCCGTTCCTCCACGCTCGCGGAACAAAGCACGCGGGTAGCACCAAAGCCGACCAGCACGGACCCCTCCGCGTGGCGCTGGAAGCCACGCTCGAAATGCACTGCACGAAGTTCGTCGGGACGTCTGTTGCTGGGTCTCACTAGGCTCTCCACCATGGGTCGGTCAGTCCGCCTGTACCCGGAGGGCCACGGCGGTCGTATTGTCGGCGTTGGGCGTGGCGGCACGCACTGCCCGGCCCGCTATGCGCGCCAGCCAGTCCTCGAGCGTCATGTCCGCGCCGGGGCCGGCGGCGAGATCCGCTTCAGCCAGGCTCGACCAGAGTCCGTCGGAACACACCAGCAACAGGTCGCCGGCCGCCAGCGGCACAGTCTCCGAAACCGTGATGAGTGGTCGCTCCGCGAGTCCTCCCAGGCAATATTCGACATAGTGCCGCATCGGATGGCCGGCGATTTCCTCCTCGCTGATCAAGCCATCCTGCAGCAGGCTCTCGATGGGCGTGTGATCGCGGGTCCGCGTCGTGATTTGGCCGTCACGCAACAGGTAAATCCGCGAGTCGCCGACGTGCGCCCAGACCGCGCGGCCGTCCTGCACCATGCACGCCGCGCAGGTCGCGCGCGGCCGGCTGCCGATGCCGATTTTTGCGCCAATCGCAACCACGGCGTCATGGGCCTGCTCGATCGCCAGGCGGAGAAACTCCCGGCAATCGACGTCGCGGCCGACCTCGGCAAAGCTTTGTTGCAGCGAGTCCACCGCGGTTTCCGCCGCCAGCGCGCCGCCGCTGTGGCCGCCCATGCCGTCGGCCACGACGAGCAACACGTTGCCGTTGTGCCTTTCGGCGGCAAAGCGATCCTGGTTTTCTTCGCGATCGCCGAGGAGGCTGACCTCGGCCATTTCAAAACGCAAGCGCAATTCGTTCCCCCGGCCTTCTGCTAGACTTAGCCGCCCGTCTTGAGCGGGCTAATTTGCAAGTATAAGCGCAGCGCCGCATGGATACGCACTAATGATTCGGAGCATGACCGGTTTCTCGCGCACCGAGTGCACCGGGCCCTGGGGCGCCGTCGCCTGGGAAGTGCGCTCGGTCAACCATCGTTACCTGGAAACCGGGCTGCGGCTGCCCGAAGAACTGCGCGCGCTCGAGACGCGGTTTCGCCAGCAGGTTGCGAGCCGGCTGAAACGCGGCAAGGTGGACTGCACGCTGCGCATCAACTGGGAGTCCGCCAGCGACCGCGAACTGGCGCTCGATCTCGATCTCGCCCAGCGCGTTGCCGAAGCGGCTGAGAAAATACGCGCCCGCGTCGGCGAGCTCGCGCCGCCGGGCACGATCGACCTGCTGCGCTGGCCAGGCGTCGTCCGCGAGCAGGAACGCGACATAGCGCCCGTGGCGGCTGCGGCCGCGGCCGCCCTGGACGATGCGCTCGACGAACTCGACGCCGCGCGGCAACGCGAGGGTGAACGGCTGGCGGTCGCGCTGGCGGAACGCTGCGCGGCGATTACCGTGCTGGTCGAACAGGTGCGCGCGGCGCTGCCGGCCATCCGTACCGGCCTCCGGCAACGCCTGCTTGAACGCCTCGCTGGACTGGACGTCGCGGCCGATCCGCAGCGCCTTGAACAGGAGCTCGCCATCCAGCTCGGCAAGGTGGACGTGGACGAGGAACTCGACCGGCTCGCCAGTCATCTCGCCGAAGTGCGCCGCATCCTGGGGGCGGACGACGAAGCCAATGGCCGCCGGCTTGATTTCCTGATGCAGGAATTCAATCGTGAAGCCAATACCCTCGGCTCGAAGTCCGTGGACGGTGAAACCACCCGCATCGCCGTGGAGCTCAAGGTGCTGATCGAGCAGATGCGTGAGCAAGTCCAGAACATCGAATGAGACCCGCTTGAGCGCCCAGAACCGCTTATTCGTAATCTCCGCACCGTCGGGCGCCGGCAAAACCACCCTGGTGCGCGCCCTGATGGAGCGTGAACCGGGGCTGCGCTTCTCGATTTCCTACACGACACGCGCGCAACGGCCTGGCGAGCATGACGGCCAGCATTATTTTTTTGTCGCCACCGAAGTATTCCAGCGCATGCTCGAAGACCAGGCGTTTCTCGAGCACGCCCGAGTATTCGACAATTACTACGGCACGTCCCGCGCCCAGGTGGCCGCGCTGCTGGCCGACGGCCACGGCGTGGTGCTGGAGATCGACTGGCAGGGAGCGCGCCAGGTCCGGGCCGCGATGCCAGAATCGGTGGGGATTTTTATCCTGCCGCCGTCGCGCGCCGAGCTGGAACGGCGGCTGCGCGGCCGGGCGACCGACAGCGAAGCCGTCATTCGCCGCCGGCTGGCGGATGCGGCCGCCGATATGTCCCACTGGGACGAGTTCCCGTACGTGGTCGTCAACGACGATTTCTCGACGGCCCTGCAGGCCCTGTCGGATATCGTCCGCGGGCGCGGCGCCGCCAGCCGGGCGGACCGGCCGGAACTGCCGCCGCTGATCTCCGCACTGCTGGCCTGAGCGGAACGCGCCTTCGCGGCCACTGGCAGCCCCGCCTGCTATTCCGTTAATATACAAGGCTAGCCCCGAAATACGGGGCGCTTTTCACCGCAGAGAAAATCATGGCCCGGATTACTGTCGAAGACTGTATGCAGCACGTCGATAACCTGTTCGACCTCGTCCTGATCGCCTCTCGGCGTGCCCGTCAGCTTGCCAACGGCGCGCCGACGAGCCTTGAATGGCAGAACGACAAAGCCACGGTGGTTGCGCTGCGCGAGATCGCCGAGGGCTCCATCGGTTACGACATCCTCAACGAGCCGGACCCGCCTGCTGCGGTACGCGACCTGGAAACCATCGACCGTCCCATCCCCCCGATGGGAGACTGAAGCAAGGAGTCTGCGCCCGTGGACTACGCAGCTTCCTTCCTGGCTCGACTGCCGAAAAGGAAGCGGTCCATTGGGCTCGACCGCCTGAACCGCCGCATGCAGCGCTACTTGTCGGCCGACCAGGTCGCCAAGGTCATGCAGGCTTACGAATTCGCCGCCAAGGCCCATGAAGGCCAGCAACGGCACTCCGGCGAACCTTATATCTCGCATCCCGTCGCCGTGGCGACCATCCTCGCCGACCTGAAGCTTGACGCCCAGACATTGATGGCGGCGCTGTTGCATGACGTCATCGAGGATACGGGCGTCCCCAAGGAGCACATTGCCTCGATGTTCGGCGCGGAAGTGGCCGAGCTGGTGGACGGCGTCAGCAAGCTGGACAAGATCGAGTTCCGCAGCCGCGCGGAAGCGCAGGCCGAAAGCTTCCGCAAGATGCTCCTCGCCATGGTCGGCGACATACGCGTCATCCTGGTGAAACTGGCCGACCGCACGCACAACATGCGTACCCTGTGGATCATGCCGCCGGAGAAGCGTCGCCGCATAGCGCGCGAAACGCTGGAAATTTATGCGCCGATCGCCAACCGGCTCGGCATGAACACCATCCGGCTGGAGCTCGAGGACCTCGGGTTTCGCTCACTGTATCCCTACCGTTACCGCGTCCTCGAAAGGGCGCTGAAGCGCGCCCAGGGCGCGCACAAGCAAATCATCCAGAAGATCAGCAAGCGCTTCGACGCAGGCCTGGACGAGGCGAAGATCGAGGCGCGCGTGGCCGGCCGCGAAAAGCATATCTACAGCATCTACCGGAAGATGCGCGACAAGAAACGCGCCCTCAATGAAATCGTGGATGTCTATGGAATCCGCATCATCGTTGCAACGGTAGACGATTGTTATCGCGCCCTCGGCATCGTGCATCGCAGTTACAAGCCAATGCCCGGACGCTTCAAGGATTTCATCGCCATCCCGCGGGTGAACGGTTACCAGTCGTTGCACACCACCCTGTTCGGCCCCGGCGGGCTGCCCTGCGAAGTGCAGATTCGCACGGCGGACATGGACCGGCTGGCAGAATCCGGCATCGCCGCACACTGGCTCTACAAGACCGGCGAAGCATTCGCGCCGCAGCCCCAGGTGCGTGCGCGCGAATGGCTCAACAACCTCATGGAGATCGAGGAGGGCGGCAGTTCCGAGGAGTTTCTCGAAAGCGTCAAGATCGACCTGTTTCCGGACAAGGTCTACGTGTTCACGCCGAAAGGAGACATTGTGCGCCTGCCGCGCGGCGCGACCTGTGTCGACTTCGCCTATGCAGTCCATACCGACATCGGCAATCGCTGCGTCGCGGCGCGTATCGATCGCCGCCCGGTTCCGCTGCGAACCGCGCTCAAGAACGGCCAGACGGTACAAATCATCACCGCCCGGGGCGCCACGCCGAACCCGGCCTGGGTCAACTTCGTCGTCACGGCCAAGGCGCGCATGGCGATTCGCAGCTTCCTCAAGAACCTGCAGCGGAACGAGGCCGCAGACCTGGGCAAGCGGCTACTCGATAACGCCTTGCGCGAATTCAACCTCTCGGTGCGAAAAGTGTCCGGCGAGCGGCTCCGCACCACGCTGGACTTGCTCGGTTGCAACAACGTCAATGAGCTCTATGAGCAGATCGGCCTGGGCGAACGCATGGCCTCGCTGGTCGCGCGCCGCCTGTTGCCGGAGGGACCGGACGCATCAGGCGCCGGACAAGCCGCGCCGCTGACCATTGCGGGTACCGAGGGGATGGTGGTGACGTACGGGCGCTGCTGTCACCCGATCCCGGGCGACACGATTTTCGGCTATCTCACCGCCGGCCGCGGCATCGTCATCCACCGCGACGACTGCGGCAATCTCGCGGAGTTTCGCAAGCAACCGGACAAGTGGCTGGCGGTGGAGTGGGAGCGCCGGCTGAATCGCACCTTCCCGGTCGAGATTCGGGCTGAAGTGCACAACCGGCTTGGCGTACTGGCGGCCGTCGCCGCCAATATTTCCGCCAGCGAGACGAATATCGAGCATGTCCAGGTCGTGGAACGTGACGGCGACAGCTCGTCGCTGATTTTCCTGCTGCAAGTCAACGGCCGCGACCACCTGGCGAGCGTACTGCGAAACATTCGCACCATGCCGGACGTGATGTCCGTTACCCGCACCAATACCTGAAGGAGACGCCATGAGCCGTCGCACTATCGCCACCACGGAAGCTCCGGCCGCGATCGGAACCTATTCGCAGGCGGTTGCCGCCGGCGGCGCCGTCTGGCTGTCGGGCCAGATTCCGCTGGACCCGGCCACGATGACGCTGGTGGCGGGCGATATCGAGGCCGAGGTCCGCCAGGTTTTTCGTAACCTCGCGGCGGTCGCGGCGGCCGCCGAGTCGTCCCTGGACGACGCCGTCCGCCTGACCGTCTATCTCACCGATCTCGGCGACTTCGCGGTCGTCAACCGGGTGATGGAGGAAGTCCTGCAACCGCCCTACCCGGCGCGCGCCACCGTGCAGGTCGCCGCGCTGCCCAAGGGTGCGCGCGTCGAAGTCGACGCGGTCCTGGTGCCCGGGAACTGAGCCGCCGGACGCTGGCCGTTGCCCCTGGCGCCCGAAGACCCCGTCACGCAACTGAGCGGCGTGGGACCTGCGCTGGCCGCGCGGCTGGCGCGCCTCGGCGTGCGGACTGTCGAGGACCTCGCTTTCCTGCTGCCGTCACGCTATGAAGACCGTACCCGTATCGTGCCCATCGGCGCGGTGCGGCCGGGGGAGCGCGCGGTCATCGAGGGCGAAATCCTGTTGACCGAGGTCGTGCGGGGCCGCCGCGCGATGCTGGTGGTAGCCCTCGGCGACGCCACCGGCATGTTGACGCTGCGCTTCTTCCACTTCACTCCGCGCCAGCACGAGGCGCTGGGCCGCGGCGCGCGGCTGCGCTGCTTTGGCGAGGTCCGCGCCGGACAACGCGGACCGGAAATGGTCCATCCGGAATACCAGCGCCTGCATGAGGACGCCGGCACCGCGGAGGACTCGCTGACACCGATCTACCCGGCCACCGAAGGCCTTGCCCAGGCGCGCATCCGGCAGCTCGTGCAGCGGGCATTGGCCGCGCTTGGCGAAGGGCCGCCAGACTTGCTGCCGCGGGACACGCTTGCCGGCCGCGGGCTGCCGTCGCTGCGCGATGCCGTGCGCTTGTTGCATCACCCGCCGCCCGACACCGACCTCGCCGCGCTGGAGTCCGGCAGCCACCCGGCACGGCAGCGCCTGGCGCTGGAGGAACTGCTGGCGCACCAGTTGGCGATGCGCGCACTGCGGCACCGCGCGCGCCGCAAGTCGGCATGGCCGCTGCGCGGTGACGACCTGGTCGAACGCTTCATCAGCGGCCTGCCGTTTGCATTGACTGGCGCGCAACGCCGCGTCATTGCCGAAGTGCGCGCCGACCTGGCGCAGGCTGCGCCGATGATGCGGCTCGTGCAGGGCGACGTCGGCAGCGGCAAGACGGTGGTGGCCGCGGCCGCCGCCTTGCAGGCGGTTGCCTGCGGCGCGCAGGCTGCGGTCATGGCGCCAACCGAATTGCTGGGCGAACAACACCACGCCAACTTCCGCGGCTGGCTGGAACCGCTGGGCGTCGGGGTGTGCTGGCTGTCGGGATCGCAACCGGCCGCCGAGCGGCGCGAGGCGCTGCGGCGCCTGGCTTCCGGCGAGGCGGCGGTGGCGGTGGGCACCCATGCGCTGTTCCAGCAAGGCGTTAACTTCGCACGCCTCGCCCTGGCGATCATCGATGAACAGCATCGCTTCGGTGTCCACCAACGGCTCGCGCTGACCGACAAAGGCACCGCGGATGGGCGCCGTCCCCACCAGCTGGTCATGACCGCGACACCGATTCCACGTACGCTGGCAATGGCCACCTACGCCGACCTGGACACGTCGATCATCGATGAGTTGCCGCCCGGGCGCGGCCAGGTGCGCACGGTCGCGATGCCCGAGTCGCGCCGCGCCGAGGTCATCAGCCGGATTCGGCAAGCTTGTGCGTCGGGTCGCCAGGCTTACTGGGTCTGTCCACTGATCGAGGAATCCGATCAGCTGCAGGCGCAGGCCGCCCAAGACACCGCGCAACTGCTGGCCGAAGCGCTGCCCGAGCTGTCCGTCGGCCTGATCCACGGGCGGTTGCGGCCAGCCGACAAGGAACGGCTCATGCGTGCCTTCAAAGACGGCGAGATACATTTGCTGGTGGCCACGACAGTCATCGAGGTCGGCGTGGACGTGCCGCGCGCCAGCCTGATGATCATCGAAAACGCCGAGCGGATGGGTCTCGCCCAGCTGCACCAGCTGCGCGGCCGGGTCGGGCGCGGCACGGCCGACTCCAGCTGCCTGCTGCTGTATAGACCACCGCTGTCCGCCACGGCGACGACCCGCCTGGCCGCCATGCGCGACAGCAACGACGGCTTCGAAATCGCCCGCACCGACCTGCAGCTACGCGGCCCCGGCGAAGTGCTGGGCATCCGCCAGACCGGCCTGTTGGCGCTGAGAGTGGCCGACCTGGTACGCGACCAGCAGCTCATGCCGCTGGTCCGGGAACTCGCCGACGGGCTCCTCCGGAACCATCCCGAGACAGTCGCCGCGCTGACCCGCAGGTGGATCGGCGAGGCCACTCGTTACGGACAAGTCTGACGTGGCCGCCAACCCATCTATAATGTCCCCCCACACCGACGGCCTGCCCATCCCATGACCAGCGAAAGCCCCCTCATCGCCCGGCCTGTGAATTTCGCCGCGCCACTGGCCTGGCTCCCGGCCGATGCGCCCGGCGCCCTGCCCGCAGACGCCAGCCTGCGTGGCTGGCTGCAGGACTCGGGCTCGCTGACCTCGCGGCTGCGGGCAGCGTGCAGCGCCGGTTTTCGGCTGGACCTGCTGGGCGAAGCAGACGAACGGTTGCCGGGTGATGCGCGCGGGCTGCTGGACGGCGAGGCGGCGCGGGCGCGGCGGGTACGCATGTTCTGCGGTGACTGCCTGTGCGTCTGCGCAACGACCTTCATCCCCAGCGTAACGCTGGCGGGCGACACCTGGCTCGCCGCGCTCGGCGATCGACCACTCGGCGATGCGCTGCTGGAACGCGGCGGGATCCAGCGCTCACCGTTCGAGTTCGCCCGCGCGAATCCCGCGTACCCGCTGTTCACGCCGTCCCTGGAGGGACTGGACATAAAACCTGCGTGGCTTTGGGTGCGGCGTTCCCGCTTCAGTCTCGCGTCCGGGCCGCTGCTCATTTACGAAATGTTTCTGCCCGGCCTGACCCGATGCGCGCAGGAATAACTATGCAACGGCCGGCGCGCCGATTGGTCGCCCAGCTGCGCGAATACGGACTGCTGATGCGCCTGGACCGGCCCATCGGCACGCTGCTGCTGCTCTGGCCGACACTCTGGGCGCTGTGGATCGCCGGCGCCGGGCGACCCGACCCGCAAGTGTTCCTGGTGTTCGTCGCCGGCGTCGTACTGATGCGCTCCGCCGGCTGCGTGATGAACGATTTCGCCGACCGCCGCATCGATCCGCATGTGGAGCGCACGCGCGACCGGCCGCTGGCGCGCGGCGCCGTGTCACCGCTCGAGGCGCTGCTGCTGGCCGGCGCGCTCGGGGCCGTCGCATTCGGGCTGGTGCTGACGATGAACCGCCTGACCGTGCTGCTGGCCCTCGCGGGCGCCGTGCTGACGATCGCTTATCCGTTCCTGAAACGATTCACCCACCTGCCGCAAGTGTGGCTCGGCGCCGCCTTCGGCTGGTCGGTACCAATGGCATTCGCCGCGCAAACCGGTGCGGTGCCGCAGCTTGCCTGGTTGATGTTCATCGCCGTCATCCTCTGGGCCGTGGTCTACGACACCATGTATGCCATGGTCGACCGGGAAGATGACCTGAAACTCGGCATTCGCTCCACGGCGATCCTGTTCGGCGATGCGGACCGGTTCATGATCGGCGCGATGCAGGCGCTGTTGTGGGCGGCGCTCTGGCTGGTCGGCCACCAGGGGGAGCTGGGCGGCTGGTACATGGCTGGACTGGTGGTCGCCGGCGGCCTGTCGTTATGGCAGCAGTACCTCATCCGGGCGCGCCGCCCGGAGAATTGTTTCCGCGCTTTCCTGAACAACAACTATTACGGCATGGCGGTTTTTGTCGGCATTCTGCTGCATTACACCTTCACTCCTGCTTGAGCAGTACCGCCCCGCGCGACGGCCCAGATTTCAACCTCCATCGCGCCGGCCCGCAGCAGCGCCCGGCTCAACGCGGCCGCCGTCGACCCGGTCGTCAGCACATCGTCGACGATGGCAAGGCGCAAGCCGCGCACTTCGCTCGAGGCTGCGAAAGCTCCCCTGAGATTTCGATAGCGCTGCTGCGCGGTAAGCCCGGCCTGCGGCGGTGTGGCGACCCTCCGGCAGCACGCCCGCTCGAGTATCGGCACGCCAATCACGCGGGCCAGCGGCCGCGCCAACTCCCTGGCCTGGTTGAAGCCCCGCTCGGCGAGGCGCGCGGGATGCAACGGCACCGGCACGACCCCGTCCGGCCGCGGGCCATCGCAACTGTCCGCCAGCAGGCGACCGAGCAGCGCGCCGAAATGCAGTGCGCCACCGTACTTGTAGCGACTGATCAGGGCATCCACGGGGAACGCCCAGGCGAGCGGCGCCACCGCGCGAGTCCACGGCAGCGTATCACCGCAGCAGCGGTCGCAATGGCCGGCACGCTCCAGCGGCCGGGCGCACTGGCGGCAGGCAGCGCCGATCCAGGGCAGCTCCGCGCGACAGGCGCCGCAGATGCCCGCGGACCCGGCTGCCGCACCGCACAGTTCGCAGGGCCAGCGCGGCAGGTGGAGGCCGAGCCACTCGTCAACTTTTCTGAACCCCACAGGTTGACAGCCCCTTCCCGCGCCACGAATACTCTCCGCTCATTTTGCCCTGGCACCAACGCACCCCCGAGTGCCGATTTCTCACTCCCCTGGCCCGAAAACGGGCCTCGACAGCGAGCCTGATCCATGACTGAGCCCCGTTTCGATTGGCGCCTTGAAGAAGTGCGCGAGCTGTTCGATTTGCCGCTGTTCGACCTGCTATACCGCGCCCATGGCACGCACCGCGAGCATTTTCCGCGCCACCAGGTGCAGGTCAGCACGCTGCTGTCGATCAAGACCGGCGCCTGCCCGGAGGACTGTGCCTACTGTCCGCAGAGTGTCCGGCACGACACGAAGCTGCCGGTGGACCCGTTGCTGGACGTCGAGCACGTGGTGGCGCGGGCACGCGCCGCGCGCGATTCGGGCGCGACGCGCTTCTGCATGGGCGCCGCGTGGCGCAACCCGAAGCCGAAACAACTCGCCGCAGTCGCCGAAATGGTGCGCCAGGTACGCGCGCTGGGACTGGAGACCTGCGCCACGCTGGGCATGCTGACGGCCGAGCAGGCCGCAGCCCTGCGCGCAGCCGGCCTGGACTTTTACAACCACAACCTCGACACGTCCGAGGCTTTCTACCCGGAAATCATCACCACCCGGACCTACGCCGATCGGCTCGCAACGCTGCAACACGTCCGCGACGCCGGGCTCAAGGTGTGTTGCGGCGGAATTCTCGGCATGGGCGAGACCCGGGAGGATCGGGTCGCCTTGCTGCATACGCTGGCCACGCTGCCGGCGCACCCGGAAAGCGTGCCCGTCAACCAGCTGGTCCGGGTGCCGGGTACCCCGTTGGAGGGTGCGGAGCCGCTGGATCCCTTCGAATTCGTTCGTACCATCGCCGTCGCGCGCGTCCTGATGCCTGGCTCGCACCTGCGCCTGTCGGCCGGTCGCACGGAAATGAGCGCCGAACTCCAGGCGCTGGCATTTTTTGCCGGCGCCAACTCGATCTTCTACGGCGAGAAGCTGTTGACGACGCCTAACCCGGATGCCGATGGCGACATGGCGCTGTTGCGGCGGCTCGGGCTGGTGCCCGAACCGGGTCCGGCGGACGCGCATGCCGACGCTGCGCATAGCTGAGTCGCGGCGCGCCGAACTGGCCCGGCTCGCGGCGGCCGACCTCTACCGGCGGCGACGCATCACAGCCTGGCAGCCAACGCTCGGTCCCGCCGAGTTGCTGGTCGACGGCCGGCGCTGCCTGGCGTTCTGCAGTAACGATTATCTCGGCCTGGCGCGCGAGCCGCGCGTCGCGCGCGCCATGGCGGACGGCGCGCTGGCCTGGGGCGCCGGCAGCGGTGCGGCGCACCTCGTCACCGGTCATACCGCCGAACACCACGCCCTCGAGGAAGAGCTGGCGGCGTTTACCCGCTGCCCGCGTGCCTTGCTGTTTTCCTCCGGCTACATGGCGAACCTCGGCCTGCTGGGCGCGCTGGCCGGCCGCGGCGACCTGGTGGCCGAGGATCGCCTCAATCACGCCTCCCTGATCGACGCCAGTCGCCTGTCCGGCGCCACCGTGCGCCGTTACGCCCACGCGGATCCGGCCGCGGCGGCGCGTCGGCTGGCGAATTTCACGGGCGGCAAATTCATCGTCACCGACGGTATTTTCAGCATGGATGGCGATGCTGCGCCGCTGGCGGCGCTGGCCGCGCTGGCCGCGCGCGAAGGGGCCGAGTTGCTGGTGGACGACGCCCATGGCTTCGGCGTGATCGGCCCGCGAGGGCAGGGCAGCCTGGCGGTCGCCGGCCTCGAGCCCGCCTCGGTCGGTGCGCTGGTGGGCACGCTCGGCAAGGCGCTCGGCACCTGCGGCGCCTTCGTGGCCGGCAGCGAGACGCTCATCGAGACGCTCATCCAGCGCTCGCGCAGCTATATCTACACCACCGCGCCGCCGCCCGCCGTGGCGGCGGCGACGCGGGTGGCGCTGGCCATCGCCAGCGAAGAGTCCTGGCGGCGCGAACGCCTGGCCGCGCTCGTGGCGCGGTTCCGTACCGGAGCGGCGCTGCTCGGCCTGCGCCTGGGCGCCTCCGCAACCCCCATCCAGCCGGTCATGACCGGCGATGCGCGCACTGCGCTCGAGGCGGCTGAGCGGTTATTTCACGCCGGCCTGTGGGTGACGCCCATCCGGCCGCCCACCGTGCCGGCGGGTGCCGCCCGGCTGCGCATCACCTTCTCGGCCGTGCACCGGGACGAGGAAGTGGACCGGCTGCTCGAGTCGCTGGCGGGCATCCCGTCCCTGCGCGACGGCGCGCCGGCATGAAGCTGCACGTGGAAACCGCCGGCCATGGCCCCGCCCTGGTGCTGCTGCACGGCTGGGGCCTGCACTCGGGCATCTGGTCAACGTTGTTGCCACAACTCGTCCAGCACTACCGCGTCTCGTGCATCGACCTGCCGGGTCACGGGCACAGCCCGGCGCCGAGCGACGCCTTCGATCTCGAGGCCGCGGCCACGGCGATTGCCGCGCATGCCCCCCCCGGCGCGGCCTGGCTCGGCTGGTCGCTGGGTGGCCAGCTGGCGCTGGCGGCTGCGCTGGCCGGCCACGACATCAGCCGGCTGGTGCTGGTGGCGACCACGCCCCGCTTTGTCACGGCTGCAGACTGGCCCTGCGGCGTGGCGCCCGCCACGCTGGCGGGCTTCGCGACCTCGCTGGCCGCGGACCATCGCAAGACGGTGCGGGATTTCCTCAGCCTGCAGGTGCGCGGCGACCGGCACGCCGCGAGCCTGCTGAGAAAGTTGCGCGCGGCGCTCAAGGAGCGCGGCGACCCGGCCCCTGGCGCGCTTCGCGGGGGCCTCGAAATCCTGGCCGCCACCGACCTGCGCGAGCGCCTCGGCGCGCTGCCCCAGCCGACGCTGGTGATTGCCGGCGAACGGGACCGCCTGACCCCGGCCATGGCGGGCCAGCGGCTCGCAGCCAGCTTGCCGGACGGCCGCTGCCTGGTGCTGCCCGGCGCGGCTCATGCGCCATTCCTGGCCCAGCCCGCGGCGTTCCTTGCGGCCGTGACCGGTTTCCTGCCGGGTCGGGAGGCTGCGGCATGAGCGGCGATCCCTTCAGCATGGACATCGCCCGCGTGCGCGCCGCTTTCGATACCGCGGCTGCGGACTACGACGCCGTGGCCGTGCTGCAGGCCGAAATCCGCGGTCGACTGCTGGAACGGCTCGAGCTGTTTCGCATCAAGCCGCACCGGATCCTGGACGCGGGCTGCGGCACCGGGCACGCGGCGCGCGCGCTGCTGCAACATTACCGCGGCGCTGGCCTGGTGGCGCTGGACGTCGCGCCGGGCATGTTGCGCGCCACGCGTCGCCGGCGTCCCTGGCTGCGCCGCCTCGACTCGGTCTGCGGGGATGCCGCCGCGTTGCCGCTGGCCACGGACTCGGTGGACCTGGTGTTCTCGAACCTGATGTTGCAGTGGTGCAACGAACCCGACCGCGTGTTCTCGGAGTTTCAGCGGGTGCTGCGCCCCGGCGGCTTGCTGCTGTTCAGCAGTTTCGGGCCCGATACTTTGAAGGAATTGCGCGCGGCCTGGGGCGCAGCCGATGGCCACACGCACGTCAGCCGCTTCATCGATATGCATGACCTCGGCGATGCCCTGGTGCGTGCCGGCCTCGGACAGCCCGTCATGGACATGGAACACCTGGTCCTGACGTATCCGGACGTGCGCAGCCTGATGCGCGACCTGAAGACCATGGGCGCCCGCAACGCGACCGCCGGGCGCAGCCGTGGCCTGACCGGGCCGCGCCGGCTCGCGGCGGTCGAAGCGCACTACGAAAAGCTGCGGCGCGACGGCCGGCTGCCGGCGACCTGGGAAGTGGTTTATGGCCACGCCTGGGCCGGCGA
>JBLRWC010000003.1:30905-83432 GCA_047921455.1 Gammaproteobacteria bacterium
CCGCAGCCACGGGACACAGACCACCGTGCCTTTGTCGCGCCTCGAGCGGCGTCGCTGATGCAAGGCATCTTCGTCACCGGCACCGACACCGATGTGGGCAAGACGCTGTTTTGCGCTGCCCTGCTGATACGGCTCGGGGCCAGCGGTGTGCGCGCCGCCGCCTGCAAACCGGTCGCCGCTGGCTGCCGGCGAGTACAAGGACAGTTGGTCAATGGCGATGCGGCATTGCTGGCGCGGCTGGCACCGGTCCAGGCGCCGTTGGCCCTCGTCAACCCGGTGGCGCTGGAACCGGCCATCGCGCCGCATATCGCTGCCGCCGAGTCCGGCGCCAGGCTGGATGCCGGCGAACTGGCGGCGGCCTGCCGCAGGGCGGCGTCCGGGGCCGAGTACCTGGTGGTGGAGGGCGCCGGCGGCTGGCGGGTGCCGTTGGGGCCGACCGAATCGCTCGCGGATGTGGCCGTCGCGCTGCGACTGCCCGTAGTGCTGGTGGTCGGTCTCCGGTTGGGCTGCCTCAATCATGCCCTGCTGAGCGCCGCGGCCATCCGGGCGGACGGCCTGCGGCTGGCCGGTTGGGTCGCCAACCCGCTGGCGCCGGCGATGTCCCGGCTGGAAGAGAATATCGCGACCCTCGCGGCGCGCCTCGACGCGCCGCTGCTCGCCCGGTTGCCGGACTGCGGCGCCGGCAGCGAGGAGGCGCGCGCACACCGGGCGGCCGCGGCCCTGCCGGCGGACCTCGGCGCGCGGTTGTTGCACGGCATTGCGGCATTCACTTACGATTAGCGCGCTTTTGCAGCACCGTGATTAACCACGGGAGGTTGAAAACGTCTCCGAAACCAGCGACAGGCTTCTTGGGCAAATCCTGATCAGCGCGAATTCTTCGCTGACCAAGCGGGGGGCAGTACTGTTTTTCGGCGTCACCGTGGCGGCCTCGCTGTTGTTGGCGGGCCTGCTGGCGCTACGTGGCTTCTGGCCGGTAGTACCGTTTGCGGGCCTGGAGTTGTTCGCACTGGGACTGGCGCTCGGCCTGAGCATGAAACGCAGCCGGTACCGGGAATGCGTCAGTGTCTACGACGATCGGATCGTGATCGAAAAAGGCACCGGCGCGATCGAGGAGCGGCTCGAGTTGCCGCGCCACTGGACGCGAGTGGAGTTGGTGCGCGCTCCGTGGCGGAGCCATCCAAGCCGGCTGTTGCTGCGTTGCCACGACAAGAGCTGGGAAGTCGGCAAGGTGCTGACAGAGACAGAAAGAGAAAGCTTGCGGCTGCGCCTTGTCGAGCTGACTGGCGGAAACAAGACGTTCGCAACCGGATAGCGGTGCGCGACGAAATTTGAGTGAGAGTGTCCTGATCCAGGGGAGCCCGGACTGATGTCCAAGACCACGACTAGGTGGATCGGCCGCATAGCGGCAGGCGCGGGGTTGTCCCTCGCCGTACAGGCGTCGGCATGGGCCGACTGGGCGGTGAACATGCCACGCGGCGTGACCGAGATCAGCAATGAGGTCTATGAGCTTCACATGCTGATTTTTGGCATCTGCGTCGCCATCGCGGTGGTCGTTTTCGGCGCGATGATCTGGTCCATTATCTACCACCGCAAGGCGCGCGGGGTGGAAGCGGCCAAGTTCTCGCACAGCACGAAAGTAGAAATCGTCTGGACGACCATCCCCATCGTCATCCTCGTGGCCATGGCCGTGCCCGCGGCCGACACCCTGATCCGCATGGAAGACACGCGCGACAGCGACATGACCGTGAAAGTCACTGGCTACCAGTGGATGTGGGAGTATGAATACCTCGACCAGGACATACAGTTCTTCAGCCGCCTCGCGGAAGAATCCAACCGGGCCCGCCAACTGCGGGCGGGAATTGATGTCCGCCAGGTCGAGAACTACCTCCTCGACGTCGATAATCCCATGGTGGTGCCGGTCGGCGCCAAGGTTCGCCTGTTGCTGACCGCGAACGATGTCATCCACTCCTGGTGGGTCCCAGACTTCGGCGGCAAAAAAGACGCCATCCCCGGCTTCATCAACGAATTCTGGTTCCAGGCCGAGGAAGTCGGCACCTTCCGCGGCCAGTGCGCGGAGCTGTGCGGTCGCGACCATGCCTTCATGCCGATCGTGGTCGAAGTATTGCCAGTCGCCGAGTTCGAGGCCTGGCTGGCCCAGCGCTCACCGACCGCGACGGTACAGCCGGCGGTCGCCCGCACGGATACGGTGGAGACCGAAGCCGCCCCGGTAGCCGCGCCGGTAGCCGCGGCGCAGCAACCCGAAACGACCGCAGCGGCGGAATGGAGCCGGGACACCGCCATGAGCCGCGGGCGCGACCTGCACCAGCGCAATTGCGCGGCCTGTCACCAGGCTGACGGCCAGGGACTCCCGGCCGCCGGCTTCCCCGCGCTGGCCGGCACGCGGATCGGCCTGGAAGAGCATATCGACGTCAGCTTGCGCGGCCGCCGCGGCACGGCGATGGCGGCCTTCGGTCCGCAGCTCGACAATGAGGAGCTGGCAGCGATCATCACCTACCAGCGCAATGCCTGGGGCAACGACACCGGCGACCTCGTGGAACCCGCCGACATCGCCGCCGCCCGCTGAGCCGAATCCAGGAGAATTACCCGATGTCCACCGCGACCCACGCCGAGCACGCTGATCACGGCCACCACCCCACCGGCTTTTTGCGCTGGCTGACCACCACGAATCACAAGGACATCGGCACGATGTACCTGGTGTTCAGCCTGGTGATGTTCTTCGTCGGCGGCAGCATGGCGCTGATCATCCGCGCCGAATTGTTCCAACCCGGGCTGCAGTTCGTCGATCCGGCGTTCTTCAACCAGATGACCACCATGCACGCGCTGATCATGATTTTCGGCGCCGTGATGCCGGCCTTCGTGGGCCTGGCCAACTGGATGGTGCCGTTGCAGATCGGCGCACCCGATATGGCGCTGCCCCGGCTGAACAACTGGAGCTTCTGGATCCTGCCGTTTGCGTTCACGCTGCTGCTGCTGACGCTGTTCCTGCCCGGTGGCGCGCCAGCCTCCGGCTGGACGATGTATCCGCCGCTGGTCCTGCAAACAGGCAACGCGTTTCCGTTCCTGATTTTCGCGATTCACCTGATGGGCCTGTCCTCCATCATGGGCGCCATCAATATCATCGTCACCATCATGAACATGCGCGCGCCCGGCATGGGACTGCTGAAGATGCCCTTGTTCGTCTGGACCTGGCTGATCACCGCCTACCTGCTGATCCTGGTGATGCCGGTGCTCGCGGGCGCGGTCACCATGCTGCTGACCGACAAGTACTTCGGTACCTCGTTCTTCGCGGCGGCCGGTGGCGGCGACCCGGTGATGTTCCAGCATATTTTCTGGTTCTTCGGGCATCCCGAGGTCTACATCATGATCCTGCCGGCGTTCGGCATCATCTCGGAGATCATCCCGACCTTCGCGCGCAAGCCCCTGTTCGGCTACGCGGCGATGGTCTACGCCACGGCCAGCATCGCCTTCCTGTCGTTCATCGTCTGGGCGCACCACATGTTCACCGTCGGCATGCCGCTGGCCGGCCAGCTGTTCTTCATGTTCTCGACCATGCTGATCGCGGTGCCCACCGGCGTGAAGGTGTTCAACTGGGTAGCCACGATGTGGCGCGGCGCCATGACGTTCGAGACGCCCATGCTGTTTGCGCTGGCGTTCGTGTTCCTGTTCACCATCGGCGGCTTCTCCGGACTGATGCTCGCCATCGTCCCGGCCGACATGCAGTACCACGATTCGTATTTCGTGGTCGCGCACTTCCACTACGTGCTGGTGCCGGGTGCCGTGTTCGCCATCATGGCCGGCGTCTATTACTGGCTGCCCAAGTGGACCGGCCACATGTACAACGAAAAGATGGGCAAGCTGCATTTCTGGCTCACGGCGATTTCGGTCAACCTGACATTCTTCCCGATGCATTTCGTCGGCCTGGCCGGGATGCCGCGCAGGATTCCCGACTACGCCACGCAATTCGCGGATTTCAACGCCATTGCAACCGTCGGCGCCTTTGTCTTCGGCTTCTCGCAGCTGCTGTTCGCCTGGAACATCTATCGTTGCGCCAAGGGCGGCGAGAAAGCCAGCGCGGGCGTCTGGGAAGGCTCGCACGGGCTGGAGTGGACCGTGCCTTCGCCGGCGCCGCTGCACACCTTCGACACGCCGCCGGTCGTGAAGTGACGGGGGCGGCCTTGGAACACCAGGCTCCAGACAAGCGCGCGCGCCGCGCCAGGGTGATTCGCAACGCGATCATCCTGGGTATCACGGCGTTCGCCATTTACCTGGTTTTCATCATGCTGGTCGCGGAACGCGGCCCGGGGGCCTTGTGAACGACCGTAGTCCCCGGAACATGGTGGTGAAACTGGTCGCGCTGACCGTGGCGATGTTCGGCTTCGGTTTCCTGCTGGTGCCGATTTACGACGTGTTCTGCGATATCACGGGGCTCGGCGGCCGCACCAGCAACGAGGCGGCCGTAAATGTCGCCGTTGCGCCCGATACGTCCCGCACCGTGCGCGTCGAATTCGTCGCTTCCGTGAACGCTCGCGGTCCGTGGGAGTTCCGGCCGGCGGTGACCAGCATGTCGGTCCACCCCGGCCAGATGTACACCACCACCTACTGGGCGCGAAACATGCGCGACCTCGACGTCGTCGGTCACGCGGTGCCCAGCGTGGCGCCCGGCACCGCGGCACGTTATTTCGAAAAAACCGAGTGTTTCTGCTTTACGGAGCAACAGTTCGGCCCCAACGAGGGTCGCGACATGCCGGTGATTTTCATTATCGATCCTGACCTGCCCGCCCACGTGGACACGGTCACGCTTTCCTATACCTTCTTCGATCGGGCCGGCCTGGCCGCGGTGAAATGACTTCACCCGGCGGGGCGGAATAAAACAAACAGCGGGGAACTCCGATGGATCACTCTGAGCGCTATTACGTGCCCCACGGCAGCTATTGGCCCATCGTGGGCGCCGTCGGCCTGTTCGTCATGATGCTGGGCGTATCCGCCTGGCTGAACGGCGTCGGCCTCATGGCCTGGGTCGGCTGGGCCGGTGTCGCCATCGTGCTGGTGATGATCTGCGGCTGGTTTGCCACGGTCATCAACGAAAGTGAAGCCGGGCTGTACAGCGGGCAGGTGGATCGCTCGTTCCGGATGGGCATGACCTGGTTCATCATTTCCGAGGTCATGTTTTTTGCCGCCTTCTTCGGTGCGCTGTTCTACGCGCGGCAGCTCGCCATCCCGTGGCTGGGCGGTGCAGGCAACAACTTCTTCACGCACCTGCTGCTGTACCCGGAATTCGAGGCCGCCTGGCCGACCGGCGGACCGATGGCCTGGGGCGGTGAATTCAGCATCATGGGCGCGGGCGGATTGCCGGCCATCAACACGGCGATCCTGCTCACCAGCGGCCTGACGCTGACGATCGCCCACCACGCGATCAAGAACGGCAACCGGGCCGTCACCGCCTGGGGCCTGTTCGCCACCATTGCGCTCGGCCTGATCTTCCTCAGCCTGCAGGCCTACGAGTACGTGCACGCCTACCAGGATCTCAACCTGCGGCTTACCTCGGGTATTTACGGCAGCACCTTCTTCATGCTGACGGGCTTCCACGGCTTGCACGTCACGCTCGGCGCCATCATGCTGATCGTCATCTGGATACGAGTGCTCAAGGGCCATTTCACGCCCAAGCAGCACTTCGGCTTCGAAGGCGTGGCGTGGTACTGGCATTTCGTGGACGTGGTCTGGCTGGGCCTGTATATCTTCGTCTACTGGCTCTAGACCAGCCGTCGTCGCGAATATCTCCAGGCGGCCTGCGCCGTTCAGCGTGTCCGCGGGCGGTTGCTCGCGCCGGGCCGCGCTCGTTGCGACGCCAGCGCAAGCTGCGCGTCCACGCCGTTAAAGATTGCCCGGCTCGATCAGGCCCAGCGCCGCGGCGCCCAGCAGGACGACGAACAGCGCAACCGACAGGCCGATCCGCCAGGTCAATGCGTTGACCACCCGGCGGGAGTCGTGATCGTCCTTGAACAGGTAGACGAGCCCCGAGGCGAGGCTTGCGAGAATCGCAACGAAAGCCAGCAGGATCAGGAGCTTGATTGGACTCATGGGACACTCCGAAGAAGACGGCCAGTATAGCCGTGCAGGCGCCTCGCCGCAGGCGCGCGGTGACGCTGGACGGCCACGGCGGCGTTTCCGGCCCGGGCTGCCGGCGATCCTGTTTACGGCTTTTTTCCTGCCGTTGCTGCTGGCGCTCGGTGCTTGGCAGGTCGACCGCGCCGGTCAAAAACAGGCCCTCTACGACGACTTCGCCGCCGGCGGCGAGCCGGTTGCACTGGAGGGTGATTCGCGCGGGCTCGAGGCCCTGCGGCGTTACGCGCCGGTGCGCGCCAGCGGGCGCTACCTGGCCGACCGCCAGTTCCTGCTCGACAATATGGTCGAAGACGGCCAGGCCGGCTACCGGGTGCTGACGCCGCTGCGGCTGACGGAGGGACGCGCCGTCATGGTCGATCGTGGCTGGATACCACGGGACTTCTCGGCCGCCGCCCTGCCCATGATCCAGGTCGATGAAAACCAACGTACGATCACCGGATTGCTGGACCGGATGCCGCGGGCTGGCATCGAGCTCGATACGGAGCTTGCGCCGGGCTGGCCAAAAGTCGTCCAATTCCCGACTTTCGACGAACTCTCCGCAGCGCTCGGGCTCGAACTGGTACCCGGACTGGTACTGCTCGACCCGGCGATGCCTGACGGCTACCGGCGCAACTGGCGGCCCTCGGATTTCGGGCCGGAGCGCCACATCGGCTATGCCTTCCAGTGGTTTGCGCTGGCAGCGACGCTGGTCGTGCTCTTTTTCGCATGGTCTTTCAGGAAATCGGATTGAACATGGCACAAAACGACAAGCCGAAGCAGCGCAACCTCCAGGCCTGGGGTCTTGTGCTGCTTTTTTTCGGCCCGCTTGCGGTCGCGATCTTTCTCTACTACGACACCGACTGGCGTCCCGGCGGCACCAACAACCACGGCGAGCTGATCGTGCCCGCGGTGTCCTTGCCGGAAGTGCGCTTGCCCATGCCGGACGGTGCATTGACGAACGAGGATTTCCTGCGACAGCACTGGTCGCTGGTGTACGTGGGCCGCCAGGCCTGTGAACAGGACTGCCGCGACGCGCTCTACAACGGCCGCCAGATGCGTCTGGCGCTGGGACGGCTGATGGATCGCGTGGAGCGCGTCTACCTGTATGTCGGGGAAGCGCCGGCGCCGGACTTCATCGCCGCCGAGCATCCCGACCTGGTCGTGGCGGACGCGGGCGGCCCGGCAGCGGCGGCGCTGCTCGATGCCTTCACGGGACAGGCGGAAGGCTACTGGCTGGTAGATCCGCTCGGCAATGCCATGATGCGCTACCCGGCCGATGAATCCCCGCGCGGCATGCTGGAGGATCTCAAGCGCCTGCTGCGACTTTCGAGGATCGGTTGATGAAAACAACCAGGACCCTGGCACGGCCGCGGGGTCGACTACGAGGGCGTGATACTCCACAATTCCGCCCGCGTGGCTATCCATGTCACGCATCGGACCTGGGCGGTGATCGCGTTGCTCGCACAGCTGCTGCTGGGTATCGTCATGGTGAAAATGAGCCGGCCGCTATCGACTGCGGTTGCGTATAACGGTCTCGCGGCGGTATTGCTGGCGAGCATCATCAATCTCAACAAGGTGGCGTGGCGTGCAAACTGAGGTTCACAAGCTGCCCGAGCCGAGCCTGATGGCCCGGCTGAGCGATTATCTCGAGCTTTGCAAGCCAAAAGTCGTCAGCCTGATCGTCTTCACGGCCGTGGTCGGCATGTTCCTCGCCGTGCCCGGCCTGGTCCCGCTCGACCGGTTATTGTTCGGGACTCTCGGCATCGGCCTCGCCGCTTCCTCGGCCGCGGCCATCAACCATGTGTTGGACGCGCGCATCGACGCCGTGATGCGCCGCACCCGCCGGCGGCCGCTGCCCACCGGCCACCTGACCGAACTCGAGGCCCTGGTTTTCGCCATCTCGCTGGGCGTAGTGTCCATGGTGATCCTCTGGACGCTGGTCAACCCGCTGACCGCCGTACTGACATTCTTCAGCCTGATCGGGTACGCGGTGATCTATACCATGTTCCTGAAGCGCGCCACGCCGCAAAATATCGTCATCGGCGGTGCCGCTGGCGCCGCGCCGCCGGTGCTCGGCTGGGTCGCGGTCACGGGCGAGGTGCACGCCCATGCACTGCTGCTGTTTTTGATCATTTTCACCTGGACCCCGCCGCATTTCTGGGCGCTCGCCATCGCCCGCAAGGACGAGTACGCGCTGGTGAACATTCCCATGATGCCGGTCACCCACGGCATCGAATTCACCCGCCTGCAGATTCTGCTCTACACCATCCTGTTGTTCATGGTCGGCCTGCTGCCATGGCTGACGGGGATGAGCGGCTTGCTGTATCTCGTCGGCGCCGTGGGCTTCGGCGGCGGCTTCCTGTATTACGCGATCGCGATGATGCGTTCCGAACGGCCGGAACTGCCGATGAAGACGTTCAGTTATTCCATCACCTACCTGATGGGCATCTTTTCCTTTCTGCTGGCAGACCACTACGTGCCACTGGTATTCGGTTAGAAAAATGATCAAGCGCTACCTGCCGCTGCTGTTTGTCCTGCTCGTGGTGATCGCCACCGCCGTGGTCTTTCTCGTCCTGCGCGAACCCGAGCCGACCGCCGACGCACAGCCGACAGTGCTCGACACGCCGCCGGTCATGCGCACCGGTGCCGACGGCATACCCGAGTTCCGGGTCGAGTCCGAGGAGGAATACCAGCAGACACTGGCGGCGCTCGGTACCAGTGAAGAAGAAATCGAAGCATGGGCTCGTAGCCAGGGCTTCCCGCCGGCGACCTATACCCCGCTCCGCGGCGCGGCGCTCGAACACGATTACCGCGGCATGCGCAGTGCCCAGCTGCGGGAGCTTGCGCAGGCGGGCGATCATTGGGCCATGCAGTTCCTCGCCGCGGACATTGGCCCGGAAATGCCGCTCGAGGCCGTTGACTGGTACCGCCTGGCGGTGGTGCACGGATCCGCCTATGCGGCATATAAGCTTAGTAATTTTCACCGCGAGGTGGCGCGCTGGATCGCCATCAACCACGACGATCGGGACGAGGTGGTCGAGATCGCGCGGCGCGAAAACCCGCTTGCTTATGCCTCGCTGGGTTGGCTGCTGGTGGCAGAATACGAAGCCGGCCTGCCGCCGGGCTCCATGTCCGCCACGCTGACCGGCTTCCAGGCGCCCCACGAGGGCCTGACCGAATCCTGCCTGCGTGCCGCCGAACTGCTCGCCGAAATACAGGCGGAACGCGCGGCGCTCGGCCTGGAAGTGCCGCGCCGCAAGCCGCCGCTGGCGATCGAGTTGCCGCCGGAAGAAACCGCCAGCTACTGTGATCCGGATGTTTTCCCGCGGTCGGATTACTCGGCGTGCGAGACGCTCCGCCTGGTCGGTGACACCGGCGCCGTAACCGGGCATCGCTGCCGCTGACCTGCCGCCGCGAGGCGCGCCTAGTACAATCGCGCGATGGACATCACGCCGATCCTTGCTCCGCTGAACGACGCGCAACGCGACGCGGTCACCGCCGCATCCGATGCGCCGGTGCTGGTGCTCGCGGGGGCCGGCAGCGGCAAAACGCGGGTGCTGGTCCATCGCATTGCCTGGCTGGTCCAGGTCGAGGGGGTTTCGCCCTGGGGCGTCCTGGCCGTGACCTTTACCAACAAGGCGGCCGGCGAAATGCGCGGGCGCATCGAGGGACTGCTCGGCATGCCGGCCGGCAACTTGTGGGTCGGTACTTTCCATGGCCTGGCGCATCGCCTGTTGCGGCTGCACTGGCGGGAAGCGAAGCTGCCGCAGACGTTTACGGTGCTGGACTCCGAGGACCAGCTGCGGTTGATTCGGCGACTGCTCAAGTCCATGGAGCTGGACGAGAATCGCTATGTGCCGCGGGAGGTCCAGTGGTTCATCAACGCCCGCAAGGACGAGGGCCTGCGGGCGGCGCATCTCGACGCCGGCGACGATCCGAACCGGCGCATGTTCATCCGCATCTACGCCGCTTACCAGGCCCAATGTGAACAGAGCGGCCTGGTGGATTTCGCGGAGCTGCTGCTGCGCGCTTTCGAGTTGTGGCGCGAGAACGCCGAGCTGCTGGATCACTACCAGCGCCGCTTCCAGCACCTGCTGGTGGACGAATTCCAGGACACCAATGCCATCCAGTACGCCTGGCTCCGCCTGCTGGCGGGCGCGCACGGCAAGCCGTTCATTGTCGGCGACGACGACCAGAGCATCTACGGCTGGCGCGGCGCGAAGGTCGAGCACATTCGGCGATTCCGCAAGGATTTTCCCGGCACGCTGCTGGTGCGCCTGGAGCAGAACTATCGTTCCACCGCCAATATTCTCAATGCCGCGAACGCGCTGATCGCCAACAATCGAGAGCGCCTCGGCAAGAAGCTCTGGACCGAAGGGCATGCCGGCGAACCGATCCGGCTGTACGCGGCCTACAACGAGCGTGACGAGGCGGAGTTCGTCGTCGGCCGGATTCGCGCCGCCATCAACGAAGGCGCGGCCAACAGCGAGATGGCCATACTGTACCGATCCAATGCGCAGTCGCGCGTCTTCGAAGAAGCGCTCATCCAGGCGCGCATTCCCTACCGCGTCTATGGCGGCCTGCGGTTCTTCGAGCGGGCCGAAATCAAGGATGCCCTGGCCTACCTGCGCCTGGTGGCGAATCGCGACGACGATTCCGCCTTCGAACGGGTCGTGAACCTGCCCGCGCGCGGCATCGGCGCGCGCACGCTGGAGGTGCTGCGCGGCTATGCGCGCGACAACGCGACCTCCCTATGGCGGGCGGCCGGCGCGCTCATCACGGATGGCCTCAGCGCCCGGGCCGCCCAGGCCCTGCATGCCTTCCTGGCGCTGATCGAGGCGCTGGACCGGGACACCATGAACCTGGAGCTGCACGAGCAGATCGACCACATCATCCAGGCCAGCGGGCTGATCGCGCATCACAGCAAGGAGAAGGGCGAGCGCGGCGAAGCGCGGGTCGAGAACCTCGAGGAACTGGTCAGCGCCGCGCGCGGCTTCGATCCGGAGCCGGACTCGGAAATGCGCCTGGTCGACGAGTTTCTTGCCCATGCGGCGCTGGAAGCCGGCGAGGGGCAGGGCGGCGCATGGGAAGATTGCGTGCAGATGATGACCCTGCACTCCGCCAAGGGGCTGGAGTTCCCGGTCGTGTTCCTCGCGGGACTGGAGGACGGCCTGTTTCCCCACAAGCGCAGCCTGCTGGATGCCGACGGGCTCGAGGAGGAGCGCCGCCTCGCCTACGTGGGCACGACCCGCGCGATGCGTGAGCTCTATCTCAGCTATGCCGAGCAACGCCGGCTGCACGGCGTGGACAACTACGGCATCCCGTCGCGGTTTATCGGCGAATTGCCGGCGGAACTCGTCGAGGAAATTCGACCGAACGTGCGCGTGTCGCGACCCGTGGCGGCGCCGAGCGGGCGGTTTCGCGACGAGGCGCCCGCCGGCATGGCGCTTGGGCAACGGGTCCGCCACGACCAGTTCGGCGAGGGCGTGGTGCTGAATCACGAGGGCCACGGCAGCCATGCGCGGGTGCAGGTCAACTTCGAGGGCGCCGGCTCCAAGTGGCTGGTGCTGGCCTACGCACGCCTTGAAGTGATGTAACATCGGCAGCGCCGCCCAGGCCGGACACAAAAAAGCATGAAAATCCTCATACTCGGCGCGGGCACGGTCGGCTCTACTGCCGCCGAGTCGCTTTCCGAGGAAAACGAAATCACGGTCGTCGACCTGAACGGCGGCCACCTGCTGGCATTGCAAGATCGTCTCGACATCCGCACGGTCGAGGGCCATGCCTCGCACCCGCGCGTGCTGGAAAAGGCGGGCGCCGCCGACACCGACATCCTCGTCGCGCTGACCGACAGCGACGAGACCAACATGATCGCGTGCCAGATCGCCTACAGCCTCTACCGGACGCCGGTGCGCATCGCGCGCATCCGGGCCACCGAGTACACCTCCCGCCAGGAGCTGTTCACCACCAAGACCATCCCGGTCGACACCATCATCAGCCCGGAACAGCTGGTCACGGAGCACATCGAGCAACTCATCCATTACCCTGGCGCCCACCAGGTGCTGGATTTCGCCGACGGCCGGGTACGGCTGGTCGCCGTGATGGCCAAGACGGGCGGACCATTGATCGGCCAGGAATTGCGGGAGTTGCGCCGGCATATTCCCCATACCGACGCGCGCGTGGCGGCAATTTACCGCCGCAGCGCAATCCTGCCGGACGGCGACGACGACCCGGTCTACGAGACGATTCTGCCCGAGGGCGACACCGTCATCCGGCCGAACGACCTGGTGTTTTTCCTTGCAGCCCGCAAGGATATTCGCGTCATGATGAGCGAGCTGCTGAAGCTGGAGCACCCGGCGCGCAGCATCATCATCGCCGGCGGCGGCCACATCGGCTTCGAGCTGGCGCGACGCCTGGAGAACACCAATCGTGTCAAGGTCATCGAGCGCGACCATGATCGCGCGCGCTTCATTGCGCAGCGACTCAAGCATGCGGTGGTGTTGACCGGCGACGCCGTGGACGAGGACCTGCTGCTACAGGAAAACATCGACAAGGTAGACGTATTTTGCGCACTCACCAGCGCCGAGGAGGCCAACATCCTGTCGTCCTTCCTCGCCAAGCGCATGGGCGCCTCGCGCGTCATCGCGCTCATCAACCGGCCTTCCTACGCCAAGCTGGTGGAAGACCGGTATGTCGACATCGCGGTGTCGCCGCAGGAAATCACGCTCAGCGCGTTGCTGGCGAAGGTGCGGGGGATGCGGCTCGACGTCGGCCAGGTGCACGCACTGCGCAGCGGTGCCGCCGAGGCCATCGAGGCCGTGGCCCACGGCGATACCAAGACCTCGAAAGTCGTCGGCAAGCGGATCGAGGACGTGCCGCTGCCGCCGGGCACGACCATCGGCGCGATCGTGCGCGGCGAAGAAGTCCTGATGGCGCACCATGACACGGAGATTCGCGGCGAGGACCACGTCATCCTGTTCCTCACGGATCGCAGCCAGATTCCGATTGTGGAAAAGCTGTTCCAGGTGAGCGTGACTTACACCTGATGATGGCTGAAGCGCGATGAACGGTCTTGTCGTACTGCGAATCATCGGACTGCTGCTAACGCTGTTCAGCCTGACCATGCTGCCGCCCGCTGTGGTCTCCTGGATCTATGCCGACGGCGCCTGGGCCGCGTTCGTGTACGCCTTCTTCATCATTCTCACGGCGGGGCTGGCGCTGTTCCTGCCGCTGCGCCGCCACCGTGCGGAGCTACGCATCCGTGACGGCTTCCTCGTGGTCGCCGGCTTCTGGGTGGTGCTCGGCTTTGCCGGCGCCGTGCCGTTGGTGCTGGTCGAAATCCCCATCATGAGCCTCACGGATGCCTTGTTCGAATCCGTGTCCGGGTTCACCACCACCGGCGCCACCGTGCTGGTGGGCCTCGACACGCTGCCGCACTCGGTGTTGTGGTATCGCCAGCAGAGTCACTGGTTCGGCGGCATGGGGATCATCGTGCTCGCGGTGGCGATCCTGCCGGTGCTGGGCGTCGGCGGCATGCAACTGTACCGGGCCGAGACGCCAGGCCCGATGAAAGACACCAAGCTCACGCCGCGCATCACGGAGACCGCTAAGGCGCTGTGGATCACTTACGTGGGACTGACGGCCGTTTGCGCCACCTCGTACCGGCTCGCGGGCATGAACTGGTTTGACGCGATCGGCCATGCTTTCAGCACCATCGCCACGGCCGGCTTTTCTACCCACGATGCGAGCTTCGCGTACTTCGACAGCCCGCTGCTCGAGTGGCTCGGCGCCGTGTTCATGTTCCTCGGCGCAACCAGCTTCGCACTCCATTTTTATGCCATGCGGCGGCTGATGCCGGACATTCACGTGCAGGTACGCGGCAACCTGCCGCGGTTCACGTGGCCTCACCGGCGCAAGGTATCGGTCGTCGACTCCATTAACAGTTACCTGCACGACCCCGAGTTTCGCGCTTTCATGGTGATCCAGGCCGGGCTGATCGCGCTCATTGCCGGCTACCTCGCGGTCAAGGGCCATCATACGCCGGGCGAATCATTGACCAAGGCCGTCTTCCAGTCGGTCTCGGTCGGCACGACCACGGGCTTCAGTTCTGCGGACTTCTCCAGCTGGCCAGGCGCGCTGCCAGTACTGCTGATTCTCGCCAGCTTCATCGGCGGCTGCGCCGGCTCCACGTCCGGCGGCATGAAGGTGTTGCGCTGGCTGCTGATCGTCAAGCAGGGATGGCGCGAGCTGGCACGCTTGCTGCACCCGAACGCCGTGATGATGGTACGCCTCGGCGAGCGGGGCGTGCCGAGCCGCGTGACGGAGGCCGTCTGGGGCTTCTTCTCCGTCTACGTGGTGGTGTTCTGCATTCTGATGGCCATCATGATGTTTATCGGCCTGGACCAGGTGACCGCCTTCTCCGCCGTGGCGGCGACGCTGAACAACCTCGGTCCGGGACTCGGTGATGTGAGCTCGACGTTCGGTACCGTGCCGGACGCCGCCAAGTGGGTCGGGATCATCGGCATGATCCTTGGCCGGCTGGAAATTTTCACGCTGCTGGTGTTACTGACGCCGGAGTTCTGGAGGCGCTGATGCGCAAGGCACTCGAACAATTATTGGCCGGCGGGCGCGACGACGCCCTGCTGCGATTTTCCCTCGGCAGCGCCTGCCTGAAGGAAGGGGACGCCGGCGCGGCCGCCGGGCATTTCGAGCGCGCCGTGGAACATGACCCTGGTTATTCGGCCGCATGGAAACAGCTCGGCCAGGCCTTGATGGCCGGCGGCCAGCCCGAGCAGGCAGCACAGGCCTGGACAAAGGGCATCGAAACGGCCGAGGCGAAGGGCGACGTGCAGGCCGCGAAAGAAATGCGGGTGTTTCTCAAACGAGCGCGCAAACAAGTCGGGGGGCTTCGGTAATGGCGCACACTCCGGCGAACGCGCCCGGCGAGGAAATGCAGCACGCTGGACTCGTCGAAGCCATGCGCGCGGCCAGTATCTCCGGCGACGCCGTTGCGCTGCGGGCCGCAGTCGAAAACGAACATCCGGCGGATATCAGCACGGCGCTGGAAGAATTCGAGCCGCACCAGGCCTGGGCAATGCTGGACCTGGTACCGCTGCAGGAACAGGCCAGGATCTTCGGCTACTTTGCGCGCGACTTCCAGGTGGCCCTGGCGCAGGCCGCGCCACGCGCGAAACTCGCCCGGATCGTGGCCGAAATGCGCTCGGACGAGCGGGCCGACCTGTTCAACGAGTTATCCGAAGAGGCACAGGATGCACTGCTGCCGGCGCTGGCGCAGGCGGAACGCGAGGACATCCGCCGCCTGGCGAGCTACGAGGAGGACACCGCCGGGGCCATCATGACCTCGGAATACGCGCTGCTTGGCGCCAACCTGACGGCCGCCGAGGCGATTGCAAAGCTCCGCCACGAGGCACCGGACAAGGAGACGATTTACCGCGCCTACGTGGCCGGCGCGGATCGCCGGCTGGTCGGCGCCGTCCGCCTGCACGACCTGATTCTCGCCTCGCCGAGAACCCTGGTCCGCGACCTGATGGAAGCAGACCCGGTCGCGGCTCGCGTCGACGAGGACCAGGAGGAAGTTGCTCGCAAGATCTCCCGCTACGACGTGCTGGCCCTGCCGGTGGTAGACGCCGAACAGCGCATCATCGGCATTGTCACCCACGATGACGCCATGGACGTCATCCAGGCAGAGGCGACCGAGGATTTTCACAAGGTCGGCACGATCGGCAAGCTGGACACCAGCGTTCGCGGCGCTTCCATCGGCTTGCTCTACCGCAAGCGCATCGGGTGGCTGGTCCTGCTGGTCTTTGGGAACCTGTTGTCGGGCGCCGGCATTCACTATTACGAAGAAACGATCGCGGCCGTCGTGGCGCTGGTGTTCTTCCTGCCGCTGTTGATTGGCTCCAGCGGCAACGCGGGTTCACAGGCCGCGACCCTGATGGTCCGGGCGCTGGCCACCGGCGACGTCATGCTCAGGGACTGGGGGAAAATGCTCGGCCGCGAGGTCCTGATCGCCGTGCTGCTGGGCGTCACCATGGCGGTGGCAATCTCGGGTATCGGCTGGTACCGGGGCGGCCCCGAGGTGGCGTTGGCAGTGGCCATCACCATGGTGCTGGTGGTCATGGTCGGCAGCCTGATCGGGATGTCGCTGCCCTTCGTGCTCAGTCGTTTCAAGCTTGACCCGGCGACGGCAAGCGCGCCGCTGGTGGCGACCATGGCGGACGCCGCCGGTGTGTTCATCTATTTCGGCGTCGCAACCGCGATCCTGTTCCCATCCTGAGCCCGAGGGAACCGGCCGTGCCGAGGCGCCGACATGATTTCCCCATTTTTGGTGTAATTCGCTCGTTGTGGGATTTACTGCGCCTGTGGCCGGCTCATAGATATATTGGGTGGGGCTCGAACGGACTTGTACCGTGTGATTACGCCATGGAGGACGAATAATGATCGCCCTGATTCAACGCGTCACCCGGGCCTCCGTACAGGTAGATGGCGAGATCGTGGGGCAAATCGGCCCAGGTCTGCTCGCGCTGGTCGCGGTGGAGCGGGGCGATGACGCGCAGCGGGCAGGGCGATTGGCCGAGCGCATCCTGGGCTACCGGGTATTCGAGGATGCCGAGGGGCGCATGAACCGGTCGCTCGCGGACACCGGCGGCGGCCTGTTGCTCGTCTCGCAGTTCACGCTCGCCGCCGACACGCGCAAGGGCGCGCGACCAAGTTTCACGCCGGCTGCCGACCCGGCGACCGGGCGCGAACTGTTCGCCGTCCTGCTGGCCGCCGCCCGCAGGCTGCACCAACCGGTCGAAACCGGCCGATTCGGTGCCCACATGCAGGTCGAGCTGGTGAATGACGGCCCGGTGACTTTCTGCCTGCGTGTCACTCCAGAGGGCAGCGATTACGGGATGCTTAGCGTATGATTGGCGGTCTGCGCATCACAACGGCCGCCGGCCGTAAAAACGGAGGATCGCATGGGCCTAGGTGGCATCAGTCTCTGGCAACTCCTGATCGTTCTGCTGATCGTGGTGTTGATTTTCGGTACAAAACGTCTCAAGAGCATCGGCTCCGACCTCGGCGGCGCCGTCAAGGGCTTCCGCAGTTCGATGTCGGAGGGGGAGTCGGAAGCGCGCAAGGATCAGCTTTCCGACCAGCGCAAGGAAGACGCTGACTTCCCTGAAAACAAGGTCAAGGAAAAGGATCAGGATCAGAACAGGGCCTGACCCCGGTGTTCGACATCGGCTTTTGGGAACTGTCTCTGCTCATGCTGCTGGCCCTGCTCATCGTGGGACCTGAGCGGCTGCCCGGCATGGTAAGCACGATCGGCAACTGGGCCGGCCGGGCCAAGTTCATGGCGCGCAGCCTGCGCATGCAGGTAGAGCGTGAGCTTGCCCGCGAGGTTGCCGAGAAAGGCGAGCAGGATGGCGCGTCGGGTGCGAAGACGGCGTCCGCCGCGCCGCGCGAGCCGAAAGAAAGTTCGCCGGTACAGGAGGCCGCCGAAGCTGCGCAACGCGCGCAGGAAGAAGCCCTGGAAGCGGCTCGCATGAAACAGCAGGACGTGCAGGAAACGGCGGAGAGCCAGCGCGATGACCGAAGCCAAAAGGACTGAGGGACCCGCCGAAGGCACCCTCCTGTCCCATCTCGTCGAACTGCGCAACCGGGTTCTGAAGATGGTGGTCGCGGTGCTGCTGATTTTCATCTGCCTGGCGCCGTTCGCCGACGCCATTTTCACCCTGACGGCCGAGCCCCTGATGGCGCGCCTGCCCGAGGGCACCAGCATGATCGCCACCCAGGTGGCGTCGCCGTTCCTGACGCCCTTCAAGCTGGCGCTGGCGGTCGCGGTGTTCCTGGCCATGCCGTTCCTGCTTTACCAGGCATGGTCTTTCATCGCGCCGGGCCTCTACAAGCACGAACGTCGCCTCATGATGCCGTTGATGGCGTCCAGCATCGTGCTTTTCTACAGCGGTGTCGCCTTCGCCTATTACGTCGTTTTTCCGCTGATGTTCGCCTTCTTCACCGCCGTGGCCCCCACGGGCGTCACGGTGATGACCGATATCGCCGCCTACCTCGACTTCGTGCTGGCGCTGTTCTTTGCTTTCGGCCTGGCCTTCGAGGTGCCGGTTGCGACCGTGCTGGCGGTATGGGCCGGTTTCACGACCCCCGAAAAACTTTCAAAGAAACGGCCGTACGTGTTGCTGGGCGCCTTCGTGCTCGGCATGTTGCTGACGCCGCCCGACATCATTTCACAGACCTTGCTGGCCGTGCCGGTCTACATTCTTTTCGAGGCCGGCATCATCATGGCGCGCTTCATGGTGCCCGGTCACAGGGAAGTCGAGGCGCAGCAACGCGAGAGCCAATAGCGGCCGCCATCGGCTGCGACCTCAGGCGCTCGATTTTTTCTCCGCGGCGGCAAACTTTTCCAGCTGTGCCGGCGTCGCTTCGCGCTGGTGGCGCTGCTTGTACTCCGCATAGGGCATGCCGTACACGATCTCCCGTGCCTGGTCATAGTCCAGCTCGACGCCCTGTTCGGCGGCGGCACTGGCATACCATTTAGACAGGCAGTTGCGGCAGAAATACGCAAGATTCATCAGGTCGAGATTCTGCACCTCGGGGTGGCTGCGCAGGTGTTCGACCAGCCTGCGAAAGACCTGCGCTTCGATCTCGGTCCGGGTGGCCTCGTTTCCGACTTGCTGTTCGCTCATATCCGGTCACCTCTCGTTTATCTGCGAATCTGGCCGGTGGAAGCGCGATTGGAACACTGCGCCGCTGGCCGGCAGGAGGAGCATTATAGCGGGGCCGTGAACAACTGCTGCCGGTAGTTCGGCCGGGCAGTACAATGCCCGCTGCCTGTCGCGAGATCACCATGGACACAGCGCCTTCCCGGCTCGCCATCATCACCGCGTTCGCGATCGTTTATATCGTCTGGGGCTCGACGTACCTCGCCATCGGCGTGTCCGTGCAGGAGTTGCCGCCGGGCCTGCTGGCCGGCGTTCGTTTTATCCTTGCCGGCCTTGCGCTGGGCACGCTCGCCCTGCTGCGCGGCCAGTCACTGCCGCGCGCGCCGGGCGACTGGCGCACCGCGGGTATTCTCGGCCTGGCCTTCATTGTGCTCGGCAACGGCGTGGTCACATGGGCGCAGCAATGGGTGCCCTCCAACCAGGCGGCGTTGATCATTGCGAGTTCCGCGCTGTTCACGGCCTGGTTCGGCACCTTTGGTCGCCGGGGTGTGGCGCTGAGTCGCGCCACGAGGATCGGGCTGTTCGCGGGCCTCTTCGGCACGGCGCTGCTGATCTGGCCGGAGGGGTCGACCGAGGAGATACCGGGTGGGGACCTGTTGTGGCCCAAGGTCGCTATTCTTATGTCGACGCTGGCCTGGTCGTGGGGCGTCATGCACAGCCGCAACGCCACCGTCACCATGAAACCGCTGATGTTCGTCGCTTGCCAAATGCTCATTGGCGGCAGCGTGCTGACGCTGGTCGGCATCGCCAATGGCGAACTCGCACGCTGGACGTGGACAGTCGCCGGCATCGGCGGCTTGCTGTACCTGACCGTGTTCGGCTCGTGTCTCGCCTATGCCACTTACATGTGGCTGATCAACCAGACGACACCGGCGCGGCTCGGCACGATCGCCTATATCAACCCGGCAATCGCCACGGCGCTCGGCTGGTGGCTGCTCGGCGAGTCGCTGAGCGGCCTGCAGCTGGGCGGCATGGCCGTCATCCTCGCCAGCGTCACCTGGGTGACCATCAGCGCGCGCGCCATCGGGCGGCGCTAGCGACGCATGACAATGATCTCGTAGCGGCCGTTCGGGCCGATGAAAGACGCAGCCAACCAGCTGAAAAAGCTGACGAAGATCGCGCCAAAAAAAGCGCTCCAGAACCCGCCCAGGGTAAAGCCCTCGAATACCACGGACACCAGTCCCAGCATCATCGCATTGACGACCAGCAGGAACAGGCCGAGCGTCAGGATGGTGAGCGGCACGGTCAACAGGATCACCAGCGGCCGCACGAAAGCGTTCACGATGCCGAGCAGCAGCGCCGCGCCCAGTACCGTGAACGCGCCCTCGAGTTCCATCCCGGGCACGATCAGTGCGGCCAGCCACAGCGAGACCGCGGTGATCAGCATGCGCACCAGGAATCCGTTCATTTGTGCCTCCTCAGGTTTTCAGGATTTGTTCGAGTTCAAGATCGGTCAGCTGCTGGATCCGGTTGAACAGGTACCACAGGGCCGCGATCATGATGATCATGGACGGCACCACGATCACGGGATAGGAAAGCGCCGTCATCCGCCCCAGCTCCTCGTTGAATGCGGTCGTGCCCGGCTGGCTTTTCACGATCAGCTTGGCCAGCACGAAATTGAGCACGGAGGACACGAAGAACGAGGCCGCCAGCATCCACGACGCGTTGACCAGCGTGCGGTCAAAAGCCGCGCGGTTACCGCGCTTTTCCAGCGCCTGGTTGACCTCCTGCACACGGATGATCTTTTCGTTGTACAGAAATGTGCGCACGATCGGGAAACGAGTTCGCAGGGACAAGACGACGGCGATACCGATCACGGCCGGCACCGCCGCTTCCTTGACAGCAATCCACTTCGGGTCCAGCTGCAGCAAGCCGATGCCGCCCGTCAACAAGACGCTGACGAAACCGAGGATCGACACGATGTTCCATTCGCGCCGCCGCGCAAAATCCACCATGCCGTAGGTCAGCGGGAAAAGCAGCGCGATCACCAGGCCGCCCACCGGGCCGAGCGCCTCCTCGCCGGAGAACTTCATCAGGATCACGGCGGGGATCGCAATATTGACGCCCAGCGAGAGCAAAACGCTCTCGCGCGGCTCGGGCTTTGCGCTCACCGGCGGCGGAGACGGCTCAGTCACGCTCAATGATCGTCATCATGGTGGCTGATGGAGCCGCTGGTGAACAGGCGTTGCTTGAGTTCCCTGGAGAAGTAGGGGTCCCGACGCTGGATCCACTCCAGCACCATGGCAGCGTGTTCTTTCTCTTCGTCGCGGTTATGCACCAGGATCTCTTTCAACTCCTGGTCCTTGCACGCGTCTACTCGCTGGTTGTACCAGTCCACGGCCTCGAGCTCTTCCATCAACGAAATGATGGCCCGGTGCATGTCGCGGGTTTCATCAGACAACTCCTTGACCGGTTCGTGGTATCCCTCGTTCGCCATGTCGCCTCCTTCTGTTTCTCGCTGTTGAGGAAATGCCGCGCGCCTTCAGTAGACGATCGGCACAAAATTCTGTTCCGTGAGCGGCGGTCGCTCATCGTAGACGTGATGTTCGTCGCGCGGCGGCAACGACGGCGGGTCCGGCAGCACGTCCTCATAGGGGATCGCCGCCAACAGGTGACTGATGCAATTGAGGCGTGCGCGTCGCTTGTCATCCGCGGGGATCATCCACCACGGCGCCTCCGAAATATCGGAGAATCCCAGCATATCGTCCTTCGCATGCGAATATTCCCGGTACAGTCGCCGCGACTCGAGGTCCATGGGCGACAACTTCCAGCGCTTCTCCGCATTGTGAATGCGCGCCTGGAAGCGACGTTCCTGCTCCTCGTCGCTCACCGAAAACCAGTACTTTATGAGCACGATGTTGGAGCGCACCAGCATGTGCTCGAACTCGGGAACAGTGCGCGCGAACTCGAGATATTCTTCGTTGTTGCAGAAGCCCATCACGCGCTCAACCAGGGCGCGGTTGTACCAGCTGCGATCAAACAGCACGATCTCGCCGCCGGTCGGCAAGTGGGCGACATAGCGCTGGAAATACCACTGGCCGCGCTCGCGATCGGTCGGCGTGGGCAGCGCTGCGATCCGGCAGACACGCGGATTGAGTTTTTCGGTGATCCGCTTGATGGCGCCGCCCTTGCCCGCCGCATCGCGACCCTCGAATACCACTACCACTTTCAACTTGCGGTGGCGCACCCATTCCTGCAGCTTGACCAGTTCGATCTGCAGGGTGGCGAGTTCGCGTTCGTAAATCTTGCGCTTGAGGCGATTTTTCTTCGTGTACCAGTGCGCCGGCCGGCCCGGGGGCGGTGCCTGCAGATCACTCAGGCTATGCACCGGGCAGATTCCCAGGTTCCCGTCGGCGACGTTGTCCTTACTGGCGCGTTTGGTTTTCATCCACTCTCCCGGCCTGGCGCCGTTTCGTTGCGTCTGCAATGCACACTATAGCGCCGCGACGGCGTCCCCGGCAGCCGGCGGCGCCGCGACCCGCTCCAGGCAGAGCCGGCCCGCGGCGTCGCGCGTGCGTCGCAATACGAACGGCCAGGCGGAGGGCTGCATGCAAACCGCGAAATCTTCCTCCGGAAACCAGGGCCTGGCCGGATCGAAGAACTTCGCCCCGGAAGCATCCGCGCGCAGTTGCGCGCGAATCGGCTCGAAGTCCGGGAAGCCGCTGCGCAAACCGGCTGCGAGGTAGTCTGCGCAGGCTTCGTCCTCGGCCGTCCGCTCGCGGGCATTCCAACCCATGCAAACGAGCGAGACCAGCGACGGCTGTCGGTGACGCACCCAGGCGACGATGCCGGCGGCGTTGACGAAACTGCCCGTAATCACCTCGTCAGCCCGGGCCGCGGCGAGCAGCCCCTGGACCCCGGCACTGGTTCTCAGCACCAGTCGACGGCCGTTTAGCTCGGCCCGCAGGATGGCCGCGGGCGAGTTGGAGAAATCGAAACCCGGCAATGGCTTGCCGTCCTGTTCGCCGGCCAGCAGCAGGTCCGGATCGGCACGCTTCATGGCCAGCGCCTCTGCTGCTGTCGCTACCGGCAGAATGCTGGCGGCGCCGCGGGCAAACACGCATGGCGCGAGCGTGAACGCGCGAAACACATCAATGATGATCGCCAGGCCTTCAGCCTGCTGCGCGCCCTCGAGCAAGTGCAATACCTGGATTTCGGGCGCTGCCATCACTGCTCCGGCGGGCACGATCAACCGGTCAGCCGTACCCGCAGGTCGCTCAGAACCAGATGCCGCGGGCCATCATGGCCGCCAGCAGGGGCAGGAACACCAGGATCAGCAACTGGATCCGGATGGCCATCAGCACGCGCTTGGCCGTCGCATCGTTCATTTCCGGCGTCCCGCCGGCTTTCAGCGTGCGACGCCAGTTGAAGAACTTGACGGCCGGGTACAGCCACACGACGGCCATGACAATGAACAACGCGAACTTGGTGTGGTAGGCGCCGTTCTGCATATAGAAAATCACCGGCTTGACGTCGTGAAACATGCGGCTGAAACCGGTCACCAGCACGACCAGCAGCGACAGGCCGTAAATCATGTCGACCACCACGAGCTTGCGCGCGATCGCGGCGCCCGGCCGGGGCGAAAACATCAGGTGCTCCGCGATCAACGCGGCGGCGAGAAACATCATGGCCAGGTAATGAAACCAAGCGAGTGCGAGCACCCCTGTCATCAGCAATCTCCCGAATCGAATGGTAGTGGAGGCAACAGCCTAAACCACTTCGGCCTCCGGCGTACCGGTCTTGGCCCCCGCCGGCGGCACTGCGTGTTTCTGGCGATACATCGCCTGGTCGGCGACCGCGATCATTTCCCGCGCATCCTGGGCGTCGCGGGGGAAAGTCGCCGCGCCGGCGCTGACTGACAGGCGTACCAGGTGGCTGCCGACCTCGATGGTGCAGCGTTCGAGCGCGGCGCAAATGCGGTTCGTCACCTGGCGTGCCTGCTCCGCATCGTTCTCGGACAACAACAAAACGAACTCGTCGCCGCCAAGGCGCGCCGCCGCGTCAGTACTGCGAATCAGGCGAGCGATGACGTTCGCCAGCAGAATGATGGCGCGATCGCCGGCCTCGTGCCCGTGGGTGTCGTTGACCTGCTTCAGGCCATTGAGGTCCATGACGACGATGGAATAGACGCGATGATGGCGGATAGCGCGTTCATGCTCCTGGCGATGCAGGCGCGAGAATGCGCGCAGGTTTGCCAGGCCGGTGAGGTGATCGGTCTCGGAAAGTGTCCGGATTCGCTGCTTGGCCATGTTGATTTCGTCGGCCAGCATCGCCGTGACATAGGTGACCAGCAGGAATGGCGCCAGTGCCATGCCGAGCTCGACGATATAGCGGCCGGTGGGCGACAGTCCCGGTTCGCGCAAGATCGCTGCGGCCAAAAAACCCAGCACGCTAAACACGGTCACCGCGAAGGTCGGCCAGCGACCCAGCGTCAAGGCGGCCATGATCACCGGCAGAAGGTAAAGGACCAACAGCAGGCCGGGGTGGGTCGTTACGGCGAGCAGGAAAGCCGTGATGAAGGCCACCATGGCCGATAGCTGGAGGCTGATCTTGAGGCGCGTTTCGCGACGAAAGCGGGGCAGGAAACGCAGCGCCAACGAGAACACCGCAAACAGCACGACCGCGACCCCCACGAGCTCGGGGCGCAGCAGGTCGCTGCCGGGCGTCAGCAGGTACAGCCCGGTCAGCAACAGCAGCAGCCAGGCGCCGTCCGACACATTGCGGGCCAGGTCGCGCAATTCGGCCCTGCCGATGTCTTCGTCCAACTCGCGCGAAATCGCCCGCAGGCGTGACAACTTCATCGATCAGGCGCCCATGGTCGGCATGTCGCGCGGGCCAGGAAACCGCGACACGAACTGCTTACTCGCCGCGCGACCCGGCGGCGGGCGCAGCAGGTTGCAGCGCGATGCGTCGCCCGTGGAGGGCCGCCACCGCAGACGCCAGCTGGGCATCTTCAGCATCGGCTTCACTGCCTTCCACGACGAGGTCCGGCACGACGCCGCGCGCGTTGATGGACGCCCCGGACGGCGTGTAATAGCGGGATGTCGTCAACTTGATGGCGCGTCCGCTCGACAACGGCATGATGGTCTGGACCGAGCCCTTGCCGAAGGTCGCCTTGCCGATGATGGTGGCGCGACGGTGATCTTTCAGCGCACCGGCCACAATCTCGGCAGCCGAAGCGGAACCCCCGTTCACGAGCACGCTCAGCGGTGCGCCGGCGAGAATATCGCCGGGCGTTGCTTCGGCCCTGAACCGGGCTTCCGGCATGCGGCCGTCAGCGGACACGATCAGCCCGCCATCGAGAAATACGTCTGCTACAGCGACGGCGGCGTCCAGCACGCCGCCCGGATTATTGCGCAGGTCGAGTACCAGGCCCGGCAGCGGCGACCCGGCGTACCGTTCCAGGTCGCGCAACGCCGCGACCAGGTCAGCCGCGGTAGCGTCGGTGAAATGGCTGATGCGGATATAGGCTTCACCGCTTTCGAGGAATTCCCCACGAACGCTTCGCAGGGCGACCGCTCCGCGCTGCAGCGTCACGCGGAGCGGCTCGTCCAGGCCGGCGCGCAATACCCCCAGGACGATCGCGGTACCCGGTTCACCCCGCATCCGGTTTACCGTGTCCTCGAGATCGGCGCCGCTCACGGGCATGCCGTCCACGGAGAAAATAATGTCGCCGCTGACGATCCCGGCGCGCGCCGCAGGACCGCCGTCAATCGGGGTAATGACCACGATGCTGCCCGCCTCGACACCGACCTCGACGCCGATCCCGATGTACCGGCCGCTCGTGCTGATGCGGACGTCGCGCAGTTCCGCCGGATCCAGGAAGGCGGAATGCGGATCGAGGTCCGCGATCATGCCTCGAATGGCTGCTTCGATGAGATCGTGGTCGTCGACGCGATCGACGTAGTCGCGCTTCACCCGCTCGATGACCTCGGCAAGCAAGCGCGCTTCGTCCCACGGCAGTTCCGCCGATTCCTGTTGCTTGTCCGCCAGTACGATCGGCGCCAGCGAAATTGCCGCACCCAGCATGACGCCCAGCCAGACGGCCAGCATGCCACGCAGCAACAGTGATTTCATGGGCGGGACACCTTGGTTTCCATCAGCGGAAAATAACAGAAATCATGCGCTGCGGCGGCAAACGGCGCGCCGGCTGTGCGCGGTCGCGCCCGACCGGCGCCACACACGCTTCCCGCCGTGCAGATGAAATACGGTATTTTGTATACAGATACCGCTGCCGCTCCCGGGTTACCTGCGTTGCAGACGGTCACTGAACCAGCCCTTCGGATCGTCCGGCCGGGTGCCGCTGCGGATTTCGAAGTACAGCCCCGCCATGTCACGGCCGCCGCTGTCGCCCACCTGGCCCACGACCTGGCCGGCGGCAACCCAGTCGCCGACCGTACTAAACAGGACCTCGTTATGCCCATAAAGGCTCATGAAACCGTCGCCATGCTCCAGCACCAGTAACAAACCCAGTCCCGGCAGCCAGTCTGCGTAAGCCACCCGTCCATGCCAGACCGCGCGCACCTCCGCACCGCGCTCGGCGGCAATAAGCACGCCGTTCGAGCGCGGGCCGTCGCCGCGGCGCTCACCGAAATCCCGCGCCAGCAAACCTTTTACTGGCCACCCCAGTCGACCGCGCTGCTCGACGAACGGGGCCCCGTCGGGCACCGGGAGATCGATGACGGCGGCCCGTAGTTCCTCGACCAGCCGCTCCAGGGCAGCAGCCTCCTCGCGCAAGCGCTCGGCCTCCTGGCCGCGTCGCGCAAGATCAGCATCCAGTTCGGCCACTGCCATGGCCCGCGCGGCGCGCGCGGTGTCCAGCGCCGCCACCGCTTCGGACAGGCGCTGTTCGGCAGCCGCCAAGCGCGTCGTTTCGGTCGCCAGCTGCCGGCCGACCTCGGCAAGCTCAGCCAGCCGCTCCCGCAACTCCGCAACTCGCTCGGCCCGTTGTCGGGCGACATAACCGTACCAGGTCAACATGCGGCCCAGCTCTGCCGGATCGCGCTGGCTCAACATCAGCTTCAACCGTGGCTCGCCACCCGCCAGCCAGGCCGCCCGCAGCTCGGCAGCCAGCGCCTCGGTATCAGCCTCCAGACTGCCCGCCAGTGCCGCGCGGCGCGCTGCAAGTTCATTCCTGCGCAAGGCGACCGTTTGCCGTTCTTGCCGAACATCCTCGAGTGCTCGGGATTGGCGCGCGACCTCGATTTCCGCCTGGCGCAGCGCCCGCGAAGCGGCGTCCCGTTGCTCCGCGGCCTGCCGTTGCGCCTGTTCGATGATCGTAATGCGCGCCTTGAGTGCCTGGAGTTCGCGCTCCAGCTGCGCATCTCGCGTGCCCGCGCCGGCCGTCACTGCGCCGGCCGCCAGGACGCAAATCAGCAGGAGAGTCGCAGAAATCATGGTGTGCACGGTGCGCCGAGTGTAGGCGATCAAGAAAAACGGGCAAGACCCGGGCCGGTAAAGTTATACTTGTCGGCTTGCGTCCGCGGACAGAGCACTCATGGATTCCATACTCGAATACGCCGGCAACCATCCTTTCCTGTTTGGCGGCATGCTGCTGATGTTTGCCGTGGTCTTCGCCTACGAGATGCGCATGGCGCGTCGCAAGGGCGTCGACGTGTCGGCGCCCGAAGCCGTCAAGCTGATCAACGCAGGTGCCCAACCCGTTGATATTCGCGCCCAGGGACAGTTTGAGAAAGGACATATCGTGGACGCTCGGAATATCCAGCTAAGCGACCTGGACCAGCACCTCGCATCGCTGGAAAAACTCCAGGACCGGGGCATCCTGGTGTATTGCGAGAACGGCTCGACCTCGCTGAAAGCCGCCGAGACGCTCAAGACCCGCGGGATCACCAGCGTGAAAACCTTGCGCGGCGGGCTTACGGCCTGGCGCGCGGAAAACCTGCCGGTCGTGACCGGTCGCAAAAGTCGCAAGGCGGACAATCCGCCGGCCGTAACCGCGCGTAAAAACCGCAAGAAGGATGCCTCGTGAGTGCACCCGTGCTGATCTATGTGTCCCGTTATTGTGGTTGGTGCACCCGCGCGCTGGCGCTGCTGGAAGCCAAGGGCGTCGACCCGGAAGTCATCGTGGTGGATACCAACCGCGAGTTACGCGGGGAAATGGAAGCGCGTAGCGGGCGGCGAACGGTGCCGCAAATTTTCATCGGCGAGCGCCATATCGGCGGCTTCGACGACCTCAGCGCCCTCGACGCGGCCGGACAACTGGACCGCCTGCTCGTCGCGGAGCAGGCCTGACGTTGATCATTTTTTCACCAAACCAGAGCAGACTTAGGAGCTTTCATGGCTGAGCAGAAAACCGACGGCATCGACACCAACCCCATTACCGTGGCGCTGCAGCGCGTTTATCTTAAGGACAGCTCGTTCGAGGCGCCGAACAGCCCTGCGATTTTCCAGGGAGAATGGCGTCCCAACGTCGCGCTGAACCTTGGCGTGGCGACCAACGAGCTCGGCAACGACACGTACGAAGTCGTATTGAGCCTTTCAGCGGAAGCCAAGCAGGGCGACAAGACCGCTTTTTTGATCGAGATCCAGCAGGCCGGGGTGTTCCTCATCCAGGGGCTGGAGCCCGCCGACCTGCAGCGCGCGCTGATGACCTTCTGCCCTCAGCAGCTCTATCCCTTCGGCCGCGAAGCCATAGCCGACCTGTCGGGCAAGGGTGGCTTCCCCGCCTTGCAGTTGCAGCCAGTGAATTTCGACGCGATCGCCAGCGAAGCCGTTCGCCGGGCGCAAGCGGACAAGGCCGCACAGCCGGAACAGCCGAACCCGGCGCCTGAATCGAGCCAGTAATCCGCCATGAGCGGGGCGATCTCGGGTGAAGCAATCGGCGTCGTGGGCGCGGGCTCCTGGGGCACCGCGCTCGCCATCCAGTTTGCGCGCAGCGGACGGCCGACACTGCTGTGGGGCCGGGCGGAAGACGACCCGGCAGGCATGCAACAAGCGCGCGAGAACACCCGCTACCTGCCGGGCGCGGCGTTCCCGCCGAGCTTGTGCGTCGAGGCTGACCTCGAACGGGTCGTCGCCGGGGCGCCTGTCCTGGTGGTGGCGGTCCCCAGCCACGCGTTTCGCGCCGTACTCACCCAGCTGAAGCCGTTACTTCGGCCGGCGGCGCGCCTGGCCTGGGCCACCAAGGGATTCGAACTCGAGACCGGGAAGCTGCCCCACCAGGTGGCGCAGGAAGTGCTGGGACCGGATACCGCGATGGCGGTGCTGTCGGGCCCGACATTTGCCCGGGAAGTCGGCATGGGGCTACCCACGGCAATGACCGTGGCGGCCAGTGATGAGGATTATGCGCGGGAACTTGCCGAAAACGTGTCCGGTGATGCGTTCCGCGCCTACACCTCGACCGACATCATCGGGGTGGAGGTCGGCGGCGCAGTCAAGAACGTGCTCGCCATCGGCGCCGGTATTTGTGACGGCCTCGGCTTCGGCGCAAACACCCGGGTGGCGCTCATCACGCGCGGGCTGGTCGAAATGACCCGCCTGGGCGTCGCGCTCGGCGGCCAGCCGGCAACGTTCATGGGCCTGGCCGGCATGGGCGACCTGGTATTGACCTGCACCGACGACCAGTCCCGCAACCGCCGCATGGGCCTGGCGCTGGCCGCCGGCAAAACCGTCCAGCAGGCCGAGCAGGAGATCCAGCAGGTCGTCGAGGGCGTGCTCGCTGCGGAAGCGGTCCACCGCGTCGCACAACGGGCTGGCGTCGAGATGCCCATTTGCGAGCAGATCTACCGCATCCTCTACGCGGGGGCCGACCCGCAGGAGGCGGTGGTCGCCCTGATGAAACGCGAACTCAAATCCGAGTTCGCCCCAGGCTGACAGGCACGCGGGAGTGCGCCAGCGCCAGGAGAAAGCCGCGTTAAGCGGGCGCCGCTGGACCGACCGCGAATTCCTGCTGTCGCCAGGCCTCGTACACCGCCACGGCCACCGCGTTGGAAAGATTGAGGCTCCGGTTGCCGGCGCGCATCGGGATGACCAGGCGCCGGCTGGTGGGAATGCCGGACATGACCGCCGCCGGTAAGCCGCGCGTCTCGGGACCGAACAGCAAGGCGTCGCCCGGGCAAAACCGCGCCGCGGTAAAATGCCGCGCCGCGCGCGCCGAGAAGGCCCAGAGCCGCGGCTGGCCGAGCGCCGCCAGGCAAGCGTCCAGGTCGGTAAACGTGCGCACGGTGGCGAACTCGTGGTAGTCGAGGCCGGCGCGCCGCAAGCGCGGTTCGTCCAGCTCGAAGCCCAGCGGCCCGACCAGCGACAAGGCGGCCCCCGTGTTCGCGCACAGGCGTATGATATTGCCGGTGTTCGGCGGTATCTCCGGTTGCCAGAGTATGACGTGGAACATATCAGCAGGCGGGAGCGGACATGACGGTTGACACGGACAAGAGTCCCCTGGCACTGGATTTCTGCGGGTTGCGCTTTGCTTCACCCATCGTGCTGCTGTCCGGCTGCGTGGGATTCGGCGAAGAGTACACGCGGGTGGCCGGCTTCTCCAACCGGGATGCCGGCGCCATTGTCCTCAAGGGCACCACGGGCGCAGCGCGACTCGGCAATCCCGCGCACCGGGTTTACGAAACACCCCAGGGCATGCTGAACGCCATCGGTTTGCAAAACCCCGGGGCCACCCGGGTGGTGCGCGAGATTCTGCCGACGCTCGACTTCAGCGAAACCCGCTTTCTCGCCAATGTCAGCGGCTCGACCATCGACGAATACGTCGAGGTGACGCGGTTGTTCGACGATTCCCCGATCGACGGCATCGAAATCAACATCTCCTGCCCGAACGTCAAGGAAGGGGGCGTGGCTTTCGGCAACTATCCCGACATGTCCGCGCAGGTTGTCGAAGCCTGCCGGCGGGTCACCTCCAAACCGCTGATCACCAAGTTGTCCCCGAACCAGACGGACATCCAGGAAAACGCGCGGCGTTGTATCGAAGCGGGCACCGATGCGTTCGCGGTCATCAATACCGTCATGGGCATGGCCATCGACGCGGAACGCCGCGTGCCGGTCATCGGCAACGTCCAGGGCGGCTTGTCGGGGCCGGCGATCAAGCCGATCGCGCTGCTCAAGGTGCACCAGGTGCACCAGGTGGCGAAGCGCCACGGCGTGCCGATCATCGGCCAGGGCGGCATCGTCAACGCGCGCGATGCGCTGGAATTCATTATCGCCGGCGCGTCCGCCGTCGGGATCGGCACCGCGCTGTTCTACGATCCGCTGGTATGCCGCAAGATCAACGAGGGCATCCGCGACTACCTGCAGCGCCACGAACTCGAGTCCGTGCAGCAACTGGTCGGCACGCTGCGGCTGGCCGGATAATCCCCCAACGCGGCCCCTCGTGCGGTGGCGTGGCCCGACCGTGCGCCAGCGGCGCCGCCCCGGGTGGCGCCTACAGGTCGTCCAGGCCGAGCTCGATAATCTTGCGCGCCAGCGTGTTGCGGCCCCAACCCAGCAAGCGGGCGGCTGCCTGGCGGTGACCGCCGGAATGCGCCATGGCCACCGTGATCAAGGTCCGTTCGAGTTCAGCCAGGGCTTCTTCCCGCAGCCGTCCGCCGCCGGCCTCGAGGCGTTGCTCGGCCCATGCGGCCAGGTTGTCGGTCCAGCACCGGGGCCGTGGCGCGGGCCGGGCGCCGCCGAATTCGGCCGGCAGGTCCGACAGGCGAATTTCCCGGCCGGGCGCAACCACCGTCAGCCGGCGACAGGTGTTGACCAGCTGGCGTACGTTGCCGGGCCAGTCAAAGGCGGTGAGGCGGTCCACGACCTCGGCTGAAATAATTTTCGTCGCCACCGGAATCTCATCGGCGGCCTTGCGCAGGTAGTACTCGAGCAGCAGGGGAATATCCTCGCGGCGCTCGCGCAACGGCGGGATTTCGATGCGCATGACGTTCAGGCGATGAAACAGGTCTTCGCGGAATCGGCCGGCCGCGACGCCCTTGGCCAAGTCCTGGTTGGTGGCGGCGATAACGCGCACATCGACCCGCACCGGCACCTGCCCGCCGACCCGGTAAAATTCACCTTCCGCCAGCACACGCAACAGGCGCGTCTGCAACGCGCCCGACATGTCGCCGATTTCATCCAGGAACAGCGTGCCGCCGTCAGCCTGTTCGAAGCGGCCGGTGCGGCGCGATTCGGCGCCGGTGAACGCGCCTTTTTCATGCCCGAACAACTCGGACTCGAGCAACTCGGCGGGGATAGCGGCCGTGTTCAGCGCCACGAAGGGACGCGCCGCGCGCGGACTGTGCTGGTGCAGGGCGCTAGCCACCAACTCCTTGCCGGTACCTGATTCGCCGGTGATCAACACGGTCATGCTCGAGCCGGACAAGCGCCCGATGGCGCGGAATACTTCCTGCATCGCGGGCGCACGGCCCACCAGGCTGGGCAACTTCGGCGGCGGCGGCTCGTCGCGGGCCGCGGCGCGATCCGCGCCGGCGCGGCGCACCAGCTCCACCGCGTGGTCCACGTCGAACGGCTTGGGCAAGTACTCGAAGGCGCCGCCCTGGTAGGCGGCCACGGCGCTGTCCAAATCGGAATGCGCCGTGATGACGATGACCGGCAATTCCGGCCAGTCCGTTTTCAGCCGTTGCAGCAAGGCCAGGCCGTCCGGCCCGGGCATGCGTATATCGGTCACGAGCACGTCGGGGCGATCCTGGGCCAGCGCCTCCAGCGCCGGCGGTGCGCTGTCGAAACAGCGGCAGGCCAATCCGGCCTGCTCCATGGAGCGCTCCAGCACCCAGCGGATGCCGGCATCATCATCGACGATCCAGGCTTCGATGGGATCAGCAGTCAAGCACGCCCCTCCGTAATGGGAAACAACATCCTGAAGACCGTCCGCCCGGGACGGCTCGAGTATTCAATCAGCCCATCGTGCCGACTGACCAGCTCCTGCGCCACTGCAAGACCGAGTCCGCTGCCGCCTGGGCGCCCGGTGACCAACGGATAGAACAACGTTTCGCGCAGCGCATCCGGCACGCCCGGCCCATCGTCCTCTATCTCGACACAGGCGCCGAGCCGATAGCGGCGATGCCCAATGGTCACGTTGCTCACGACCCGTGAGCGAAAAATGATACGGCCGGCGCCGTCGAGTGCATTGAGCGCATTCTGCGCCAGGTTCAACATCGCCTGGATGACGAGGTCGCTGTCCAGCAGTGTGGACGGCAGGCTGGGATCATAATCGCGCACCACCTCGATTTCCGAGCCGGCCTCTGCTGCGATGAGCTGGCGCACGTGCTCGAGTTGCTCATGAATATTCGACAGCACCTTCTGCGGCGGACGCGCCGGGCCCAGCAAGGCGGTCGCCAGGCCGACCAGGCGGTCCGCTTCGCGGATAATCAGGCGGGTGTAATCCTGCTGGGCCGGCGACTCGAGCTGCCGATCCAGCAATTGTGCCGCGCCGCGTATGCCCCCGAGTGGATTGCGCAGCTCGTGCGCCAGCTGGCGGACCATGCTTCGGCTCGCATCCAGCTGGGCCAGCAGGGCCTTCTCCCGGTCGATGCGCAACCGCCGGCTGGCGTCCGCGATCTCGAGCAGCAGTTCGGGCGTCCCCTTGGCATTTTCGGAGATGCTGAGTGCACAGTCGAAGGCGCGTTCCGGGGCGCCGTCCTCGCGCTCGGCGATGAGCACTTCGCGGCGCGCCAATCCTTGTCCGGTAGCGCGAACCTTCTCGAGCAGGGGTCGGAGCACATCCAGGCCCGGTACCACGTCCGGAAGGGTACGGCCGGCAAGCTGCTGGCGGCTCACGCCCAGCAGTTGTTCGGCCGCCGGGTTCGCGTACACCACTTCGAAACCGGCGCCGAGGACGAGCACGCCGGTTGCCAGGTTGTCCAGGTATTCGCCCCGCGGCGGCGTGGCCCTGATCTCAGCCGCCGCCCGGCCCGGGCGTCGGCGTCCGCGGCCGGTTCGGGTTCAGCAAGGAAGCCTGCTGCACATAGAAAGTGATGGTGGAGCTGCTCGCGAGCTCGCGGCCCTCATTATCAACGATGGACACGCGCAGGCGCCGTTCGCCGCGGAACACTTCGTCGAGGGTGAACTGGCTTGCCTGGGGCACATCCTCGATCCGCTGGCCGTCAAGATAAACCCGCAGCTCGTGCCGGTCGGCCAGCCGCGGTTCGATCTCGAGCTGCACGTTCAACTGCGCACCGATATTCCACAGGGTCTCGCCTTCCTCCGGAGAGAGGATGCTGAGGCGGGAATAGGTGCTCGCCGGTGCAGGACTCGGCTCGGACCGCGGCTCGGGCGCCGGGGCCTCGATTTGCGGCGCGGTGAAAGTCTGCGGCGCCTGGATATCCACGCGCTCGGCGCCGGGATGAGGCCGGTCGGAATAATGCACCACGCCGCGATCATCCACCCACCGCCACATCTCCGTCGCGGACGCGGCGAAGGCAAAAAACAACAATACGGCCATACCTATCCAGCGCATCGGACGTACTCCCGCGACGGACTAAAACCTTAGCATAGCGGGGCGCGAGGCCGACTTACAAAAAAAGCAGGCGGCGGGTTGACCCCGCCGCCCGAAACGCGTCCTCCAGACTCGTCAGACGCTGTAATACATATCGAACTCGACCGGGTGCGTGGTCATGCGCAGGCGCATGACATCGGCTGTTTTCAGCTTGATGTAGGCGTCGATCAGGTCGTCGGTAAAGACCCCGCCGGCCGTCAGGAACCCACGATCCGCGTCGAGCGCATCGAGCGCTTCCTCGAGCGAATAGCAGACTTCCGGAATACTTTTCGATTCCTCGGCCGGCAGGTCGTAGAGGTCCTTGTCCATCGGATCGCCCGGATGGAGCCGGTTCTGGATGCCGTCGAGGCCGGCCATCATCATGGCTGCGAAGGCGAAGTACGGGTTGCCGGTCGAGTCCGGGAAACGGATCTCGATGCGGCGACCTTTCGGGTTGGGAATATGCGGGATGCGGATCGATGCCGAGCGGTTGCGCGCCGAGTAGGCCAGCTTGACCGGAGCCTCGAAGCCGGGCACCAGCCGCTTGTAGCTGTTGGTGGCGGCATTTGTGAAGGCATTCAGGGCCCGCGCGTGCTTGATGATGCCACCGATGAAATACAGTGCTGTCTCGGACAGGCCGCCGTACTCTTCGCCGGTGAACAGGTTCTTGCCGTCCTTCGCAAGTGATATGTGGACGTGCATGCCGTTGCCGTTATCGCCGACGAGTGGCTTGGGCATGAACGTCGCTGTCTTGCCGTAACCCTGCGCCACGTTCAGCACGACATACTTGAGAATCTGCACCTCGTCGGCCTTCTTGACCAGCGAGTTGAAACCGACGCCGATTTCGCACTGGCCGGCGGTCGCGACTTCGTGATGGTGAACCTCGGGATCGAGGCCCATGTCCGCGAGCACCAGGCACATGGCGGAACGGATGTCATGCAGCGAGTCCACCGGTGGCACGGGGAAATAACCGCCCTTGATCGTGGGTCGGTGCCCGAAATTGCCATCCGGATAGACCTTTTCCGAGTTCCAGCCGGCCTCGGAGGAGTCGATCTGGTAGGAGACGCCTTTCATCTCCGAAGTCCAGCGCACGTCGTCAAAAATAAAGAATTCATTCTCGGGGCCGAAATAGGCGACGTCCGCGATACCCGTCGACTTGAGGTACGCCTCGGCGCGGATCGCGAGCGACCGCGGATCACGCTCGTAGCCCTGCATGGTGGACGGCTCGACCACGTCACAGGTGATGTTGAGGGTGGTGTCTTCCGAGAACGGATCAATCACCGCCGTGCTGGGATCCGGCATGAGGATCATGTCGGACTCGTTGATGCTCTTCCATCCCGCGATGGACGAGCCGTCGAACATCTTGCCTTCTTCGAACAGGTCAGCGTCGACCTTGCTGACCGGCAGGGTTACATGCTGCTCCTTGCCCTTGGTATCGGTGAAGCGCAGGTCGACGAAGGCGACCTCCTTCTCACTAATGAGCTCGAGCACGTCTTTGGCTTTCATCAGGTCATTCCTCCGAGTCTGGATGCGATGGGGCCCGTCTCCCCAAACTGGTTGCCGGGGTTCGACGGGCAATGAAAAATACTGTCCAATGTTGCAATGCATGAACCATGCCAGCGACGCCGTTTTCTCGATGGCATAGAAATACAAGGGCTTGCCAGGGTCCAAGTGGCCGACTGCCGCCCGGTCCGCACCACATTGGTGCAACGGCGGGAGGGCGTTGCACCAGAATAGCTCACCGCAGCCCGCCATGGCGCTGAGTTATACTTGCGCGCCCCCTCAGCACGGTAACAGCCATGGGTTCCGCAGACATCGGGTCAGCCCCGGCCACTTTCCAGGATTTGCTGCTCGAACTGCAACGCTACTGGGCCGCTGCCGGTTGCGTCCTCATGCAGCCCCTCGACATGGAAGTAGGTGCGGGGACATTCCACCCGGCAACATTCCTCAGGGCGATCGGCCCGGAGCCGTGGAGCGCGGCCTATGTGCAGCCATGCCGGCGGCCGACGGACGGGCGCTACGGCGACAACCCGTTCCGCCTGCAGCACTACTACCAGTTCCAGGTCGTCATCAAGCCATCGCCGCTGGAGATCCAGGAGCTTTACCTCGATTCGCTGCGCGCGGTCGGCGTCGACCCGCGAGTACACGACATCCGCTTCGTCGAAGACAACTGGGAGTCGCCGACGCTGGGCGCCTGGGGACTTGGCTGGGAAGTCTGGCTGAATGGCATGGAAATCACCCAGTTCACTTACTTCCAGCAAGTCGGCGGGCTGGATTGTCGCCCGGTCACCGGGGAGATCACCTACGGCCTCGAGCGGATCGCGATGTACCTGCAAGGCGTCGACAGCGTGTTCGACCTGTGCTGGTCGGATGGTCCGCTCGGCCGGGTCAGCTACGGGGACGTCTATCACCAGAACGAAGTAGAGATGTCGAAATACAATTTCGAGCAGGCCGACGTCGCGGTGCTGTTCCGGCAATTCGATGAATGCGAGGCCGCCTGCTCAGCACTGCTCGGCCATGGGCTCGCCCTGCCGGCGTACGAGCAGGTACTGAAAGCCTCGCATGCATTCAACCTGCTGGATGCACGCCGCGCGATTTCCGTGACGGAGCGGCAACGCTTCATCCTGCGGGTACGGACCATGGCGCGGGGCGTGGCCGAATCCTATTACGCGACGCGGGAAGCGCTCGGTTTCCCCATGGCGCCCCCCGCAGCGGAGCAGGCCCATGACTGAGCGCGCTGACTTCCTGGTCGAACTGGGCACCGAGGAACTGCCACCGAAAGCTCTGCCGATGCTTGCCGCCGCCTTTCGGGACGGCCTCGTGGCGCGGCTGGCGGAGGCGCGCCTGGACCATGGCGAGGTCGAGACCTTTGCCACGCCGCGCCGCCTCGCCATCAAGGTGCGCCGCCTGGAGACGCGCCAGGCGGACCAGGACGTCGTGCTGCGCGGTCCGCCGGCCAGCGTGGCGCGCGTCGATGGCGCATGGACCAAGGCAGCGGAGAAATTCGCGGCCTCGGCCGGCGTGGCCCTGGACGCGCTGATCGAACGTGCCGAAGGCAAGGGCGTCTATGTTTACGCGGAAAAAACGGCGCAGGGTGCGGCCGCGGTGACCTTGTTGCCGCAAATCGTCGGCAGCGCGCTGGCGGCCTTGCCGGTGCCGCGGCGGATGCGGTGGGGCAATGCGGAGGCGGAATTTGTCCGGCCCGTCCACTGGATCGTGATGTTGCTGGGAGCAGCCGTCGTGCCCTGCACGATGTACGGCGTGACGGCGGGGCGCCACAGCCGGGGCCATCGCTTCATGGCGCCGGAGCCGGTGGAACTGGCCGGGCCCGAAGATTACCCCGAGCGGCTGGAGGAAGACGGTTTCGTGGTCGCCGGGTTCGAGCGCCGCCGGGACCGAATCCGTGCGCAGGCAGAAACCGCCGCGAGCGAACACGGCGGGCGGCTGGTGCTGGATCCGGCCCTGCTGGACGAAGTCACGGCGCTGGTCGAATGGCCCGTCCCCATATCCGGCGAATTCGATGCGGCTTTCCTGGCCCTGCCGGAAGAAGTGCTGATAGCAACGCTGCAGGACCACCAGCGCTATTTTCCCGTCCGGGCCGCTGACGGCGGCCTGTTGGCGCGCTTCATCACCATCAGCAATCTTGACAGCCCCGAACCCGACGGCATTCGGGAGGGCAATGAACGGGTGGTGCGGCCAAGGCTCGCCGATGCCGCGTTCTTCTGGCAACAGGACCGCCATTCGCCTTTGAAGGCGCGCATCGAGTCACTCGACAGCGTGGTTTTCCAGAAGAAACTCGGCAGCATCGGCGCAAAAAGCCGCCGCGTGGCCGGCCTGGCGGCCAGCATCGCCGAGTTGCTCGGCGAGGCGTCGGCCGACGCAAAGCACGCCGCCTTGCTGGCCAAGTGCGACCTGGTCACGGCCATGGTCGGGGAATTTCCGGAGCTGCAGGGCGTCATGGGGCGGTATTACGCGCAGGCGGACGGGGAATCCGAAGAGGTCGCTGCGGCCCTCGAGGAGCAATACCTGCCGCGGTTTGCCGGCGATCGGCTGCCGGCGACCCGGCTCGGCCAGGTATTGGCCCTCGCTGACAAGCTGGACACCATTGCCGGGATATTCGTGATCGGCCAACGACCGACGGGAAATCGCGATCCCTTCGGCATTCGCCGCGCCGCTCTCGGCGTGCTGCGGATTCTGATCGAGTGTGAACTGGATATCGACCTGCCGGCGCTGGTATCGCAGGCCGTTGCGGCGCAGCCCATCGCCGGCGGACCGGCGACGGACGAGGAAATCGTTGCCTTCCTGATGGAACGCCTCCGCGGCTATTACCTGGATGGGGCCGGCGCCGTGGTGGCGCAACATGACACCTTCGAGGCGGTGCTGGCGCGGCAACCGCGCTCGCTGGTGGACTTTCACCAGCGACTGGTCGCGGTGCTCGAGTTCAGCGCGCTGGATGCGGCGGGCGCGCTGGCCGCCGCCAACAAGCGGATCGCGAATATTCTTCGCCAGGCAGACGGCCAGCCACTGGGTGGCGTGGAGGTCGGCATGCTGCGGGAACCGGCAGAGCGCGCGCTGCACGACCAGGTCGTGGCGTTGGCCGGAGAAGTCCGGCCGCTGGTGGCGGACCGCGAATATCGCCAGGCCCTCGAGCGCCTCGCCACACTGCGGGAAACGGTGGACCGTTTCTTTGAAGATGTACTGGTGATGGATCCGGATCCTGCGATCAAGGCCAACCGCCTTGCGTTGCTGGCGCGGCTGCGCGATTTGTTTATCGATATCGCCGATGTTTCACGCCTCGCGACGGCGAATCCCTGACGTGAGAAGCATGCGTTGATTTGGCTCCGCTCGTGCTTGTACACAGCGCTGTTGTTCCTGTCGGTGCTGGTCTATGCCACCTGGGCCTTGTTGCTGGCGCCGTTCGGGAGTCGCGCCAGCTATCGCGCCGCCACCGGCTGGGCGCGGGTCAATCTCTGGTTACTGGAGGCGATCTGCGGACTGCGTTTCACTGTCGAAGGCGAGGAAAATATTCCCGCCCAGGCCTGCGTCCTCTATTGGAAGCACGAATCCGTATTCGAGACGATGGCCGGCGCCGTGCTGTTTCCGCCGCAGACCTGGGTAGTGAAGCGGGAACTGATGTGGCTGCCATTCTTCGGCTGGGGGCTCGCCCGACTCAGGCCCATCGCCATCAATCGCAGCGCCGGGCGTACCGCGGTCAAGCAGGTCCTGTCGCAGGGCCGCGAACGGCTTGCTGACGGTCTTTTCGTGGTGATCTATCCCGAAGGGACCCGCGTCCTGCCCGGACATGAGAAGCGGTTCGGTATCAGCGGCGCCGCCCTGGCGAAGTCGGCGGGCCGGCCAATCCTGCCGGTCGCACACAATGCCGGTGATTTCTGGTCGCGGCGCAGTTTCCTCAAAAAGCCCGGCGTGATTCGCGTCGTCATCGGCCAACCGATCGACACGACCGACCTCAGCCACGAAGAAATTACCCGCCAGGCCCGCGAGTGGATCGCAGCCACCATCGAACGCATCAGTCCTAACCGCAATAAAGAATAATAAAAACAATCACTAAGGGATTTACGTATACAAAATCCAGTATACTTACGGCCTGGGACGAGATCGCGCCATTCTCGTCGCCGGGCAATACCGGGCGCTGCGTGCTGAATTTGGCTCGTATCGGATTTGACCGACCCGCGGCGCAAAATCACTGTCATAACCGGGCGCTAGACTCGGCCAGCCATGACCGAGCCGAACCTTTCCGATTCCTGGCCGGGGCGCATCGCCCCGGACTTCCTGGTCTCCGCGCCGGGCGAGGCGCCCGTGACCTTCTACGAGCGTTACTGCGGGCGCCCGACAGTGGTCGTGTTTGCACCCTCGACTGCGGCGCTCGGGTCTTATCGGACCCTGGGCACAAGCATCCAGTTACTCGGCGTGCTGCCCCATTGGGTAACCCGGGAACCGGGAGTCGCGGCGGTCACCGATGACGGGCGGCTCGCTGCGGCTTTCCTGGGCGGGCCGGCGGGTGCATCCCCGGTGGCGCTCGTGCTGCGGCCCACGCTGGCGCTCGAAGCGCGACTCGACGGGCCCGGTGCTGAGGCGATCCGGCGCGTCCTCGCCGGCATGCCGGAGATGTCCCCACAGCGGATCGAGGGTTTCGCGCCAGTCCTGATGGTGCCCGACGTGTTGCCAGCCGTGTTGTGCGCCGAGCTCATTGCCGCCCACGAGGCCGAGAACGTGGAGAGCGGCGTTTGGCGTGCCCATGGCGACAAGCTGGCGCTGGTGCCGGACCCGGCGGTCAAGCAACGACGCGACCATCGGCTCGTCGACCCGGAACTGGTGGAAGCGGTGAGCTCTGCCCTCGAGGCGCGCCTGATGCCGGCCATCGCGCGCGCCTTCCATTACCCGGTGACCCGGCTCGAAAGCTACAAGGTGGTGGCCTATGACGCAGTCACCGGCGGCTACTTCAGGCCGCACCGCGATAACGTCACGCCGGATGCGCGCCATCGCCGCTTCGCCATGACGCTCAACCTGAACGACGACTACGCCGGCGGCGAGCTGGTATTCCCGGAGTTCGGCGCGGCGCTCTATCGCCCGCCCGCGCGCGGCGCGCTGGTGTTCTCCGGCTCCCTGCTGCATGCGGCGCGCGAGGTCACGGCCGGCAGGCGCTACGTGCTCTTGAGCTTCCTGTGGGGCGACGAGGCCGGGCGCTGAAGCGCGCCCGCACGTGGACTTGAACCTTGCCCCGAGGGGATGGGCGTCCCTGCCCAAAGGTAATCCCTTGACTGTGTCTCCGGCGCCGGCGCCCTAGAGGCCGACGACCTCGCCGTCCTCACGCGTGATGACGAGGGTGGCCGAGCGCGGGCGCGCGCCCTGCGGGTTCACGGCAGGCGCCGTGTCATGCGGGTGCCGGTAGACGACGCCGCCGTCCGGCCAGTTGCTGGTGAAGCTGCCGACGCCCGAGCGGTCGCCCGGGTGCTGGAAGTTCACGAACAGGGTCTTGCCGTCGGGCGTCGACACCACGCCGGTGGTCTCCTGGTTGAGCGGGCCTGACAGGAAGCGCTTGATCTCACCGGTGACCGGGTTCGCCGCCAGCATGCCATTCTCCCCGTAAGGCCCGCTGGCCTGCTGCGAGCCGCTCATGTCGGTCTGCACCCACAGGATGCCGTTGTCGTCGAACCAGACACCGTCGGGGCTGGCGAAAATGTTGTCCTCGTTCAGCGGCGGGCCGCCCTCGGCCGGCAGGACCTGGCTGTCGCCCGCGGGGCCGGCCAGCACGAAGATGTCCCACTCGAAGGCGGTGGCGAAGGCCCGGTTGCCCTGCTCGCGCCAGCGGATGATGTGGCCGGTGGCGTTGCGGGGGCGCGGGTTGGGGGCATCGATCTGGTCGACGGTGCGCGCGGTGTTGTTGGTCAGCGTCATGTAGATCTCGCGCGTCTGCGGATGCGCGGTGCCCCACTCCGGCCGGTCCATCTTCGTCGCGCCCACCACGTCGGCGGCGAGGCGCGTGTTCACCAGCACGTCGGCCTGGTCCTTGAACTCCACACCAGCCATCGCGGCCGCAGTGCGGAAGTTGACGTCGTTGATGTCGAGCGCCAACCACTCGCCAGTGCCGTCGTCGTTGAAGCGCGCCACGTACAGCGTGCCCTCGTCGAGCATGTCGCCCTTCATGCCCTTGAAGTAACGCGCCCTGGTGACGAACTTGTAGATGTACTCGAAGCGCGCGTCGTCGCCCATGTAGAAGGCCAGCGGCTGGCCCTGCTGCGGCGGGGCAAAGATGCAACCCTCGTGGGCGAAGCGGCCCATGGCGGTGCGCTTCTTCGGCGTGCTGGTCGGGTCGAAGGGATCGATTTCGACCACCCAGCCCTGGCCGCTCGGCTCGTTGTGGTAGTCCTCGGTGGCCTCGCCCCGGATGGAGGCGTCGAAGCGGAGGTACTCGTCGGCGCCGTTGGCCGCGGTCTCCCAGCCATAGCGGCTCGACGCGGTGCGCACGCCGTAGCGCGCCTGTTCGCGCGGCAGCGAGAGATCAATGCTGTTGGCCGCGAGGAGATCGTCGAGCGTGCCGAGCAGGTTGCGACCCGCGTCGGTGAAGGTGTCGCCGGCCTGGGTGTAGACGTTGGCGGTCGGCTTCTGGTCGACGGTCTCGTCGATGACGCCGATGATCTCGTTCTTGCCGGCGTCGTAGCGGGCGTAGTAATTGCCCTGCGCACCGGACTCGCCCTTGTAGCCGAGCTTGTTGAACAGGGCGTTGATGCGGCTGGTCTGCAGGTCGTTCTTGAAGTAGCCGGCCCAGTTTTCCTCGCAGGTGAGGTAGGTGCCCCAGGGCGTGTAGCCGTGGGCGCAGTTGTTGATGGTGCCGCGGGTCATGGTGCCGTCCGGGCTGAACCTGGTCTTCACCAGGTCGCTGCCGCGCACCGGGCCGCGGATCTCCATCGGGGTGTTGGCGGTGATGCGGCGGTTGAAATTGCCGCGCACCACGTCCCAGGCGCCGTCGGACTTACGGATCTCGACCACGCTGACGCCGTGCGCCGCGATCTCCTTGCGCACCTCGTCCTCCGGGCGCGGGCCATTGGGGCTGTTGGTCGGGCCGTTGACGTGCAGCACGCGCTGGTCGACGTACTCATGGTTCAGCACCAGCAGGCCGTGACCGTTCGGGTCGTCGTCCATGGGGAAGTAATGCATGCCGTCGTGGTGCGAGCCGACCTGCTGTTCCTGCTCGGCGCCGCTGTTGCCGCCCACGCCGTCAAAATCCGGGTAGCCGCCGGTGATCGGTGTGCCCCAGGGAACCAGCGCCTGCGCCTTGTAGCCGACGGGGATGGTCGCGGCGTCGGCGCGCGTCACCGGGATCGGTTCGAAGCCCAGCATGGGGTTCAGCCCGAAGGGCGGGCGGCCCTTGGCGGCCGGCGGCAGGAGCTTCGGGCCGGCGTGCGCCAGGGCGGCGGTGCCCATGATGCCGGCCACGGCCGCGGTCAGGCCGCCGCTCAGAACCTGGCGGCGCGACAGGCGCTTTTCCAGGACGCTGGCGAAGTGCGGGTTGCCGGAGTGGTTGCTGAGGGGTTCGTCGCCGTTGTCTTCGGCGATCTCGCAGGGGACTCTCTCGCTCATTGGTAGTGTGCCTCGTTATGGGTGGTAACGAGGGCAAGAGCCTACGAGGGGATCGTTAAGACTCCGTGGCGGACGTGTGACACGAAGCACCCGCCAAGGTGTCTGCGCGAGGGCGTAGACTACGTCTTGGTCGCCCCGCAGACCGCAGGAATCCCCCGGCGCCTGCCCGGCGAACCCGTCACCCATCTGGAGCGCCGGCGCGCGGACATACTCGCCGCGCTGGACTTCCTCCTCACCGGATTCTGACCAGGACCAGGCACAACATCATGAACCGCAACGACCATCCCCTGTTCCAGCCTTACCACCTCGGCCCGCTGGCGCTGCAGAACCGCATCGTCCTCGCGCCGCTCACCCGCAGCCGGGCACAGGGCAACGTCCCCGGCGCCCTGATGGCCGAGTACTACGGCCAGCGCAGCTCAGGCGGACTGCTCATCACCGAGGGCACCTCGCCCTCGCCGAACGGGCTGGGCTACCCGCGCATCCCCGGCATCTTCTCCCCGGCCCAGGTCGAGGGCTGGCGCGCCGTCACCGACGCCGTCCATACCGGCGGCGCGAAGATCTTCATGCAGCTCATGCATACCGGCCGCATCGGCCATGCCCACAACCTCCCCGAGGGTGCGCGCGTGCTGGCGCCGTCGGCCATCGCCGCGGACGGGCAGATGTACACCGACAAGGCCGGGCTGCAGCCGCACCCGGTGCCCGAGGCCATGACCGTCGCGGACATCGCCGCCACCGAGTCCGAGTTCGTGCAGAGTGCGCGGAACGCCGTCGCCGCCGGCTGCGACGGCATCGAGCTGCACGGCGCCAACGGCTACCTGCTCGAGCAGTTCTTCCGCCCCAGCTCCAACCAGCGCACCGACCAGTACGGCGGCAGCTTCGCCAACCGCGCCCGCTTCATGCTCGAGGTGGCGGAGCAGACGTGCGCCGCGATCGGCCGCGAGCGTGTCGGCATCCGGCTGTCGCCCTTCGGCGTGTTCAACGACATGGCGCATTACGACGCCATGGCCGAGGACTACATCGCCCTCGCCGCAGAGCTCGGCAAGCTCGACCTCGCCTACCTGCACATCGTCGATCACTCCGCGAGCGGCGCCCCGGAGGTACCGGAGGCAGTTAAGCAGGACATGGCGGAGAAGTTCGGCGGCCCGGTCATCCGTTGCGGCGGCTACACGGCGGAGCGCGCGATGGCCGACATCGACGCCGGCAAGGCCGACCTGGTCGCCGTGGGGCGCGATTTCCTCGCCAACCCCGACTTGCCGCGGCGCTGGCGCGAGGGCGTGGAGCTCAACACGCCCGATCCGGAGACCTTCTACACCCCCGGGCCGAAGGGCTACACCGACTACCCTGCAGCGGGCTGAAAGCCCGGCAGGGCGCGGTGAAGCCGCCGGCCAGTCGTGGCGCGCGAGGCCGTGCTGCGGGGCACTCATGCTGCGCCTCCTTTGCCGGTCTTGCACTGTGATGGCTGAACTCTCAACCTAGCGGCACATTCGGGAGATTGAACATCATGGAAAAAATCCACTTCGAGAACCGTGCCGGGATGGCGCTGGCCGGGACGCTGGAGCTGCCGCCGGGCGGCGACTGGCACGCCACGGCGGTGTTCGCTCACTGCTTCACTTGCAGCCGCAACATCCGCGCCGCGCGCGACATCACCCGCGCTCTTGCGCAGGCCGGCTTCGCGGTGCTGCGTTTCGACTTCACCGGGCTGGGGGAGAGCGAAGGCGACTTCGCCGACACCAGCTTCTCCAGCAACCTGGATGACCTCGAGGACGCCGCGCGCTGGCTGGGCGAGCACTACGGCGCCCCGCAGCTGCTGGTCGGTCATTCCCTCGGCGGCACCGCCGTGCTGGCGGTGGCCGAGCGCCTGGAGAGCGTGCGCGCGCTGGCGACGCTGGGCGCGCCGGCCGGCCCGGAGCACGTGCTGAAGCAGTTCGGCGCGGGGCTGGAGCGGATCGAGGCGGAAGGCACGGCCGAGGTGGACCTGGCCGGGCGTACTTTCCGCGTGCGCCGCGACTTCATCGAGGATGCGCGTGGCCATTCCCTGGAAGAGCGCCTCGGCCGGCTGCGTCGCGCGTTGCTGGTGCTGCACTCGCCCGTCGACACGGTGGTCTCGATCGAGCAGGCGCAGAAGATCTTCGTCGCCGCCAAACACCCGAAGAGCTTCGTCAGCCTCGACGATGCCGACCACCTGCTGTCCAGGGCGGCCGATTCCGCCTATGCCGGCGGCGTTATCGCGGCTTGGGCGGCGCGCTTCCTCGAGCTGGCGTCGCCTGAACCCGTTGCGGGCGCGCGCGTCAGCGGGCTGGCCGCAGACCCCTTCCTGTGCCGCGTGCAGGCCGGGCCGCACCGGCTGGTCGCCGACGAACCAGCGGACAAGGGCGGCACGGACCAGGGCCCGGACCCGTACCAGTTCCTCGCCGCGGCGCTGGGCAGTTGCACAGTGATGACGCTAAACATGTACGCCCGCCACAAGAAGCTGCCGGTAAAGCGCGTGCGCTGCGAGGTGACGCACCGCCGCGTGCATGCCGAGGACTGCGCGGACTGTGATTCCTCCGCTGGCCACATAGACGAGCTGAACCGCGTTATCGCCATCGAGGGCGAGCTGGACGACGCGCAGCGGGCGCGCATGCTGCAGATCGCCGACCGCTGCCCGGTGCACCGGACGCTGGAGAGCGAGATCAGGATCCGTTCACGGCTGGCGGGTGACCAGTGAGAATAGTGCCAGCCCGAACGAGACCCTGGAAACTCGAAAATATTCAAACGTCGAGATTTGCCACCGTCAAGGCGTTCTTCTCGATAAATTCGCGGCGCGGCTCCACATGGTCGCCCATCAACGTCGTGAAAATATCGTCGGCGGCCACCGCATCCTCGATCCTTACCTGCATCAGGCGCCGCGTCTCCGGGTTCACCGTCGTGTCCCACAGCTGCGCGGGATTCATTTCGCCCAGCCCCTTGTAGCGCTGGATGGCCTGGCCCTTGCGCGCTTCCGCCATCAGCCATTCGACGGCCTCGCGAAAGCTGGTGATCGCCTGGCGCTTTTCCCCGCGCATCACGTAGGCCCCTTCGCCAACGAGATCGGCGAGCTCCGCACCCAGGCCAGCGATCCGGCGATACTCGGCCGACTCAAAAAATTCCCGTTGCAGGAGGCGCAGCGACTCGACGCCGTGGTAACGGCGACTGACACGAATCTCCCAGCCCGCCTTGTCGGCCTCGTGCACGAGCGATAACTCGTACCGCGGCGCTTCCGGCGGCCCTTTCAGTCGCTGCGCGAAGGTCTTCATCCAGGCATCCACGCGACCCAGGTCGTCCAGCTCCGAGCCCTTCAGCGGCTCGCTGTAGAGCAATTGCTCCAGCACGCGCTCATCGTAGCGCCGGCCCAGCCGGTGAATGATCGCCATGACCTCAGTATATTTCTTAACCAGCGTCTCAAGGCCCGGCCCCTGGAGCGGCGGCGCATCCGGAGCGAGGTAGAGCGCGGCACCGTCCAGCGCCATGCTGGAAAGATAGGCGATCAGTTCAGCATCATCCTTTACATAATGCTCCTGCTTGCCCTTCTTGATCTTGTACAGTGGCGGCTGGGCGATATAAATATGCCCGCGCTCGATCAATACCGGCATCTGGCGATAGAAAAACGTCAGCAACAGGGTGCGAATGTGCGAGCCATCCACATCAGCGTCGGTCATGATGATGATGCGGTGGTAGCGCAACTTGTCGACGTTGAATTCCTCGCGACCGATCCCGCAACCCAGCGCGGTGATGAGCGTCCCGACCTCGGCCGACGACAACATCTTGTCGAAGCGCGCCTTCTCGACGTTCAGGATCTTGCCCTTGAGCGGCAGGATCGCCTGCGTGCGCCGATCGCGACCCTGCTTGGCGGAACCGCCGGCGGAGTCGCCCTCGACGAGGAACAGCTCGGACAACGCGGGATCCTTCTCCTGGCAATCGGCCAGCTTGCCCGGCAAACCAGCGATATCGAGCGCGCCCTTGCGACGGGTCATTTCACGCGCCTTGCGCGCAGCCTCGCGGGCGCGGGCCGCGTCGATCAGCTTGCCGACGATCGCCTTGGCATCTGCGGGCTTTTCCAGCAGAAACTCCTCGAGCTTCTCCGCCATCAGGGACTCGACGACCGCCTTGACCTCCGAGGAGACCAGCTTTTCCTTGGTCTGCGAGGAAAACTTCGGGTCCGGCACCTTGACTGACAACACCGCCGTCATGCCTTCGCGGGCATCGTCGCCCGTCGTGCTGACCTTTTCCTTGCGCGCTATATTCTCGCGCTCGATGTACCCGTTCAGGGTTCGGGTCAGTGCCGTCCGGAAACCGGCGAGATGGGTCCCGCCGTCACGCTGCGGAATCGTGTTTGTGAAGCAGAACATGCTTTCCTGGTAGGAGTCGTTCCACTGCATCGCGACCTCGACGAGAATGCCGTCGCGCTCGTTCTGAAAGTAGAAAACTGACGGATGAACCGGGGTCTTGTTGCGATTCAGGTGCTCGACGAATGCGCGGATGCCGCCCTCGTACTCGAACACGTCCTCCTGGCCGTCGCGCTCGTCCTGCAAAACGATGCGCACACCGGAGTTGAGGAACGACAGTTCGCGCAGCCGCTTGGCGAGGATATCGTAGTGAAAATCGATGTTGCTGAAGATATCCGCGCTGGGTTTGAAGCGAATCACCGTGCCACTGCGCTGCGTCTCGCCAGTAGTCTTGAGATCGTAAAGTGGCTTGCCCATGCGGTATTCCTGCCGATGGACCTGGCCGTCGCGATAAATCGTCAGGTCGAGGTGCTCCGACAAGGCGTTGACGACGGACACGCCGACGCCGTGTAACCCGCCCGAGACCTTGTAGGAATTGTCATCGAACTTACCGCCCGCATGCAGGACGGTCATGATCACCTGGGCCGCGGAACAACCTTCGTCCGGGTGCATATCGACAGGAATACCACGACCATCATCGGAAACCGATACCGACTCGTCGGGATGAATCACCACCGTCACGGTGGAGCAATGCCCCGCCAACGCCTCGTCGATGGAGTTATCCACCACCTCGAACACCATATGATGCAAGCCGGTGCCATCATCCGTGTCACCGATATACATCCCCGGGCGCTTGCGAACAGCATCCAAGCCCTTGAGAACTTTGATGTTCCTGGAATCGTAAGTCGGTTTATCCGTCATGGTGTCTGATAGCCCGCGTAAATCGGATAATTATACCACTTGGCGGACTTTTCCTTGTTCCACGTGAAACGTCCGCGCGGCATTCACACTGGGCACGGCCTTGGCGTCCAGTGCGGTGAGAAAAACCTGGAACGGCAACTCGTCGATCAGCGACAACAACCGCTCGGCGCGTTCGGCATCGAGTTCGGCGACGGGATCGTCCACCAGCAGGACGGCCCGCTCTCCCCATAACGCAGCCAGCTGGCGCGCCTGCCCCAGCACCATCGCCGCCGCCACCAGTTTCTGTTGCCCCCGCGACACCCAGCCGCGCGCCTTGTGGTCGTCCAGGGAGACGGCCAGGTCAGCTCGATGCGGGCCGATCTGCGTCATGCCCGCCCGCCGGTCTTTGTCGCGATGCGCCGCCAGCGCCTCGGCCAGGTCCTGCCCCGCCGGATGTCCCGGCCGATATTCCAAGACCAGTTCTGCGCCAAGCAAGCGTGCTGCGGCATCGCGTACCGGCGCCTGCAGAGCAGCGACCGTCTCGCGCCTGAAGCGATCCAGTGCGGCACCGTTCTCCGCCAGCGCGCGTTCCCACGCGATAATGGGTCCCTCGCCCTGCCGGCCCTTGAGCGCTGCGTTTCTTTGTCGCAGCGCCCGCTGGTAATCCCGCCAGGCGTCCAGGAACCCTGGTTTCACGTGGAACGTCGCCCAATCCAGGTATCGCCGTCGTTCCCCTGGTCCCTCCTGGACCAACCGGTGAACCTCCGGATCCATTAACTGCACTGGCAGCAGCCCCGCCAACTGGGCCAGTTGCGTTATCGGCTCACCCCCCGCGCGCGCGCTCCAGGTCCCCCGCCCCGCCTCAACTCCGAGCACGCGCCCGTCGGCCAGCCGTCCGACCACCCGCAAACATTCGCCGCCTTCCCTGATCATGGCTTCCCGGCGAGCGGTCCGAAACGATCGACCGCGTCCCAGCAAAAAAATCGCCTCGAGCAAGCTGGTCTTGCCCGAGGCGTTCTTGCCGATCACCAGGTTCATGCCCGGCGCAGGATCCAACGCCGCCTGTTCGAAACAACGAAGGCCCGATATCGCCAGGCTTGCCAGCCCCATGCAGCGCTCTACAGTCGCATCGGCATCACGACATACTTGCAGTCCCGCCGCTCCGGATCCTGGATCAGGCAACTGCTTGCCGCGTCCCTGAACTCCAATCTGACGGTTTCAGCCTCGAGGGCCCGCAGGGCCGCGATCAGGTATTCGACGTTAAAACCGATTTCCATCTCGGCGCCGTCGTATTGCACCTCGATCTCTTCCTCGGCTTCTTCCTGCTCGGGATTGTGCGCCTGTACCGTCACGGTGCCCGGCTTGAGCGTCACCCGCACACCCTTGTATTTTTCGTTAGCGAGAATCCTGATCCGGTTCAAGCCATCGGCCAGCTGGACACGATCAGCCAGCATCGGCGCTTCGCTTTCCTTCGGGATCACCCGGTCATAGTCAGGAAAGCGGCCGTCGATCAGCTTCGAGGTCAAACGTATACCGCCCAGCTCGACCCGCAGGTGGTTGGTGCCGATCTCGAGCGTACAATCGCCGTCTTCGCGAATGAGTCTTTGCAACTCCAGTACGCCCTTGCGCGGCAGGATGACCTGCTGGGGAGATGCGTCCGCATCACCCGCGGTAAGTTCACACATCGCCAGGCGATGCCCGTCCGTCGCGACGCTGCGCACCAACGGACCCGCGACTTCCAGCAACATGCCGTTCAGGTAGTAACGGACATCCTGGTTGGCCATGGAGAACTGGGTCTTCTCAATCAGGCGACGTAGCTGGTTTTGGGGCAGGGTAACCTTCTGTTGTGAATGAATATCTTCCACCGTCGGGAATTCGGTGGCCGGCAGTGTCGACAGGGTGAAACGACTCCGGCCCGACCGCACAGTGACCTTGTCGCCCGACAGGCTGAAACTCACTGCCGCTCCATCCGGTAATGCCCGGCAGATATCAAGCAGCTTCCTGGCCGGCACGGTGATTTCGCCGCCCTTGTCCACCTGCACATCCACGGTTGCAACCAGCTCGACCTCAAGGTCCGTGGCTGTTACGGACAAACTCGTCCCACTTTCGGCAACCAAGAGGATGTTTGCGAGTACCGGCATTGTCTGGCGACGTTCCACCACGCCGATCACGGCCTGGAGGGGCTCGAGGAGAGTTTCTCTGGGAGCGCTGAACTTCATCGTTCCACCTGTTAACTATTAGTGTTAGATATATAGAGATCTGTTGTTACTGTTACTAAGCAAGCTGGTTTCTGTGGATAACTTATTTTTTATGTTTATTTACAGTCAGTTACGTTGACACGAACTCTGTTGCTCAAGCCCCTTCAACGACCCGTATAGCCTGTGGATGGCCTGTGGACAGTTTCGTGCCTGAAAGTTATCCACGACTTATCCACATCAAGCCGTCAGGGTTCTCAACAAGTTTGCATAGTCTTCCCGCACCCGCATATCGGTTTCGCGCAACGCCTTGATTCGTTTGCACGCGTGCAGCACCGTGGTGTGATCTTTGCCACCGAAAGCCTCGCCGATCTCCGGGTAACTGCGTTCCGTCAATTCTTTCGCCAGCGACATCGCCACCTGGCGCGGCCGAGCGACCGCGCGGTTGCGGCGTTTCGACATCAGGTCCGCGACACGAATCTTGTAATACTGGGCGACCGTTTTCTGGATATTTTCGATGGTCACGAGGCGGTCCTGCAGGGACAGCAGGTCGCCGAGGGCTTTTTTGGCGAAATCGAGCGTGATCTCCCGGTCCAGGAAACGCGACGTGGCGATGACTCGACGCAGCGCTCCTTCGAGCTCGCGCACATTGGAACGGATCCGCTTGGCGATCAGGAAAGCGACTTCCGAAGGCAACGTTACCCCCTCGAAACTCGCTTTTTTCATCAGGATGGCCACGCTGGTTTCAAGTTCCGGGGCCTCGATGGCGACCGTCAGGCCCCAGCCAAAACGCGTTTTCAGCCGGTCTTCGAGGCCGTCGACCTCTTTTGGATACCGATCGCACGACAGCACAATCTGCTGGCGTTCTTCGAACAGGGCGTTGAACGTGTGGAAGAATTCTTCCTGGGAACGCTCCTTGCCGGCAAAAAACTGGATATCGTCGATCAGCAGAGCGTTCAGAGAGCGGTAGCTGCGCTTGAATTCATCGATCCGGTTGTTCTGCAGCGCGCGCACCATATCGCTGACAAACCGCTCCGAGTGAACATAGGCCACCCGCGCGCCCGGGTTCTCGTTAAGAATACTGTTGCCGATGGCATGCATCAGGTGCGTCTTGCCGAGACCGACGCCGCCATACAGGAACAGCGGGTTGTACGAACCACCCGGATTGGCGGCGACCTGGAACGCGCCCGCCCGCGCGAGCTGGTTGCTTTTACCTTCCACAAAACTGTCAAAGGTGAAGTCGGGGTTCAGGCGCGCGCCGGTCACGAAATCGCTGCGCGGCGGCGGCGCCAGCCCGGGCCATTGCTTGGCCTGGGCCGGTGGCGGCGTGGGCGCGGCGCTCCCCGCCACGGCCCGGGTACCGACGTCAATCGAGATCTCGACCGGCCCGGAACCGCTGGCGGTTTCCCCGCTCAGTTCCCGGATCCGGTCGAGACAATTCTGCTGCAACCAGGTGACGACATAAGGGTTCGGCGCGAGCAAACGCAAGGTATCGCCTTCGCTGACCGCATGCAAAGGCGCCACGTAAATATTGAACTGTTCCGATGACAGTTCGTTGCGAAGCTTGTTGAGGCAATGGTGCCAGTCGGCCGCCACGGTGCGTCCTGCGTTGGAGGGCTGCAGAGGAAGTTCCGCAGTCTATATTGCCCGGCCCGAGTTATCCACAGGCAGACCCCGGACCCGGCCGGCGCCGGATTGTGTTGACACGTCACGGCGCCCCGCGTACGATTTCCCGTCTTTTTGGCAGGCGCCCCTTGGGGCCTGCTGCCCGCATCTCTCGGACGGAA
>JBLRWC010000003.1:83532-106341 GCA_047921455.1 Gammaproteobacteria bacterium
TTTTACTGATTCGCGGCTATCAACTGCTGCTGAGCCCGTGGCTTGGCAACAATTGCCGCTTCCAGCCGACCTGTTCCGGGTATGCCATCGAAGCCGTGCGGACCCATGGCGTCTGGCGCGGCTTGTGGCTGTCGGCTCGCCGCGTCGGGCGTTGTCATCCATGGGGCGGCCAGGGTTACGACCCCGTGCCGCCATGCTCCCGCATCGACGGGTCGCCTGAGGAGTTGCGGAAAACGCATGGATAACCAGCGAGTATTTCTCTGGGCCGCACTGGCCGCGTTGGTATGGCTCAACTATATGGCCTTCGTCCAGTACCAGCGGCCTGCCCCGGCGCCGGTGGAAACCACGGATTCGCGCGGCGTGCCCGCGGTGCCCGAAGACACGACGACGCCAGCCTTGCCGGACGCCTCGGCCGTGCCCGGCATCTCCGCAGACCAGGATATTCCGCCGCCGCCGGGGCTGAGTGATACGACCCACGCTGCCCCCCGCGACACGATTGCGCCGGCCGAGCGGCGGGTTCGTATTTCGACCGATGTGCTGGAAATGGAGCTGTCGCTGCGTGGCGGTGACCTGGTCAAGGCCTTGTTGCCTCGCTACCCCGTGCACAAGAACCAGCCCGATGTGCCGGTGCAATTGCTCGATCCCTCGCCGGACAACCGCTATATCCTGCGCACCGGCTTGACCTCGACCACGCCGGAAACTTCGACACGGCCGGACACGCTGTTCGTGGCGCCGGCGATGGAATTCCGTCTCGAGTCGGGCCAGGACGTACTCGAGGTACCGCTCACGGCCATGCTCGAGAACGGCGTCACCGTCACCAAGACCTATCGGTTCCGGCGGGGCAGCTACGCGATCGAGGTCGAGCAACAGATCAGCAACGACGGCGAGTCGCCCTGGACGGGCGCCAGCTACCTGCAACTCCGGCGCCTGCATGAGCCGCCCGCCCGCAGCATGATGAACGTGGAAAGCTACTCGTTCCGCGGCCCGGTGACGTTCGACGGCGAAAAGTACGACAAGCAGAATGTCGGCGACCTCACCAGGACACGGCTCGAGTACACCACGGACAGTGGCTGGCTGGCGTCGATCCAGCACCATTTTCTCGCGGCCGTGGTGCCGAGCGGCCGTGCGCAGTTCACCGCGTCGGCCTCGCCCGACAGCACCTACACACTGACGGCGGTGCGCATGCCGACGGCCATCGCGCCCGGCCAGTCCGGCAGCTTTTCGGACCAGTTGTTTGTCGGCCCGAAGCTGCAAGACCAGCTCGAAGCAACCGCGGATAAATTGCGGCTTACCGTGGACTACGGTTGGCTGACCATCATTTCCCAGCCGCTGTTCTGGGTGCTGAACAAGATCCACGGCGTGGTCGGCAATTGGGGCTGGTCCATCATCCTGTTGACCATCCTCATCAAGGCGGTGTTCTACAAGCTGTCCGAGACCAGCGGCAAGTCCATGGCCAAGATGCGCAAGCTGCAGCCGCGCATGAAATCCTTGCAGGAGCGTTACGCCGACGATCGCCAGAAGCTGTCGCAGGCGATGATGGAGCTGTACAAGAAGGAAAAAGTGAACCCCGCCGCGGGTTGTCTGCCCATCCTGGTGCAGATGCCGGTGTTTTTGGCGCTCTACTGGGTGCTGCTCGAAAGCGTCGAAATGCGCCAGGCGCCGTTCATGCTGTGGATCACCGATTTGTCGGTGCGCGACCCGTACTTCATTCTGCCCCTGCTGATGGGCGCGACGATGTTCATTCAGCAGAAGTTGAACCCCGCGCCGCCGGATCCGATGCAGGCGAAGATCATGCAGATCCTGCCGATCGTGTTCACGGTGTTTTTCGCCTTCTTCCCCGCCGGACTGGTGCTGTACTGGTTTGTGAATAACCTGCTGGCCATCACGCAACAGTGGCATATCAACCGCGTCGTGGAGCGAGGCGGCTACTAGGCGGGTTGGCACTGCGCGTCAACAGGTGATCGGCGTCGATCCCGGTGGCCGGCTGAGCCGTCCCAGCAGTGAATTTCCCATGGCGCCAGTGAATTGAATGCGTTCCCCGGTCATCGTTGCTCCTTGTGTCGCTGGCCATGCTGGTCGGCGGAAAAATCACAACAACAGCCATGATATTAGCTGCAGACACTGACACCATCGCCGCGATTGCAACCCCACCGGGACGCGGCGGAGTGGGCATCGTGCGCCTGTCCGGCCGGCACGCGCTCGAATTTGGCGCCGCCGTCGCCGGGTCTCTGCCGCCGCCCCGCCAGGCCGCGTTGCGCATTCTGCGCAGCGCCACGGGTGACAACCTCGACCGCGCCGTGGTGCTGATGTTTCCGGCGCCCGGTTCGTTTACCGGCGAGAATGTGGTGGAATTCCATCTCCATGGCAGTCCGGTCGTGGCTGCCCTGTTGCTGCGCGAGTTGGCGGCGCTCGGTGCGCGCGAGGCCGGGCCGGGCGAGTTCACCCGCCGCGCCTATATGAACGGCCGTATCGACCTGGCGCAGGCCGAGGCGGTGGCGGACCTGATCGAAAGCACCTCGGCCGAAGCCGCCAGGGCCGCGATGCGGTCGCTCGAAGGGGAGTTCTCCGCCCGCGTGAATGCCCTTGGTGAAGGGCTGCTCAACCTGCGCGTGCGCCTCGAGGCAGGGATGGATTTCCCGGAGGAGGGGGTCGATGAGTTCAGCGATCCGGCGCTGCTCGGGCAACTCGATGGGCTCAGGTCCGGACTCGCCGACCTGCAAACGGCCGCTGCCCGTGGACGTGTATTGCGGGATGGCCTGACGCTGGTCATCACGGGCGCGCCCAACGCCGGCAAGTCGAGCCTGCTGAACCGGCTGGCTGGCTACGAGGCGGCCATTGTCACCGAGTTGCCGGGTACCACACGGGACCTGGTACGCGAGGATATCCTGGTCGACGGCATGCCGGTCCGGGTCGTGGATACCGCTGGCCTGCGCGAGAGCGCCGACCGGATCGAGGCCGAGGGCATTCGCCGTGCCAGGGAAGCGATGCAGGCTGCCGACCTGCTGTTGCTGGTACAGGACGCCAGCATTCCGGCCGGTGCCGAAACGGGGGTGGCCTTGCCGGCGGGCATCCCGTTGTTGCGAGTGCTCAACAAGATCGACCTGGTCAGCCAACAGGGCGGCGACACTACATTGCAAGCCGAAAACTTGGTGCACGTGTCTGCGTTGACGGGCGAAGGCATCGATGACTTGCGTGCCTGGCTGAAAGATTTCGCTGGTTACAGCGGCAACGCCGGCGGGGCCTACTCTGCCCGGCGACGGCATCTAGAGGCGCTGGCCTCCACCGCGACTCATTTGGCTGCCGCGCACAGCCGGCTGGTCGCGGGTGATAGCGTCGAGCTGGCGGCGGAGGACCTGCGCCTGGCGCATGGCGCGCTGGGGGAGATTACCGGCGAGTGCTCCACCGAAGACCTGCTCGGCAGCATTTTCAGTCAGTTTTGTATCGGCAAGTAGTCGGACTGTCGCGGCTCAGTCCTGCGCGGGCCTGAGAGCCACAACATTGGGATCCTGCGGGCGGCGGCGGGCAGGTTTTTCCTCCATCACCTGGTCACGCCCCGCGCGCTTGGCGCGATAAAGCGCTTCATCGGCACGACGCAAGGTATCTTCAACCGACTCACCGTGGCGGTAGACGGCAATCCCGGCCGAGAACGTGACGCGAATGTCCGATTCGAATCGTTCTTCGCCCAGCGCGCTCCGCAAACGCTGGGTGCAGAGTTGGGCGCCTTCCAGTCCTGTCTCCGGCAACAGCGCGATAAATTCCTCGCCGCCGAAACGGCCGAAGGAATTTGTCCGCCGGCCGCGCGAAATGACATCGGCGGCGCGGATCTCGCGACGCGCGATATCGGCGAATTTTTTCAGCACCCGGTCGCCGGCGATGTGTCCGTAGCGATCATTGATTTTCTTGAAGTGATCAAGATCGAAAATGACGATGGTGAACGGTGCGTTGCGGTGCTGCGAGCGTGCCCGTTCATCCTCGAGCGCCTGCATGATGTAGCGGCGATTGTAGGCCCAGGTCAGGTGATCCCGGTCGGCGATGCGCTGCGCGTCCTTGACGTTCTGTTGCAAGGCCTCGTTTTGTTGCCGCAGCCTGGCACGCAACTCGGCGACATGGGTACCGAAGAATGAGCACCACAGCAGGGCTGACGCGAGTACCAGGAAGCGGACCATCTCCTCGAACAGGTCGACCTCGACAGCGCGAAGGACCAGGTCGACGGTGACCACGGCAGCATAGCCAATCAGCGCCAGTCCCGTGAGTACGATGAATTCACGTCGACCCAGGCGAAAAATCCCGAACAGCATGACGACGATGTAGACCACCATCATCAGGCTGCGATCGGCATGGGACGCGCCAATGACGATGAGCACCCAGAACATTGCCATGGCGACCTGGGGCAGAGTCATCGAGGGGTCGTCATAAAGAAGGCTGCGACCGGAACGCAGCTGGTACCAGAACCAGGCATTCGACAGGGCCACGCCACCAAGGGTGACGCCAAGCAGCCAGGCGGGCATCACGATCAGCCCCCCCAGCCAGGCCACTATCGCGATGCTGGTCCACAAGGCGTAAGACGCGAGCGCCATGTAAAAGCGACGCAAGCGAACCGCCTGCCGCCGGTCCATGGCAGCGGCGGATGCAGCGTGCCGCCGATCGATCGACCCGGTGCCCAACAGAAACTCTCCTTCGGCCAGCGGGGCGCCTGGCGACCCGGGAAGGCAAGCATGCCCCGGTACGAGGCCCGTCGCTGTGACTGGATTCTCATAACCGCCGCCCCAAAGAACGCCGCCGCACCCCTGATATCGGCGTCGTGCAGCGGTTATTATGAAGCGGCCAGTTAACGCGGGAGCCGAGTCCGGCGCCAGGAATGTCGCAATGCAGCATCCACAAAAATATGATGTCGTCGTCATCGGCGGGGGTCATGCCGGCACGGAGGCGGCGCTTGCCGCGGCGCGCATGGGCGCGCGCACGCTGTTGCTGACGCAGAATATCGAAACGCTCGGCCAGATGAGCTGCAATCCCGCCATTGGCGGCATTGGCAAGGGCCACCTGGCGCGCGAGATCGATGCCCTCGGCGGCGCCATGGCGCGGGCCGCCGATGCGGCGGGTATCCATTTCCGGACCCTGAACGCCCGCAAGGGGCCGGCGGTGCGCGCGACGCGCGCGCAGGCGGACCGCGCGCTGTATCGCGCCGCGATTCGCGGCGTGGTCGAAAAGCAACCGAATCTTGAGCTGTTCCAGCAAAGCGTTGCCGATTTGCTCATCGAGGGCGATCGGGTCGTCGGGGTGGTCACCGCCATGGGACTGGCGTTCCGCGCCACCGCGGTCGTGCTGACCGTCGGCACATTCCTCGGCGGTCGCATCCATGTCGGTGAATCGAACCACGCGGGCGGCCGCGCCGGCGATCCGCCGTCGAATCGACTCGCCGCGCGGCTGCGCGAGTTGCCGTTACGCGTCGGCCGGCTGAAGACCGGCACGCCGCCGCGCCTGGACGCGCGCAGCCTGGACTTCGACCGGATGCGCGAACAGCCCGGTGACGTGCCGCGCCCGGTGTTCAGTTTCGTCGGCCGCCGTGAGGATCATCCGCGCCAGGTGTCTTGCTGGATCACGGCGACCACGGAGCAGAGCCACGACATCATTCGCGGTGCGCTGCACCGTTCGCCCATGTTCAGCGGCACCATCGAGGGCGTGGGTCCGCGCTACTGCCCTTCCGTGGAAGACAAGGTCACGCGTTTCGCCGACAAGCCTTCGCACCAGGTGTTCGTGGAACCGGAAGGGCTCGACAGCCGCGAGGTCTATCCAAACGGTATTTCCACCAGCCTGCCCTTCGATGTGCAGCTGGCGCTGGTGCGCAGCATCCCCGGTTTCGAGCATGCCCATATCACCCGCCCCGGCTATGCGATCGAGTATGACTATTTCGATCCGCGCGACCTCCGGCCGAGCCTTGAGACGCGCCATTTTCGCGGCCTGTTCTTTGCCGGCCAGATCAACGGCACCACCGGTTACGAGGAGGCTGCCGCGCAGGGCCTGCTGGCCGGCGTCAATGCCGTATTGATGATGCGCGGCGAGCCGGCGTGGGTGCCCGGCCGGCACGAGGCTTACCTGGGTGTGCTCGTCGATGACCTCGTCACCCGCGGGACGGCGGAGCCATACCGGATGTTTACCAGTCGCGCCGAGTACCGCCTGTTGCTGCGGGAAGATAACGCGGACGAACGCCTCACGCCGGGTGGACGGGCGCTCGGCCTGGTGGGTGATCGGCGATGGGCACTTTATGAGGCGAAACAGGCGGCGGTGGACCGCGAAACGAAACGCCTGGCGGATTGCCTGCTGCGGCCGTCCGCGCTGCATCCCGAGGAGGCAGCGACATTCCCGGGCGGCGTGCCGGTACGTGAGACCACGGCGCTGGATTTACTGCGCCGTCCCGAGGTGGGCCATGCTGACCTGGTAAAACTCGAGTGCGTCGGCGACGCGCAGGTGGCGCCTGAGATTGCTGCCCAGATCGAGGTGCGCAGCCGCTACCATGGCTACATCCGCCGACAGCAGGCGGAGATCGACCGGCAACGGCGCCAGGAGACGGCGCGCCTGCCGGATGACCTGGATTATCGCCAGGTGCGGGGCCTGTCGCACGAGGTGCGCCAGAAGTTGCTCGAAGCCCGGCCCGCCACCCTGGGACAGGCCGCCAGGCTGCCCGGCGTTACCCCGGCGGCGATGTCGTTGTTGCTGGTGCACCTGAAGCGCCACGGCCGGGCGGACGGTGAGGTCGCCTGACATCATGACGCCCGGCGCCACGCCCCAGGGCCGCGTTCAGCCCGCCTGGCGGTTGCTCGTGATCGGGCTGGTGCTCGCCGCGGGCCTGGCCGGCTGCGGTCAGCAGCAGGACAGGGATGGCGTGCCGCTGAAGCCAGGCGTCCAGGTGCTGAAGCGCGGCAATGGAGCGGAACCGCTGACGCTCGATCCCCATCGCGCGATTTCCGTAGCGTCGCAGAATATCCTGCGCGACCTGTTCGAAGGGCTGGTCAGTACGGCGCCGGATGGCACGCCGGTACCGGGCGTGGCGGAGGCCTGGGACACCAGCGCGGACGGTCTCACCTGGCGTTTCGAGTTACGCAAGAACGCCCGCTGGTCGAATGGCGCCCCGGTCACGGCGGCGGATTTTGTCGCGGGTTTGCGCCGTGCGCTCGATCCGGCCACCGAATCGGCGGCTGCGGGCCTGCTGGCGCCGATCCTCAATGCGCGGGCCGTCATGACCCGGCGCCTCGCGCCCGAAGAACTGGGGGTCGAAGCGCTCGGCGAACACACGCTGCTGATCCGATTGTCGGCGCCGACACCGTGGCTGCTGGAGCTGTTGACCCACCCGGTCAGTTCGCCGTTGTATCGCCCGGCGCTCGAACAGCACGGCGAGGCATTTGCGTGGCCCGGTCGCATGGTTAGCAACGGCCCGTTCCACCTCTCCGACTGGCAGCCGCACGAGCAGATCACCCTGGCGCGCAACCACAATTACTGGGATGGGCGGAACGTCGTCATAGACCAGGTCATTTACTATCCGACCGAGGACCAGGACGCCGAACTGGCACGCTACCGGGCTGGCGAGCTTCACTGGACCGCCGACGTGCCGCATCACCAGCTGGGCTGGGTCCGTCGCAGGATGGCTGCGGAACTCACCATTACCCCGCGCATGGCGGTGACGTGGCTTGGCCTCAACGTGACGCGCCCGCCGTTCGACGCGCCGGGCCTGCGGCGCTCGCTGGCCATGGCGCTGGACCGGGAATTGATTGTCCGCTCCGTGACCGGCGCTGGTGAAGTACCCGCCCACAGCTGGGTGCCGCCGATGCCGGGCTATGTCGAGCAGACGCCGGAATGGGCGTTGCTGCCGCACCGCCAGCAGCTCGAGGAGGCACGCCGTTTGTATGCCGACGCGGGTTTCAGCGCTCGTCACCCCCTGGAGCTCGAGCTGCTGTACCCGGGAGGACTTAATAATCGACGCCTGGCGATTGCTGTCGCGGCCATGTGGCGCGAGAGCCTGGGTGTGCGGGTGCGCTTGCGGGAGGAGCCGTTCGCGGAGTTTCTCGAGTCGCGACGCGACCTCGGCACCACCATGGTCTTTCGCTCCGGTTGGGCGGCGGATTTTTTCGACCCCTTCAGTTTTGCGGGCCTGTTTGATTCCGAGACCGGTGCAAGCGACACCGGCTGGCGGAGCGCCGATTACGATGAGAAGCTGCAGGACTCGATGCAGGCGCGCAACACGCGCCGCCGTTTTGCCTTGTTGGCCGAAGCTGAGCGCCTACTGCTGGAAGAACAACCCATCATCCCGCTGTACTTTGATGTGCGTCGCCGCCTCGTCAAGCCGGAGCTGCGCGGCTGGGTAGCGAACCCGATGGACCTGTATCCGAGCCGGCATTTCTATTTTGCGGCGCCTGCCACCGGGGGAAGACAATGAGCCTGGCGGCAAGACGAGCGGCAGGGTTGGCAGCGCTGGCGGCAGCGGTCGCGGTCGCTTGCCTGGCGGCCGGCTGCGGTCTCGGCACCGGGCCAGATAGCGAGTTGAATTCCGGGCTGCAGGCCTATGATGCCCCGCCCGCCGTGGTGTTCAGGCGCGCCAATGGGCCGGAGCCGGACACGCTCGACCCGCAGCGCGCGGAGGACGAGAGCAGTCGCGAAATCATCCGTGACCTGTACGAAGGGCTGATCGGGGAAACGAGCCGCGGTGAGCTGGTGCCGGGCGCGGCGGAATCCTGGCAGGTCTCCGGCGACGGACTCACCTGGACCTTCAAGCTCAGGCCGGACAATCGCTGGTCGAATGGCGATCCGCTGGTGGCGGCGGATTTCGTCGCCGGTTTCCGCCGGGCGCTGGATCCCGCGACCGCCAGCACCAGCGCTGCGCTGCTGGCGCCGCTGGCGGGTGCGCCAGAGGTCATCGCCGGGACGCTGCCACCATCCCTGCTCGGCGTCGAGGCGCCGGATGATTGGCAGCTGGTGCTCCGGCTAAGCAGCCCAACGCCTTACCTGCTCGGCCTGCTCACGCATCCGATTACGTTTCCGGTGCATGGCCCGAGCCTGGCCGAGCACGGCGCCGCATTCGCCCGCCCTGGGCGGCTGATTTCGAACGGCGCCTACCAGCTGGACGAGTGGGAAGTTCACAGCCACGTGCAATTGCGCGCCAATCCGTATTTCCGGCAACGGCCGCAGATCGACGTGGTGCGTCACTATTCCTTCGACGTGCCCGAGGCGGCCTTGAACCGTTACCGGGCGGGCGACCTGGATTTCAACATGCAAATCCCCATGGCGCGATTCGGGTGGTTACAAGACAACCTGGCCGATGAGCTGTACACCGCGCCGGCGCTGGGCACGCAGTTCTGGTTGTTCAATACGCTGCGCGCGCCGACCGACGATCCGCGCGTACGCAAGGCATTGGCCATGACCGTGGATCGGCAACGGATCGTCACCAAGGTCACCGGCCTGGGCGATGCCGCGGCTTACGGGTTGGTACCGCCCGGCGTAGCGAACTACCGGGCGCAGTTTTTCGACTGGCGCGAGCAGCCGATGGCGGCCCGCGTCGCGGTCGCGCGCGCCCTGCTGGCGGAGGCGGGCTACGGTCCGCAGCGGCCGCTCAAGGTCACGGTGCACTACAACACCGACGAGAACCTGCGCCGCATCGCCGTGGCGGTCGCCGCCATGTGGCGCGAGCACCTGGGCGTGGAGACCACCCTCCATAACGAGGAGTTCCGCGTGTTGCTCAATCGCCGCCGGGACCCGGACGAATGGCAGATTCTGCGGCTGGCCTGGCGCGGCGACTACAACGACGCCTCCAATTTCCTGGAAATCCTGGCGCGCGACGGCGCAGTCAACGACACCGGTTACGACGACCCGGAATTCGAACGCCTGCTGGCCGCGGCCACGGTTGAACTCGAGCCGGCGCGCCGCGCCGCACTGCTCGAGGCCGCCGAGCAGCGCATGCTGGCGCACTACCCGGTGTTGCCGCTCTACCACCCGGTCAGCAAGCACCTCGTCAAGCCATGGGTCCAGGGCTTTCAGCCGAATATCCTGACCCGCACCTACAGCCGGCACTTGTCCATCGACGTGGACCAGCGGGGCTTCTGAGGTGTCGCGGCTCGCATGGTTGCTGGCTGCGCTCGCTGGCGGCGTGTTGCTGGCCTGGCTGGCGTTATGGCCACCGTCCGGTATGGCGCCCGCCCCGGGCAATGAGCGAGTCGAGTTTGTGCGGGGTAACAATGCCGACCCGGAGTCGCTCGATCCGCTACGCGCGCGCAGCGAGCCCGCGCTCAATATCTTGCGGGATATGAACGAGGGCCTGGTGACGTTGGCCGCAAACGGCACGGTGATTCCCGGCGCTGCACAATCCTGGCAGGTCTCGGCGGACGGCCTGGACTGGGAGTTCAATCTCGACCCGGCAGCGCGCTGGTCTGACGGTCGGCCCGTGCTCGCGGCGGACTTCGTCACGGCGTTCCAGGTGCTCGCGGATCCGGCCACCGCCTCGCCCCATGTCGGCCTGTTCGAGAGGGTTGCGGGCCTTGCGGATGCTGCCGCAGGACGCGCCGACCCGGCCAGCGTGGCGGTGGTCGCCGAAACACCGCAACGCCTGCGCATCCGCTTGCGCCAGGCTACGCCCTGGTTGCCGGAGTTACTTGCCCACCCGGCGGCATCGCCGCGCCGCAGCGATGTGCCTGCGGATGGCAGGATCTCGAGCGGTGCATTCCGCTTCGCCAGCCAGGTGCCGGGTTCCCACCTCGTGCTGGAGCGCAACCCGGTGTATCGCGATGCCGCGTCAGTCGCGATCGACGGAGTGCGTTACCTGCCGATTTCAGATCACGCCAGCGAGCTGTCGCGTTATCGTGCCGGCGAGCTGGACATGACGTATACCGTGCCGGTGTCGCGTGTGCCATGGCTGCGTGAGCACATGCCGGACGAGTTCCGGGTCAGCCCCTATCACGCGGTCTATTTTTACGGTTTCAACACGCGGCAGCCGCCGCTGGACGATGTGCGGTTGCGGCGCGCGTTGTCGCTGGCCGTGGATCGCGACCTCATCGCCAGCCGGATCACCGGCGCGGGGGAGTCGGCCGCCTGTTCGCTGGTGCCGCCCGGCATGGCGGACTACACGCCGCCGCGCGATGTCGGGTGCGAGGCGCGGCGACGTGACCGGGTCGAACAGGCCCAGGCCCTGTACGCAGCTGCCGGCTACGGGCCGACGCGTCCGCTGCAGCTCGAGATCCGCTATAACACCGGCGAACTGCACGACCGGATCGCCGTCGCCGTCAGTGCCATGTGGAAAGATGCTCTCGGCGTGGAGACCCGCCTGGTGCGGGAGGAATTCAGGGTCTTGCTCGCCAATGTACGCGCCGGCAAAATCACGCAGGTTTATCGCGGCAGCTGGATCGCGGATTTTGCTGAGCCGGAAAGCTTTCTCGACATCCTGGTCGGCGACAATCCGGTCAACGGCACTGGCTGGTCGGATCCTGAATACGATCGCTTGCTGCGCGTCGCGGCCGCCCAGCCAGAGCGGGCGGAACGCATGCGGTTGCTGGCGCGGGCGGAGGGCCGCATGCTGGCGGAAGCGCCGTTGATACCGCTGTATTTCTATGTCAGCAAGAAGCTGGTCAAGCCGCATGTGCGCGGCCTCGAGGAGAACCCGCTCAATATCTATCCCAGCCGCTTCATCAGCCTGGGCCGCCCGGCGCCCTGAGGCGGGCGACCGCGGGCGCCAGTGCGCCAGTGCGCCAGTGCGTCAGTGCGTCAGTGCGTCAGGGCGCCAGCAGCGCAAAGCTGGCAATGACCGTGGCGGTCACCCGTATCAAGCCGGGCTGGTAAGTTTCCGCGCCCGCCATGGCGTCTGCCTCGACCGCCATGGCCCGCAGCATGGGACGGGGCTGGCTACCGCCATGGCCAGCTTCGAGCCGCAACGGTGCTCCGACCTTGACACCGAGCGCATCCGCCATGGCCGTCGCACGGGCGCGCGCATTGCGCGCCGCCATGGCCAGCGCTTCGGCTTCAAGCTCGGCGCGCCGCGAAGTATCGAATGCCGGCGCCGAAGCTTCTGTCACGCCCAGGCCGAGCGCCTGCTCGGTCAATGCACCGAGCCGGCCGAGCTCCGCCAGCCGCAGGCTGACCTGGCGGCTGACCACATAGCCCAGCAAACGCCGCTCGCGGGTCTCCGGATGCCAGTCGAATTCCGGCCTGACGCTGAGCGCGGCTGTACTGATGTGTTCATCATCCAGGCCGGTATCCCGCGCCAGGGCGATCAGTTTCGCGACCCCGCGAGCCACTTCGTCCCGGGCTTCCGCAACGGTCGCTTGCCGCGCGCTGATACCGAAACTTAGCCAGGCGAAATCAGGCGCGGTCTCGACCATGCCTTCGCCTGACGCGGTGATCATGGCGGGATCGTCAGCGTGTGCGGGTGCGGCCGCGGTGGCCAGCGCCAACGCCGCGGCCAGGACGAAAATTCTTGCGTGCAGCATCGGGGCCTCCATGAGGTGGGGACGAGGGGCCGGTGACCAGCCACCTTCCCCGGCCGCCCCGGGGGTTCGCGCGCCGGCCGAATTGGCTTTTTCAGTGGCCCCTGATTAACATACCGCGCACTTTCCCGCTAGTGTGAAATCCGGAGGATGCCCGCCGATGCAACTGCGCGCCGTACTGATCGGACTTGCCTTGTCTGGCTTGCTGGCTTCGCCGGCGGCGGTCGCGGATGCGCGCCCGGTAGCCGTCGAGACCTGCATGGGATGCCATGGTATTACCGGCGTCAAGAACGCTTATCCTGGGTACCATGTGCCGAAGCTCGGTGGACAGCACGCCGAGTACATCGCGGCTGCGCTGCGCGCCTATGCCAACGGCGAGCGGCCGCATTCAACCATGCATGCCAACGCGGCGACCCTGACGGAAGAGCAGGTGACGATCATCGCGCAGTGGTTCCAGGAGCAGGGACGATGAGCATGCTGCATCGCAAGTACCCGCTGGCGTTCGTGGCGGTGGCCATGCTGGCGGCCGGCGCCGTCCAGGCCGGCAACCCGGAACTCGGTCGCGCCAAGTCCGCAGCCTGTGTGGCCTGCCATGGTGACGACGGACTCGGTACAGCGCCGAATTTCCCGGTGCTGGCCGGCCAGTATGCGGACTACCTTGCGTTGGCCCTCAAGCAGTACCGCAGCGGTGAACGGGACAATGCGCTGATGGCGCCCTGGGCGGCGAACCTGTCGGATGCGGATATCGCCGACCTGGCGGCCTATTATGCTGCGATGCGCGGCCTGGTTGTGCCCAAGCGCTAGCCATGTGACCGGTTTGCAAGGGATACGCCGCGGCCTGTGCATCCTGCTGATGCTCGCGGCATCCCTGTGGACTGCCGGGACCGTACTGGCCGGACCGGACATCCCGGAGCAGCCGCTACCTGAAGTCGGCGACTTTCCGAACCAGCCGATCCGCCTCATCGTCTACACCAGTCCCGGCGGCCTTATCGATCTCACTGCACGGCGTTTTGCAGAGATCGCGCGCCGCCATGCCCCGCAACAACCGTTCGTGGTCATCAACCGGCCGGGGGGCGGCGGGATCGTCGCTTTCGAGGAAGCGCTCCAGCAGCCGGCTGACGGCTACACCATGCTGGCGGTCACGCGCTCAAACATTTCCAAGATGATCGCCACCGGGCGCGACGACCTGATCGATCGCATCGACTGGCATTCCTACGTCATGGACAACCCCCATGTCGTCATCACGAATGCGGCCCGGGGCGCCGCCGACTGGCAGGATGTCTACAAGGCAGCCCTGGCGGCGGGCGATCGCCAGCTCTGGCTGGGTGCGGACATCGGCGGCGTGAAACACGTGTCGGGCGTGAAAATGGCGCGCCAGGCCGGTATCGATATGCGCTGGATACCGTACAGCAGCGGCGGCCAGGCGATTGCGGCGTTGATGGGCAACCTGGGCACGGTGTATCTCGGCAATCCGCGTGACGCCCTGCTGTCGGATGACTTGCGGGTGGTAGCGGTGGCGGCGGAGCAGCGGCTCGAGGCCTTTCCTGAGGCGCCGACGTTCACCGAGCTGGGGATCCCCGGGCTCGAGAACGAGCATATCTGGCGGGGATTTGCTTTTCGCAAGGGCGTTCCGGAAGACCGCCGTGCGTGGTTCGAAGCGCTGATCCGCAAGGTCAGCGCCGATCCGGCGTGGATCGCGGCCTGGGCCAACGAAGGCGTCGAGCTCGAGTATCGGGATACCGACGTCTTTACGCGCATGGTCCAGGCCGATGCGGAGGAGTTTTCCTTCTACCTGCGGGAAATCGGCTTGCTGCGCGAGCCGGGCACCCGCGACAGCCTGCTGGCGGGCCTGGGCGAAAGACCGGCGCTGCAGTATCTGAAGGCCGTCCTGATCCTGGTGAACATCGTGCTCGCCATCGTGTTGCTGCGAACCTCGTTTCGTGAGCGCTGGGGCGAGTTGATGGTGCTGTCGATCGTATTGTCGCTGGCTATCCTCTTCTTCGTCATGTCGGCGACCCTGCCGCCACCGAGCCCGGTGGATACCGTGGGCGCCTGGGGTGTGCCGCGCCTCTGGATCACTTTGTTGCTGCCGCTGGCGCTCTACCAGGTGTTCCTGCTGTTGCGTGAGAAACCGCCAGGCAAAAAAGGCAAGGGCAAGAAGAAAAAACCGCTGCTGCTGTTCGTTTTCCTCGGTTTCATGACCAGCTACATCCTGTTGATCCCGGTGCTCGGCTACATGCTGGCCTCGCTGCTCTACATGCCGGCCGCCATGTGGTTGCTGAAATACCGGCGACCGGTGGTGATCGCCGCCCTGACCGTGGGATGGCTGGCGTTTTCGGAATTCGTGTTCCGCCAGATGCTGTACGTGGATCTGCCGGCGGGTGTGCTGTGGCGCAACCTGGCGTTCCTTTGAAAGTCATTGACGTGCGAACCCTTTGCTGATGCTTGAGCTGTTACTGAGCGGAATCGGCGACACCCTCGCCTGGGGGCCCCTGGTCGCCATCGTCGCCGGCATCGTGCTGGGCATCATGGTGGGCGCGATGCCCGGGTTGTCGCCGTCCATGGGTGTTGCGCTGCTGGTGCCGTTCACCTATGGCATGTCGCCGGTGCTTGCGCTCGTCCTGCTGGTGGCGATCTATATCGGCGCCAGCTATGGCGGTTCGATCACGGCCATTACCATCAACGCGCCCGGGACCGGCTCAGCGGTCGTTACGGCGATCGACGGCTATGAACTTACCAAGCAGGGCCGTGCCGCCACGGCGCTCGGCGTGTCGATCGTCGTCTCGACATTCGCCGGCGTGCTGGGGACATTCGTGCTGATTTTTTTCTCCGTGCCGCTGGCGGCGATCGCGGTCAATTTCCACCCGGCGGAGTATTTCGCGATCGCCGTGTTCGGCCTGGCGACCATCTCCTCGCTGGCCGGCAACAACTGGCGCAAGGCATTCCTGGCGGCGATTCTCGGCCTGCTGATCAACACCATCGGCACCGACCCGATTTCCGGCGCCGAACGCTTCACCTTCGACATCATGCCCCTGTCCGATGGCTTCATGCTGATCCCGGCATTGATCGGGTTGTTCGCCGTCAGCGAGGTCTTCACAGCCATCGAGAATCGCCAGTTCAAGGTCGTCCGGCTGGATGGCGTCGGCGCGGCCTGGCCGAAACTGCGGGATTACTGGCAGCTGAAATTTCTCGCGGTTCGCTCCTCGCTGGTGGGCACGCTGATCGGGATTTTCCCGGGTGCCGGCGCGGTGATCGCCTCTTTCATCAGCTACGACATCGCCAAGCGGCTGAGCAAAAAACCGGCTGAATACGGTCATGGCAGCGTTGAAGGCGTGGCGGCCGCCGAGGCCGCGAACTCGGGCTCCGTCGGCGGCGCCATGGTGCCGCTGCTGACATTGGGCATCCCCGGCAGCGCCACGACCGCGGTGCTGATCGGCGCGATGATGATCCACAAGCTGACTCCGGGTCCGCAGCTGTTCCTGTCCAACCCGGGGCTCATCTACGCTATTTTCGCCGCCATGCTGTTGGCCAACGTCGTCTTGCTGATCGTCGGGCTGGCGGGCAGCCGCTTGTGGATCAAGGTCACCATCGTGCCGAAGAAGGTGCTGTTCACCCTGATCACGATGATGGCCATCGTCGGCTCTTTCGCGGTGCGCAATTCGATGTTCGACGTGCTCTGCTGCCTGGGCTTCGGCATCCTCGGCTGGATCCTTAAACGCTACCAGTACCCCGTGGCGCCGGTGATCCTCGGCATGGTGCTGGGCTCGATCGCCGAGACCAATTTCCGGCGCGCGATCATGATGGACGGCCTCGCCGTATTCGTCACGCGCCCGTTGAGCGTCACCATGCTCGTGCTGGCGATCCTGTCTTTCATCGTACCCCTCTGGTCGGCGCGCCGCCGGCGGGGCGACACCGGCCAGTAGCGCCCCGCCCCACCCGCGTCCGGCGTCGCCAGCGGGCCGGCCAGCGAGCGAATTTTGCTCATCGCGCCGCAAGGCGACACAATCGGGGGGAGCTGCCAACGGGGATAGTTAATTGCACAAGCCCAGCCTGATAGATTTCGACGCCGGCATTACGGCCGTGGATACCGAGTACGTGCGACCGGGGCTCGACGCTGCCCACCTGCTGATCCACGGTGACCGGGCTGCGTTTGTGGATACCGGCACCAGCCACTCGGTCCCGCTCCTGCTGGCCGCGCTGGAGGCCAAAGGCCTCGAACCCGCGCAGGTCGACTGGGTATTCGTGACCCACGTCCACCTGGACCATGCCGGCGGCGCGGGGATGCTGATGGAGGCCCTGCCCAATGCCACCGCGGTGCTGCACCCGCGCGGCGCCCCCCACATGATCGATCCCGGCCGTCTCATCGAGGGCTCGAAGGCGGTCTACGGCGAGGCGGCATTCAACTCGCTATACGGCGAAATCCGGCCCATCGCTGCTGAGCGCCTGCGCACGGTCGAGGATGGCGAACGCCTGTCGCTGGCGGGGCGCGAGCTCGAGTTCATCCATACCGAGGGCCACGCCCGGCATCATTACTGCATCATCGATCCCGCGGCTGAGGCCATGTTCACGGGCGACTGCTTCGGCATTTCCTATCGCGAACTCGATACGGCTGCCGGCCCGTTCATCTTCCCGACCACGACACCCGTGCAGTTCGACCCGGAAGCGGCCCACGCGACTATCAGGCGGCTGCTGTCCTACAAGCCCCAGCGCGCCTTCCTGACCCATTTCAGCTGCGTGGCGGCGCCGGCCGCGCTGGCGCCCCAGCTGCATCGCGATCTCGATGAATACGTGAAAATCGGGCTCGCGCACCGCGATGACGATGATCCGGAAGCCAGCATTCGCGATGCCCTGCGCGACTGGACATTCGCGCGGCTGGACGAGCACGGCTTCGATCCCGATCTCGACATGCGCGACGAGGTGCTGCGCATGGACCTGGCGTTGAACGCCCAGGGAATTGCGATCTGGCTCGCCAGGAACAAGCGAAGGAGTTGAACATGACGTCATTCAAGGCATTCCGGATCCACCAGGCCGGCAAGGGCGTCGATGCGCGCCTCGAGACCCTCTCGCTGGACGATCTCGCGGCCGGCGAGGTGGTCATCCGCGGTCACTATTCCAGTATCAACTACAAGGACGCCCTCGCCGCGACCGGCAAGGGCCGTATCCTGCGGCGCTTTCCGCTGGTCGGCGGCATCGATGTGGCCGGCGAGGTGGTCAGCTCGGAAGACGAGCGCTACCAGCCCGGTGACGCGGTCCTGGTGACCGGTTGCGGCCTGAGCGAAGAACACGACGGCGGCTATGCCGAGTACAGCCGGGTGCGCGGGGACTGGGTGATCCCCATCCCGGCCGGCCTCGACACCCGTTCCGCCATGCAGCTCGGGACGGCGGGATTCACAGCCGGACTGGCCATTCATCGCCTGGAGCACAACGGACTGGCGCCGGGGCAGGGGCCGGTGATCGTCACGGGCGCGACGGGCGGGGTCGGCGGCCTGGCGGTGGATATGCTGGCCGGCCGCGGCTACCAGGTGACGGCGCTGACCGGCAAGGCGGACGCAGCAGATTACCTGCGTGGACTCGGGGCGAGCGAGGTCCTGGTGCGCGGCGAGTTTGAAATGGGGTCACGTCCGCTGGAAAAGGCGTTGTGGGCCGGTGCGGTCGACAACCTGGGCGGTGAAACGCTGGCCTGGCTGACGCGCACCATGGACTGGTGGGGCTCGATCGCCAGTATCGGCCTTGCCCAGAGTCACGAACTGCATACCACGGTGATGCCGTTCATCCTGCGGGGCGCCAGCCTGCTGGGGATCAATTCCGTCGCCACGCCACGATCATTGCGGCTGGCCGTCTGGGACCGCCTGGCTAGCGGCCTGAAGCCCGCGCATCTCGACACGATAGCGCATAGAACCGTTACTTTGAGCGAACTTCCAGACACGTTCGGGGAATATATCGATGGCGCCGTGCGCGGCAGGACGCTGGTGGACCTGCGCCATTGACAGTATAAGTAGGTTCGGCGCGCCTGCTGCTAGAATGCTGCGTTGCTCACAGGGAGTCATTCATGTCTGAGAAACAGTCTGCTGGCGCTCGCTTCCGGGCCGCCCTCGAAAAAGAATGCCCGCTGCAAGTGGTCGGCACCATCAACGCCTATACCGCGTTACTCGCCCAACGCGCCGGCTACCGAGCGATTTACCTGTCGGGGGCCGGCGTCGCAAACGCCTCTTTCGGTCTGCCCGATCTCGGCATGACCAGCCTGAACGATGTCTGCGAGGATATCCGGCGCATTACCGGCGCTACCGACCTGCCCTTGCTGGTGGATGCCGATACCGGCTGGGGCGCGGCGTTCAACATCGCCCGCACCGTGCGGGAGATGATCCGCGCCGGGGCCGGCGCCTTGCATCTCGAGGACCAGGTCTCGACCAAGCGCTGCGGCCATCGGCCCGGCAAGGCGCTGGTCTCCAGCGCCGAGATGTGCGACCGGATCCGGGCAGCCGTGGACGGCCGTACCGACGCGGCCTTTGTCATCATGGCGCGGACCGACGCGCACGCCGTCGAGGGGCAGCCGCAGGCCGTCGAGCGGGCGCTCGCGTACGTCGAGGCGGGCGCTGACATGATTTTCGCCGAGGCCCTCAATACGCTGGACGAGTACCGCGAGTTCACCACGGCGGTCGGCGTGCCGGTGCTGGCCAATATCACCGAGTTCGGCCAGACGCCGCTGTTCACCACGCAACAACTCGGCGAGGCCGGTGTGCGCCTGGCGCTGTACCCATTGTCGGCGTTCCGCGCCATGAGCGCGGCGGCGCTGAACGTCTACGAGACCCTGCGGCGGGATGGCACGCAACAGGCCGTGGTCGACACCATGCAGACCCGCAAGGAACTGTACGAGGTACTGGGGTATCACGATTACGAACGCAAGCTCGATGCGCTGTTCACGACGGACGGCACGGACACGAATAGCCAGGGAGAAAAGAAATGAGTACAGACAAGAAAGCCGGTGGCCTCGCGGGTGTGTCCGCGGGCGAAACAGCCATTTGCACGGTCGGCAAGGAAGGCGCCGGACTCACCTACCGCGGCTACGATATTTATGACTTGGCCGAACACGCGCGTTTCGAGGAGGTGGCCTACCTGCTGCACTACGGACACCTGCCGACGCAGGCGGAGCTGGACGCGTTTATCCAGCGGCTGCAGGGACTCAGGGCGCTACCAGACGCGCTGAAGACTGCGCTCGAGACGATTCCCGGCGATGCGCACCCGATGGACGTGCTGCGAACCGGCTGTTCATTGCTCGGCAATCTCGAGCCGGAAGGCGATTTTTCCAGGCAGCTTGACGTGGCCGACCGACTGCTCGCCGTGTTCCCGTCGATGCTGCTCTACTGGTGGCGATTCCATGCCGACGGCGTGCGTATCGACACCGTGACCGACGACGACAGCATTGCCGGCCATTTCCTGCACCTGCTGCACGGCAAGCCACCGTCGGAGTTCCACCGCCGCGTGCTCGATGTGTCGCTCATCTTGTATGCGGAACATGAGTTCAACGCCTCGACCTTTACCGCGCGCGTCATTGCCGCGACGCTGTCCGATTTCCACTCGGCGATCACCGGCGCGATCGGCGCGCTGCGCGGACCCCTGCACGGCGGCGCCAACGAGGCCGCGATGGAGCTGATCGAGCGGTTCGACAGCGCGGCGGCGGCTGATCGCGGCATCCACGAGCTGCTGGCGGCCAAGGCCAAGATCATGGGCTTCGGTCATCGCGTCTATACGACGTCCGATCCGCGCAACAAGGTCATCAAGGCCTTTGCGCAACAGCTGTCCCACGAGAGCGGCGACCAGGTCGTCTTCCCGGTTTCCGAGGCGATCGAAAAAGTCATGTGGGACGAAAAGAAGCTGTTCCCGAATGCCGATTTCTATTCGGCGAGCGCCTACCGCTTCATGGGCATCCCGACCGCGCTGTTCACGCCGATTTTCGTCTGCTCGAGGACCACCGGCTGGGCGGCGCATGTCATGGAACAGCGCGCCAACAATCGCCTCATCCGGCCGGCCGCGGAATACACCGGTCCGGGTTTGCAAAGCTGGACGCCGCGGGACCAGCGCGGTTGAGTCGCAACTGGTAACCGGGCCGGCATGCCAGCCTGGGACAGTCGTTCGGCAAAGCGGCCTGCGCCGGATCGCGTGCTCGTCGATATTGCCGATTATGTCGACGGTTACCGGGTTGACAGCAGCGCGGCGCTGGAGACGGCCCGCTATTGCCTGATGGACAGCCTGGCTTGTGCGTTCCAGGCACTCGATTATCCGGCATGTAGCAAGTTGCTCGGGCCGGTCGTGCCCGGCGCGACGCTGCCCGGCGGCGCGCGGGTGCCCGGCACCGGCTGGGAGCTCGAACCGGTGCAGGCGGCATTCAACATCGGTGTGCTGGTGCGCTGGCTCGACTTCAATGACACGTGGCTGGCGGCGGAATGGGGTCATCCGTCAGACAACCTGGGGGCGATCCTCGCGGTCGCAGACTACCTGTCCCGCAAGCAGGTCGCCGAGGGCGGCGAGCCGCTGAAAATCCGCATCGTCCTCGAGGCCATGGTCAAGGCGCATGAAATCCAGGGGGTCATCGCGCTCGAGAACAGCTTCAACCGGGTCGGGCTCGACCACGTCCTGCTGGTCAGGATCGCGTCGACCGCCGTCGCCACCCGGATGCTGGGCGGCACCCACGAGCAGATCCTCAATGCCGTCTCGAACGCCTGGATCGACGGCGGCGCGTTGCGCACCTACCGCCATGCGCCGAATACCGGTTCCCGCAAGAGCTGGGCGGCCGGCGACGCCACCAGCCGCGGTGTGCGGCATGCGCTCATCGCGCTGACAGGCGAGATGGGCTACCCGTCGGCCCTGACCGCCAGGGGCTGGGGCTTCCAGGACGTGTTGTTCGGCGGCGAGCCCTTGTGCTTTACGCGGGGGTACGGCAGCTACGTCATGGAAAACGTGCTCTTCAAGATTTCCTACCCTGCGGAGTTCCACGCCCAGACCGCGGTCGAAGCCGCGCTGACATTGCATCCGGACGTGCAAGACCGGCTCGACGATATCAAGGAGATCGTCATCGAGACCCAGGAGCCCGGCCTGCGGATCATCGACAAGACCGGCCCGCTGGATAACCCGGCGGATCGCGATCATTGCCTCCAGTATATGACCGCGATCCCGCTGATTTTCGGTCGCCTGGTCGCGACCGACTACGAAGATTCTGTAGCGCGCGATCCACGCGTGGACGCGTTGCGCGACAAGATGGTGGTGCGCGAGAACGAGCGCTTCACGCGTGCTTATTATGACCCCGGCAAGCGCTATATCGGCAATGCCGTGCAGGTGTTCTTCAAGGACGGCAGCGCCACAGAACGCATCGAAGTGGAATTCCCGGTCGGTCATCGCAGGCGTCGTGCCGAGGGCCTTCCCCTGCTGGTGCGAAAGTTCGAAAACAGCCTCCAGGGCAAACTCACCGCGCGCCAGTTCGCGGCGCTGAAGGCCGTGTGCGCGGACCAGCAACAACTCGAGGACATGCCGGTGGACGAGTTCGTCGCCTTGCTGGTAAGTAACTGAAAATCAAGGGGACCGGCGGCGGGTTGAACCCGTGCCGGCCGCCGCGACGAAAGCATGACTGCTACGCTTTGTTCAATTAGAAGGAGCAAACCATGCAAATCAACAGTTTCCTGAGTGGTGTACTGGTGGCGTCCCTGGGCTGGCTGACGCTCCCGGCGCTGGCGAACCTGGATTGGTTTTCCAAGCCCGCGGCCTCGCCGCAGGCAGGAATGTCCCAGGCAAAAGAGTCCCATGCCGTCGTGCAACACGGCATGAGCGCGGAGCAGCAAGCAGCCCACGTTGCGGAGTTGCGGCGGCGCTGGCAGGCCATGACCCCGGCGGAGCGTGAGGCCCATCCAGGGGTGGCGCAGTGTCCTTACGCGGGTCGCGCGCAGCACGGCGGCTATGGCGGCCGGGCTGGCGAGGCCGGTCGCGCCCAGGGCTTGCGCCCGCAGGCGGAGCCGCTCGGAACCTGAGCCGCCGGTGGTGGGTCGCGGGTGGTGGGTCGCGGGTGGTGGGTCGCGGGTGGTTCGGCGGCAATCGGTTGAAACTGTACGGGTTGCGGATGGTCGAAGCCTGTGCGGGACCAGGGCCCCGCTACGCCTGGGTCCGCCGCACCGTATTTTTCGACTCAAGGAGAGGTTGATATGCCGATCAAGACGCTGATTTATAGCCTGGCCGCCGCCGCGCTACTGATGGTAACGATGCCGGCGAGCGCTGACGAGGCGCGCGAGTCCTATCGTGAAGCGATGCAGGAGCGCTGGGAGGCCATGACGCCGGAGGAGCGCGCGGCGCACCGCGAAGCGATGCA
>JBLRWC010000004.1:0-72062 GCA_047921455.1 Gammaproteobacteria bacterium
TACCATAGCTTCTCGCTGGATTACATGCAGCGCATTGTCGATAACGTCACGCGCGAGGCCGAGGGCCGCAAGGTGCCCGTGGTGCTGTTCACGAAGGGCGGCGGGCCCTGGCTCGAGGCGATGGCCGACACCGGTTGCGATGGCCTCGGTGTGGATTGGACGACCGACCTGTCCGAGGCGCGCGCCAAGGTCGGCAACCGGGTCGCCCTGCAAGGCAATCTCGATCCGGCCGTGCTGTACGCTTCGCCGGAGGTGATCCGCGAAGAAGTCAGGCAGGTGCTGGCGAGTTTCGGTTCCGGGCCCGGCCATGTGTTCAACCTGGGGCACGGCATCCACCCGGAGGTTAAGCCGGAGCACGCCGGCGCGATGATCGACGCGGTGGTTGAGCTCAGTCCGGCATTCCACCGCCAGGGCAGTTGAACAGGGCGCCTTCGCCCGGTCGAGGTTGGTCGAAAAGACCGCAGCGCGGCAGCGCCTGGGCGTGGGTCACTGCCGTGACGGGTCTCCCGGCGGGGCCCAGCTGCTGACCGACTCCTCGGCGAGGATAGACTCCATGATGGCGGTCTCCCGGCTGACGATCGCGTCGATGAACTCGTCCGAGCCTTTCATTGCGCGGAACGCGACAAAGCCGCGCACAATAAAGTCATGCAGCTCCAGCAGGCCGGCCATCCTGGCGGGACCCTTGCCGAGCTTGACGGCGTTGTAGATGAACGGCTTGAAAACGACGCTGTCGAGCGACTCCCCGACTTCGTGAACGATACTGATCTGGCGCCGCCGTGCGTCCATATTGCCGCAGCGGCGGTAGGCTTCTGCGTAGGCCGCGGCGTCGAGATGGTCGCCGACATCCATTTCGCCCCACAGCACTGCCACCATGTCGAGATCCAGTTCCTGGCTGATGGCATGCAGCTCGATGCCGATACTGATGGTATGCAAGGCTGCACCGGGCATTACCCGGGACATGATGGGGTAGACGCGCTCCACACCCTCGTCGCGCGCGGAGAAGTCCCTGTCGCCATAGAGGTCGGTGAGAAAGAACTCGACCGCCCTGCGGTAACGGGAGATTTCCAGCAGGTCCCGATAGGTGTGGCGCAGGCGCTGCGCTTGCCACGCCGCCAGCATGCGGCATTCGGGGCGCAAGCCATTCTCGTCATATTGCCGTAAGCGGGCGAGCCGGCTCCGTTCGAGCTGCTCCGCGAGCCGCCGCGCTCCCGTGTCCCTGGTTTCTCGACTGGCCATGGAGCGGCATTGTAGTGTCAGGCTGATGATTTTGCTTGTGTTTAATTTACCGGACAGATGCCGGCCGCTTACTGTGACACGGTGCCCGGCAATGGTATGCTCGCAAGATCAAACGGTTGTTTGAGGGATTCAGATGGCAAAGCGTAACGGCTCCAGTGCGCTGGTTGACAACCAGCTGACGCGGCTCGTCAGGGGCTCCGCCAACCAGGTGTGGCAAGTGGGGCGGGGCGCGTATTCGCTCGCGGGGAACGGCGGTAGTCGCCTGGTCGGTGACCTCATGAGTATCGGCGGGCGGCTCGACCACGGCCCCAAGAGCCGCGTGTTCGAGGCGCGCAGCTTCGCGACGGAGGCGTGGGACCGGCTCGAAAATGCCTTCGTGCATCGTGTCGGACGGGCGCTCAATGCGCTGCAAATCCCGACCGCGCGCGACGTGCGCGAGCTCACCCAGCGCGTGGAAATGCTGCAAAAAGCCGTGGTCGCGCTTGAGCGCCGCGCTGCCGAGGTGGCCGCGACCGGCGCTACGACCGGCGCTACGACCGGCGCCTCGCCCGCGGCTCGCAAGGTGGGCGTGCGCAAGGCGGGGGCACGCAAAAAGACCGCTGCGCGTCCGGCGCAGAAGGTGCCGAGCGCGGCGCGCAAGAAGGCCGGCGGCTGATCGATGCTGCAGACTCAAAAGGCGTACCTGGACGAGAAGGCGGGCGGTCCCAGGATCGGGCTTGCCCTGGCCGGCGGCGGTCCCCTTGGAGGGATCTACGAGATCGGCGCGCTGTTGGCCTTGAACGAGGCCATCGATGGCCTGGATTTCGCCGACGTCGATGTGTACGTGGGGGTCTCGGCGGGCTCGTTCGTCGCGTCCACGCTGGCGAACGGGATTTCAGTCGAGGAGATGGGGCGCTTGCTGGTCAGCCGTCGCGGTCGGCCGCAGCGATTTGACCCGGCATTGTTTCTGCAGCCAAATTTTCCCGAGTATTTGCACCGCACAGCGTTGCTGCCGAAGTTGCTCGCGGCGGGCCTGCGGGACTTCATGCGCCACCCGCTCAAGCAGAGCTTGCTGGAGTCGCTCAGCGGGCTTACCAAGGCGATCCCGACGGCGGTGTTTGACAACCAGCCGATCGAACGATTCCTGGCGGACCTGTTCAGCAATCGCGGCATGACGAATGATTTTCGCGAGCTGCCTCACAAGTTGCTGATTGTCGGGGTCGACCTGGACACGGGCAAAGCAGTGCGCTTCGGCTCCAAGGGCCGCGACAACATTCCGATTTCCAAGGCGGTGCAGGCGAGCACGGCGCTGCCGGGACTCTATCCGCCGGTACAGATCGGCGATCGCTACTTCGTGGACGGCGGCCTGAAGCGGACGCTGCACGCGTCGGCAGCCCTCGACGAGGGCGTGGACCTGTTGTTCTGCGTCAATCCGATCGTGCCTTATGACGCCAGCCTGGCGCCGCCGGGCAAGCACAAGCGGCATGATTCACTGGTCGAGGGCGGCCTGTCCGTAGTGCTGTCGCAGACCTTCCGTTCGTTGATCCATTCGCGCATGATCGTCGGCATGGCGAAGTATGAGACCAGCTATGTCGATCGCGACGTGGTGCTGTTCGAGCCCGACAGCGGCGATTCGAAAATGTTTTTCACCAACGTTTTCAGTTACTCGAATCGCGAGATGGTCTGCCAGCATGCCTATCGGACCACGCGGCGCGACCTGTGGCTGCGCCGGCGCCACCTCCGGCCCATTCTCAAGCGCCATGGCGTGACTATCAACGAGGCCATCCTGCAGGATGGCGATCGGCACTTCAGCAGCGCCTTGTCGCGGCGACCCGACCCGATGCGGCTCGGCAACTACAAGAACGAAATCACGAACCGGCTCGATAGCCTGCTGGATCGGCTGGAGATCATCGTGCGTCCCTGAGGCCATGTGGCAGGCCTTCGTCGCGCGCGCGCCCGGTTTCGCAGACGATAAACGCACCCGCCCGCTCCGTCATCCGGTAGTCCAGCTCCCGGTCGCCCGCCTTGAGCACCAGCCACCAGCCGGGTACGAGGGCCTGCGTGTAATGCTGCCCCGGTTCCGGGCAGCCAAGCGAGCCGTCGCGCCAGGTGCGTGGCGACGACGACACCACCACGAGTTGCTCGGCGGCGATACCGCCGCGTTCGCTGGCGTCGGCGAGCACCGGCGCCAGCAGGTGATCAGGCGGCAACGTCACGTCGGCGCGCCCAGCACGGGGTGCGCAACCAAGCAGGCCGGGCAGCAAGAGCGCCACGACCAGCGCGGCCGCCCGGCGGGCGCAGTGGTCAGCCATGCGGGCGCCTGGTGGCCGCGGCTCACGCCGTGCCGTCGCGCAATTCCCGGCGCAGAATCTTGCCCACATTGGTTTTTGGCAGTTCGTCGCGGAATTCGACCTCGCGCGGCACCTTGTAGCCCGTCAGGCTTTCACGGCAGAAGTCGATCAGTTCCTTTTTCGTGACGCTCTGGCCTTCACGGCAGACGACGAACAGCTTGACGAGTTCGCCGGATTTCTCATCCGGTATGCCGACTGCTGCCGCTTCGAGCACGGCGGGGTGCGTCACGGCCACGCCCTCGACCTCGTTCGGGTAAACGTTGAAGCCGGAGACCAGGATCATGTCCTTCTTGCGATCCTCGATGAACACGTAGCCTTTTTCGTCCATGCGCCCCATGTCGCCGCTGCGGAACCAGCCGCCCTCGAGCATCACCTTGTCGGTCTCGTCCGGGCGATTCCAGTAACCGGCCATGACCTGCGGGCCGCGGATGCAGATTTCGCCGACCGCGCCGATGCCGAGGTCCTGGCCGTTTTCATCGCGGATGCTGACTTCGGTAGACGAAATCGGCAGTCCGATTGAGCCATTGAATTCCGTGTTCGTCATCGGGTTGATGCAGGCGGCCGGCGAAGTCTCCGTCAGTCCGTAAGCCTCGATGAGCGGTTTGCCGGTGACCGTTTTCCAGCGCTCGGCGACGGCGCGTTGCACGGCCATGCCGCCGCCCAGCGTCGCCTTGAGGGTGCTGAAATCGACCTCGTCGAAGCCCGGCGTGTTCAGCAAGCCGTTGAACAGCGTGTTGACTCCGGTGATGAAGGTGAATTTCTGTTTCTTGAGTTCCTTGATGAAGGCCGGCATGTCGCGCGGGTTGGTGATCAGGATGTTGTTGCCGCCCATGAGGGTGAAGGTGAAGAAGTTCGCCGTGAGCGAAAAGATGTGATAAAGCGGCAGCGGCGTGATAACCACCGATTGGCCCTCGATGATCGTGCCGCTCAGCCAGGCGCGCGCCTGCAACAGGTTAGCGATAATGTTCCGGTGCGTGAGTTTTGCGCCCTTGGCGACGCCGGTCGTGCCGCCGGTGTACTGCAGAAAGGCGATGTCATCGTGGTCGAGCTCGGGCCGGTCGAGCGTTTGCCACTTGCCTTCCTTGAGGGCCTTGTGGAGGCTGATGGCGTCGGGAATGTCGTAAGCCGGCACCATCTTCTTGACGTTGCGGATCACGAAATTGACCAGCATGCGCTTGGGCGCGGGCAACATGTCGCCGATGGCCGTGACCACGACGGTCTTGACGTCCGTTTTGTCGCGGACCTTTTCGAGCGTCTTGGCGAAGTTTTCGACGATGATGATCGCTTTCGCGCCGGAGTCCTTCAGCTGGTGCTCCAGTTCGCGCGGCGTGTAGAGCGGGTTGATGTTGGTGACCGTCAGCCCGGCGCGCAGGATGGCGGCGACCGCGACCGCGTACTGGATGACGTTGGGCATCATCACGGCGACCCGGTCACCTTTTTCCAGCCCGGCGTTCTTTTGCAACCAGCCACCGAGATAGCGGGACAACTCGTCGAGCTCACCGAAGCTGATCGAGTGGCCCATGTTGGTAAACGCCGGCAGGCTGCGGTACTTCGCAAAGGACTGCTCGAGGAATTCCCGCAGCGACGGGAATTCGTTGACGTCAATCTCGGCGGGCACGCCCTCCGGGTATTCTTTCAGCCATATTTTGTCCATCGTTTCCCCCGCTGACTTGGCGGTTATTTTTGCTCTGGTGGTGGCGTGAGTTCCAGCAGCGGCGCTAACGCCGGCCAGACATTTGCTACGATCACGGGCTGAGCCTCGGCCGTCGGGTGAATTCCGTCCGCCTGCATGAGCTCGGAGTTCAGCGCGACGCCTTCCAGGATGAAGGGTATCAGCCCGGCGTCGAATTGTTCAGCCAGTTCGTGGTAGTTCGCGTGAAAGCCCTCAGTGTAAGTCGGCCCGTAATTCGGCGGTATATGGATGCCCGCCAGCAGGACACGGGCGCCCGATTGCTGCGAAAGTTGAATCATCCTGGCCAGGTTCCGTCGAATCTCATCCAGGGGGATGGCGCGCAGACCGTCGTTCCCACCAAGACCGATAATGACGACGGACGGTGAATGGCGCTCCAGGGCCCGCGGTAAGCGGGCGAGGCCGCCACTGGTGGTGTCACCGCTGATACTGGCGTTGACGACACGGTGGGGGTGACCGGCGGCGGCGAGGCGCTCTTGCAACAGGCTGGGCCAGTTCTCGTGGGCCGCCAGGCCATAGCCCGCGCTTAAACTGTCGCCGACAATAAGCACCACGGGCGGGGCCGCCGACACGGTCGGCGCCGCCAGGACGAACAAGAGCAGAAGGATTCTGTACATGCAGCAGTCGACCGGAAAAGAGCCGGTTCTCAAATCCGAAGGGTTGACCAAGAAGGTTAGCAGCCCGGAAGGGGAGCTTACCATCCTGGACCAGGCAAACCTCGAGGTTGCCGCCGGCGAGTCCGTGGCGATTCTTGGCCCGTCGGGCGCCGGCAAGTCCACGCTGCTGTCGCTGCTGGCGGGCCTCGACCTGCCCAGCGCCGGCAAGGTCTGGATCAATGGCCGCGAGTTGACGGCGCTGGATGAGGACGGGCGGGCCGCGGTACGGGCCAACCAGGTCGGTTTCGTGTTTCAGTCCTTCCACCTCGTCCCCGCGCTGACCGCGCTCGAGAACGTCATGCTGCCGCTGGAGCTGGCGGGGCGACCGGAGGCCCGGCGGGAGGCGCGCTCGGCCCTCGACGAGGTCGGCCTGGGGCCGCGGATCGGCCATTATCCGCGCCAGCTCTCCGGTGGCGAGCGCCAACGGGTCGCCATTGCGCGCGCCTTTGTCGGTAGCCCCGCGCTGCTGTTCGCCGACGAGCCGACCGGTAATCTCGACTCCCGGACCGGCGGCAAGATCGTAGACCTGCTGTTCGAGCTCAACGCCGGTCGTGGCACCACGCTGGTACTGGTGACCCATGACCGTGCGCTGGCGGATCGATGCGATCGACAACTGGAAATGGACGCCGGGAGAATCCTTTGAGCGCGCTGTCGTTCGGCCTGGCGCAAGTCGGCCGCGAACTGAAGTCGGGCGAGGTACGCGTCCTGGCCGCTGCGCTGGCGCTGGCCGTGGCCGCCATGACCGCGGTCGGCTTTTTCACCGACCGGGTGGCGCAAGGGGTGCAGGCCCGCAGCACCGAGGTGCTGGCCGCCGACCTGGTGCTGCGCTCGAACCGGCCGATCGACGCCGGCCAGGAAACACTGGCGCGGGAGCTGGGCCTGGCGGCAGTGCGCACCGCGTCGTTTCCGAGCGTCGTGCTGGCGGGCGACGCCAGCGCGCTGGCGGATATCGAGGGTGTGGCCGAGGGTTACCCGCTGCGCGGGCAACTGCGCGTCAGCCAGCGCCTCGACGCGGACTCCGAGTTCATCGCGTCGGTACCGCCACCGGGCGAGGCGTGGGCCGATCCGCGCCTGCTGGCGCGGTTGGACGCCGATGTCGGCGAACGCGTCCAGCTGGGGCGGATAGAACTCGAGATCACGCGCCTGCTCGACTACCGCCCTGACCAGGGTTTCAGTTTCGCCGAACTGGCGCCGACGCTGTTGATCAATTACGGGGACATTGAAGCCAGTGGCCTGGTGGCGCCGGGCAGCCGAGTGTCGTATCGCCTGTTGCTGGCGGGCAACGCCGGCGCCCTGTCTGCGTATCGCGACCGCATCGAGCTGGCCATCGGCGAACGCCTGCGCGGCATCGAAGACGCCCAGCCAGAAATCGGCATGGCCGTCGAGCGGGCGGGTCGTTTTATTGGCCTGGCGTCGTTGGTCAGCGCGTTGATCGCGGCGGTCGCGGTCGCGATGGCGGCGCGTCGTTTCGCCAGCCGCCGGATGGATACGGTCGCGCTGATGAAGTGCGTCGGCGCACGGCGCAGCTTCGTGTTGACCGCCATGCTGGTCCAGTTGCTCGCCGTCGGGCTGGTGGCCGCGCTGCTCGGCCTGGCGCTGGGTTGGCTGGCCCAGGAAGGACTGGTACGCATTCTTGCGGACTTGGTCGGTGACCAGCTGCCGCCGCCGACGCTCGCGCCGGCCATCGGCGGCCTTGTGCTCGCCGGCATCGTGCTGGCGGGGTTTGCGCTGGTGCCGATTATCGAGCTGTGCCGGACGCCGCCGGGCCGGGTGTTGCGGCGCGACCTGTTGCCGCCCGCCGCCGGGCCACTGGTGCTGTACGGCGCCGCCATCGCCGCCGTGCTCGGCCTGCTCAGCTGGCAAGTTCGTGATGCGACGCTGGTCGGCTGGCTGGCGCTCGGCACGGCCGCGGTCATGCTCGGTCTCGCCGCGGGCGGCTGGCTGCTGGTCAAGGGTGCCGCCCAACTGCGCAGCGGCGGCGGCACGGCCTGGCGGTACGGGCTCGCGAACGTCAGTCGGCGCGGTCCGGAAAGCATTATCCAGGTGGGTGCTTTCGGCATCGGTCTGATGGTGTTGTTGCTCCTGACGCTCGTGCGCACGGGCCTGCTGGACCAGTGGCGCGCGACGCTGCCGGCGGATGCCCCGAACCGCTTTCTCATCAATATCCAGCCGCACGAGGCCGAGGGTGTAAGCGATTTTCTTGCCGAGCGCTTCGGTGCCGGCGAGCTCGTGCCGTTGATCCGGGCCCGGCTGACGGAGATCAACGGCCGCCCGGTGGCGGAGCTGGAGTTTTCCTCGCCGCGCGCGCAGGGCTTCATCGATCGCGAGTCGAACCTGAGCACGGCCACGGAACTGCCGGCCGACAACCGGGTGATCGCCGGCCTCTGGTGGCCCTCGGACGATGTCGCGGAGGTGTCCGTGGAGACGGATTTCGCACGCGACCTGGATATCAGCCTGGGCGACCGGTTGCGATTCGACATTGCCGGCGAGCTGCTCGACGTGAAGGTCACCAGTCTGCGCGAAGTGCAGTGGGACACTTTCAACCCCAATTTCTTCATGCTGTTTCCGCCGGGGCTGATGGCGGACTACCCGCAGACGTATATTTCCAGCGTCTACGTGGACCGTGCGCGACGGGCCGACGTACTCGAGCTGGTACGCAGTTATCCGAGCGTCACGGTCATCGATATCGAGGCGACGATCGAACAGGTGCGCGACATCATGGACCAGGCTGCGCTGGCGGTGCAGTACGTGTTCCTGTTCGCGCTCGGCGCCGGCATCCTGGTGATGCTCGCGGTCGTGCAGTCGACTCGCGAGGAGCGGCTCTACGAGAGCGCCATGCTGCGCACGCTCGGGGCAAAGAAACGCGTCGTCCTGGCCGGCGTCGCGGTCGAGTTCGCGGCGCTTGGACTGATCGCCGGCGTGTTGGCGGCCGCCGGTGCATCGGGCGTCGCCTGGTTGCTGGCGCGACGGGTATTCCAGCTCGGCTTTGCCGCCGATCCGCTGGTCTGGGTGGCTGGGCTGGCCGCCGGGCTGGTGATCGTCGGCGGCGCCGGGGTGCTGGCGACGCGGACCGTGGTGACGCATCCGCCCGCCAACGTGCTGCGGGGTTATTGAGGGTGGGCGCTGGCCGCCTTCGGTCAGCGTCCCGCCATCACTGCCGCAATGGCGGAGCACAAGTGCCCGATGGTTTCCTCGCGGGCGGAACCGGGTCGCCAGGCCGCCGCGATGGTCCTTGCCGGCTCCGGGTCCGTGAAGCGCCTGACGGCCATCGCCGGTGAGCGTGCATCCTGCTGCTCGATCGCGAGACCGGGCAACAGGGTGATGCCCACGCCGGCGGCGACCATCTGGCGTAAAGTCTCCAGGCTGGTAGCCCGGAAATCCGGCGCTTCGCGCACCCTGGCCAGTCGGCAGGCCGCCAGCGCCTGGTCGCGCAAACAATGTCCGTCCTCGAGCAACAAGAGCGTCTCGCCGTCCAGGTCGTCGAGGGATATTCGCCGCCGTTTCGCGAGCGCGTGATCGGCGGGCAGCGCGACCTGGAAATTTTCGTGGTAGAGCGTTTGGGAGACCAGCCGTTCGACCGGGATCGGCAAGGCGAGAATCCCGACATCGAGTTCGCCGCTGCGCAACAGCTCAATGAGCTTGTGGGTCTGGTGCTCGAGCAGCAGCAGCCGCAGGCGCGGAAACTGCTCGCGCAGCGGCTGCGCAATGTGCGGCAGCAGGTAGGGCCCGACAGTCGGGATGAGCCCGATGCGCAACTCGCCCGCCAGCGGGTCCTGGAAGTTGCGTGCCAGGTCTTCGATTTCGCAGGCAGCCTGGATCATCTCTCGAGCTCGCTCGGCGATGCGTGCGCCGATGTCCGTGAGGCGCACCTGCTGGCCGCGTTCGACCAGTTGCACGCCGAGCTGGTCTTCCATTTTCTTGACCTGGGCGCTGAGTGTCGGCTGGCTGACAAAGCAGCGCGCCGCCGCCTTGCCGAAATGGCCGGTTTCGCCCAGGGCGACCAGGTAGCCGAGTGCCCGCAGGCTGAGATGCAGATTAATAGCTTTCATCTATCGAAACGATAATATTAATTCATTGGATAAATCAAGCCAGGCGCTTCATGCTGTGCCGCATCAATCACTACACAGGCATCGCAAGGAGCCCGAACATGATCAGCATCGGCAAGAAATTTCCCGCTTTCAAACTCAAGGGCGTCGTCAGCAATGACCTCAACACCGCCTTCCAGGAATTCTCCAGCGAAGAACTGAAGGGGCAGTGGAAAATCCTGTTCTTCTGGCCGAAAGATTTCACTTTCGTCTGCCCGACCGAGATTGCCGCCTTCGGCAAGCTGAATGGCGAGTTCAAGGACCGCGACGCACAGTTGTTCGGCGTCTCGACGGATTCCGAGTTCGTCCACCTGGCCTGGCGCAACGAGAAGGAAGAACTCCGCGACCTGCCGTTCCCGATGCTCTCCGACATCAAGCGCGAGCTCAGCGCCGAACTCGGCATTCTCGATGAAGCCGAGGGCGTGGCCCAGCGCGCCACCTTCATCGTCGACAACGACGACATCGTGCGCTTCGTCTATGTGACCGACCTGAATGTCGGCCGCAATCCCGCCGAGGTCCTGCGCGTGCTCGACGCGCTGCAGACCGACGAACTGTGCCCCTGCAACTGGCAGAAGGGCGAAGACACCCTGCAGGCCGCCTGAGGAGAACCCGTATGAATCTCGAACAGATCAAGGCGCTGATGCCCGAATATGCGCGCGACATCAAGCTCAATCTTTCGACCGTACTGGGCGGCACCGGCACGCCGGGACTCACCGAAGCGCAGGCGCTCGGCACGGCGCTGGCCTGCGCGGTCGCGGTGCAGAGCAACGCGCTTGCGGACGCCGTCGAGGAGGTCGCGGGCGACCGGCTCGACCCGGCCCGGCGCAACGCAGCCCGCGCGGCCGCGGCCGTGATGGCGATGAACAATGTCTACTATCGCTTCACGCATTTCGTCGGCGACGACGAGTACCGCAAGCTGCCGGCCCGGTTGCGGATGAACGTCATCGGCAACCCGGGTATCGACAAGGCGGAGTTCGAGCTGTATTCGCTGGCTGTCTCGGCGATCAACGGCTGCGAGTTTTGCATCCAGGCGCACGAGAAGGTCGTGCGCAACGCGAACATCGATCGCGAGGGCGTGCAAAGCGCGGCGCGCATCGCCGCCGTGATTGCGGCGGCGGCCGGCGTGCTGGCTACCGTGCCCGCGGCGGAGACTGCCGCGGCAGCCTGAGGAGAGGGGCGCCGCGCGCCACGGCCCCCGGCGACATCCGTCGGGGGCCGTTTTTATGGCGCCTTGCGCTCGTTGCGCGCGCGCATGGACTGCAGCGCGTCGAGCGCTGCCGCGCGGCTACGGGCCAGGTCCAGGATGGGTGCGGGATAACCAGCCGGCGGCGTCTCCCAGGGGCGATGCACTCGCTTGGGGGGTAAGGCCGCGAGTTCCGGTACCCAGTGCTTGACGTAAGCGCCCGTGGGGTCGAATTTTTCGCCCTGGGTGACCGGGTTGAAGATTCGGAAGTAGGGCGCGGCATCGGCCCCGGATCCCGCGCTCCATTGCCAGCCCAGGGTGTTGCTGGCGAGATCAGCGTCCACCAGCGTGTCCCAGAACCAGCGAGCCCCCGTCTGCCATGGCGCGCGAATGTTTTTCACCAGCAACGAGGCGACGATCATGCGCACGCGGTTGTGCATCCAGCCCGTATGCCACAGCTGGCGCATGCCCGCATCGACGATCGGGATGCCTGTGCAGCCGCGCTGCCATGCGCCGAGCAGTTCTGCATGGTCTTCGCGCCAGGGGAAGGCGGCATATTTTTCGTACATCGGTTCGGTCGGCGTGCGCGGAAAGTGAAACAGCACGTGGTGGGCGAACTCGCGCCAGCCGAGCTCACGCTGCCAGCACTCGATTTCACTCTCCGGCAGCTCGCCGCGCCGGGCCGCCGCCGCGTGCCAGGCCTGGCGCGGCGATAATTCGCCATGGTGCAGGTAGGGCGACAGCGCCGACGTGCCGTCACGGTCCGGCCGATTACGGCCTTCCGCGTAGGCGCCCAGGCCGTCATCGCACCACGCCTGCAGCCGGTGCTGGGCGCCGTCTTCGCCCACCTGCCAGGTCGCGGCCAGCCCGTCGTACCAGTTGATCTTCGGCAGCAGGCCCAGTGCGTCAAGCGCCAGCCCGGACGGCCACTTTGACGGCGCCCGCAGCTCGCGCGGCGCGGCGATCGGCGGGTCCGGCTCGGCGCGCTTGAGCGCGGCTTTCCAGAAGGGCGTGAACACGCGGTACGGATCACCCTTGCCCGTCGCCAGCTCCCAGGGTTCGTACAGCACGGAGCCCCGGCAGCTGTGCGCCTCGATGCCTGCGTCGCGCAGCTGGCGCTTGATCGCCCGGTCGCGCGTCACCAGTGCCGGGTCATAGAGTCGATTCCAGTAAACGGCCTCGGCGCCGCTCTCGACTACCAGCTTTGCGAGCACATCGGCCGCCGGTCCGGCGCGCAGCAGCAGGCGGGTGCCGCGGGCCCGCAGCGCCTCGCTGAGTGCCCCAAGGCTGTGGTGCAGCCACCAGCGGGCGGCGGCGCCGGGCGCCCATTCGCCCTCGTCCTCGGGTGACCACAGGTACACTGGCAAGACCTGCTCGGCAGCATCCAGGGCGGCCAGCAGGCCCGGGTTGTCGGCCAGCCTGAGATCCCGGCGAAACCAGAAGATCGCGAGTTTCAAATGACGCGCCCGCGCCGCCCGCCGGCCAGGAAAGACGAGATATTGGCGGCGATCTCGTCCACGGCGCGCTGGCGGGCTTCGCGCGCGGCCCAGGCGACGTGTGGCGTGATGACCAGGTTGGGAATCGAGGGATCGAGCAGCGGATCACCGTCCACCGGCGGCTCCTGGGGCAACACGTCGATACCGGCACCCCCGATCCGGCCGCCGCGCAGGGCGTCGGCCAGCGCAACGGAATCGACCAGCGCGCCGCGCGCCGTGTTGATCAGCAGGGCGTCGGTCTTCATTCGGGCGAGGGCGGCGGCATCGATCAACCCGCGCGTTGCATCCGTCAGCGGGCAGTGCAGCGACACGATATCGGCCTCTGCCAGTACTTGGTCGAACGGTGTCCGGCCCTGTTCCACCGGCGCAGGCGCCCCTCCCGGCCGTTCGCTGACCAGCACATCCAGCCCGAAGGCGGGCGCCACGCGGGCCACGCCGCGGCCGAGTTCACCGTAGCCGACGATACCGAGTTTGCGCCCGGCGAGTTCGCGGATCGGGTAATCCAGCAGGCAGAACTGCGGGCTCTCTTTCCAGGCGCCTTCCTGCAGCAGGCGCTGGTAGCCGGCCAGGTGATGGGTCAGCGCCAGGATGAGCGCATACACGTGTTGCACCACCGAGGTGGTGCAGTAGCCAGTGATATTGCACACACCGATGCCGCGCGCCCGGGCCGCTTCCAGGTCGACGTTATTGACGCCGGTGGCGGACAGGCAGATCAGCTTCAGGCGGGGCGCAGCCGCGAGTTCCGCCGCGCCGAGGCGGATCTTGTTGGTAATCAATATTTCGGCCGGTGCGAGGCGCTCGCCCAGCTCGTCCGGGGAGGTGACCGAATGCAGTTCCAGGTCGATTCCGGTCGCCTCCAGGGCGCCGAGCTCGATGTCACCGCGACTGACGGTCGCGAAGTCGGGGAATATGGCTTTCATGGCCGGCAAGATTACACGCCTCGCGGGCGGCGCGGCCACCGCAGAAGCGGCTACAATGCGCGGCCATGGGGACCTTGCGCGGCATTTTGACCATGGCGCTGATTGTCCTGAACCTGCTGTTCTGGGCCATCCCGCTCTACCTGGTCGCACTGGTGCGGTTGCTGCCTGTTGCCTGGCTGCAGCGGCGCTGCCAACGCCTGTTGGCGCAGATCGCGCAGAACTGGATTGGCGGCAACCAACTGGTGTTCCGCCTGACGCAGGATATTCACTGGGACGTCGACGGGCTCGAGGGGCTTAAGCGGCACGACTGGTACCTGGTGCTGTGCAATCACCAGAGCTGGGTCGATATCCTTGTGCTGCAGGGCGTGTTCAACCGGCGCATTCCGTTTCTGAAGTTTTTTCTCAAGAAGCAACTGATCTGGGTGCCGGTGCTCGGTTTCGCCTGGTGGGCACTGGATTTTCCGTTCATGCAACGCCGCTCCCGGGCCTACCTCGAGCGACACCCCGCGGCGCGCGGCCAGGATCTTGCCGCGACCCGGCGCGCCTGCGAGCATTTCAGCCAGATGCCCACCTCGGTGATGAACTTCGTCGAGGGCACCCGCTTCACCCCCGCCAAGCACGCCGCCCAGGGTTCGCCGTACCGCCACCTGCTCAAGCCACGCGCCGGCGGCACGGCCTTCGTGCTCAGCGCGATGGGCGATATCCTGCACCGGGTGCTGGACGTCACGATCGACTACGCGGGCGGTGCGCCGAGCTTGTGGGACCTGTGTTGCGGGCGCGTGCGCGAGATCCGGGTGCGCGTCACGGTCCGCGAGATTCCCGCCTGGGCGCCGCAGGGCGACTACCTGGACGATCCTGAATTCCGGGCGCGCTTCCAGGCATGGCTCAGCGAGATTTGGGCGGCCAAGGACGCACAGCTCGAAGCGCTGCGCGCCACTGGCGATCGTGCATGACACGTTCTTCCCTCGACCCTCTACAACAATAACGCTACGGAGATAAGCGAGCGATGGAACAGTTCACCGCCTGGCTCGACGTCGTATCCGGCTTCATCTGGGGACCTTATTGCCTGATTCCGCTGTTGCTGCTCACCGGCCTGTACCTGACGGTGGTGTTGCGCGGGCTGCAGTTCCGCCAGCTTGGGCCGGCCCTGTACCAGGCGCTGGTCGTGCGCAAGGAAAGCGGCGCAAAGGGCGATATCACGCATTTCGCCGCGCTGATGACCGCAATGGCGGCCACCGTGGGTACCGGCAATATCGTCGGTGTGGCCACCGCCATCGGGCTCGGTGGTCCCGGCGCCCTGTTCTGGATGTGGGTCACCGGCCTCGTCGGCATGGCGACCAAGTATTCGGAGGCGCTGCTGTCCGTCAAATACCGCGTTACCAACGAGCGCGGCGAGCAGGCCGGCGGGCCGATGTATTACCTCTCGGAGGGTATTCGCTTCAAGCCGCTCGGACGCACGCTCGGCTGGGCGTTCGCATTGTTCACCGCCTTTGCGGCCTTCGGCATCGGCAACATGGTGCAATCGAACTCCGTGGCCGACGCCATCGGCGGTGCATTCGGCGTGCCGGCCTGGATCAGCGGCGTCGTCATCGCGGTTGCGGTCGGCGCCGTGACGCTCGGCGGCATTCGCGCCATCGGCGGCTTCACCAGCCTGTTCGTGCCCGCCATGATCTTGGTCTACATGGGCGCCTGCACGATCGTGCTGGTCTTCAATTTGAGCGCCATCCCGGCGGCCTTCGCGCTGGTGTTCACCGATGCGTTCACGGGCACCTCAGCGGCCGGCGGGTTCCTCGGCGCGACGATTGCGCAGGCCATGCGCTATGGCGTGGCGCGCGGCATATTCTCGAACGAGTCGGGGCTGGGTTCCGCCGGTATTGCCGCCGCAGCCGCCAAGACCCAGGAACCGGTGCGCCAGGCGATGGTGTCCATGACGCAGACATTCCTCGACACCCTGGTGGTGTGCACGTTCACCGGCATCGCCATTATTGCCAGCGGCGCCTGGGACTCGGGCATCAACGGCGTCGCGCTGACCCAGCTCGCCTTCGGCACGGCGATGCCCGGCCCGATCGGGCCGGCCGTGGTGGCGATTTGCCTGGCGATGTTCGCCTTCTCGACCATCCTCGGCTGGAGCCACTACGGATCGCGCGGCATCGAGTACATCCTCGGCGTCCGCGCGATCCTGCCCTACCGGCTGTTGTTCGTGGCCGCCGCGTTCATGGGATCGATCTACACGATCGACTTCGTGTGGCTGTTGTCCGACGTCATGAACGGCCTGATGGCGCTGCCGAACCTCGTTGGCCTGTTGCTCCTGTCGGGCGTTGTGACGGCGGAGACTCGCAGCTACTTCGCTCGTCAACGACCGCGCTTGCCGGAACCGTCACACGCGCCATAGCGCTGGCTATCACCTGGGGGCCACTCAACGGCGGCGCTTGCGCCCGGACTTTGCGGCAGATTTCCCAGCGGCCGAGGCCTCGTCCTCGATGCTCCATTGCTCCCGGTAGGCGCGCGCCGCCTCACTTTGGACGCCGGCATGGCGGTTGGACAGCAACAAGGAACTGGGATCGCAAATCCGTGCGCGAATCACGCCGAGGTCCCGCGCCGCGTCGAACAGGCTCGGGTACCAGCTCTCCCAGTCCGGCAGCAGTTGTTCGACTTGTTCGCGTAGCGTCATGACGGACAAACGGTAGCCCATGGACGGTCGGTGGGCAATGCGGCCGAACCCTTATTTCGCTAAGCCCTCATCGGCAGGCGGTGGGCGGCGGGCTATGCTGCGATGCATGGACACGCCGGTTGTTTTTCGCGCCCGCAAGCTCTCGAAAATCTATCGCATGGGCGAGGTCGAGGTGGTCGCCCTGCGAAGTGTCGATCTCGACCTGTACGGCGGGGAATTTGTCGTCCTGCTGGGTCCGTCCGGTAGCGGCAAGTCCACCCTGCTGAACATCCTGGGCGGCCTCGACACGGCGACTTCCGGCCAGGTGCTGTACAGCGGCCAGGACCTTACGGCCGCGAATGAGCGCGAACTGACAGCCTTCAGGCGTGATCATGTCGGCTTCGTGTTCCAGTTCTACAACCTGATACCGAGCCTGACGGCGCGCGAAAATGTCGCTGCCGTGACCGAGATCGCCACCCGGCCGATGCGGCCCGAAGAGGCTCTCGAAATCGTTGGCATGGGCAAGCGGCTCGATCATTTCCCGGCCCAGCTGTCCGGCGGCGAACAGCAACGGGTGGCGATCGCCCGCGCCATCGCCAAGAACCCGGCGGTGTTGCTGTGTGACGAACCGACCGGCGCGCTGGATTCGGCGACCGGCATTGTCGTGCTCGAGGCGCTGGAGCGGGCCAACCGCGAGCTCGGCACCACGACCGTCGTGATCACCCACAACATGGTGATCGCAGAAATGGCCGACCGGGTGATCCGCATGGCCGACGGCCAGATCGCCGGTGCGCAGCGCAACGAGACACGCAAGGCGCCGGCCGAGTTGCACTGGTAATGCGCGCCCTGGATCTCAAGCTGTTGCGGGATCTCTGGCACATGCGCGGCATGGCCATGGCGATTTCGCTGGTGCTGGTCGGCGGCATTTCGACGTTCGTGATGTCGCGCGTGACTTACGAGTCGCTCAAGGTCACCCAGTCGCGATACTACGCCGACCAGCGTTTCGCCGACGTGTTCGCAAGGCTGGTGCGCGCGCCAGAGTCCGTCGCCGAGCGATTCGTCGAGTTGCCGGGGGTGAACCAGGTCGAAACGCGCGTGGTGGCGCCGGTGAATCTCGAGGTCGAGGGTTTTACCGATCCCGTGACGGGGCGCATTCTTTCCTTGCCGGAGTTCGGTGCGCCGCTGTTGAACGTGCCGTTTTTGCGGCGCGGCCGTCTGCCCACGCCGGCCGCGGACGACGAGGTCGCGCTCAGCGAGGATTTCGCGGACGCGCATGGCCTGCAGCCCGGCGATCGCATCGTCGCGGTCATCAAGGGCCATCGCAAGCGGCTTGATATCGTCGGCATCGCCCTGTCGCCGGAATTCATGTACGCCATTCCGCCCGGCGCGATCTTCCCGGACTACGAGCGCTACGGCATCCTGTGGATGAATCGCAAGGCGCTGGCGACCGCCTTCGACATGGACGGCGCCTTCAATGACGTCACCTTCTCCCTGCAGCGCGGCGCATCCGAGCGCGACGTGATCGATCGCGTGGACCTGGTACTCGCCCGGTATGGGGGGCTGGGCGCGTATGGTCGCGAGGACCAGTTCAGTCATCGTTTCATCACCGAGGAGCTGCGCGGCCTCGAAACGATGGCGACCATTTTTCCGGTGATTTTCCTCGGTGTGGCGGCCTTTTTGCTGAACGTGGTCATCACCCGGCTGGTCGCGACCGAACGCGAGCAGATCGGCACCCTGAAGGCCTTCGGTTACTCGACGCTGCAGATCGGCGTGCACTACCTGAAGCTGGTGTTGGCCATCACGGCGGTCGGGTTGCTCGCCGGCGGCGCGCTCGGCCTGTGGTTCGCCCGGGGGCTGAGCGGCATCTACCAGGTTTTCTACAGTTTCCCGTACCTGCACTTCCAGCTCGATCCGCTGATCCTGCTGCAGGCCGTGCTCGTGACCGTGCTGGCGGCGCTGGCGGGTACGATCGTGGCCGTACGCCGCGCCGCTGCGCTGCCGCCGGCCGAGGGTATGCGGCCGGAACCGCCGCCGGTTTACCGGGCCACGTTCCTGGAGCGGCTCGGACTGCAGCGGCGCCTGGCCGAGCCGTCGCGCATGATCGTGCGGCATCTCGCCCGCCAGCCGCTCAAGGCCGGCCTGACCATGCTGGGCATCGCGGCCGCGTGCGGCATCCTGATGATGACGAATTTCCAGCGTGACGCCATCGGCTGGATGGTGGGTGTGCAGTACACCCTGGGCAGCCGCGAGGACCTGACGGTGATATTCACCGACCCGACGCCGCGTCGTGCGCTGTATTCCATCAAGAGTCTCGACGGCGTCCAGCATGCCGAGGGTTTTCGCGCCGTGTCCGCGCGCCTGGTGCATGGGCACCGCAGTTACCGCACGGCGATCGACGGCATCGAACCCGGCGGCGAATTGCATCGTGTCCTCGACGCCGCCCTGGAGCCGGTGCCGGTCCCGCCAGAGGGCGTGCTGCTGACCGAGTACCTGGCCAACGAAATTCTGCGCATAGCGCCCGGCGAATTGCTGACTATCGAGGTGCTGGAGGGTCATCGGCCGGTGTTGCAGGTGCCAGTGGTTGGCACCACGCGCGAGTACCTGGGCGTCAATGCCTACATGAGCCGGGCCGCGTTGAACGGCCTGATGCGCGAGGGGCCGGCTATTTCGGGGGCGCGACTGGCGGTAGACGCCCAGCGACAGGCGGACATTTTCCGGGAGTTACGCGGCATGCCGCGGGTCGCCGGCACCATCGTCCGGGATACGGCCATCGAGCAGTTCGACGAAATGATGGAAGAAACCATCCTTTACTTCTCGTTTATCACGGCCCTGCTGGGCGGCTTCATCGCTTTCGGGGTGGTGTACAACTCGGCCCGGATCGCGCTCTCGGAGCGCAGCCGGGAGCTGGCCTCGTTGCGCGTGCTTGGTTTCACGCGCGGTGAGGTCGCTTACATTCTGCTGGGCGAGATCGCCCTGCTGACGCTGTTGGCCATCCCGCTGGGATTCTTGTTCGGCAGGGCGCTATCCGGATACCTCGCGCTGGCATTCTCGTCCGATCTCTACCGTATTCCGTTGATCATCGCGCCGTCCACTTACGCGCTTGCAGCCACGGTCGTGCTGGTATCGTTTGGCGTCAGCGGCGCGCTGATCTGGCGCAAGCTGGCACGCCTCGACCTGATCGAAGTGCTGAAGACCCGGGAGTAAGTCATGCTGGCAGGACGTTTCAAGGGCATTCTCATCACCGCGGTGCTGGTTACGCTCGCGCTGGCGTGGGGATTCTGGCCACGGCCCGTGTCCATCGAGACCGGCGAAGTGACGCGCCAGCCCTTGCAGGTCACGGTCGAAGAGGAAGGTCGCACTCGGGTCAAGGACCGTTTTGTCATGCATGCACCGGTGGCCGGCTACTTGCGCCGCGTCGAGCTCGAAGTGGGGGATCGCGCCCCGCTGGGCGAGACACTCGCGATCCTCGATCCGCTCCAGCCGTCTGTGCTGGATCCGCGCGCCCGCGCCGAGGCCGAGGCCCGTGTCGCGGGTGCTCGCGCCAGCCTGGTCCGGGCCGAGGCTGCTTTGCGGCAGGCGGCAGCCGAGGCGGAGCTCGCGCGCGAAGAGTTTCATCGTCGCGAGGAAATGCTCGCGCAGGCACTGGTTTCCCGCTCCGAGTTCGACCAGGCGCGCAGCCGCATGCGGGCGACCGAGGCGGCGCAGGCCGCGGCCAAATCCGCAGTCGAGGTGGCGCGTTTCGATCTCCAGGCTGCGTCGGCGACGTTGCGTCACTATGCCGGCGACAGCGCCGACGAAGCGCGCGAGGCAGTGCGGTTACGCTCGCCGGTGGACGGCCGCGTGCTGCGAGTGATCCAGGAGAGTGCCGGCGTCGTGACAGCCGGCCAACCGCTGCTGGAAGTCGGTGACCCGCGCCGGCTGGAGGTGGCGGTCGAGGTCCTGTCGCGCGACGCGGTGCGGATCGAGCCGGGCGGCCGCGTGCTGTTCGAGCGCTGGGGCGGCGAGGAGGTGCTCGAGGGAACCGTGCGCACCGTCGAACCGACCGGTTTCACGAAGGTCAGTGCACTTGGCGTCGAGGAACAGCGCGTCCTCGTGATCGCGGACATTCGTTCCGCGCCCGAGGCCTGGCAGCGGCTGGGGGATGGTTATCGCGTGGAAGCGAAATTCATCGTCTGGGAACGGGAAGACGCCCTCACCGTCCCGGCCAGCGCATTGTTTCGTCGCGACGACGGCTGGGCGGTGTTCCTGGTGGAAAACGATCGCGCCCGGCTCCGCGCGGTGACACTCGGCCCGGGCAGCGGCTTGCTGACCGAAGTGCTCGAGGGCTTGAATGCCGGCGATGTCGTCATCGTACATCCGGATGATGACATCGACGACGGTGCGCGAGTTGAACTGTTTCGCAGGTAATTAGCCGGATAGGATATTCCGGTATGGTAAGGGGAAGGCTCCACCGCCAGACTGGAGCTTTGCAAGCACCGTAAGACTCCAGGCATGTCCAAGCAAACCATCGACCTGTTGTTGCTGCACCCGCCCAGCGTGTACGACTTCCGCGAGAAGTCGATCCTGTACGGGCCGGTCAGCGATATGGTGCCGTCCTCGGTCGTGTTCGAGATTTACCCGATCGGGTTCCTGACCATGGCGGGGTACCTGAAGCAACAGGGTATGCAGGTGCGCATCGTCAATCTCGGCTTGCGCATGCTCACGGAACCAAAGTTCGACGTGCGCAAGTTTCTCGCCGGGCTGCGCCCGAAGGCGATCGGTATCGACCTGCACTGGATGCCCCACTGCCATGGGGCGATCGAGATTGCGCGACTGGCCAAGGAAGTGCACCCGGACGTGCCGGTGCTGTTTGGCGGCCTCTCCTCGACGTATTTTCACAAGGAGCTGATGGCGTATCCCGAGGTCGATTTCGTGCTGCGCGGCGACAGCACGGAGCCGCCGCTGCACCAGCTCCTCGTGGCCCTGGCGGAGGGGGGAGCGTTGGACCAGGTGCCCAATCTGACCTGGCGGGACAACGGCGAGGTGCGGGTCAACCCGCTCAGCTTCGTCCCGAAGACGCTCGATTACATCGACGTCTATCCCGAGCTGCTGATCGAGATGGCGATCCGTTACCGCGACTTCGCCAGCGTGTTGCCGTTCAAGGGCTGGCTGCGCAATCCAACCACGATGGTGTTGCCGCTGAAGGGTTGCGCGTTCGAGTGCGTCACCTGCGGCAGTTCGGCTTCGACTTGCGCCCACATGACGCTGCGCCGCAAGCCGGTGTTCCGCAGCCCCGCCAACCTCGCGGCCAACCTCGCGGCCATCGGCCGCCTGTCGCGCGGCCCGATCGTGATTCCGGGCGACCTGCTGCAGGGCGGCCGCAAATACGCCACCAGGGCGATCGACGAGATCGCCGCCGCCGGCGTCAGGAACGAGATCTGTTTCGAGTTTTTCGATGTTCCGCCGATCGATTTTCTCCAGTACCTCGACAGCAAGCTGCCGAACTGGAGTTTCGAGGTGAGCCCGGAAAGCCACGACAAGGCAGTGCGCCACGCCATGGAAGGGCAGGCGGGTTACGAAAACGAGGCAATGGAAAATATGCTGCGGGAGGCGCTCAAGCTCAACTGCCACCGCATCGACGTTTTCTACATGATCGGCCTGCCGAAGCAGACATACGAATCCGTCATGGAGACTGTCGATTACTGCGAGTACCTGTTCAAGTGGGGCGATGCGCGCCTGCAATGCTTTATCTCGCCGATGGGCCCGTTTCTCGACCCCGGCAGCCAGATTTTCGAGTTTCCGGAGAAATTCGGTTATCGCAAGTTTGCCAACACGCTGGAGGAACACAGGCAGTTGCTGACCCAGCCGAGCTGGGAGCACATCCTCAACTACGAGACCGAGTGGATGACTCGGGCGCAACTGGTCGACGCGACCTATGACGCCGCCGAACGGCTGAACGAACTGAAGCTGCGCTATGGCCGGATCTCCGCACGCCAGGCGAAGTTGGTGGCGGACGGCATCGCCGAGGCCCGCCGGCTGCGGGCGCGGGTCAACGCGGGGGTCAACGGCGAGATGGAAGTGGCCGATGTGGCACGACTGCGGGGCGAAATTGCACGTTTCAGCCACAACACGGTGTGCGACAAGCAGGAGTTGTTCTGGCAACGCCACATGCTCAGCTTCAAGTTGCCGGCCATCGTCAAGGCGGCCGCGAATTACCTGCGCGGCTGAGCGAGAAAACCGGCTGCTGCCGCCGTCTCGCTTCCGGTTTTGCCTGCGAGTGGCTAATCTCCGTGGCACAGACTCGGAGATGGACTCATCGAACAAGCTTCCGCGACTGAAATGACCATGCGTCACCGCTTCCTGTCCTGGGTGGCGGAACATGACGACCACTGGCTGTTCATCACGCTGTACATCGGGCTGGCGCTCGTGCTCAGCATGACGATTTCGTTGTTCTGGCTGGTGGCCGTCGTGGCGACCCATGGCGTGCTGGAATGGTTTGCGCTGGAGCGCCGGGGTATACGGGATCAGCGCCTGGGCCATATCTTCTGGCATCTCAAGCTGGATATCGGCCTGGTACTGGTGGCGCTGTGGCTCGGACTCTACATCGACGTGCTGTTCGGGCTCGCCGGTATGGGGGCGGCGGCCCGCGCCGGCGCGCAGACCGCCGCACGCGCCGTTGCCTGGCAGCGCACGATTCGCGGCGTGCTCATGACGGCGGATGAGGCCGCGCTGGTCGTCAAGGCGGTAGCGACGCGCAAGAATGGCAAAGCGCCCGCCAAATCGGAGCCGAAAACAGGACCGGAACCGGAGGATCCGCGGCCGCCGTGGCGTCGCTCCTGGAGCGGCGGCGACAAGTTCGCGGTGGTTTTCACATCGACCTGCGCCCTGTTGATTCTGCTGACGCCACTATTGACCGATCATACTGTCGGTTCGGCGCTGGCCGTCCTCGCGGCCGACCTGCACCCGTGGCCGACTGACTGAGCCTTCGCGGCCGTCGGCGGCATCCCGAGTCCATCGCCAGAATCCATCAAGCGGGTTGCGGCGAAACCTGACGTGTGATCCCGGTCACGGTCCGGGAACATACTTAGAACAATCGGTTGTGCACTTGACCTGGGTCAGTTCCCTGGTCCGGGGCGGTTGCTAGTATCCTGACCGGTTAAGGTTTATTCAGAGCCACGGAGGCTGCCATGGAGACCCGCAAGAGCGCTGCAAGGGGCAGAATGTCCCCCAGCGAAAAGGACGCCCGGCTTGGTCGCCGGTCCCGTCGTATGCGCCGCAAGGCGCAAGCGCGTCGCGCCTGACGACGTCGCAACCGGGGGCGAAGCGCACGCAGTGATCCTTGTCACCGCGCTGCCTTCGCCCGGTACCGCCAAAGCCCCCCGCTCAATTTTCCGATGCGTCGCCGACCGCCCTTCGCGCGTTGGTGATGCGGCTCCCGATCCGCCGGGCCAGGATGGCGTGCGCGCGCCGCCCCAGCGGATAACGCCACGCCAGCACCAGCATCGGCACCAGTAACAGGCAAGGCCAGGCGACGAACGCGAGCTTCAGGCCGAGGATGGCCTCCGGTGTGAGCGTGGCTCGCCCCTGGAAGCCGAAAGCCGCCGGGATAGACAGCGCAATCGCCCCGCCGATGCCCTGGTTGAGCTTGGTGACGAGCGCCTGGAAGGAAAAGAAAATCGCGGCCCGGTCACGCCGATTACGCCAGACGTCGTAATCGACGATGTCCGCGAGCAGGGAAGGCAGTGCGATCGAGGACAGGCCGAGAAAAAACCCAAAGCTGGTCATGACGGCGATCATCGGGCCAAGTGCGGCCGGGCCGGGCTCAATCCAGGGCACCATCAACAGCGTGACGATCATGCCCAGCGCCGCCGCGGCCCAGGCGCGATGCTTGTCGACGTGTTTCATGACTTGCAACCACAGCGGCATGCCCAGGGCCATCGCCAGGGTCATCGGCAGGGCGATGTGCGGCACTTTCTCCGTCAGCCCGAGGTACTGGCTGGTGTAGATGACGAACAGGCTGGCGACCGCACCGGTGGCCAGCCCGAACAGCACCTGGGTCAGCAGGAAATACTGCAACGGCGGGGTGTCTCGCAGCGCCCGCCAGAGGTCGCCGGGCTGCACGGGGCGCGCGCGCACCCGCCGCGGCGGTTCGGGCACGGTGAAGCACATCAGCGCCACGAACAGCGGCAGGCCGATCATGATGAACAGCGCCAGGCGGCGCATGACCGGCGGACTGAATTCGGTCGTGCCGCCGATGAGCAGCATCGGGGCGGCCATGAACAGGATGCCGCCCGCAAACCCCAGCAACTGCCGCCACAGGACGATCCGTGAACGTTCGTGGTAGCCCATCGACAACTCCGCCGCCATGGCGGTGTGCGGGATTTCCACCAGCGTCCAGCCCAGGGTCACCAGCAGGTACCAGGCCAGGAGATGGCCCAGTCCGGCACTGTCGGTCGGGTTAAACAGGAACCAGGTGCTGGCGGCGACCACTGCGGCGCCGAGCACCATCCAGGGCTTGCGGGTACCCGAACGGTCGGAAAGATAACCGATCAACGGATCGGTGAAGCCGTCGAACAGCCGCGCCACCAGGGTGGCGGTGGCGAGCCCGGCGAGTGTCACCGCGCTGTACTCGAGATAAAAGTTCGGCAGGATCGCCGCCGTCGGAGACATCAGCATGGACAACGGCAGGTTGACCAGGCCGAACAGCACCAGCATGAGTGTCGGCAGGCGAGCTTGGGTGGCAATCATCGGGACTCGGTATCGACGCGTAAATGAGTCATTCCGGGCCCCTGCAGAACGTCAACAGCCCGTTGCCCGAGGAAGCTGTTTTCCTAAGCAAATCAGCGGGTTGCGCTCCGCTTTCAGGCGTTTATACTGTCAGGTTGAGCAGCCAGTTTAACAATTGTGGCAGCAAAACTACAAACGTACAGCTCGGGAATGGAAGGGAGATAACTATGAAATATGGAAGTATTCTCGCCGCGGCCGTGGCCGCCGGCCTGTTGATAACGCCGGCGGCCGCGGCGGCGGAAGAGGAGGAAGGCATCGAATTCGGCGGCGCCGTGCGGCTGAATTACGCATGGCGGGACTACGACACGCAGAACAAGGATCGCGGCGGCGACTTCGAGCTCGAATTGTTCCGCATCAATGTGCGTGGCACCGTGGGGGACGTGATGCTGGACGCGGAGTGGCGCCGATACAACGACTTCCAGGCGATCCACCATGCCTGGGTCGGCTACCGTTTCAATGACGACGTACACGCGGAACTGGGCATCACCCAGGTGCCGTTCGGCATCCTGCCGTATGCCTCGCACAGTTTCTGGTTCGGCGGCACCTATTACATGGGCTTCGAGGATGACTACGACACCGGCATCAAGGTCGTCCAGGAGGCCGGTGACTGGACGTTCCATTACGGGTTCTTCAAGAACCCCGAGTACAGCAACGACAGCCGCGCCGACCGCTATTCCTTTGACCTGGTGACGGGTGGCGAGCAGCAGAACACCGAAACCAACCAGCTGAACTTCCGCGCTGCGCGCATGCTCAATCATGCGGAAGATCGCAACACGGAAGTCGGACTCAGCCTGCAAGCGGGCCAGATTTACAATCGCACGACCGAGGACAATGGCGACCGCTGGGCGGTGGCCGCGCATATGAACGGCAACTACGGGCCGTGGAATGCCCAGCTCCAGGGCATCGCGTACGAGTTCAATCCGAAGAACCCGGACGGCGTCTCCGACGATTTCGTCCAGTACGGTGCGTTCGCCTTCCCGTTCATGGTCGCGGCCAAGGGCACCGTCTGGTCCGCCAACCTGGCGCGCTCGTTTGACGTGAACCTGGGGCCGATCACCTGGATGAATTGCTACAACAATTTCACCTACATCGATCCACGCGTCGATAATTCCGCCGAGTCCATTCAGAACGTCACCGGCTGTTCGGTGTCCGCGGGCGGCGTATTCGCTTACTTCGACTGGATCGCCGGCAAGAACATGTGGTTTGCCGGTGGCGACGGCATTGGCCTTGACGGCGCGTCGGCCGGCAAGTGGCGTTCACGCTTGAACATCAATATCGGCTACTACTTCTAAAGCAGTACGCATCGATCATCAGCACGGCGGCTCCGCGGGGTCGCCGTGTTTTTTTCGCCTGCAGCCCGGTCAGCCGGGCTTGCGGAAGGGATTGAGCAGTAACGATCCCAGGCGCTGGTCGCGGGATCCTCGCCAGTCCTCCAGCCCGATGGGCATGCGCCGCTCGTCCTCGGCCGGATCAGCGGTGTAGCTGCGGAACAACCGGTCCCATACCGACAGGTGGAAGCCGTAGTTGCTGTCGGTCTCGATGCGCCGCGTCGAATGATGGATGCGGTGCATGGACGGGGTGACGAACACCCAGCGCAGCCGCCGGTCGAGCGCACGGGGCAGGGCGATGTCGGTATGCGTGAACAGCGAGCCGAGACTCAGCAACACTTCAAAGGCCAGCACGGCAACGGGATGCGGGCCGAGCAGCGTGATCAAGCCGAGCTTGATGCCCATGGACAGCGCAATCTCCAGTGGGTGAAAGCGCACACCGGTAGTGACGTCGAAGGCGGTGTCGCAGTGGTGCACCCGGTGCAGCCGCCAGAGCAACGGCCAGGCGTGCATGAGGCGGTGCTGCCAGTAGATGGCGACATCGAGCAGCAGCACCGCCACCGGAACTGCCAGCCAGGCGGGCCAGTCGAGCCAGCCGAACAGCCCCCCGCCATGGACGCTGATCGCCCAGGCCACGGCGAGCACCGGGAACCCCAGGCGCAACACCGCGGTGCCCACCAGTATCAGGCCGACGTTCACCAGTTGCCGCCGCGCCGGCCGCCCGTCACCGCGCGCCGGCCAGCGCCATTGCGCGGCAAACAGGATCAGCAGCAGGCCGAAAAACGCCCCGACCCGGATCAGGGCTTCGCTCTGGTTCAATTCCATGGCGGTCAGGGTGCTCCCACAACGCTTCTGTGTGCAAGAAAGCGGTGCTTCTCGATCTGCTGGTTATAAATCTCCGTCGTGCCATGTTGAACAATTCATGGCAGCAGCCGGTCCTATTCGGAGTAAAATCACGGGCCTTTGCGTGGCCCACGGCCCATCCGGGCCGGGCGCGCTGGATCCGGAACGGCGCCCTGAACGATTACACTTTGGTCCGGCTTATCGCCTTTCGCTGAATATACAGGCCCAGATGATCAACAAGCTCTTGAAATGGACGCTTCCCGTGCTGGTACTGGTGGTGGCGGTGGCCGGTGGCCGTTACATCATTTCGCAGCGCCCGGAGGCCCCGCAATTTCAGCCGCCACAGGTGCCGGTATCGATTGACGCCATCCGCGTGACGCCGGAGGACTACCAGGTCGTCATCCGCGGCGAGGGCACAGTCGAGCCGCGCACGGAAAGCACGCTGATTCCCCAGGTGTCCGGCCAGATCGTCGCAATTTCGCCGACCTTCCGCGAAGGGGGGTTTTTCGAGCGCGGTGACGTGCTGGTCACGCTGGATCCGCGGGACTACGAATTGGCCATTGCCAGCGCCGAAGCGCAGGTGGCGCAGGCCGAGTCGGCGCTGGAGCAGGAACTGGCCCAGGCGAAGGTGGTGGAAGGCGATTGGCGCATGCTGGGCCGCGAGGCGCCGGAACTCGGCTTGCGCAAGCCGCAGATCGCCGCCGCCCGTGCCACCTTGCTGTCGGCCAAGGCCCAGCTGGAACGAGCCCGCTTTGACCTGGAGCGGACGCGAATCCGCGCTCCCTACGAGGGCCAGGTGCTCGAGAAAAACGTCGATGTCGGGCAATTCGTCTCGACCGGCACCGTGCTGGCGCGCGTCTACGCGACCGATTACGTCGAGATCCGCGTGCCCCTGTCGAGTCGCCAGCTGGAATTTGTCGACCTGCCGGAGCGCTATCGCGGCGAGACCGAGCAACGCGGCACGGCCGGCCCGGAGGTCGTCGTGAAAGCCGATATCGGCCGCCGGGAATGGCGCTGGAGCGGGCGCATTGTGCGCGCGGAAGGCGCCATTGACACGCGTACGCGCCAGTTATTTGTCGTCGCCCAGGTGGACGATCCTTACGTGCGCGGCGCCGATGGCCAGCCACCGTTGCGGATCGGCCAGTTCGTCGAAGTCGAGATCATGGGGCGGGTCCTGGAAAACGCCTTCGTGCTGCCGCGCAGCGCACTGCGTGACGCCGTGGAAGTGCTCATTGTGGATGACGACAGCCGGCTGCAGCGCCGCGCGACCGGGATCGCCTGGACCGATTCGGAGCACGCCGTCGTCACCGAGGGCCTGGCGGCCGGCGAGGTGGTCAACGTCACGCCCCTGGCGGTCGCCGCCGACGGCACGCTGGTTGCCGCGACCGTCGACGGTGTTGCGCCGACGCCGCGGCGCGGTGCGCCGAGTGACCAGGTTGCGGCCGAGGGTCGTCCCCGGTGAAGGGCATGATCGCCTGGTTCGCGCGCAATGATGTCGCGGCGAACCTGTTGATGGTGACCCTGCTTGCGCTGGGCGCCTGGGCGCTGACGGCGAAAATTCCGCTCGAGGTCTTCCCGGCGTTCGAGCTGCGCTCGGTCGTGGTGCGGGTGCCGTTCCCCGGCGCCACCCCGGCCGAGGTGGAGGAAGGGGTAACCGTCAAGATCGAGGAAGCGATCCAGGATCTCGACGGCATCAAGCGGCTGCGTTCCACGGCCTCTGAAAGTATCGGCACGGTGGTAGTGGAAGTCGACACCCGGCATGATTCGCGCGAACTGATGAATGACATCAAGGCGCGCGTGGACGCGATTGCCACGTTCCCGGCGGACAGCGAGCGGCCGGTCGTCTACGTGCCCGAGATCCGTCGTGACGTCATCACGGTCATCGTATCCGGTGACCTGCCCGAGTACGAATTGCGCCTCGTGGCGGAGCGGGTGCGCGACGAGCTGGTTGATCTGCCGGATATCACCCAGGTGGAGCTGGACGGCGTGCGGCCCTACGAGATCTCTATCGAGATTTCCGAGCAGACCTTGCGGCAGTATGACCTGACGCTGGAGCAGGTCGCTTCGGCCGTGCGGCGCACCTCCCTCGACCTGGCGGCGGGCTCGGTACGCACCAGCGGCGGCGAGGTGCTGATCCGCACCCAGGGCCAGGCCCGCGTCGGGAGTGAATTCGAAAATATTGTCGTGCGCGGAGAATCCGGCGCTCGGCTGACCATCAGTGATCTTGGTACAGTGCGCGACGGCTTTGCCGAGGACCCGCTCGAATTCCGCTATAACGACCGTCCCGCGGCCTTCATCGACGTGTACCGTGTCGGCGAGCAGAGCGCCCTGGAAGTGGCGCGCGTGGTGCGGGAATACATCGCCACGCCGCCGGCCTGGTTACCGCCGGGCATCGAGCTGGATTACTGGCGCGACCAGTCGCGCGTGGTCAATGCGCGCCTGAACACGCTGCTCAAGAGCGCCCTGCAGGGCGGTCTGCTGATCCTGGTGCTGTTGACCTTGTTCTTGCGCCCGGCGGTGGCTTTCTGGGTCGTGGTCGGCATTCCCGTCGCCTTCATGAGCGGCATCGCCTTGATGCCAGTGCTCGGCGTGACGATCAACCTGATCAGCCTGTTTGCGTTCATCCTGGTGCTGGGCATCGTGGTCGACGATGCGATCGTGACGGGGGAGAATATTTTTTCCCGCATGCAGAAAGGCGAGGACCCGCTCGAGGCTTCCATCAAGGGGACGCAGGAAATTGCGGTGCCGGTCACCTTTGGCATCCTGACGACGGTGGTTGCGTTCTCTCCCCTGCTGATGATCGAGGGCGTGCGGGGCCAGATATTCGCGCAAATCCCATTGATCGTGATCCCGGTATTATTGTTCTCGCTGGTCGAGTCCAAGCTCATCTTGCCTGCCCACTTGAAGCACGTGCGGGTGCGCAGCCATTCCAGCGACGGACCGCTTAGCCGCCTGCAGGCGAGCATTCAACGTGGGCTCGAGCGGGGCACACAGGCCGTTTATGATCCGCTGCTGCGGGTTTCCCTGCGCCATCGCTACCTGGCCGGCACGGTGTTCATCGCCGTCGCCATCATTCTTTTCAGCATTGCGATCGGCGGTCACCTGCGCTTCGTGTTTTTCCCGCGGATCCAGGCGGAAACCGCTTCCGCGACCGTGACCATGCCGCCCGGCACGCCGTTCGAGGCGACGGCGGAGGCGATTCGACGCATCAATGCCGAAGCGGAGAACCTGCGGGAGAATTACCGCGACCCGGAGACGGGCGAAAGCGTCATCAAGGGCATTCTCGCCTCGGTCGGTTCCACCGGCGGCGGTGGCGCACCACGCACTGATATCGGCCGGGTGGTGTTTGAAATCGTGCCGCCGGAAGAACGCCGGCTCGACGTGACCAGCGCGGACCTGGTGCGTGACTGGCGCCGGACGATCGGGCCGATTCCCGGTGCAAAAGAAGTGAGTTTCCGCGCGGAGTTCGGCGGCGGGGGATCGCCGCTGGACGTGCAGATTGCCGGGCCTGATTTTGTCGCCTTGCGCAGCCTGGCGTCCCAGGTGCGCGAACGGCTCGAAACCTATCCGGGCGTCTTCGACGTGACCGATAGCTTTGAGGAGGGCAAACAGGAAATCAAGCTGCGTATGCGTCCCCAGGCCGAATTGCTCGGCATCACGCTCGAGGACCTGGCGCGACAGGTGCGTCATGCCTTCTTTGGCTTCGAGGCGCAACGCGTGCAGCGTAATCGCGAGGAAGTGCGAGTTTACGTGCGTTATCCGGAAGCCGAGCGCCGCTCGCTGGACAATCTCGATACCATGCGCATCCGTACGCCGGCCGGGGACGAGGTGCCGTTCAGCGAGGTTGCGAGCGCCGATTTCGGCCGCGGCTTTGCGCAGATTCGCCGCGTGGACCGCAATCGGACCATCAATGTGACGGCGGACGTGAACAAGGAAACCGCCGACATCGAGGCGATCAAGCGTGATCTGAACGAGTTCCTGTCGGCGGCCGTGCCCGGCTACGCGGGGGTCAGTTTCTCCCTCGAGGGCGAGGCGCGCGAACAACGCGAGTCGTTCGGCAGCCTGGGCTACGGCCTGCTGTTCGTGCTGTTCATGATTTATGCGCTGCTGGCCATTCCGTTCCGTTCCTACCTGCAGCCGCTGATCGTGATGAGCGTGATTCCGTTCGGTGCCGCCGGCGCCATGCTCGGCCACATGATCATGGGCATGAGCCTGACGATTTTCAGCCTGATGGGCATGCTGGCATTGACCGGCGTGGTGGTAAACGACAGTCTCGTGCTGGTGGACTATATCAACCGGCGCCGCGCCGAAGGCATGGCGCTGATGGAGGCCGTCAGCACGGCGGGCCTAGCACGCCTCAGGCCGGTGCTGCTGACGTCGCTGACGACTTTTGCCGGTTTGACACCACTGATATTCGAGAAATCGACGCAGGCGCAGTTCCTGATTCCGATGGCGGTGTCGCTTGGTTTCGGGATCCTGTTTGCCACTTTCATCACGCTGCTGCTGGTGCCGCTGAACTACCTGGTGCTGGAGGACCTGCGGGGCCTCGTTCGCCGGCTGCGCGGGCGCAGCGACGCGCGCGGCGAGGCATCCACGGTCGCGGGTTCCTAGCGTCGGCGCGGGCCGTTTGATCGCAGCCCCGCGGCTGGTGGACGGTTTCCGGGCACATGACGCGGCGCAAAAAATAATCTTGGCGGTTTTGCTGCACAATAATGCCCTGGCGAAATTGCCCGAAGAGGCCGGGACATGATCAAGAGCTCGTACAGTCACGAGGAATTGCTGCAGGCGGGCCGCGGAGAATTGTTCGGCAAGGATCGGGCGCGCGCACCGCTGCCGCCGATGCTGATGATGGATCGCATCACCCACATTGATTCTGACGGCGGTTCCTTCGGTCTCGGCGAAATCGTCGCGGAGCTCGATATCCATCCGGACCTCTGGTTTTTCAAGTGCCACTTCGAGTCCGACCCGGTCATGCCGGGGTGCCTGGGCCTGGATGCGATGTGGCAACTGATCGGCTTTTTTCTTTGCTGGAGCGGTGCCCCCGGCCGCGGCCGGGCGCTCGGCGTCGGCGAAGTGAAGTTCACCGGCCAGGTATTGCCGACCGCCAGGCTGGTCACCTATCGAATCAATATGAAGCGTGTCTTGTTGCGGCGCTTGGTCATGGGGATCGGGGATGCGACCATGAGCGTTGACGGGCGGGAAATCTACAGCGCTACCGACCTGAAGGTCGGCTTGTTCGCTTCGACCGATTCTTTCTGAGGGGTCCTACTATGCGTCGTGTCGTCGTCACCGGTTTCGGCATCGTTTCGAGTATCGGCAACAATGGTCAAGAGGTGCTCGCCGCGTTGCGCGAGGGTCGCTCCGGGATTCGCTGCAACGAGGAATACAAGGAACTGGGCTTTCGCAGCCAGGTTTACGGCCCGGTGGAAATCCCGCTGGCAGACTTGATCGACCGCAAGTTGAAGCGCTTCATGAGCGACGCAGCCGGCTACAATTACGTGGCGATGCGCGAGGCGATCGAGCTCGCGGGCCTCGAGGAAAGCGATATCAGCAACCCGCGCACCGGCCTGATTGTCGGCTCGGGCGGCGCGTCTACCGAGAACGTGTTCTGGACCGCCGACACCGTGCGCAACAAGAGCGCCCGCAAGGTGGGTCCCTACATGGTGACGCGCTGCATGTCGTCGGCGATCGCCGCGAACCTGGCGACGGCCTTCAAGGTCAAGGGCGTCAGCTACACCATCAGTTCCGCCTGCGCGACCAGTGCGCACTGTATCGGCAACGGCGCGGAACTGATCCAGCTCGGCAAGCAGGACATCGTCTTCGCGGGCGGCGCCGAGGAGCTGCACTGGGGAACATCTGTGATGTTCGACGGGATGGGCGCATTGTCCTCGAAATACAACGACACGCCGGAGCGCGCCTCGCGCACTTATGATGCTGAGCGTGACGGTTTTGTCATCTCGGGCGGCGGCGGCATCATGGTCCTCGAAGAACTCGAGCATGCCAAGGCGCGCGGGGCCAACATCATTTGCGAGCTGGTAGGTTACGGCGCCACTTCGGATGGCGCCGACATGGTACAGCCCTCGGGCGAAGGCGCAATGCGTTGCATGCGCATGGCCCTCGATGGCGTCGACGCCAAGGTGGACTATCTCAATACCCATGGCACCAGCACCCCGGTCGGCGACATCCGGGAACTGGAGGCGATTCGTGAAGTGTTCGGCCCCGAGGGCTGTCCGCCGATCGCGTCCACCAAGTCACTGGCGGGCCATGCGCTCGGCGCGGCCGGCGTCAACGAGGCCATTCACGCATTGCTGATGATGCAACACGAGTTTATTGCGGCTTCGGCCAATATCGAGCAGCTCGACCCGGCCGCCGAAGGTTTTGACATCGTCCGGCAGCGCCGCGACGACGTGCGCCTGGACACCGTCATGTCGAACAGCTTCGGCTTCGGCGGCACCAATGCGACACTGGTGTTCCAGCGCTACTGAGCGGTCGGCGACTCGGTTTTCGCGAGCAGCACGGGCAACAGCGTCATGTTCGCGAGCAAGGCGGCGGTCATGGCAAGCCCGGTGAGCAGACCGAAGTGAATGGTCGGGATGAAGGCCGATAGCGCCAGTACCGAGAACCCCAGCACGATGGTGACGCTGGTGTAGTACAGCGCCCGGCCGATGGAGCCGTGGCAGCGCGCCACCGCCGCCCAGGCGTCGCCGTCGCGGCCGATTTCCTCGCTGTACCGGTGAATGTAGTGGATCGTGTTGTCCACGCCGATGCCGATGGTGATCGCGGCGATCGTGACGGTCATCAGGTCGAGCGGAATCCTGGCCCAGCCCATCAAGCCCAGCACCAGCGCCGCGGACAAGAGGTTCGGCAGGATACCGAGAGTCGAGTAACGCCAGGACCGGAACAGCACCAGGAACATCAGCATGATTGCGCCGAACACCACGCCGAGCGTCAGGATCTGGGAACGAAACAACCCCTGCAGCATGTTGTTATAGAGCACCATCATCCCCGTCAACCGAACCTGGTCGGCGCCATGCCCCATTTCCACCGCGATATGCTGCTGGATATCTTCCAGCATCTGGTTCCGACGCAGGTCCGGCGCCGATTCGTAGACGCGAATGCTGAAGCGCAGCTGATCGCCATCCGCCGACATGTAGGGCTCGAATACCGCGCTTTTCACCGCGTCGGGCAGTCGCTGGTAGAACACCGACAGGAAAAAATCCTCCGTCAGGACGCGGGGTTCGAGTGCGCCGAACATGTCCATGGCGGTCGCAATGGAAAGCACCTTGCCGGTTCCCGGCAGCGACTCGAGGTACTCGTGGATGGCGCGGACTTCCGGCAAGCGAGCACTGTTGAGCCAGTAACTCGTGCTGGCGATGCCTGCGTCGTCGCCGAAGTCATCGAAGAAATCCAGGTCGTCCTCGTAATAGTCGTCCTCGTCATAATCGTCGATCTCCGGCGGCGGGGCATCGACGATGACGTCCAGCGGCGTGGTGCCGCCGAGCCTTTCGTCGATGAGCCGCATGCCCTGGTAGATTTCCGTGGACTTCTTGAAGTAGTCGATAAAACGGTTCTCGACCGACAACTGGAAAGTACCGGAAACACCGCCGACGGCCAGCACCAGCGCGACGGCCAGTGTCACGCCGGGTCGCGCGGTGATCGCCCGCGCCAGCGCGCCCGTGATCGCGCCCGTGATGTCGCGCAGCTGCACGGGGCGGCCTGGCTTCAGCAGCAACAGCGCCGCCGGAAACATGCTGAACGACAGAATGAAAGCGACGCCAAGGCCGATGACCATCATCCAGCCGAAATCCATGACCGGGCGAATATTGCTTACCAGCAGCGAGCCGAACGCGACCATGGTCGTCAGCGCAGTGTAGAGGCAGGGCTGGAACTTGCTGTGGACGGTGGCGCGCACCAGCGCGACCTGGTCGTAATCCGGATGCAGTTGGTGCAATTCACGGTAGCGCACGATCAGGTGTACCAATAGCGCCAGGTTGAGAATCAGCAGCAGCGAAATGAAGTTGGACGACACGACCGTGACCGGCCAGCCGAGCAGGCCGAGCAGGCCGAGCATCGCCACGACTGTGGCTGCGCAGGTCACGGCCGGCAGCACGACCCAGTGCCAGCGGCGAAAAGCGATGTACAGGATCAGCAGTATGAAAGCGCCGACCGCTGCGCCGAAGTTGACCAGGTCGGCGCGGATGAACGCGATGGAGTCGACCGCGATCATCGGTACGCCGCCCAGGTGGATCAGGGCGTGGTCCCGAAAGCCGTCGAGGACCTCGCGCACTTGCGCAATGGCCACGGCCTCGCGCTCGCGAACAATGGTGGCGCGTTGGGCGATGTTGCGGTCGAGTTCCGCGAGCCGTTGCTGCTCCGCGGCGTCGAGGCCCTCGGCGTCGCGCTGGATGCGCAGCTGGTCGCGTTCCCGGTGCAAGGCGCGGTAGAGCTCGTCATGCGCCAGGTCGACCCGGATGCCGCTGGTGGTGCCGTCGGGACTCACCAGCAGGTTGCGGTACAGGCCGCTGTCGACGGCACGCCGGCAGTCCTGCGCCCGGTCCGGCCCGTTACAATTCAGTTCATCCGGATCCGTCGGCAAGTCCGTCAGGCTTACGTCGAGTCCATCGAGCAGCGGCACATCGAGCAAGGTCGTGACGGCGTCGACCTGGTCGATGGCCTGCAAGGCGCCCCGCAGTTGCTCCAGCCGCGCCAGGGCCGGCTCAGTGAACAGGCCGTCGTCCGGCGTGTAGGTGACGACCAGGAAATCGTCCGATTCATAGCGCGCGCGGATCACCCGGTAGAAGCGCACCGCCTCGTCGTGCTCCATCACGAGCGAATCCGACGATGCGTCAAGCTGGAAGCGGGGCGCAAACATGGCGAGCGAACCCACCAGCAGGGCGGCCAGCAGCAGGATGAGCATCGGATGGCGGATGACCGTGTGGTCGTAGGCCGCTATCAATACCCGTTCGAGGTGTCGCGAGATTTCCATGCCGAGTCCTTGTATCGCGGCGCGGTTTATTCGGCGCGAGGCGCCGCGGACAAGTCTTCGAGCGCCGCACGCAACTCGATGAGCTTGGCGCGAATCACGGCGGCATTGGCCGGGCCGATGCGGAGCAGGATTTTCTGTCCGGAAGAAAGCGCTTCCAGTTGCGGGTCGGCGTACTTGTAAAGCACGTGCGGTCGGGTCAGCCGGATCGGTTCATCGACGCGCGGCGTCGCGAGCAAGTGCGCAATGATTTCGAGCGCCTGGTTGTGAAACTGCCGGCCCGGGTAGCCGAGTTCCTCGTAGGCCTGCTGCAGGAGCGGATAGTATTGCTGGTAACGCTGGGCAAGTGCGTCGGTATCGACTGCTTCGACAAGTTGCACAAACGGCGTGTAGCGATCGAAGTTACTCGTGGCGATGACGGGCGCGTCTTCCGCGCCCTCCACCAGGAAGGGGCCACCGATCGGCGGCACTACCCGGGCCTGGATCCAGAGCGCTTCCCGAGGCAGATTATCGATTGTGGCAACGAGATTGCGCACGAGCGCCCGGGACACCAGGTGGCGTTCCACGAGCTCCGGCCCGGCCACCTCGGCCAGCGCGACGCGCGTTTCGGCGTCGCTCTCGTCGAGCTCGGGCAGCGGCGGTAGCGGTTCGGGCGGGTCTTCCGGGATGAAGTCCGGCGCCGGTTCCGGCTCGGGATCCGGATCAAGGAAGGCCGGTTCGGGGGGCGGCGGCGGGGCTTGCTCCGGCAATTCGATGGCCGCCGGCGGCGGCTCGGGCGCCGGCCGCGGGTAAAACACCGCAATGAGCCCGATGAGCACGGCTGCGAGAACGGGCCACAGGTATTTCTTGTCCATGGTACAGGCACCGGTCCTGGCTGAGAGACTGCAGGTAGTTTACTGCTTGTGAGGGTCGCGGACTGGATGTTCTGCTATTTTGAAGCATGGTGTCGGCAGGAGGAAGTTGTGAAGAAATGCATGGCAATGCTGTGGTTCCCGCTCCTGGCGGGTTTCTTGCTGGCCGGATGCGCGACGACGACCATGACGCCCGAGAGCGCCCAATGGCGACTCACCGAGCTGAGCGGGATGCCGGCGGCCGCGACGTCGGCCGCGTCCCTCGAGTTCGATCGCGGCCCGCCGCTACGCGCATTCGGCTCGACCGGCTGCAATCGCTTCGCCGCCAGTTACATGCTGCTCGGCACCCGCCTGACGTTTGGGTCGCCAGCCACGACCAGGATGGCCTGTCCAGGCGTGATGGAGCAGGAACGTGCGTTCGAACAGGCGCTGGAGGCGGCGCGGAACTGGCGAATCATCGACCGGCACCTGGAATTGTTCGATGCGGATGGCGCCCTGCTTGCCCGGTTTGCAGCCGCCGACGAAAGATGACGCCGCTGTGGCGACATTTTCGCCGTCGTGGTGCTAGCCTGTTGGCAAGCAACCGGGTTAGCGGGAGAAAACCAGACGTGTACCAGTTTATTTCAGGATCTGTTTGCCCGCAGGCACGCCGTTTCCGGGGGGCCGCGCTGCTCGTCGGCACGGTGTTTTTCATGTCAGCCTGCGCGGTGGCGCCGAAGCTGCAGGTGGATACGCTGGACGCATCATTGGACTGCACTACTTTCGCCTGGGCGGAAACCCCGGACCGGCCGGCCTCCATCGCCGAGCAGCGGCTGCGTACCGAGGTGCTCCGAGCCCTCGAAGGGACGGGCTATGCAGTGGATGAGGCCACTGCGGATTGCCTGGTTCACGGCATGATCTACACGGGTGTGCGGCCACGTTCCCCGGTCAGCGTCGGGCTGGGCGCCGGGCGCTGGGGCGGCAGCTTCGGCGGCAGTATCGGCGTCAGCATGCCGGTCGGCGGCCGCGCGCGCACGGTCGGCCATCTCGCCATCGACGTCATTGACCTGGACCGCAACGCCGAAGTCTGGCGCGGCACGCTCGAGAATGCGTTCGCCACGCCGGATCCGGGCCCGGAAGAAATCGGCGCCGCGGTCAAGCAAGTGATGGCAGAGTTTCCAGGCCGCGGGACTGACTGAGACAGCGCTGCGGCGTGATTTTCGCCCGGTCCGGCTTCGGCGGGAGGCTGAACATGCGTCCGTATTTCCCCATCATCTACGTGCGTGGCTACGCCATGCGCGACTCTGATATAGCCGCCACGGTCGCCACGCCGTACATGGGATTCAACCTTGGCACCACCAAGGCGCGCCAGGACTGGCGCGGCGCGGTGGTTCGCCACGTATTCGAGTCGCCGCTCATCCGGCTGATGAAAGATTATGGCTACCGGGATATCTACCAGGACGGCAGCGAACTCAGTGGTCGAATTCCCGCCAGGAGCGTGGTGGTCTACCGCTACTACGACGCAGCGGATCACGATTTCGGTACCGGTAAACCGTTATCCATCATCGAGGCGGCCACCGGGCTCAAGGCGCTTATTTACCAGCTGCGCGAGCAGGTGTGCGGGGACGACGCCGCGGCGCGGGCCGAGTTCCGCGTCCACCTTGTCGCGCACTCGATGGGTGGGCTGGTGTGCCGCGCCTTCCTGCAGAACGACGCCATCGCGACGCCGGCGGACCGGGCACTGGTGGACAAGGTATTCACCTATGCGACGCCCCACAACGGGATCGACCTCGCCGGCCTGAACGTGCCGGCCGTACTCGGCTTGTGGGACATGAACAATTTCAATCGCCGGCGTATGGCCGGGTACCTCGGCCTGCCGCCGGGCAGCGACCGGGTGGATACGCTGAATGAGCGGTTTCCGCCACGGCAGTTTTTCTGCCTGGTCGGCACCAACCACCGCGACTACAGTCTCGCCCGCATCGCGGCCGGCGAAATGAGCGATGGCCTGGTGCGTATCGAGAATGCCACGGTGCGCGGCGCGCCACGCGCGTTTGTCTATCGCAGCCACAGCGGCCCCTATGGCATTGTGAATTCCGAGGAGGGCTACCAGAACCTGGTGCGCTTCCTGTTCGGCGATATCTGTATGACCGGCGTGCTCGAGCCGAGCCGGCTGCCGTTGCCGCCGAGCATTCAGCGTGCCTTTGAACAGGGCCGGCGGATCCGTGCGTCTTACTATTTCGAGGCCACGGTGGCGCCGCGGGGCGCATTCATGTTCAAGCTCTCGGAGCGGCGCATCGAGACCAACTCGGCCGTGTTGCGCCGCTTCGACGAGTTGTTCGGGCCGGCGGGCGCGCAGCTCGCGGCGCCGCGCTCGCCGACGCTGTTCACGGCATTCCTGGACACGGCGAAAATCACCGCGGGACGCACGCTGGTGCTGAGCGCGGATCTCGCGATTTCAACCACTGGCTACACGGTGGACGGCACTCGTATCACCCGGCGGCATATTCCCGGTGAACACCTGTTTCGCGACACCGTGACGATTCGCGCCACGCGTGCAAGTGACGGCTGGAATATGCGCTACGTGCTGTCCGACGAACAGTGGGGTGAGTCGCGCGGCATGGAGGCCGAACGCGATGGCGAGGACTGGGTTATTCCACTCAAATCGGCCAAGGGATTCGCCGGCCGCCTCCGGCTGGCGATCCGGTCACGCCGCGGCTAGCCTGGGCTAACCGGATCAGCCGGTATTCTGCAGCCCGTGCGCGATGCCGTTGACGGATAGCAGCAGGGCCCGGAACAAGGCCTCGTTCTCGCGTCCGCTGGCCCGCCAACGCCGGAGCAGGTCCACCTGCAGCAGGCTCATGGGATCCACGTAGGGATTGCGCAGCCGTATGGTGCGGTTCAGTGTCGCATCACTGGCCAGCAGTTCATCCGCGTCCTTGAGGCGCAACAGTACGGCCACCGTGCGCCGGTATTCTTCCTCGATAATTGCCTGGTAGCGCTGCAGGGGTTCGTCGGCCAATTCCGAGTAGTGCCGCGCAATCTGCATATCGCACTTGGCAAGCACCATCTCGAGATCCTCGAGCATGGCGCGCATGAACATCCAGTTGCTGAACATTTCTTTCAGCGGCGCCTCGCCGTGGCGCGCGACTGCGGCCTCGAGCCCGGTGCCGACGCCGTACCAGCCCGGCAGGATCGCGCGGGTCTGCGTCCAGGCGAATACCCAGGGAATGGCGCGCAGGTCGCGAATGCCCTGCATCGCGCGCCGCGAGGCCGGCCGGGAACCGATGTTCATGCGCTCGATGACGTCGATGGGCGTCGCCTGGCGGAAGTAGCCGTAAAAGCCGTCATCCTCGTGGACCAGGGCGCGGTAGGCGGCGCGGCTGTCCGCGGCGATTTCATCCATCACGGTGCGCCACAGTGCCTGCGGCGGCTCGCCGCCGTCGCGCAGCGTGGCTTCCGCGACCGAGCTGGCGGCCTGCTCGAGCGTGCGGATCGCGATGCCCCGCAGACCATACTTGGCGGTGATGATTTCGCCCTGCTCGGTCACCCGCAAGCGGCCACGCACCGCGCCGCGCGGCGCCGCCAGCGCCGCCGTATGGGTGCGACCGCCGCCCCGGCTGATGGTGCCGCCGCGACCATGAAACAACGTCAGGTCGAGGCCACGCTGCTCGGCGACGCCGACCAGCGCTTCCTCGGCAAGGTGCAGCGCCCAGCGGGCCGCCGCAATACCGGAATCCTTGTTGGAATCCGAGTAGCCGATCATCACGACCTGGCGTCGCGCACGGGTCTCGAGGTGCGCCTTGTAGACACGGTCATCGAGCAGCTGGGCGAAGATCTCCGGGCCGCGCTCCAGGTCGTCAACCGTCTCCAGCAGGGGCGCAATGTCGAGCGGCACCACACCGTCGGTGTCGGCCAGGCCGGCCCAGCGCGCGAGCAGCAGCACCGACAGCACGTCATCCGCGCCCTGGGCCATCGAGATGATGTACGGCCCGATGGCGCGCGTGCCATAGATCCGCAGCGCCTCGCCGGCCGCGCGGAATACCTCGAGCGTCTTGTCGGCTTCCTCGTCCTCGACCAGCGGGCATTGCGCGCCCTCGTCGAGCAGTTGCTGCAGGCGTGCGGTGCGTTCGGCCTGCGGTCGCTCCAGCCATTGCTCGTCGCCCAGGCAGTGCGCAATGCAGCGTCGATGCACTTCCGAGTCCTGGCGCAAGTCCAGCGTGGCGAGGTGAAAGCGAAACGTCTCCGCGCGCCACAACAGGCGGTTGACCGCAAACAGGCCGGCATTCTGCCCCTTGTTCTCGCGCAGGCTGTCGGCCATCAGCCTGAGGTCTGCAAGGAAGGCCTCGGCGTTCGGATAGCCGCCCTCGGCGCCGGCGCGGGTCGCCGCCAGCCGGTGCGCCAGCTGGGCGCAGAATACCCGGTAAGGCATGTCCCGGTGGCGCGGTGCCACTTGGTTGAGCGCGTCCGGGAAGGCGCCGCAGTAAACCTCGAGCTGCGCCAGGAAGGGGGCCGAGAAGCCGATGCGGCTCGGCGCCTGTGAAAGCTCCCGGGCGACCTTGCGAAGCTCGTCGCGGTACAGGTCAAGCACCGTGCGGCGATGCAGCGTGAGCGTTTCGCGGATGGTCTCGGGGCCGACATTCGGATTGCCGTCCATGTCCCCCCCGACCCAGCTGCCGAAGCGAAATATGATGCCCGGTCGCGGCAGCGCATCGCCGTGGCCCCAGGCCTCGGCGACCGCCTGTTCGAGGTGTTCATAGACGGCTGGAATGACGCGATAAATGCTCTCTGCCAGGAAAAACAGCACCTGCTCGCGCTCGTCACCGACCGTAATGCGGGTATTCGGATGCTCTTCGGTTTGCCAGGCCGAGGTCACCTGGGCGCGGATGTTGGCCAGCAGGGCGGCGTGTTCCTGGGGGGTAAGGGAGGGATCCATGCGCTCGACCAGGCGGCGCGCGATCTGCTGCTGCTTGAGCAGGATGGTGCGCCGGGTCGGCTCGGTGGGGTGAGCGGTGAAGACCGGCTCGATGAGCAAGCCGTCGAGGAAAGCTTTCGCGTCGGCCGGGTCGGGATACTGTTCGGCGAGCAGGCGCATGGCGCCCTCGAGATTGTCGGAGCGCGTTTGCCGGTGCTCGCGCAGCCACTCGCGCCGTCGCCGGATGCGGTGCACTTTCTCGGCAATGTTGATGGCCTGGAAGTAGCTCGAAAAACCGCGGATGACGTCTGTCGCGGCGGGTGTGTCGAGCGAATCGAGCAATTCGTGCAGGTCGCCGCGCTCGCCGGTTTCGCGCTGCAGGATGGCGGTACGCCGAATCTGTTCGACGGCCAAGAAGATCCGCTCGCCGCATTGTTCCGCAATGACCGCGCCGACGATCGCGCCGATTTCCCGGACGTCCTCGCGCAGCGCGGCGTCCTTGGGCTCGAAGCGAACCGGTTCGCGTGGCGCCTCAGTCATGACGGTCAGACCAGCATCTTGCGCGCAGCGCCGACGAATTTTTCGACATCCGGATTGGGATTCCAGGGCTTCGGTACATCCATGCCCCGCTTGACGGCCGGCCGTGCCTCGATGGCCCCGAGCCAGCGCTGCAAATGTTCCAGGCCATCGACCGGGACGCCGGACCAGTCATGCGAAATGATCCACGGCCAGGTGGCCATGTCGGCGATGGAGTACTCGCCGGCGAGAAATTCCTGTGTCGCCAGCCGCCGGTCGTAGACTTCGAAGAGGCGGCGCACCTCGCGTTGGTAACGGGTGATCGCGAACGGTATTTTTTCCTCGGCATAGCGAAAGAAAACGTTCGCCTGGCCCTGCATGGGCCCGACGCCGCCGACCTGGAAGAACAGCCACTGCAGGGCCACCGAGCGCGGTTTTGGCGCCTTGGGCAAGAAGCGCCCGGATTTCTCGGCTAGCCAGAGCAGGATCGCGCCGGATTCAAAGACCGGGAAATCATCCGCGTCGCGGTCCACGATCGCGGGGATGCGCCCGTTCGGATTGATGGCCAGGAAGTCCGGGGTCTTCTGCTCGTCGGCGGCGAGATCGACGCTGATGACGCGGTACGGCAGTTCCATTTCCTCCAGGGCGATGGAGATTTTTCGTCCATTCGGCGTGGGCGCGGTGTAAAGATCAATCATGGCGGCCTCAGCTGTCGCTAGTCGCGGAAATTAGTGAACTGCAGCGGCAGCCCCAACTCGGAACCTTTCAGCAGGGCGATGACGTCCTGCAAGTCGTCGCGTTTCTTGCCGGTGACGCGCACCTGTTCGCCCTGGACCTGGGACTGCACCTTGAGCTTCGCGTCCTTGACCAGCTTGACGATCTTGCGCGCGTTATCGGAATCGATGCCGTGCCGCAGGATAACCTTCTGGCGCGCCTTGTTGATGGCGATCTCCGGTTCCTCGGGTTTCATGCAGGCGACGTCGATGCCGCGCTTGGCGAGCTTCTGGGTCAGGATGTCGAGCATCTGCTTGAGTTGGAAATCGGCTTCGGCCTCCATGCTGACGACGAAGTCCGCCACTTCGTACTTGGCGCCGGTGCCCTTGAAATCGAAGCGCGTGTCGACCTCGCGGTTGGCCTGGTCGACAGCATTGGCCACCTCGTGGCCGTCCAGTTCGGATACAACATCAAAAGATGGCATGGCTGTTCTGCTCAGCTGTCAGAGCCGAGCTGCTCCTTGTGCTTGCGGGTGAGTGCCAGGAAACGTGGCGTAGGGCCGGCGTCCTCGTAGACCGGGTCGCCGAAGTCGTCCTCGGTAGCGATCTTGGCGCCCGGCTGGTAAGGCATGGCCGCCTCGAGTTCGGCCAGCGCCGCGGCCAGCAGGTCCCGCAGGATCTCCTCCTCGGGAACGCCAGGGTACATCTCGGCGAGCGCATGCACCCGCGCAGCGTCTTCCACGGGCAGGTGAATGGCATAGGTTTCAGCAGTCAGGCTTGGCTTGCGAGTGCCCGACCAATGGTTCAACAAGTCCCTGATTTTCACGCGTACCTCCTGTTCAATCCCTGAATGATGGTGTGCTGCGCGCGTCGCTGCAAGGCGAGGCGGTGCCGGCGGGCGTTTCACGGAGCAATCACCGCTTTTACGCCCTTACCCCGCTGGGCCGCAGGCGAGACACTGGCCACCGCGGTTGAGGGACAAGGATGGGGGACCAGGGATGGTGGACCGTGATGAGCTCCGGGCGCTGGCGGCAGGGACGCCGCCGGCGCCCGCCCGGGTGGTAAGGCTGGATGTCGATGGCGAGGCCAGTGCGCCGGCAGGGCCGGCCGCAGCGTTGCGCGAGGCGCAAGACGCCGGCTGTCGAACGACATTGCGCTTGTGTGGCGGGATGGCGGATTGCAACGCGGGGGCGGTGCTCGATGCGCTGGCGACACACTTGCAGCGGGAGGGGCGCAAATTGGCGCCGGACGCGCTCGCGTTGCCCGGCTTTGTGACGCATCCCGAGGAACTCGCCCTTGGCGCGGTGGGCGCTTGTGCGGGCGCGCCGCCTATTTATTTGCTGCTGCCGCCGGCTGCGCTCGAGTCGATCCAGCGGCGTCGCCCGCTGGTGGTGGCCGGCGCTGGTGAAGTGGATGCGCGCCGATGCTGGCAGGGCCTGCTGGCGTTGGCGGCCAGCGCACCTGCCGTCAGCCTGGTGCCGGAAGCACCGGGGCCGGGTCTCTCGATGTTAGCGTCGGCGCCGCGCTGGCTCGGCCCGTCTCCGGGCGCGGGTGAGCTGATTCCCGCCGCGCCGCAACGGCTGCGGCTGGAACTCGATTTCGGTGCGCTGGTGGAAATCAGCAGCGATCGCACGGCGGTGCTGGAACGCCTGGCCGGGCGCATCGTCAGCCTGGCGGACGAACTGCTGGGACAGTTGCCGGGCCAGGCTGCACCGCGACGCCTGGCGCTGGAACTCGGCGGAATCGCGCACGCCGTGGTGAGCCGCGGCCGCGACCCGCGCACGTTTGCGGCGTTGCACTGGGTCAGGAGTCGCCTGAATGCCTTTCGTGACGGCGCGCGGGCGGCTTCGGTGCGCCTGGCGAGGTCGCGCGGGGGCCTGCCGCCGTATCGGCTGCCGGGCGCCCTGGAGGTGGCGGACACGGGCGCGCTGGAGCGTGACCTGTTGACCCACGGCGCGCGGCATTCGCACTTGATCTGCCTGTCGCCATGGAGCCTGGCGCCGCCCGAGACCGGGCGCGACTGTTTCGTGCTGATGCCTGCGCTGGCCTGCGCAGACAGCGTCGCATGGCGCCGTCCGTCCGTCGATTGTCCCGTTTCGCTCTACAGCGAGGCGCTGCGCTTCGCCTGGGCGGTTGCCCTGCGCAGCTAGCAAGCCCCCCCCGGCGCATGGTAAAGGTTGCTCCCCCGCCGCCATCCCCGGACCCGATGGATACGATCGCGACCCTCGCGCTGCCGGACACACATGGTCTCGCCGTCATCGGACTTGCGCTGTTCGGGTTGGTGGCGTTGACGCGCCGGTCCGTGCCACAGGAATCTACCAGCCTGATGGTACTGATGTTGCTGGTGCTCGGCTTCGAGTTGTTTCCGTACCGCGGCCTGAACGCGGGCGCCTTCCTCGCCATGTTCGGTAATGCCGGCTTGATTACCGTCATCGCCCTGCTCGTGGTCGGCCGCGCGCTGGAGGTGACCGGCGCGCTCCAACCGCTCATTCGGTTGATGCTGAAAGTCTGGATGGGACCGCGTTCACTGGCTTTGCTGGTGACGTTGCTGGCGTGTGCCCTGGCCTCGGCCTTCATATCCAACACGCTGGTCGTGCTGGCGCTGCTGCCCGTCCTGGTGGGCGCCTCGACCCGCCAGCGTTTTCCGGCCTCGCGGGTGCTCATGCCGGTCGGCTTCGCCGCCCTGCTCGGCGGCATGATGACGACCATCGGCACCTCGACCAACCTCTTGGTGGTCAACGAGGCCGCCCGGCTCGGCCTGCCGGACTTCGGGCTGTTCCATTTCATCGTGCCGGCCGCGGCAGGGGTGCTGGTTGGGCTGTTGTTCTTGTGGCTGGTGGCCCCGCGGATGCTGCCGGAGCGGGATGCGCCCATTCGCCAGGCGGCGCCGCGCATCTTCAAGGCGATGTTTTTTGTCGATGAGGACAGTTGGGCGGTAAACCGGACCCTGGCGGAGTTGCGCGAGCGCACCGGGCGGCGGATGAATGTGTCGCGGGTGCAACGGGGCGATGGCCTGCGGGTCGCAAAACTGCCGGCCATGCGATTGCAGGCCGGCGATCGCCTCCTGGTGGCTGATACGCGTGAACACTTGAAGGAATTTGAGCGCCTGCTGGGGGCGCGCATGCACAGTGAATTCGCCACCGAGGGAACGGAGCCGAGCGCCGACGAGAAGGAAGGGCAGCAACTCGCGGAGCTGGTCGTCACGCCGGAGTCCAGCCTGTATGGCAAAACCCTGTCGACGACCAGGTTCCGGCAGCGCTACCGGCTCCTGCCGTTGGGCATCCACCGCGCGACGGCGGCCGGTACCAGCGAGATCACCGGGGATTTCGAGGACGCGGTGTTGCAGGCCGGGGACGTCATCCTCGTGCAGGGGGCCCCGGAGCGGCTGCGAGAATTGCGGTCCAGCGGCAGTATGCTGGTACTCGATGGACGCGTCGACCTGCCGAAAACCGCGCGTGCGCCGCTCGCGCTGGGACTGACCGCAGCCATTGTGCTGATCGCTGCGGTCGGCTGGATGCCGATCAGTGTCACCGCCACGGTGGGCGTAGCACTGCTCATCGCGACGGGCTGTATCGGCTGGCGCGAAGTCGCGGGCGCGCTGTCCGCGCCGCTGGTATTGATTATCGTCATGAGCCTCGCGTTGCTGGAGGCCAGCGTTGCCACCGGCGTCGATGTGTTCTTCGCCGGGCTCTTCCTGGAGGTGTTCGGCGGCCTGCCGGCCGCGGCGGCGCTGGCCGTCGTGCTGTTGCTGGTGGCGATCGCCGGCAGTCTCGCGCCGAACGTGGTGGTCGCGCTGTTGTCATTGCCGATCGCGATTGCCGTCGCGCGCGGTCTCGGTGCGCCGCTGGAACCGTTCGTCCTGGCGGTATTGTTCGGCGCGAACCTCAGTTTTGCGACGGCGCTCGGTTCACGCCCCAATCTCATCGTTGCCACGGCCGGCGGTTACTTGCCGCGTGACTTCCTGCGCGTTGGCATCCCGTTGACGGTGCTGGTGTGGCTGGCGATATCGCTGGCGCTCACGGTCCGTTATGCCGTTTCGTGGAGCGGGGCTGGCGGCTGAGTGGGCCCGCCTGCATGCGCTGGGGGTTGACCGGCGACGGTGGCCGAGTAACATCCGCTGCACTATGAAAGCCGATCTATTCAGCGCGCGCGACCACTGGTGGTGGCGTTTCGGACTCCCGGAGGGGGTCTGGTCGCGAGCAGCCGGCTGAAGCGGCTCACGTCCCGAACCCATCTCCGGAACTTGCCGGGGATGGGTTTTTCGTGACCTCCTCCCGGACAGCCCGCCGCTCCCTGGAGGAATAATGCACGCTCCTTTCGATATCGCCGCCGACCTCGACACGCCCGTCTCCGCCTACATGAAGCTGGCGCCATTCCGGCCCCGTTTTTTGCTGGAGAGCGTGGAGGGCGCCGAACGCCTGGGCCGTTATTCCTTCATCGGCTTCGGTGACGCACTGACTGTGCGGCTGGATGGCGCCGGGCTGCATTTCGGCGGACGTACCCTGCCGGTGGACAAGGGCCTGTTGCCGCCGCTGCGCGAAGCCCTGGCGGCCGCGCCTACACTGGCGCCCGAGGCGGGCCTGCCCTTTGACGGCGGCCTGGTGGGGATTGCCGCCTACGACATCGTGCGTCACTTTGAGCGCGTGCCCGGTGGCCACGACGATTTTCCAGAGGGGCTCTGGGTGGCGCCCGCGTCGCTACTGGTGTTCGATCACCTGACCCGCCGCGCCGCGCTGTTGCATGCCGGCGACGAGGCGGAGCGGACTGCGCTGCGACGCGAAGTCGTCCAGGCGCTGGCCGGCGGTGTGCCGTTTCGCCGCGCGGGCCGGCATGCGGCTCCCCGGGCCAGTATGAGCGAAGCGGAATTCATCGCGGCGGTGGCGAAAGCCAAGGGCAACATCACGGCCGGCGACGTCTTCCAGCTCGTGTTGTCGGTGCGGTTTGCCGGCCAAACGGACCTGGCGCCGTTCGAAGCCTACCGCGCGCTGCGCTTGTTGAATCCGTCCCCCTATATGTATTTTCTCGAGCTGGACGATGTGTCCGTGGCGGGTTCTTCCCCCGAAGCACTGGTCAAGCTCGACGGGCGCCGGGCTTCGCTGCGGCCGATCGCCGGCACACGCCCCCGCGGCGCGACCCACGAGGAAGACCTGGCGCGAGAAGTGGAGTTGCTGGCGGACCCCAAGGAGAACGCTGAGCACGTGATGCTCGTGGACCTGGCGCGCAACGATCTCGGCCGGGTCGCGGTGCCGGGCTCGATCCAGGTCGAGCCGAGCCGCGCCATCGAGCGATACAGTCATGTCATGCACATTGTCAGCGGGGTGAACGGCGAACTCGAGGCCGGCCGCGACGCCTTCGACCTGTTTGCGGCAACGTTCCCGGCGGGCACGCTGGTCGGCGCGCCCAAGGTGCGCGCCATGGAACTGATCGAGGAGTATGAACCGACCGGGCGCGGGCTGTATGCCGGCACCGTGGGATATTTTTCCAAGCGCGGTGGCATGGACCAGGCGATCGCCATCCGCACCCTCGTGTTTCGCGGCGACGAGTACAGCTACCAGGCGGGGGCCGGCATCGTTGCCGACAGCGTGCCGTCGAGCGAGTACGGCGAGGTGCTGGCCAAGAGCGCCATTCTGCGCCGCGCGCTGGAAATGGCGGAGGACGGCCTGTGAGCACGCGCGTGCTGATGATCGATAACTACGATTCCTTCACTTACAACCTGGTGCAGTACCTGCGCATCCTTGGCGCCGAGGTGCTCGTGCATCGCAACGACGCGCTGACCGTGGCCGACGCGCTCGCGCTGGCGCCGACCCACGTGGTGGTGTCGCCCGGCCCGGGGACGCCGCAAACCGCCGGGATTTCCATTGCAGTGATCCGTGCCTTTGCCGGTCGGGCGCCCGTGCTGGGCGTGTGTCTCGGTCACCAGGCGCTGGTCGAAGCCTTTGGCGGCCGGGTGCGCCCGGCCATGACCCTGATGCACGGCAAGACCTCGAGCGTCTCCCATGACGGGCAAGGCGTGTTCGCCAGGCTGCCGCAGCCGTTCGAAGCGGGGCGCTACCATTCGCTCGCGGTCGGGCGCGACGACTTGCCCGACGTGCTGGCGGTCAGCGCTTACACCGATGACGGTGAAGTGATGGGGGTGCGCCACAAGACGTTGCCGCTGGAAGGCGTGCAGTTCCATCCCGAGAGCGTGTTGACGCCCCACGGCCTGACGCTGCTCGGGACTTTCCTGTCGCCTGGTTATGCGACCGCGGAGAACACACTATGAGCGGCCTGTCCGGCACCCTTGAAAAACTGCTTTGCGGTATCGACCTGGCGGAGGACGAGGCCGCCGGGTTGATGGTCGCGCTGACGGACGAGGACCTGGCGCCCGCGCTGGCGGCCGCGTTGCTGGCTGCGCTGCGCGCCAAGGGCGAGAGCGCTGCCGAGGTGCGCGGCTTTGCCACCGCGATGCGCGGCCTGGCGCGCCGGCCCGAGATTCCTGCCACCGGGCCGCTGCTCGATATCGTCGGCACGGGCGGCGACGGCTCCGGGAGCCTGAACCTGTCTACCGGCGCTTCGCTGCTGGCCGCCGCTTGCGGCATACCCGTCGTCAAGCACGGCAACCGCAGCATTTCCAGCCGCAGCGGCAGCGCCGACATGCTGGAGGCGCTCGGCATGCGCCTGCCGGCCGACGAGCTGGCCGCGGCCGCCTGCCTGGCGGCGACCGGCTACACATTCCTGTTTGCGCCCTATTTCCACCCGGCGATGAAGGCCATCGGGCCGGTGCGGCGCGCGATGGGCGTGCGCACCGTGTTCAACATGCTCGGCCCGCTCACCAATCCGGCCGCGCCGCCGTACCTGCTGCTCGGCGCCTTCAGTCCGGCCGCGGCGCGCCTGATGGCCGAGGCCCTGGCCGGTTTCGCGGGTCTCGAGCGCGGTTTCGTGGTGCACGGCGCGCCCGGCTGGGACGAGGCGACGCCGGTCGGGCCATTCCAGTTGTTCGATGTGCGCGGCGGCGAGGTCGTCGAGTACCAGCGCGATCCCGGGGAATGGGGCCTGGCGCGTTGCACGCCCGAGGATCTCGCGGGGGGCGACGCGGTATACAACGCGGCGCGACTGCGCGCGCTGTTCGCCGGCGAGGATACCGACGCGCACCGCGATGCGGTCCTGTTGGGCACGGCGCTGGCGCTCGAGTTGACCGGTCTTGCCGGCGGTCCAGCGGCGGCCATGGAGATGGCGCGCGCAGCACTGCTCGACGGCCGGGCGGCGGCGCTGCTGGCGTCCCTCGAGAGCCATGCCGCGGAGACGCCGGCTTGAGTTTTCTCGCGCAGATGGCGCACAGCTCGGCGGAGCGTGTGCGCGCCGCGCGCGCCACGCGCAGTGAGACGGACTTGCTGGCGGCGTGCGCGGCGGCGCCCGCGGCCCCGCGCCTGCGGCTGGAGCAGTTCGACTTGATTGCCGAGATCAAGCGCACTTCGCCAGCGGAAGGCGCCCTGGGTGCCGCGACCGATATCGCGGCGCGGGCGGGGCAATATGCCTCGGCGGGGGCGGCGGCGGTATCGGTGCTGACCGAGCCGGCGCGGTTCGACGGCAGCCTGGACGACCTGGCCACGGCGGCGCGGGCCCTGCGTCCAGCGGGTGTACCGGCAATGCGCAAGGATTTCCTGGTCGATCCCTGGCAGGTGCTGGAAGCGCGTGCGGCCGGCGCCGGCGGTGTGCTGCTGATCGTGGCGATGCTGAGCGATGGAGTGCTTGGAGAGCTGTTGGCCGTCGCACGGCAGCAGGACTTGTTCGTGCTGCTCGAAGCGTTTGATGAAGCCGACCTGGAGCGGGCCGCGAACTTCATTGGCGAGAGTGCCAGCGGCGCGCCCGTGCTGGTCGGCGTCAACACGCGCGATTTGCGCACCCTCGCGGTGGACCCGGGGCGGCTTGCCCGGCTGGCACCGTGGCTGCCGCCCGGCGCGCCGGCCGTGGCGGAGAGTGGGTTGCGGGGTGCGGCAGACGCCGCGGCTGCCGCCGCGCTCGGTTATGGCGTGGCGCTGGTCGGCACGGCACTGATGCGCGCGCCGGACCCGGTGGAACTGGCCACGGCGATGCTGGCGGCGGGTCGCGAGGCGGTCATGAAGGAGGCAGGGTGAGTATGCTGGTGAAAATTTGCGGCCTGACGACGCCCGAGGGCGTCGCGGCGGCCGTCAAGGCGGGCGCGGATGCCGTGGGTTTCGTGTTTTCGGCCTCGCCGCGCCAGGTGTCGCCGCGGCAGGCGCGCAAGCTGGCCGCCGGCCTGCCGCCGGGCACGCGCCGTGTCGCGGTGTTCCGCCATCCCCCGCCGGGCTGGATCGAGCAAGTGCTGCAGGAATTCCCGGCGGACTGGGTGCAAAGTGACGCTGTCGACTTGCCGGGCGTGGACCTGGGGGGCGCCGACCCGTTGCCGGTGTTCCGCTCGGGTGCGCCGCTGCCGGCGCTGTTGCCGGAGCGACTGTTGTTCGAGGGACCGGAGAGCGGGGCCGGCCGTGTCGCCGATTGGGCTGCGGCCGCCGAGCTCGCGCGGCGGACGCGGGTCGTGCTGGCTGGCGGCCTGCATCCGGGCAATGTGGCGGAGGCCCTGGAGAGAGTCCAGCCGTGGGGCGTGGATGTTTCCAGCGGGGTAGAGTCCGCGCCGGGAATCAAGGCCCCCGCGCTGGTGGCGGCCTTCGTGGCGGCCGCACGCCGGGGTGATGAAAGTTGAAGGAGTATCGGTGATGAACAGTTTCGCGAGCCCCGTCGAAGACGCTGCGGCACAACTCGAGGCCCTGCTGGATGGGCGGTTGCCGGATGCGCGCGGCCGCTTCGGTCCGTGGGGCGGGCGCTTTGTGCCCGAGACATTGGTGCCGGCGCTGGACCGCTTGCAGGCTGGCGTTGCAAAACACCTGCACTCGGCCGAATTCCAGGGCTGCCTGGGGGCGGAACTGCGTGACTGGGTCGGTCGACCGACGGCGCTTACTTTCGCGCCACGGCTCTCGGAAGCCTGGGGCGCCGAGCTCTGGCTGAAGCGCGAGGATCTCGCCCACACCGGTGCGCACAAGATCAACAATGCGCTTGGCCAGGCCATGCTCGCGAAAATGCTCGGCGCGAAACGCGTGGTGGCGGAAACCGGCGCCGGTCAGCATGGCGTGGCGTCTGCCGCGGCTTGCGCGCGTATCGGCCTACCCTGCCTCGTTTACATGGGCGAGATCGACTGCGAGCGACAGGTGCTGAACGTGGAGCGGATGCGGCGCCTCGGCGCCGAGGTGGTTCCCGTGACGAGCGGCGACCGCACCCTGCGGGCGGCGATTGACGAGGCATTGCGCGACTGGGTGTCTGACCCTGAAGGAACCTATTACCTGCTCGGCTCGGTGGTCGGGCCTCATCCCTATCCCTATCTCGTGCGCGAACTGCAGGCGGTGATCGGCATGGAAGCGCGCGACCAGGTGATCGAGCGAGCCGGCGGCCTGCCGGATCTCGTGGTCGCCTGCGTCGGCGGCGGCAGCAACGCGATCGGCCTGTTTCACGGTTTTCTCGGCGATCCCTCGGTGGAGATCCTGGGCATCGAGGCGGGCGGTCATGGCACGGGGCTCGGCGAGAACGCCGCGACCATCAGCTTCGGCCGCCCTGGCGTGCTGCATGGCACTTACTCGTTGCTGCTGTCGGATGATGATGGCCAGGTCTACGAGACCGACAGCGTCTCGGCCGGTCTCGATTATCCGGGCGTGGGTCCGGAACATGCCTTTCTGGCGACCATCGGCCGGGTGCGCTACGAGTATGCCGGGGACCGGGAGTCGCTCGCTGCGCTCGACGAATGCTGCGAGCTGGAGGGCATTCTCCCTGCGCTGGAGACGGCGCACGCATTTGCCGGCGCGAAGCGCTGGGCGCGCACGAATCCCGGCAAGCGGATCGTGCTCGGCCTGTCCGGGCGGGGCGACAAGGACATGCCCACGCTCGCCAAATTTCCCAAGCAGGAGCGCACCCAATGAGTCCGCACGAGCGCATCAGCGCGGCGATTCGTGCCGCGGGCGACGAGGGGCGCACCGCGCTGGTCGCCTTCATCACGGCGGGTTATCCAAAAAAGACGGACTTCCGGGCGACCCTCGCGGAGGTGGCCGGCGCGGCCGACGTGGTCGAGGTGGGCGTGCCGTTTACCGATCCCATGGCCGACGGATTGACTATCCAGCGAGCCAGCCGGGAGGCCATCGCCCAGGGCGTGACCTTGTCGTGGATTCTCGACGAGATAGCCGCAATGGATCCGCCGCCGGCTGCGCCGGTGGTGCTGATGAGCTATCTCAACCCGCTGCTGGCAATGGGTTATGAACGCCTTGCTCAACGCGCGATCGAGGCGGGCGTGGACGGTTTCATCGTGCCTGATCTGCCGCTCGATGAGAGCGGGCCGCTCGATGCGGCGCTTGCCGCCCAGGGGCTCGCGCTGGTGCACCTGGTCAGCCCGGTGACGCCGCCGGTTCGGATCGAGGCGGCCGCGCGCGCGAGTCGCGGCTTCCTGTACGCCGTCAACGTCACGGGTATCACCGGCGGCGCGCAAGCGGCGAATGCCGGCTTGCATGACTATCTCGGCCGTATCGTGGCGGCCTCGACGGTGCCGGTGTGTGCCGGCTTCGGGGTGCGCAGCGCCGCGCAGGTTTCCGACCTTGGCCAGGTCGTGCCCGGCGTGATCGTCGGTTCGGCACTGGTCGAGGCGCTGGAGCGCGGTGAATCACCGGCGGCCTTCCTGGGCGCGCTCAGGACGCCTGCCGGCTGAGCGCGCCGCCCGGCGGCGGATAGTTCTCGAGATACCATGGACAAGGCGTACGCCCCAACATGTCCTCGGTAAGCGCAATATCTGCCTCGGCCAGCGATTTGCGAAAACTTACGGTGCGGCTCTTGCACGCCTTGCAGGAATCCGCGTCGGCGCTGAATTTTCTCGGATCAGCTGCCGTCGGCTCGAGACAGCGTCGCGCGGCTTGCCTACAATGTGTGCATGTCGACCGCGAAAAATGTGCTCGGTGAACCGCTGCAGCCCTGCAGCATGGATCCGCTGACGGGTTTCTTCCGTGACGGCTGCTGCCACACCGGGCCGTACGACGTCGGCCGCCACGTGGTGTGTGCCCGACTCAGCGCCGAGTTTCTCGAATTCTCGAAATCCCGCGGCAACGATTTGAGCACGCCGCGGCCGGAAGCCGGTTTCCCTGGCCTCAAGCCGGGCGATCGCTGGTGCCTGTGCGCGGCGCGCTGGCAAGAGGCGCTGGACGCGGGCTGTGCGCCGAAGGTGGTGCTCACGGCCACCCACGAGGCTGCCCTGCAGGTCATCCGGCTGGAAGACCTCAAGCGGCACGCATTCGATTTGTGTTGAGGGGAGCGCTGGCGTGAAGGCCGTACGGAAACTGCAAGCGAAGCTCGAGGCGGATGGTTACCAGGTGTCGCTGCACCTGCTCGCGCCGGGTACCGAATTCGCCGCTCACTGTCCCTGCGAGACACGTATCGAGGCGGTATTTTGCGGCCAGTTGCGACTGGCAATCGGCGGCCAGTCGCGCTTGCTCGGGCCCGGCGACTGGCTCGAGGTACCCGCGGGCGTCACGATCGACTCCGCGGTGGTCGGCGACGAGCCGGTACTCGGCCTGGCCGCCGTCCGCGCGCCGCACGCGCGTTGAATCCGCGGTCCAGGCGCACGGGCGGGGTCGCCTCGCCCGTGCGCTTCGTTCAAGCGCGGCGCGCGTCCAGCGACCAGCGGCCGGCGCCATGCACGACCAGCAGCAGGAAACCGCCCGCGATGGCGAGATTCTTGAGGAACTGCGTCTGTTCGGCCGGGTCGAGGGGGCTGTGAAAAATCAGCCCGGACAACACCGTGAAACCCGCCAGCAGGAAGGCCGCCAGCCGGGTTCGGTAGCCGATCGCGATGGCGAGGCCGCCGACGATTTCCAACGCGATCACGAGCGGTAGCAGCATGCCGGGCACGCCCATGGATTGCATGTAGCCGGCGGTGCCCTCGTAACCCGGGATCTTGCCCAGTCCGGCGACGATGAACAGCGCGGCCAGGAAGATACGCGCGGCAAGATCCGCCAAGGGAAACAGCTTGGTCATGGTATTTGGTTCCTCTGTTTGCATGGTTCAGGGGGGCGCTGACGCCTGGCTTACTCGAGCGGCGCGACCAACGCGCCGGACTGGTAGTCGCGCATGGCCTGGCGGATCTGTTCGGTCGTGTTCATGACGAATGGTCCGTACTGGACGATTGGCTCGCCGAGCGGCTGCCCGGACAGCAGCAGCATCCCGGCCCCGGCCGCGTCCGCGACGATCCCGATCTCGCCGTCGCCATCCAGGATGGCGAGCTGGCCGCTTTCGAGCCAGGTTTCCGGCTCGGCGGGGGCGCTGATGCGTATACGGCCATGGAAGGGTCGCACCAGCGCGCGGTGGCCGGCCGGAGGCGCCCAGGCAAAACGGCCATCAGGCGCCAGCTGCAGTTCCAACACGGATGCTTCGCAGGCTGTCCGGTCGATCGGCGATACGGCGTCGCCGTAGCGCCCGGCGATGATTCGCAGGCGACCCTGCTCGAGCCGCAAGTCGGGCAACGCGTCAGCTTCTGCCTGCTCATAGTCGGGTTCGCGCAACTTGTCCGCGGCCGGCAGGTTGATCCAGAGCTGGAAGCCGTGGATACGGCCCTCGCCGGGCAGCGGCATTTCGGAGTGGATGACGCCGCGGCCGGCCGACATCCACTGGGCGCCGCCGGCGCGGATGGCGGCCCGGTGGCCCATGTGGTCCTGGTGCTCGAAACCCCCGTCGAGCATGATGGTCAACGTCTCTATGCCGCGGTGCGGATGCGACGGGAACCCCGCGACGAACTCGTCGCGCTGGTCCGAGCGAATTTCATCAAGCATCAGGAAAGGGTCCAGGTCGTGGCGCCCCTGGCCGACGATGCGACGGATTTTGACGCCCGCACCGTCGGAAGCGGGCTGATCCTGGAGCACCTGGCGAATGTGTCGCTTGTTCATGGATTGGCCTCGTGTTGTATGGGGCAAAAATTAGCTTCTATTTAGTCGAATATAAATGGCAAAATATAGCCAAATGTATTCGATTAAATCGAAATGAGGCCGCGGGTAACCCTGGAGCAATGGCGCATGCTCCAGGCTGTAATCGATCATGGCGGCTACGCTGGCGCTGCCGAGGCGCTGTCGAAATCCGTCTCTACGGTCAACTATGGTATCCGTCGGCTCGAGGCCGGCCTGGGGGTGGCCCTGCTCGAACTGGAGGGGCGGCGCGCGGTGCTGACGCCGGCCGGCGCGGAGTTGCTGCGGCGCTCGCGCTACCTGCTCGACGAGGCGCTGGCGATCGAACGCGCGGCGCGCGTGCTTGCGGCGGGCTGGGAGCCGGTGGTTCGGCTCGCGGTCGAGGTGATCTTCCCGCAGGACCGGCTGCTGGCGAGCCTGGACGCGTTCGCCGGCCTCACCGGCACGACGCGCGTGGAACTGATCGAATCGGTGTTATCCGGCACGATCGAGCAGCTGTTTTCCGGCACCGCTGACCTGGCGATCACCGCATGGGTGCCGCCGGGCTTCCTCGGCGAGCCGCTGGCCACGGTGGAATTCGTTGCCGTTGCCAACCCCGGCCATGCGTTGCATGCGCTCGGTCGGTCGCTGACCCAGCGCGACCTGCGCCAGCACCGCCAGCTCGTGGTGCGCGACTCCGGCCTGAAGGAGAGCCGCGATGCGGGCTGGCTTGGCGCCGAGCAGCGCTGGACGGTGAGCCACCTGGCGACCTCGGTCGAGGCCGTGACACGCGGCATGGGTTTTGCCTGGCTGCCGCGGCACCGCATCACCGGCTTGCTGGCGGACGATGCACTAAAGCCGTTGCCGCTGGTCGAAGGCGCCGTGCGGCACCAGGAGCTCTACCTGGTGTTCGCGGATCGTGATGACGCCGGGCCTGCGACCCGGGCCTTGGCCGACTGTCTCAGGAGGACTTGCCCGCCAGCCTGATCGCCAGCAGCGCGACGCCGGCACCGAACAGCACCCAGCCGAGCGCCACGGGCGTTGCCGCGAGGCCGATCCACAGGACGCCGCCGACCAGCAAAGCCCCGCCGGTGCCCGTGCGCCAGCGTTGCTGCCGGTCCGCGCGCAGCTCGGCGCGCAGCGGCTCGATGCCCGGGTGCTTTACTTCGACCTGCAACCGTCCCTCGGCCGCCTGCTGCAGAATGCTGTGCAACACCTGCGGGAATTCCTGGATGGTTTCGCCGACTTCTGGCAGTTGTTCGCGCAGCCGCGCGACGATCGCCCGGCCGCTGACCCGCTCGCGCATCCACTCCTTGAGGATCGGCTGCGCGGTCTCCCACAGGTCCAGGTCGGGATACAGTTCGCGGCCCAGGCCCTCGATATTCAGCAGCGTCTTTTCGAGCAGGATCAGCTGCGGTTGAACTTCCATGTCGAAGCGGCGCGCCACCGTGAACAGCCGCACGATGAACTGGCCGAAAGAGATGTCCTTGAGCGGCCGATTGAAGATGGGCTCGCAGACGGTGCGGAAGGCGGATTCCACGTCCTCGACACGGGTGCCCGGCGCGAGCCAGCCGGACTCCACGTGCAGGCGTGCAACGCGGCCGTAGTCGCGATTGAAGAACGCGAGGAAGCTTTCCGCCAGGTATTGCTGGTCGCGAGCACTCAGGCTGCCGACGATGCCGAAGTCGACCGCGATGTATTGCGGGTTCGCGGGATCCCTGGGGTCGACGAAGATGTTGCCGGGATGCATGTCGGCATGGAAAAAATTGTGGCGGAATACCTGGGTGAAAAAGATCTCCACGCCGTTCGCGGCCAGCCGGCGCATGTCGATATGCGCGGCATGAAGTTTTTCCGTTTCGCCGATGTTGATGCCGTGAATGCGCTCCATCACCAGCACGCCGGGGCGGCACCAGTCCCAGTAAGGCTCAGGCACGTACAGCAGCGGCGAACCCTCGAAGTTGCGGCGCAACTGTGAGGCGTTGGCGGCCTCGCGCATCAGGTCGAGCTCGTCCATCAGCGTCGTGTCGAATTCCCGCACGACGTCGCGCGGCCGCAGGCGTCGTACGTCGCTGCGGTAGCGTTCCGCCAGGGCCGCCAGCGCATGCAGCACATCAACGTCGCGGCGGATCTGCTCCCGCACGCCGGGCCGCAACACCTTGACGATGGCCTCGCGCCCGTCCGGCAGCTGTGCGGTGTGCACCTGCGCGATCGAGGCGGCGGCCAGCGGCTCGTCGTCGAAGCGCGCAAACATTTCGTCGAGCGGTTTGCGGTAGGCGGCCGCCAGCTGGCGATGAGTTTCTGCGGCCGGGAACGGCGGCACGCGGTCCTGCAGCTTGGCCAGCTCCATGGCGATCTCGCGCGGCAGCAGGTCGCGCCGGGTGGAGAGCGCCTGGCCGAACTTGACGAAGATCGGGCCGAGCTCGACCAGCGCCTCGCGAATCCGTACCCCCATCGGCTGGTCGCGCGCGGCCTGGCGCATGCCCAATCCGGGCACGCGCCGCAGCCGTGCCAGCGGTCGGAACAGGTGGGTTGCCGAAACCAGTTCATCCAGCCCGTGTTTCAGGAGCACGCGCTGGATATGCAGCATCCTGAAGAGTTGGCGTGGTCCGATCAACGCGCCTGCTCCAGGCGCGCGACACGGGCTTCGAGGCGCGCCAGGGCGGCGGCCGTGTCATCCACGCCCTCGAGAAAAGCCTCGACTTCCGCGCGGGCCGGCAGCTCGCGACTTTCTTCCTGCAAATACTCGGCGAGCGTGCGCGACAGCCGGTCCGCGGCATCCAGGCCCCAGCCGGTGAAGCTGCGCACCAGGTTGCCGGCCTGGCGCGCGGCGACGTCGCCGACCAGCCGCGACAGTTCTTCCTCGAAGTCGGGCGCCGCGATCGAGATGAGGTCGCGGAAGTCACGCGCCACCAGCGGGTCACCGCTGATGCGCACGGCTCGGGACCGCAGCAGGCTCTCGTCGCCGGTGGCGGCGAGCCGCGCCAGGGCGCCCGGGGTGCCGCCCAGGCACGCATCCGCATCCGCCTGCTCGGCGAGGGCGACGCGAGCGCCCTGCGATACCAGCGTGAGGCCGATGCCGAGGCCGTCCAGTTCGATGCGGAAACTCGAGCCTTCCAGGGCGCGACAGCGCTGCGCGGCATCGCTGGACGCGGCAATGCCGCGATTGAGCAGCGCGACGAGCGGTTCAAACATCAATATTTCCAGCCCCGGTGCAGGGCGACGATGCCGCCCGTGAGATTGTGATAACGGCAGCCTTCGAAGCCCTGGTCCGCCATCATCGCCTGCAAGGTCTGCTGGTCTGGATGCATGCGGATCGATTCGGCCAGGTAGCGGTAACTGGCGTCGTCGCCGGCCACTCGCTTGCCGATCGCCGGCAACACCTGGAAGGAATACAGGTCGTAGGCCGGCGCCAACGGTTCGACCGGCTTGGAAAATTCGAGCACGAGCAGTTGGCCGCCGGGGCGGAGGACGCGAAAAATCTCCGCCAGTGCGCGCTCCTTGCGGGTGACGTTACGCAGCCCGAAGGCGATAGTGACCACGTCGAAGCTGTCGTCCCCGAGCGGCAACGCCTCGGCGTCAGCGAGGCAATACTCGACGCCTGTGCCGGCCAGGCCGCGGTCGAGCAGCCGTTCGCGGCCGCGCCGGAGCATGGCTTCGTTGATGTCGGACAACACCACCCGGCCGCCCGGCGCCACCCGCGGCGCCATCAGTGCCGCCAGGTCGCCGGTGCCACCGGCCAGGTCCAGTACCTGCTTGCCGGGCCGCAGGCCGGCCTTTTCCACCGTGAAGCGTTTCCAGACGCGGTGGATGCCGAGCGACATCAGGTCGTTCATCAGGTCGTAACGGCCGGCAACCGAGTCGAACACGCCGCGTACCCGGCGCGCCTTCTCGGCTACCGGGACTTCGGTAAACCCGAAGTGCGTGGTGTCCTTCTGGCCGCTCATTCCGGGGACACTTCCTTGCGCTGGTAACCGACCTCGTCCAGCCGCTCGAGATAAGTCGACCAGTTTTCGTCGTAGTTTTCGCCGAGCCAGTGCAGATACGACCAGGAGAACAGCCCGGAATCGTGCTTGTCGTCGAACACCAGCTTGATTGCATAGTGGCCGACGGGCTGGATTGCGCTGATATTCACTTTCTCCTTGCCGATCATCAGCACTGCCTGCCCGGGCCCGTGCCCCTGGACCTCCGCGGAAGGCGAGAACACGCGCAGGTACTCGGCCGGGAACTTGAAATTCGTGCCGTCTTCCCAGCCGACCTCGAGCACCCGCGACTTGCGGTGCATGCGGATGGTGACGGGGGATGCGATGTCAGCGCTCATAGCGGCTCCAGGTAATCAGGCGATGCGCAACATTGTAAGGGGGCGCCGCCCCCTAGAGAATGTACCGGGACAGGTCCTCGTCGGCCGCCAGTTCGCCCAGCGCGCTGTCCACATAACCGGCGTCGATGACGATTTCCGCGCCGGCGCGGTCGGCGGCCTCGAAGGAAATCGTGTCCAGCAGGCGCTCGAGAACGGTGTGCAGCCGGCGGGCGCCGATATTTTCCGAGCGCTCATTCACCTGGTCGGCAATCTCCGCGAGCCGGCGCACGCCGTCCGCGGCGAAGCTCAGCTTGACGCCCTCGGTCGCGAGCAGCGCCTGGTATTGCATGGTCAGCGAATGGTCGGGCTCGGTCAGGATGCGCACGAAATCCGCGGCTTTCAGCGCATCGAGCTCGACGCGAATCGGCAGCCGGCCTTGCAACTCCGGAATCAGGTCGGAGGGCTTGGCCATGTGGAACGCGCCCGAGGCGATGAACAGGATGTGGTCGGTGCGCACCATGCCGTAGCGGGTGCTGACGGTGCAGCCCTCCACCAGCGGCAGCAGGTCGCGCTGCACGCCTTCGCGGGACACGTCCGCGCCGGCGCCCATCGAGCCCTCGCGGCGGGTAACCTTGTCCATCTCGTCGATGAACACGATGCCGTGCTGCTCGACGTTGGCGATGGCCTTGAGCTTGATTTCCTCGTCGTTGAGCATTTTCGCCGCTTCATCGTCCACCAGCAGCTTGAGCGCGGCGCCGACTTTCAGCTTGCGCCGGCTGCTGCGACCGCCCATGTTGCTGAACAGGCCCTGCAACTGGTTCGCCATTTCCTCCATGCCCGGCGGCGCCATGATGTTGACGCCGCTCGGCGCGGCCCGGACCTCGATCTCGATTTCCTTGTCGTCGAGGCGGCCCTCGCGGAGCATCTTGCGAAACTTCTGCCGGGTATCGGCGCCGCGTGCCGTCTCGCCGTCCGCGGAGGGTGTTTCGCCGGCCTGCCAGCTCGACTGGGTGCCCGGCAGCAGCGCATCGAGCACGCGCTCCTCGGCGGCGTCCTCCGCGCGGTGGCGCACCCGGCTCATTTCGTGCTCGCGGGTCATTTTCACAGCCGCGTCGGCCAGGTCACGGATGATGCTGTCCACCTCGCGTCCGACGTAGCCGACCTCGGTGAACTTGGTCGCTTCCACCTTGATGAATGGGGCGTTTGCGAGGCGCGCGAGGCGCCGGGCGATTTCGGTCTTGCCGACGCCGGTGGGGCCGATCATGAGGATGTTTTTCGGCGTGATCTCGGAGCGCAGCGGTTCGTCGATCTGCATGCGCCGCCAGCGGTCGCGCAACGCGATCGCGACGGCGCGCTTGGCGGCGTTCTGGCCGACAATGTGCTTGTCCAGTTCCTGCACGATCTCGCGCGGCGTCATCGGGGTATCGTTCATGCCAGTGTCTCGATCACGAGGTTGCGGTTGGTGTAGACGCAAATGTCGGCAGCGATGCCGAGCGCTTTTTCGACGATGTCGCGGGCGTCCAGCTCGGTGTTCTCGAGCAGGGCGCGCGCCGCGGCCTGGGCAAAGGGACCGCCCGAGCCGATGGCCATGAGGTCGTTCTCAGGCTCGATGACGTCACCGTTGCCGGAGATCACGAAACTCTTTTCCCGGTCGGCTACGCACAGCAGTGCCTCGAGGCGCCGCAGCATCCGGTCGGTGCGCCAGTCCTTGGCCAGCTCGATGGCGGCGCGCGTCAGGTTGCCGTGCTGCTGCAGCTTGCCCTCGAACCGCTCGAACAGCGTGAAGGCGTCGGCCGTGCCGCCGGCGAAGCCGGCGATGACCTTGCCGTCATAGAGTTGGCGCACCTTGCGCGCGTTGCCCTTCATGATGGTATTGCCCATGGAAACCTGTCCGTCGCCGCCGATGGCGACGACGCCGTTGCGGCGCACGGACAGGATGGTGGTGCCGCGAAACTGTTGCATGCTGGCTCCTTGCTGGGGGTCGGGCGGCGTTTCAGCGCCGCTTGCGCGCACGCGGGTGCGCCTGGTCATAGATGCGGGCCAGATGCTGAAAATCAAGGTGCGTGTAGATCTGGGTCGTACCGATATCGGCGTGGCCGAGCATTTCCTGCACGGCTCTCAGGTCGCCGCTCGACTCCAGCAGGTGGGTGGCGAAGGAGTGGCGGAAGGTGTGCGGGCTGACGCCCTGGGGCAGGCCGAGCAGCCGCGCCCAGTAGCCGACCCGCGCCTGGATGTTGCGATGAGACAACGGCCGGCCGTTGCGGCTGATGAACATCGCCGTGAGGATAGTCTTCTCGAGTTGCGGCCTGACCTTGAGCCAGTCACGCAGCGCCTCCCGGGCCTTGCCGCCCACCGGGACGATGCGCGTCTTGGCGCCCTTGCCGGTCACCCGCACCGTGCCCTCGCGCAGGTCTACGTCGGTCACTTGCAGGCCGGCCAGCTCGGCGAGCCGCAGCCCCGAAGAATAAAACAGCTCCATGATGGCCCGGTCGCGCGTCGCGATCGGGTGATCCACGCGCACATCCAGCAGCCGCCCCATGGCGTCGGCATCGAGCGTCTCCGGCAGCCGCCGCGGGGCCTTGGGGGCGCTCACGTCGAGGCCGGGGTTCGCTGTCACGACCCCTTCCCGGAGCAGGTAAGCGAACAGGTTGCGCAGCGCCGCGAGGCGGCGCTGGATGCTCCGCGGCGCCTGGCCGCGCCGGTGCAAGCGGGCGGCGAAGGAGCGCACATGGCCGGCGTCCACCCGCGCCCAGTCCGTGACCTCGGCATTGCACAGGAAGGTGTACAGCGCCTCGATGTCGCGGTGGTAGTTCTTGACGGTGAGCGCCGACAGGCGACGTTCAAAGCGCAGGTGGTCGAGCCACCGGGTGAGCCATTCGCGATCGGGACCGGCCGCGTTCATGCGCCGCTGCGCGCGGTCTCCAGCCTGAGCCGCGCAGCGGCCAGGGCGGCGGCGGCGAGTTCGCCGATGCGCGCGAGGAAATCCGTGCTCATGGTGGGATTGAAGCGGTTCGGATCGCTGCTGCCGATGGCCAGGATGCCGACCTCGCAATGGCGGCCCAGCGGCACCATTGCCACCGAGGCGATGCCGGCGTCTTCGCCCGGGAACAGGAACTCGCGCTGTACATCGCGAATTCGGCCGCAGCGTGGTCGGTCCTGCTGGATGAACGTCGCGAAGGGCTGTAGCGCTGGCGCGGAGCGGTCCGCGGTGCGCAGAAAGCGCGTGGTCGTCTCCTGGCGGATCTCGGAGGTGTTGTGCAGCAGCACGACGACTGCCTGGCTGGCGCCGAAATCCTCCCGCAGCCCGGTCTCGAGGCCAGCCAGCACGGCCGCGGAGTCGCTGGCCTGCAACAAGCGAATAGCGAGCGCATGCACCTTGTCGGATAAGGTCGAGTTGGACCGCGCCACGTCCACCAGGCCGTGCAGGCGGTCCTCGAGCGCGCGGTTCTTGTCCTGCAGGACGCTGACCTGGCGCTCCACCAGTGACACCGTCGCGGCGCCGGAACGATGCGGCAGCCGCAGCTGCTCGAGCAGGCCGGCGTGGCGTTCGAAAAAGTCCGGGTGGCCGGCAAGATAGTCCACGACGTCCTGGTCTGCGGGCGCCATGGCAGGCTGGTCGTGCTTGTCTCGAATGTTCACAGGCTGATGGTCCCCTCGAAGACTTTCCTGGCTGGTCCGCTCAGCCAGGCCGGTGTGCCTCGTCCTTGCCACTCGACGACCAGGCTGCCGCCGGGCAATTCGACGGTGACGCTCGAGTCTACCGCGCCGGCGTCGTGCAAGACCGCGACCGCCGCGCAGGCGCCCGTGCCGCAAGCCTGCGTCTCGCCGCAGCCGCGCTCCCAGACGCGCAACGCGATCCGGTCGCGTGCCAGCGTTTGCGCGAAGCCGACATTCACGCGCTGCGGGAAGGCCGGGTGGTTCTCGATGGCCGGTCCCAGTGTTTCGACCGGTGCACTCGCAAGGTCTGCCTCGCCGAGTTCATCCAGCACCAGCACCGCATGCGGGTTGCCCATGGATACCGCGCCAAGCCGAACACTGCGTTCGTCGAGCGCAATGGTATAGCGCGCCGCCTCGCTTGTCGCGGTCAGCGGGATGCGCTCCGGCCGGAACTCGGGAACCCCCATGGCCACTGCCGCCGACCCCCCTGAGACCCGCGCATCCACCAGGCCGGCCGGGCTGCGCATCCGGAAGGCCGCGTGGTCTGCCGGTGCCAGTTCGGTCGCCCACAGCAGCGCGAGGCAGCGCGCGCCATTGCCGCATTGCGCGACCTCGCTGCCGTCGGCGTTCCAGATACGGTACGCAAAGGCCGCCTCGCCGCCGGGATCCGGCTCAATGAGCAGCAACTGGTCGCAGCCGATGCCGGTGCGCCGGTCCGCCAGGCGCCGCGCCAGCGCAGCACCGGGTGAAAACCGCTGCTCGCGGGCGTCCACCACGATGAAATCGTTGCCGGCACCGACCATCTTGTGGAACGCGAGGCGGGTTGCTGGGGTGGAAGTTTGGCTCATGACTGGGGCGCAATTATAGTGGTCCCGCCGCGGTGGGGGTGGCAAATATGAAATACAGTGATCTCAGGGACTTTATTCGGTTGCTCGAGGGGCAGGGCGAACTCCGGCGCATCACCGCGCCGGTCAGCCCGGTGCTGGAAATGACCGAGATTTGCGACCGCGTGCTGAAAGCCGGCGGTCCTGCGTTGTTGTTCGAAAATCCCGTCGGCCACGACATGCCGGTGCTCGGCAACCTGTTCGGCACGCCGCGACGGGTTGCGCTGGGCATGGGGCAGGACTCCGTCGAGGCGCTGCGCGAAGTCGGCAAATTGCTGGCCTTCCTCAAGGAGCCTGATCCGCCGAAGGGCATGCGCGACGCCTGGGAGAAGCTGCCGATCTTCCGCCAGGTGCTGAACATGGCGCCAAAAGTGGTGCGATCCGCGCCCTGCCAGCAGAATTTTGTCGAGGGCCCGGACGTGGACCTCGAGAAGCTGCCGATCCAGACGTGCTGGCCGGGCGACGCCGGTCCGCTGCTGACATGGGGACTGGTGATTACCCGCGGGCCGGAGCGCGCGCGCCAGAATCTCGGCATTTATCGCCAGCAACTGATCGGCAGGAACCGCCTCATCATGCGCTGGCTGTCCCACCGCGGCGGGGCGCTCGACTTCCGCGACTGGCAGCTGAAACATCCCGGTGAACCGTTTCCGCTCGCGGTCGCGCTGGGCGCCGATCCGGCCACGATTCTCGGCGCGGTCACGCCGGTGCCGGATACCTTGTCGGAATACGCCTTCGCCGGCTTGCTGCGCGGCGGCCGTACCGAGGTCGTGAAGTGTGCGCACTCGGACCTCGAAGTGCCGGCCAGCGCGGAGATCGTGCTGGAGGGCCACCTGGCCCCCGGCGATACGGCGCCCGAGGGCCCGTTTGGCGATCACACCGGCTATTACAACGAGGTCGAGGAATTTCCGGTGTTCACGGTGGAGCGCATCAGCTGGCGCAACGATCCCATCTACCACAGCACGTACACGGGACGGCCACCGGACGAGCCCGCCGTGCTCGGGGTGGCGCTCAACGAAGTGTTCGTGCCGATCCTGCAGAAACAGTTCCCGGAAATCATCGATTTCTACCTGCCGCCGGAGGGCTGTTCCTACCGCATGGCCGTGGTCAGCATGCGCAAGCAGTATCCCGGCCACGCCAAGCGCGTCATGCTGGGCGCCTGGTCATTTTTGCGACAGTTCATGTACACCAAGTTCGTGATCGTCACGGACGACGACGTGGACGTGCGCAACTGGCAGGATGTCATCTGGGCGATGACGACGCGGATGGATCCGGATCGCGATACGGTCATCATTCGCAACACGCCGATCGATTACCTGGATTTCGCCTCGCCTGTCTCCGGCCTGGGTTCCAAGATCGGCTTCGACGCCACCAACAAGTGGAAAGGCGAGACGGACCGGGAATGGGGACGGCCGATCAGCATGGATCCGGAAGTGAAAGCGCGCATCGACGCGCTCTGGCCGGAACTGGGCCTGGACTAGACGCGAGACGGGCCGGCCAGCGGCCTGGACGGGAATAATAATCACGCTGGCAGGTGAGCGCCTGCCGGATCGCAGCGAGGGGAGTTTGAAAATGCGGCATATCCTGGTTCTGAACCCGAAGGGCGGGTGCGGCAAGAGTACGATTGCGACCAATCTTGCGAGCTGGTACGCGACCCGGGGTCGGAAAGTGGCGTTGGCGGATTTCGATCCGCAGCGTTCCAGCATGGACTGGGTCGAGTTGCGGCCCGCGGATGCGCCCGAGATCACCGGTGTGCCTGCCTACGAGGAGGGTTTGCGCGCCGTGCCGCGTAATGCCGACGTCGTCATTATCGACGCGCCCGCGCGCTCGCATGGCCGCGAGATCACTGAACTGGTGCGCCGCGCCGAGACCGTGCTGGTGCCGGTGTTGCCGTCCGCCATCGATATGCGGGCGGCGGCGAGTTTCATCGCCGAGCTGCTCGAGGTCGGCCGGGTCGCGCGCCAGCAGGCGAAAATCGCCGTGGTCGCCAACCGCATCAAGGAAAACACGTTGAGTTTCGATGAACTCGACGGGTACCTGCGCAAGTCCGGGGTGCCCTATGTCGCCACGCTGCGGGATGCCCAGAATTACGTGCGCGCCTATGGTCGTGGCCTGGGTGTATTCGAGCTGCCGCAATACCTTGCCTGGCAGGACTGGGAGCACTGGTTGCCGTTGACCGACTGGCTCGAGAGCGCCGCCAGCCGTCCCTAGGAGCGCTTAGCCGAGCCAGGCGCTGACAACGCGAATCGCGCGCACCCAGTGGCGCAATACGGCCTCGGCAGCCTCGTCCAGTTGGCCGGCACCGAGCAGCCGCGCGATGTCGGCGTGCTCCGCGCGCGAGGTCTCGATCTCGGCGGCGCTGCGGTCCCAGCTGCCGGCGTAAGGCCGTAACCGGCTGCGCGTCCGTTCCAGCAGCACCGCCAGCTCGCGGTTCGGATTGCGACTGACCAGCATCTCGTGCCAGCGCCGGTCCAGGTCCGCCCGCTGCCGCGGGCTCAGGTGCGGCAGCGCCAGGCGATCATTGAGGCTGTCCAGGCCGGCCGCCAGGCCGCGCGCCTGCGGGCCGCTGAGGCGCAGCGCGAGCCCCTCGAGGCTGCCCACGACCGGGCAGAGGTCGCGTACCCGCTCCAGCGACAATTGCGGCACGCGGAAGCCGCGGCGCGGCACCGCCTCGACCAGGCCGTCACCGGCCAGGCTGGTCAGCGCTTCCCTGAGCGGGGTCCGGCTGACACCGAGCGCCTTGCTGATGCGCTCTTCCTCGAGGCGCTGCCCCGGCGGGAGCCGCCCGTCGGCAAGCCACTCCACCAACTCGTTCCGTACCTGGTCGCGCAGGTTGACACGCTGGATCGCCATGGTTTCGTCGTCGCTGCAATGGATGTTTGCATATTGTATACAGATTGCGCGAAGCGAGCCTGTGGCGTGCTGCGGGCCTTATGCCGACTCGGCAAGACTGGCGGCGACGCCGTCCTCGAGCTTCGTATAACGCGGCTGGTAGCCAAGCGTTTCGCGCATCTGGCGAGTGTCCACGCGCCGGCTTTCGACCATGAAGCTGCGCATCGCCGGCGTGACCTGGGCCAGCAACTCGGCCAGGGGCAGTTCCGGCGGCGGTGGGAGTCCGGCCGCCCGCGCTACGGCGCGGAAGTACTCGGTCGTGCTGGCGTGATTGCCGTCGCCGACGTTGAAGACCATCACCGGTCCGGTGTAATCGGCGGCCGCGAGGCTGACGGCCGCGAGGTCGTCGACGTGGATCCGGTTGCCCGGGCCGGCGTCCGCTGTGCGCACCACCGGCGCGCCCTGGCGGATGCGCTCGAGCGGCAGGCGCCCGGGTCCATAGATGCCCGGTACGCGCAGGATGCGGACCGGCACGCCGGTCTGCTGGTGCCAGTCGAGTAGTGCCGTTTCGGCGTCCCGGCGGCGGTGTCCCCGCTGCGAGGCCGGCGCCGGCGGGGTCGATTCATCGACCCGGGCGCCACCGGTGTCACCATAGACCGCGGTGGTGCTGAGGTAGACTAGCGCGCTGGGTGGTTCGGCCAGGCGCTCCAGGAAGCTGCGCAACCGTGTATCGACATCGCCGGCGCCAGGCGGCGGTGCCATGTAGATGACCGCGCGCTGCCTGGTCCAGGCGGACGGCAGGCGTCCACCTGGGGCGTCGAGATCGAGAATCTCGGCGGCAGCGCCGGTTGCGAGCAGCTGGCGCAGGGATTCCTCCGAGCGGACGAGTCCGAGGACGTCGCGTTGCATGTCGCGGCACAATTGAAGCAGGCGGCGGCCGGTGTAGCCGCAGCCCACCACGGTCACGCCGGCGGTTCCGGCGGCAGGGCGTTTTGCATGGTTCATACCATCAGATTACATCCAGGCGACGAGCGCTTCGAGGTCCTGGACGAGGAATCCGTGCTGGCCGGAGGCTTGCGCGCCGGATTGCACCTGCCGCATAGCTGCCGCGGCGGCAGTTGCGGCGCCTGTGAGGCCAGGGTGTTGTCCGGCCAACTGTACTATCCCAATGGTCCGCCGCCCGGCCTGACCGACACGGAAATGAGCGCCGGCCGGGCCTTGCTGTGCCAGGCGCGAGCGCGCAGCGACCTGGTGCTGGAGGCGCGGGCGTTGGCCGTGCCCGAAGAGGTTCGCATCCGGCGGCTGCCCTGCCGCATTGAATCGCGCGAACTGCTCTGTCATGACGTCATGCGGCTGGTGGTCAAGCTGCCCTCGCTGGAGCCCTTCGTTTTTCTTGCCGGCCAGTACGTGGACTTCTTGCTCGAGAATGGCCGTCGGCGCAGCTATTCGATCGCCAATCCGCCGCACGAACCGGAACGGCTCGAGCTGCACGTGCGACGCGTCGTCGGCGGCGATTTCACCAGCCAGGTGTTCGAGCAACTCGGCGAACGCACCTTGTTGCGGCTCGAGGGGCCGCTGGGCGGCTTCTGGCTGCGCGAGGAATCCGAGCGCCCGATCGTCATGGTGGCAGGCGGCACCGGCTACGCGCCGATCAAGTCCATGCTGCGCTACCTGATGCACACCGGGACGCAGCGCCCGGTCGATTTCTACTGGGGGGTCCGGCGGCCGCGAGATCTCTACGAGGGCGAGCAGGTGGCACGCTGGGCCGAACAACACGAGTGGTTGCGCTTCCTGCCGGTGATGTCGGAACCGTTGCCGGAAGATGGTTGGCACGGGCGGCGCGGCTGGGTGCATGAAGCCGTGCTCGAAGATCATCCATCGCTGGCGCAGGTCGACGTCTACGCTGCGGGCCCGCCGCCCATGATCGCGGTGATCCAGGAGTTGTTTCCCGCGCATGGCCTGGCGCCGGGCCGGCTGTTTTTCGATTCCTTCGAGTTCGCCGGGCGGTAGCTCGTCGCGCTGGCCGGCGGACGCCGCGCTACTGACTGCCGCGTATCGTCGCAGACCCGTCCGGTTTCACTGCCACCGGTTTCGGCAGGGCCGGTGCCGTGCCGGAGGCCGCCGCGAGTCCCTGGCGGAAGGCCTCGGAGGCGGCGCCTGACTCGCCGAGCTGCACCAGCAGTTCGCCGAAAAGCTGCCAGGTCTCCGGGTGCGGCCGAATCGCCAGGCTGGTTTCCAGGTAGCTGCGCGCCTTGCCCCAAAGCTGGTTCTTCAGGCACAGGCGGCCGCAGGTAAGCAACAACACCGGATCCTCCGGCCGATCGTTGAGCCACTTTTCGGCGTTTGCCAGCTGCGCGCTGGGCTTGCTGGTGTCGAGGCGCCCGTAGGCGGACACCAGCGCGGGCGTCCAGGTCGATTTCAGGGCACGTCGCAGCACCGCCTCGGCCTGGTCGGCAGCGCCGAGGCGCAAGGCGCTGTCGGCATAGCTCGCGAGGATCTCGGGATGGCGCCGCAGCTCCCGGTTGAGCGATTGCCAGTGCGCGTCGAGCGCGGCGGCATCGCCGGCGGCCGCGAGCTGTGCCTGGGCAATACGCGCTTCCAGCGCCAGCAAGGCTGCACCGTCCAGCGCCTTGCGCGACCGCAGCTGCGGCATCAATGCTTCCAGGGCCGGCCAGTCGGCGAGTTGCTCGAGCACCCGCACCTGCAAGGCCAGGCCACGAGGATGACCCGGCGCGACCGAGTCGAGTTGTCGCAACGTGGCCAGAGCTTCTTCCAGCTGGTCGTACTCCGACTGGAGTTCGGCCTGGGTCAGCAAGACCGCAGTCGCGGATTCTGGATCGGCCTCGTAGGCAAGCCGCAGCCATTCGTCGCGCCGTTCGATTGCGTGTTGTTGCTGGGCGGCGCGGGCTGCCGAGAGGTAGCCGGCCAATGACGCCGGACCACGTGCCGCCCGTCCGAGCAAGCGCTCGCCGCGGCCCCATTTGCCTTCGGCCAGGGCCGCGAAGGCGCCGTCCAGGTGACGCTGGGCCCGCCGCATACGGAAATCGCCGACAGCCCGGCCGAGGCGCCGCGGCGCCCGGATCGTCCAGGAAAGCAGGCGTACCAGCAGGTAAAGCGCCAGCAGGGCAATCACCAGGCCCGGGACCGACGTCTCGAAGGTCCAGTTGTGAATATCGACCAGGACGTACCCCTGGTCACTGAGCAGCCAATGCGCCCCAGCGGCGCCAAGCGCCAGCGCGATCAGCAGCAGCGCTCCGACCCGCATCTAGTTGGCCGCCTCGGCCGCGCGCAGCAAGGTAACCGACCGCCTGATTTCGGGCCATTCCGGCGCGAGTTCGCGATCCTTGAGGCCGTCGATCCCCTCGATCAATGCCTTGACTGCATCATCGCTGGTCTCGAAATAGTCGCGCAACGTGTCCAGTGCGGCCGTGAGACCGGCCGCGTAGTTATCCTGGTCGCGCGACAGGACGGCCAGGCGGGCGCTCTTCAGGTCAAGTTCGACATTGCGGTACAGGAAAAAAGTTTCGTCGGGCGCCAGCAGCGGTGCCGCCGGGGCGTCGGTGCGGCGGATGCGGAACAGCCTGGACGCAACGCCGCGCAGCCGGTCGGCGGTTCGATCCCAGCCGGTGGCGCTCTCGTCCGCCGCCGGACCGTCGCTCGGGTCAGGCGCCAGGCTGCCGCGCAGCGGCAGGCCCTCGACACGCCGCGCGAGGCTGGCGAGGCGCAGCGCCAGGCCGTCGATATCGATGTCGGCGACCGCCTCGACCGCCGCAATTTCATCGTTGATCGCGGCGCGCATTTCGCCCAGGCCCGGATCGTTCAGCCGGGCTGCTCGCCGGTCGGCCTCCCGCAACGCGGCGAGCGCCACGCGCGGATTGTCCGCCAGCGCCAGTTCACGGCTCGCCAGCAAGAGCAGGAACTCGATTTCGGCGAGCGAAGGCGAGCGCTCGGGGCCGGCGTCTTCCCGGGCAAGCGTCTCCAGCCGCGCCTGCGCCTGGCGTAACCCCGAGGCCAGCTCGTCGAGCCGGCCCGAGCGTTCCCGCACATCGTCCCGCAAGACGCCGAGGCGCTCCTCCTGGACGGCGAGCCGTTCCTGGGTGCCTGCGACCAGGTCGCGAATCGCGGTGATTCGCTCGGCGGAATCCGCGCGCTGCTCAGCGGCGGCATGGCGTTGTTCGCCGACCAGCCACCAGGTGTATGCGGCGCCACCGGCAGCCGCCAGGGCGACCAGCAGGGCAAACAGCGCGAAACCGACGCCCGTCGAGCGCGCCTTCGGCGCCGGCTGTGCTTTTGGCGCGG
>JBLRWC010000004.1:72162-82580 GCA_047921455.1 Gammaproteobacteria bacterium
GGCCGGGGGTCTTCGCCTGGCTCGGCACCCTCCCGGCGTTCTTTGTCGGCGTCGACGAGTTCCGCGTCGCCGACGGGGGGCTTGTCTGCCCGCGGATCGTTCATCCCTTTACTCCCGTTGTGTCGGGCGACTTGCCGGCATGCCACCGGCTGATGGCGTCCGCCAGGTTCTGGTCGTCCGGCCCATCCGCCAACAGGCGCGCAGCGGCATGACCCCACTGCTCAGCAACTTGTATCACACGTTTGCTCACGGTCACCAGGGGCGTGCTGCGGAGCAACGGCTCGCCTTCAGGCCCGAGAATCGTGCACAAATTGCGAAAAATGTCGCCGCTGGTTGCAGTATAGATATGAATTTTGCCGGCTGCCCATTGCGCCAGGATTTCCGCGCGGCGCTCGGGCGCCAGCGGCGCGGGCTTGCGCCGGTAGACGTCCAGGTAACGTACCCGGGCACCCCGTTCCTTGAGTCCCGCGGCGAGCGCCTCGCGGCCACCTTCGCCGCGGATGATGAAGACGCGCACGCCGGCGAGGTTGGCGAGTTCCGGCTGCTGTAGCAAGTCTTCGGTGGTGTAACCGGTAGGGCGAATGTCCGGACTGAGGCCGAGTTCGGTCAGTGCGCTTGCCGTGGACGGGCCGATGGCCGCGACCCGGGGCCGCGGCTGCGGGAGGAAGCGGGCGCCCCACGCAACCGCGTTGCGGCTGGCAAAGATCGCGAGCCCGCCGGCCGGCACGGTCGCGAGGTCCGCCAGTTCCGAGGTATCGGGTTGCACCGGCTCGATGGCGATCGCGGGCAACAGCACGGCCTGCCCGCCGCGGGACTCGATCGTCTTGACGAGGTCTTCCCCCAGCCCCTGGGGGCGGGTCACCAGCACGCTCAGGCCGCTGAGGCTGCCTGGGGTCATCGGCTCAACCATCCGCCAGCAGTGCCCGGGCGCCGCGGTCGAACAAATCCCTGGCGAGGGCGGCGCCAAGCGCGGTCGCTTCGCTGGCCGGGCCACGCAGCTCGCCTTGCAGCACGGCGGCGCCGTCGCGCGTGGCGACCAGGCCGCGCAGGAACAATTCATCCCCTTCAATGACGGCGAATCCGGCCACCGGCGATTCGCAGCTGGCGCCCAGTCCGCCGGCGAAGGCGCGCTCGGCATCCACGCAGCGACGGGTATCGGGGTCCTCGAGTACCGCGAGCAGCGCGGCGATCTCGGTGTTGCCTTGCAGGCACTCGATGCCGACAGCGCCCTGGCCGACCGCCGGCAACGACACTTCGTACGGCAGGAAGCCGGCGATGCGTTGCTCGAGCCCGAGGCGCTTGAGGCCCGCAGCGGCCAGCAGGATGGCCGCGAAATGGCCCTCGTCGAGCTTGCGCAGGCGCGTTTCGACATTGCCGCGCACCGGCTCGACCCGCAGGTCGGGACGGGCATGCTGGAGTTGCGACTGCCGTCGCAGGCTGGAAGTGCCGACGACCCGGCCGGCCGGGATGTCCTCGATTCTCAGGTACTCCGCGGAAACCAGCGCATCGCGCGGATCCTCGCGCTCGAGCACGGCGACGATTTCGAAACCAGCCGGCATTTCGGCCGGCACGTCTTTCATCGAGTGCACCGCGATATCGGCCCGCTGCTCCAGCATCGCGGTCTCGAGTTCCTTGATGAACAGTCCCTTGCCACCGATTTTCGCCAGCGTGGTGTCAAGGATCTGGTCGCCCTTGGTGGTCATGGGCACGAGTTCGACTGTCAATCCCGGGTGATGCCGGGCCAGCAGCGTGGCCACGTGCTCGGCCTGCCAGAGCGCGAGCCGACTTTCCCGGGTTGCGATCCTGATCGTCTTGTTCATTCTTCATCGGTCCTTTTGCGCACCGCTGGTGCGTCGTCGTCGCCTGCGGGGAACATAGCCGATTTGAGGCGGAAAAGCGCGGAGATGTCCTCGTCCGCACTCTGCGCCGGCAGGCGTGAGTAATGCATCAGCGTCATCTCCACCAGCGGTAGCTTGACGCCCTGCTCGGCGGCCATGCGGCGGCAGATTTCGAGATCCTTGGCATGCAGGCTGACCTTGAAGCCGAGCGGAAATTCGCCGCGGATCATGGTGGGCCCACGCTTGGACAGGAACCAGTTGCCGGCGGCGCCTTGTTCCAGCGCCGCAATCAGCCGTTCCATGGGCAGGCCATGGGCGCGGCCGAACGCGAGCGCCTCGGTGACCGCCTGGTTGATGCCCGCGACCATCACCTGGTTGGTGGCCTTGGCCGCCTGGCCGGCGCCCACCGGGCCCATCAGGGTGATGCTGCCGCCCATGGCGGCCAGCGCCGGGCGGGCGCGTTCCAGCACGGCCTCGTCGCCGCCGACCATGATGGCCAGCGTACCAGCGCGCGCTCCCTCGGTGCCGCCGCTGACCGGACAGTCCAAAAACGACGCGCCTGCGTCGGCCAGCCGCGCCGCGGCAGTGCGCGCCGTGCCGGCGGCCACTGTCGAACAATCCACCACGATGGCGCCGGGACGCAGCGCCGGCGCCAGCTCGGCCACCACCGCGAGCAGGTCGGCGTCGGCGGATACGCAGGTCACGACCAGGTCGCAGTCGGCCGCGAGCGTGGCGAGGGACGATGCGGCCGGGACGCCGGTGTCCGCGGTCAGCGCCGCGGCCTTGCCGGGCGTGCGGTTCCAGGCGCTGGCCAGCAGGCCGGCGCGATGCAGGTTGAGCGCCATCGGCAGGCCCATGGCGCCGAGGCCGACAAATCCGACGCGCAGTATCATCAGTCTTCCAGGTACGTGTAGCCGGACAAGCCTTCACTGAGCGCGCGCAGGAAGTAGCTCTGGTCTTCCTCGTCGAGACCTGCGGCGGCGATCTTGCGCGCATAGGCGGCGCGAAGTTCGTCCGGCGCGAAATGCACATAGCCGAGCAGTTGCTCCGCGGAGTCGCCGCCGCGCGGCATGCCGAGCACCGGCTCGCCGGAGGGCGACAGGTACACGTCGACGCTGCCGGTATCGCCGAACAGGTTGTGCAGGTCGCCGAGAATTTCCTGGTAGGCACCAACCATCAGGATGGCGAGCAGGTATTCTTCGTCCGCGCCGATCGCATGTACCGGGAGGCTGTGCTCGATGCCGTCGCCATGCACATAAAGATCGACACGGCCGTCGGAATCGCAGGTCAGGTCGCGCAGCACGCCGCGGCGCAAGGCCGGTTCATCGAGGCGCTGCGCGGGCATGATCGGGAACACCTGGTCGATGGCCCAGATGTCGGGCAAGGACTGGAATACCGACATATTGATAAACAGCTTGTCGGCAGTGATCTGCTTGAGTTCATCGACAATCGCCCGCGGCGGGTTCGCCTGCGCCATGAAGCGATCCCGCACGACATGCATCAGCGCGCGCGCCAGGCCCTCACCGCGTGCCCGCTCGGGGAGATCGATCTCCCCGGCGATGTAGCGCTGGTGCAGCTCCGCCATCAGGTGCTGGGTTTCACGGTAGATTTCATCCGGCGAACTGCTCTCGAGACGCCCGAACTGGTGCCACAGGGCGTTGACCTCCGTGCTGCTGTTCGCCGGTGGCTGGACCGGGCGGGCGTCAGGCGGCACGTCGGTATCGATGACGTTGGTGACCAGCACGGCATGTTGCGCGACCAGCGCCCGGCCGGACTCGGAGACGATGTCCGGGCGGGCCTCGCCGGCTGCGTCGCAGACGTCTGCGATGGTGCTCACGACCGTATGCGCGTAGTCCTCGATCGTGTAGTTGATCGAGTTGGCGCTGCGCGAGCGCGTGCCGTCATAGTCCACGCCCAGGCCGCCGCCCACGTCCATCAGCCCGAGTCCCAGGCCCGCCGCGCGCAGGTCGGTATAGACGCGTGCCGCCTCGGTGAGGCCGCGGCGGATGTCGCGCAGGTTCGGTACCTGCGAGCCGACGTGCACGTGCAACATCTTGATGCAGTCACCCATGCCGGCCTGCGTGGCGCGTTCGGCGGCTTCCAGCAACTGGCCGGCGGTCAGTCCGAACTTGGATTTCTCGCCGCCGGTGTCCTGCCAGTTGCCGGCGCCGACGCTCGACAGGCGCAAGCGCACGCCGAGACGCGGCTCCATCTCGAATTCGCGCGCCAGCTGGATGATGCGGTCGAGTTCGGAGAGTTTCTCGATGACGATATAGACCTCGTGCCCGAGCCGCTGCGCGATCAGCGCCAGTTCGAGGTATTCGTGGTCCTTGTAGCCGTTACAGACAATCAGGCCGCCCGGCGGCGAAACGCCGAGCACGGCCATCAGCTCCGGCTTGCTGCCGGTTTCCATACCGACACGGGCGCCGCCGTGGTTGACCAGCGTGTCCACGACGCTGCGCTGCTGGTTGACCTTGATCGGGTACACCACGCGGTAACGGCTCTCGTATTCGCGTGCCGTCATGGCCTTGCGGAAGGCGTTATGCAGGCGATCCAGGCGATCGCGCAGGATGTCCGTGAAGCGGAACAGGATGGGCACGGAGAGCCCCGCCAGCCGGGCGCGGCGCACCAGGTCGACCAGGTCGATGTCGGCACCGTTACGGAACGGCCGCACGACCAGCCGGCCGCGCGCGCCGATGTCGAAATAGCCATCGCCCCAGCGGGCAACGCCGTACAAGCGGCGATTGGCCTCGATCTGTTCCTCGCTCATCCGCGGACGCCTCCCGGGCTCTCGAGCTGGGTAAAAAAGGGGGCGCAGTATAGCGCAACGGGATGGTCGGCAAGCACCGTCGGGGCGCCGCCGGATGCGGTGCAAAGCGGATGGCCGGGGGGCTAGCAGCTGCCGTGGGCGCGGTAGGGCGCGGGCGTACCTGCGCAGCTAATCGTCGCAAAAATCGGCAACAGCCTGGCGGACCTCCTGGCGCGCGCGCACGATTTCCTCGTCGCTCAGGTAACGCCGTCCGCCGTCGGGCAGCGACTCGTAGAGCCGCGGCGCTGTCTCATAGGCTTCCTGCGCGGCACGGGCCTGGCGGCACGCCGCCGCCCTGATTTCGGCCTGTTCCTCGCGGGCCGCGGCCAGTGTGGCCGCGTCGGCTTCGCGCTGGCGCCGTTGCGCATCGGCATCGTCCGGCGCGCGTGCCGCAGCGGCAGCCGCGGCCTGTTCCGTGGCCGGGATCCTGGCTTCCACCTTGACGCGCGTGGAACGATCCGACAGCGGGCGGTCGCTGTAAATGACCACGCCCTTTTCATCCACTGTGCGGTAGATTTCGTTGGCGGCCACGGGTGCCGCCATGAGCGCGGCCAACAGGACGGGAAACAGGAATCTCATTGCGGTTGACCCCCCTAGAGCGCCTTGTCGTCAGTCTCGCCGGTGCGGATTCGGATGGCCTGCTCAAGGTCGTAGACAAAAATCTTCCCGTCGCCGATCTTGCCGGTGCGGGCGGTGTTGACGATGGCTTCGATGACCCGCTCAAGCGACTCATCGGGCACCGCCAGTTCGAGTTTTACCTTGGGCAGGAAATCCACCACGTATTCGGCGCCTCGATACAATTCAGTGTGGCCTTTCTGGCGGCCGAAACCCTTGACCTCTGTCACAGTAATGCCCTGGACCCCGAGGTCGGCGAGTGCTTCGCGGACGTCGTCCAGTTTGAAGGGCTTGATGATGGCGCAAACCATTTTCATCGCGGTTCTCCGAATTCCAGCTAAGCGATAGGCACGGCAGTCGCGGCGGCCGGGGGTGGGCGATCCATCGCAACGGCCCGGCTTGCCGGCAGTCTAGCATTGCCCCGCCGGCCATGCCGAGGGCCATAAGTAAAGGCCGGGGGCGGATAATCCGCCCCCGGCCCGGGTTGGGCGCTGCGCGCCCTGCAGCAGTCGCCGGTGCTCAGTCGCCGGCCTTGGTGAACTCCGGGTAGGCCTCGAGGCCGCACTCGTGCAGGTCAACGCCCTCGTATTCCTGCTGTTCGGTCACGCGGATGCCGACCACCTTCTTGAGGATGAACCACACCAGCAGGCTGGCGAGGAACACCCAGGCGAAGATCGCCGCCAGGCCGGCCAGCTGGCCGACGATCGTGGCGTCCTCGTTCGACAGCAGTACTGCGAGCACGCCCCATATGCCGGCCGTACCGTGCACCGAGATGGCGCCGACCGGGTCGTCGATACGGAACTTGCGGTCCAGCAACACGATCGAGCTGACCACCAGCAAGCCGCCGATGACACCGATGATGATGGCCAGCAGCGGCGTCGGCGAGAGCGGATCGGCCGTGATGGACACGAGTCCTGCGAGGGCGCCGTTCAACGCCATGGTCAGGTCGGCCTTGCCGAACCAGGCCTTGGCGAGCAACAGCGCTGCGACCAGTCCGCCCGCGGCCGCCAGGTTGGTGTTGGTGAACACCAGCGCCACGGCGTTGGCTGACTCCACGTCGGAGACCTTCAGCTCGGAGCCACCGTTGAATCCGAACCAGCCCATCCAGAGGATGAAGGTGCCGAGCGTCGCCAGCGGCAGGTTGCAGCCGGGGATGGCGTTGACCTGGCCCTTCGGGCCGTACTTGCCCTTGCGTGCCCCGAGCAGCAAGACCCCGGCCAGCGCGGCCGTGGCGCCCGCCATGTGCACGATGCCCGAACCGGCATAGTCGGAGTAACCGAGTTCGTCGAGGAAGCCGCCGCCCCAGCTCCAGTAGCCCTGCACCGGGTAGATGACCAGGGTCATGACCACGGCAAACGCCAGGAACGACCACAGCTTCATCCGCTCGGCGACCGCGCCCGAGACAATGGACATCGCGGTGGCGACGAACACGACCTGGAAGAAAAAGTCCGACAGGTCGGAGTAGTACGGCGCGTCATCGCCGCCGGCAACCACGTCGGCGACCGAGTTATCCGCCGCTCCGAGCATGCTGAAACCCGGAATGAGGCCGGTGCCGTCGCCGTACATGATGCCGTAACCGCCTACCATGTACATGATGCAGGCGATGGAATACAGGCCGACGTTCTTGGTCAGGATCTCGGCCGTATTCTTGGCGCGCACCAGCCCGGACTCGAGCATGGTGAAGCCGGCCGCCATCCACATCACCAGCACACCCGACATCAGGAAGTAGAAAGTGTCCAGCGCATAGCTGATCTCGATTATTTGTTCCACGTTCTTGCTCCCCTGTTCAGACGGCTTCAGGGCCGGTTTCGCCCGTGCGAATCCGGATCACCTGTTCCAGCGGCATGATGAAGATCTTGCCGTCACCGATCTTCCCGGTGCGCGCGGTGTTGCTGATGACTTCGACGACCTGCTCGAGCAGGTCGTCGTCGATGGCAATCTCGATCTTCATTTTTGGCAGAAAGTCGACGACATATTCCGCGCCCCGGTAGAGTTCCGTGTGGCCGCGTTGCCGGCCGAACCCTTTCACCTCGGTGACCGTCACGCCCTTCACGCCCACGTCAGCGAGCGCCTGGCGGACGTCGTCGAGCTTGAACGGCTTGATGATTGCAGTAACCAGTTTCATGCCGCTCACCGCAGGTCGAAGGTCTTGCCGATGGTGAACATCAGCGCGGTTTCACTGGAACCGGTCCCGGACAGGTCGCTGTCGCTGTGCACTGCCGCGATGCCGAGGTCGAAGCCGGAGACTTCCGTGCCGTAACCGACCTCCACGTAGTCACCGTCGAAATCGTCGAGGAAGGTGCCGTAGGTCAGGTAGAAACCTTCGTATTCCAGCGTGCCCGCCAGGAAGCCGTAATCGAGCGTCGGGCCATCGAAGTTGTCGTAGCGGCCGATGGAGTATTCGACGCTGAACAGGCCATAGCCGGCCGTCAGGTTGAGCTCGTTGTAGGTGTCGTCGAAATCGTCGGTGTAGAAGTAGCCGGTGTAACCGATGCCATAAGTGAAATCGCCGACCTCGCCGCTGTAGCCGACGTAGAGGTCGTATTCGAGTCCTTCACCGACCTCGGCGGCCCAGGTGCCGACGTAAAAACCGGATTTCTCGTAGTCGAGACCAGCATAGGCGGCGGAGCTGTTTTGCTTGATGCCGCGGAAAATGTAGTCGGACATCATGCCGACGTTCGCGCTAAAATCACCGGCGACGGCGGGTTGGCTGGCGCCCAGCGCCAGGGCGACGAGCAGGTAACGGGATCGACCCATGTTTGTATCCTCCGAGTAAGTTGCATGACCCGGGCCGCGGGGCCTCGGTTGCTTGTTGCAAAGCACGATGCGTGCCAGCTTCGTGCAAACAAGGAGTTACAGCCTGTCTCGCCGATGGGGCGACGTGAGCGCACCGTGATGGTGCAAAGCAATATGGCCTGATGCCCTATCGCGGGGCGCGAGGAATGACGATGGATCCAAAAAAGCCCAACATCGATGAACTTGCCCGCCGGCTGGCGGATGCGCTGCCCGGTGGCCTCAAGGCGCTGCGCGCGGACGCCGAGCAGAATTTTCGCGCGGTGCTGCAGGCGGGACTGTCGCGGCTCGACCTGGTCACGCGCGAGGAGTTCGATGTGCAGGCCGCCGTCTTGCGACGCACCCGCGAGAAGCTGGCGGCGCTGGAAGCGCGGCTGGCCGCGCTGGAGGCGCCTGCCGAGACGGAGTGAACACGCCGGGGCGCCGGGCGGGCGGCCGGTCGTTTCTCGACACGATCGCTGAAAATGCGACGTTGTCAGCGCGCCATGCGCGGGTGACCCTGCCGGCAGTTTTCCGGGAGTGCCGGCATGTCCCTCGCGAAAGTGCTCAGCCGCGCGCAGTGCGGGCTCGAAGCCTTGCCTGTCACCGTCGAGGCCTACGTGGGCGGCGGCTTGCCGGGCTTTTCGGTGGTGGGCTTGCCGGCCACCGCGGTGCGCGAGAGCCGCGACCGGGTCCGTGCCGCGCTCACCACCTGCGGCTTCAATTTTCCGGACGGCAAGGTGATCGTGAACCTGGCGCCGGCCGACTTGCCCAAGGAGGGTGGCCGCTTCGACTTGCCGATTGCGCTCGGCGTCCTGTTGGCTTCCGGGCAGCTGCCGCCACGCGGCCTCAAGGTCACGGAGTTCGTCGGCGAGCTGTCGCTCAATGGTGACTTGCGGCCGGTGACAGCATCGCTGTGTGCGGCAATCGCCGCGGCGCGCGCCGGCCGTACGTTGATCGTGCCGCACGGCTGCGGCGAGGAGGCGGCGCTAGCGGGTGAGGGCGAGGTGCGCCACGCGAAGCACCTGTACGACGTTGCAGCGCACCTGAAAGGCCGGCGGCCCCTGCCCGTGGTGGCGCCGCCGCCGCGTTCGGACCCGCACGCCGCAAACCTGCTTGATCTTGCCGAGGTGCGCGGCCAGCAGCAGGGTCGGCGGCTGCTGGAACTGGCGGCCGCCGGCGGCCACAACCTGTTGCTGATCGGGCCGCCGGGCACCGGCAAGACGATGCTGGCGCGGCGCGTGCCCGGCCTGTTGCCGCCGCTCGACGCCCCGTCGGCGCTGCAGGTGGCGTCCATCGCCTCCGCCGCGGGGCGGAAGTTTCGCGCCGAGGACTGGGGACGGCGTCCATTCCGCTCGCCGCACCACTCGGCGTCATCGGTCGCCCTGACTGGCGGCGGTTCGAACCCGCGTCCCGGCGAGGTGACCCTGGCGCACCACGGCGTGCTGTTCCTGGACGAAATGCCGGAGTTCGGCCGCATTGCCCTGGAATCGCTGCGCCAGCCCGTGGAGGAAGGAGAGCTGACCATCAGCCGCGCGGCCATCCAGCGCACGTTTCCGGCGCGGTTCATGTTGGTCGCGGCAATGAACCCGTGTCCGTGCGGCTACCTTGGCGACCCGAACGGGCGCTGCCGATGCAGCGCGGACGCGGTGTTGCGTTACCGCGGGCGAATCTCCGGGCCGCTGCTCGATCGTATCGACCTGGTGGTGGAAATGCCGCGCCCGGCGCCCGCCGACCTGCTGGGTCCGCCGGGCGAAAGCTCGGCGGCGGTGCGCGCGCGGGTGCTGGCGGTGCGGGACAAAAGCCTGGCGCGCCAGGGCTGTGTGAATGCGCGCCTGGAGGGCAAGGCGCTGGATCGGCATGCCCCGTTGGGCGCCGCGGAACGCGCCCTGCTGGCGCGCTCGGCAGAGCGGTTGTCGCTGTCGGCGCGCGCCCAGACGCGCGTGCGGCGGGTGGCGCGGACGATTGCGGACGCGGACGGCGCCGAGTCCATCGGGGTCAGGCACCTCGCCGAGGCGCTGGCGTGCCGGGGGATGCCGGGATGAGTGAGTTCTCCATCCGGCCGGATTCATTGCCAAATTTTGCCAAAGCCGATATCGTCCGGAGCATGAGCACGATGAATATTTCCCTGCCGGCGGCGCTCAAGGAATACGTCGATGAACAGGTCTCGGAGCGTGGCTATGCGACCAGTAGCGAGTACGTGCGAGAGCTGATCCGCAGGGACCAGGAGCAGCAACGCCTTCGCGCGCTCCTGCTAGCGGGGGCCGACTCGCCCCCGACGCATACGGCCGACCGGGCCTACTTCGACGCACTGCGCCGACGCGCCAGGAAAAGCGCTCGGTCCGGCTGAAGGTCGTGAAAACAAAGTCGATCGTCCTTCGCGA
>JBLRWC010000004.1:82680-98169 GCA_047921455.1 Gammaproteobacteria bacterium
AAAAGCGCTCGGTCCGGCTGAAGGTCGTGAAAACAAAGTCGATCGTCCTTCGCGATATCCCTGCCGCGATGAGCGGCCCGCCGGGCGAAACACATCCGCACGAACAGCCAGCCCATGGTGAAGCCGAGGGCGAAGGGTAGGACCGTCAGGCCGGGACCAGGAACGCGACATCCACGTGCAGCGCCGCGAGACCCCGGTCGAAGGTCGCCAGGCGGCCCCGGCGGGCCCGCGCCAGCGCGGCCAGGTAGCCGTCCGTGACCTGTCGCTGGCCGTGGATCCGGCGCCAATCCACGGCGTCGTAGCCGAGCTCGTCGGGCCAGAACTGATGGCGCGGATGGCTGCAGAATTGCGCCAGCACCGCAGCTGCGTCGGGCGGCGAGGCGACCGCGCCATGGCGGAGCAGCATGCGCAGCAGTGTGCCCTGCGTGATCGGACAAGTCGCGAACGGCTCGTCGTCGCGAGCGAACCAGCGCACGGCCGGTTCATGGTGGACATGGGCGGCATCGGCCAGCGCGACGAGCACGTTCCCGTCGAGCAGGCAGACGCTCACGTCTCGTCTTCCAGTGCGCGCACGTCCTCCGAGGTGACGGTCCTCGCGGAGCGGACCACGGGCAGGTTGGTACGCGGATCGACCTCGTACGGCGCAGGGGCCGCTTCGGCCACTCCCGCCGGCGCGGCGAGCCCGCGGCGGACCAGTTCGGTGACTGTCCGGCTCAGGCTCATCCCAGTGTCATGCGCAATCGCCGCGGCGATGCGGTGCAGATCCTCCGGCAAATCGATCGTGGTTCGCATTAGTGCATCGTGATGCAGCCGCATCATGATGTCAAGTTGGTAGATTTCAAACGAAGCGCATCCACAGGAACAGCCCCACCATGGCGATGCCGAGCGCCAGCTTGGCGGCGATGCCGATGGCCATCCCGAGGGTGGCGCCCCAGCCGGCGCGGCCCCGGCAAGGCGGGCAACACCAGGCCCGCCAGCCCCGCCAGCACCAGGAGGACGGCGAGCGTCCAGAGGAGGATGGTCATGCGCGGGACCATGAAAGAAAAGCGCCGGCGTTCGGGTATAGTCCGCGCTCCCCACGCTACGCCCCCGGCCGCCGATGTCCCTCAATCCCGCCCAGCTTGAAGCCGTGCACTACACGGCCGGCCCGCTGCTTGTGCTGGCCGGCGCCGGCAGCGGCAAGACGCGCGTCATCACGCAGAAAATCGCCGCGCTGGTGGCGGGCGGCGTGCCCGCGTATGGCATCGCCGCGGTCACGTTCACCAACAAGGCGGCGCGCGAGATGCGCCAGCGCGTCGGGGCGTTGCTGGACGCCGAGACGGCGAAACTGCTCAAGGTCTCCACTTTCCACACCCTCGGGCTGAACATCCTGCGGCGCGAGTACGGCAACCTCGGCTACAAGCGCGGCTTCACGATTTTCGATTCCCACGACAGCCGCAGCCTGGTCAAGGAACTGCTGAAAAACGATAACGCCGACACGGAAGGTGCGATCGACGGGGCGTGCGCCGCGTTCTCCGCCTGGAAGAGCGAACTGGTCGCGCCCGCCGCCGCGCTGGCCGCGGCGGGGGACGAGCTGGAACAGGCACGGGCGCGGCAATATGCGGCCTACCAGCGGGCCCTGCAGGCCTACAACGCGCTTGATTTCGATGACCTGATCGTGCGCCCGGTGTTCCTGTTCCAGGAATTGCCCAGGGTGCTCGAGGCCTGGCAGGACCGTATCCAGTACATGCTGGGGGACGAGTACCAGGACACGAACTACGCGCAGTACCAGCTCATGGGCCAGCTGGTGGGCGCGCGCGGCGCGTTCACGGTGGTGGGCGACGACGACCAGTCCATCTATGCCTGGCGGGGCGCGCGGCCGGACAACCTCAAGAGCCTGGCGAGCGACTACCCGGCGTTGAAGGTCATCAAGCTGGAGCAGAACTATCGCTCCTCCGGCCGGATCCTGGAGGTCGCCAACGGCCTGATCGCCAACAACCCGCACCTGTTCGACAAGCGCTTGTGGAGCGCGCATGGTCCCGGCGATCGCATCCGGGTGCTGGTGGCGCGCGATGGCGCCGACGAGGCCGACCGCGTGGCGATGGAGATCATGCGCATGCGCATGGAGCGCGGCGGGGCGTGGCGCGACTTCGCCGTGCTTTACCGGGGCAACTACCAGGCGCGCCCTTTCGAGCAGGCGTTGCGCACGCTCGAGATTCCGTACTCGGTCACCGGCGGCACTTCGTTTTTCGATCGTACCGAGGTCAAGGACGTGCTCGCCTACCTGCGCCTGGTAGCCAACCCGGATGACGATGCCGCCTTTCTCAGGATCGTCAACGTGCCGCGGCGTGAAATCGGCACGGTCACGCTGGAAAAACTCGGCGCCTGGGCCTCGAGCCGCGGCCTGGGGCTGCTGGCTGCCAGCCTGGAGGCGGGTTTGCACAGCGTCTTGCCCGCCCGCGCGGTGGAACGGCTGCACAGCTTCGCACGCCGCATGATCGAGCTGGGCGATGAGGCCGAGGGCGGCGCGGCCGTGGACACGCTGGCGCGCGAGCTGATCGAGGAACTCGGCTACCGCGAATGGCTGTTCGAGAACGCGCGCGACCCGCGCCAGGCGGAGACGGCGAACGAGAACCTGGCCGAACTGCTCGACTGGCTGGGACGGGCGTCCCGCAGCGACGACGAACCCACTCTCGCCGATGCGCTGCGCAAGCTCGCCCTGATGGACATGCTCGATCGGCAGTCCGAGGATTCGCAGGACGATCGCGTGCGGCTGATGACACTGCACGCGGCCAAGGGCCTGGAGTTTCCGACGGTCTTTTTGGTGGGTTGCGAGGAAGAGCTGTTGCCGCATCGCGCCAACCTCGAGGGTCCCGGCCTGGAGGAGGAGCGGCGGCTTGCCTATGTCGGCATGACGCGCGCCCGGCAGCGCCTGTTGCTGACCTATGCGCGTCGGCGCAAGCGCTTCGGTGAAACCCTCGAGTGCACCCCGAGCCGCTTCCTCGAGGAGTTGCCGGCCGAGGCGGTCGAATGGGAGGGGCGGGTCGAACTGAGCGCCGCAGAAACCACGGCGCGCGCCCACAGCGCGATCGCGGGCCTGCGCTCGCTGCTCGGCGACGATTAGCCAGCGGCCAGGGCTTCGAAATAGGCCACCACCAGCAAGGCAACCACCGGCACCGGCAGCAGCCGGCGAGTTCTTTTCATGCGCTTGAGTATTCGGGTTGCTTCAGTTCTCGAGCGCATCGACCATGTATTGCACGGCGTCACGCACCTGCTCGTCCGTGAGGTTCGCGTTTCCGCCGCGCGGCGGCATGTAACCGGCATCGCCCTGGAAGCCCTCGATGGCATGCGTGACGAGCGTCTCCATGCCCTTGTCGAGCCGCGCCTGCCAGCCATCCTGGTCGCCGGTCTTCGGCGCGCCGGCAATTCCGGCGGTATGACAAGCTGCGCAGGCCGCCTGGTAAACCCCCGCACCGTCGAGCTCGGCTTGCGCCGTTGCCGCAGGCGCGCCATTCGCCCGGGTCGCGGGCGCCACGCCGCCGGGGTCGCGCAGGCCCGTGTTGTCCTGGCCGGCGATCGCCACCTGGCCAACCGGCCGGATCCGTTCCGCCATCTGCTGTTGAAAGGCCGGATCTTCCTTGATGTGAGCTACCTGCGTGCGCGCGGAGATGCCGCTCGCGAGGAGATAGATGGCAACGGTGATCACCACCAGGATGCCGAGCACCACCATGAAGGTGTCGAAAAACTTGCGGTCCGTCTCTACGCTCAAGGCTGTTTCCTCTGGCAGTTCGCGACACGGCCCGAGCTTGCAGGCCGATGGAAGCGCGGATTATAGGGGCTTGCCGCAGGCCCGCCAAACGATGTGACACTATACTGCGGTACGAAAGCCGGCCCGGTCGGTAGCGCCGTGTTCCCTGCGCAGTATCCCTCGACGGTCGGCGGCCATCCTGTGAGCTTGCCACAAGCATCCTATACTGTGGCTTCAAAAAGCATGGTCTCTGCGGCTTGAATCATCATGTTTGCAGGCCGGCGGAGGCCCGCCCGCCCGGTTCCACCGGGTAGTGCCAAAGACCGAGGAGGAAGAATGCTGGCAGTCAAAGCGCCACGCATCTATAACCTGTTTCCCTTGCTTGCCGGGCCCATGGCCGCGTGGAAGGAACATCTGCCGCGGATTGCGGCCATGGGGTTTGACTGGGTCTACCTGAACCCGTTTCACCGTCCCGGCCGCTCCGGGAGCCTCTACGCCATCAAGGATTTCGATCGCTTGCACCCGGTCGTGGCGGATGGCGTGGACGAACCCTGGGACGACCGGCTGAAGGCGTTTTGCGACGCTGCCGGCCAGCACGGCATTCGCGTCATGGTCGATCTCGTCGTCAATCATTCCGCCAAGGACTCCCGGCTGGTCGAGCAATACCCCGAGTGGTTTCGCCGGCAGCCCGATGGAGAACTGGCGAGCGCCGGCGCGCCCGACCTGGCCGCGCCACAGGGCGTGGTGACCTGGGCCGACCTGACACCGATCGACTACGACCAACGGGCGCATCGCGATGCCCAGCTCGAGTTCTGGACAGCGCTGGTCCGCCGCTACCTGGCGTGCGGGGTCAGCGGTTTTCGCTGCGACGCCGCCTACCAGGTGCCGGTGGATTTCTGGCGGCCGTTGATCGGCGCGGCGCGCGAGGCGGCAGCTTCGACCGTGTTTGCCGCCGAGACGCTCGGTTGCCCGCCCGAGCAGACGGCAGCGCTTGCTCCCGCCGGCTTCGATCTCGTATTCAACAGCTGCAAATGGTGGGACTTCCGCGCGCCATGGTTGCTGGCGCAATACCAGCGATTGCGGTCGGTGGCGCCGAGCGTGGCCTTTCCCGAGAGCCACGACACGCCGCGCCTCATCTCCGAACTCGAGAGCGCGCCCTCGGCGGAGCTCGAGGAACACTATGCGTTCCGCTACGGCTGGGCGGCCTTTTTCTCGGCCGGCGTGATGATGCCCATGGGCTATGAATACGGTTTTTCCCAGCCACTGGACGTCAAGGACACGCGGCCCGGGCAGTGGGCGGCGCAGCGCGCACGCGCGCCGTTCGACTTGTGCGAACGCATCGCGGCCATCAACCAGCTGAAGGCTTCGACCGCCGTGCTGGGCGAGGAGGCGCCCCAGCGCCGGCTCAACGGACCTGACGCGCAACTCGTCGTGCTGCACCGGCGTGGCAATGGCGAGACCGGGGACGCGGTGCTTGTCCTCAATCCGGACGCGGCGCGGCCGGGTCACCTCGATCCGGGGCTCATCGCGCAGGTCACTGGCAGCGCGCTGTGGCGAGACGTGAGTCCGGGTCGTGACGCCGTCGAAGTGCTGCCCGGTCAGCCGGTGGTAGTGCCGCCGCTCTCGCTGGCCGTCTGGCTTAAGCAAGCCGAGCCGGCGCGGCCCAAACCACGCGGCCGCCAGCTCGAGCGGCTGCAGGCGCTGGCCGCCAACCGGATCGCCATCGAAGCCGTGCGGCCGCAGGTCGACGGCGGACGTTTCCCGGTGAAGCGCATCATCGGTGAGCCGGTGGCCATCGAAGCCGACATTTTCGGCGACGGCCACGAGGTACTGGGCGCGGCCGTGCAGTTCCGGCTGGCGGGCACCCGCGCGTGGCGCGAGGCGCCATTGCTGCGCGGCGAGAACGACCGCTGGCGCGGCGCCTTCGCGGCGGACCGGCTGGGTCGCTTCGAGTACACGGTGGTCGCGTGGCGGGACCGGTTCCGGACCTGGCGCGACGAGGTCGGAAAGAAGGTCGATGCAGGCCAGGATGTCGCGCTGGAGCTTCGCGAGGGCATGGCGCTGGTGGCCGAAGCGGCCGCTGCGGCGGACGGCGAGGACCGGGCGGCGCTCGAGCGCGCGGTGGCGGATATCGAAGCTGACGTTGCCGATGGCGATCGTTTCTCGCGCCTCATGAGCGAGCAACTGCTGGCGCTGGTGGACCGGGCGGCGCCGCGCACGAACCTGTCCCGCTACGAGCGCATGCTCGAGGTGGTCGTGGACCGGCCCGCGGCCGCGTTCGCAGCCTGGTACGAAATGTTCCCGCGCTCGCAAGCCGCCGAGCCTGGCCGGCACGGGACCTTCCGCGACGTCATCCAGCGGTTGCCGTACGTGCGCGACCTGGGGTTCGACGTGTTGTATTTCACGCCCATCCATCCGATCGGCCGCAAGCATCGGAAGGGCCGCAACAATACGCTCAACGCCGGTCCGGACGATCCGGGCAGCGTCTACGCCATCGGCGCCGCCGAGGGCGGTCACACGGAGATCCACCCGGAACTCGGCACGCTGGAGGACTTTCGGGCGCTGGTGGCGGCGGCCGCCGAGCACGGACTGGAGATCGCGCTGGATATCGCGGTGCAGTGTGCGCCCGATCACCCGTGGTTGAGCGAACATCCGGAATGGTTTGACTGGCGGCCCGACGGCACGATCAGGTACGCCGAGAATCCCCCGAAGAAATACGAGGATATCGTCAACGTGCACTTCTACCGTGACGCCTTGCCGGGCTTGTGGTTCGAGATGAAGCGCGTGTTCGAATTCTGGATCGAGGCGGGCGTCAAGACTTTCCGGGTGGATAATCCGCACACCAAGCCGTTTCCTTTCTGGGAGTGGCTGATCGCCGAGCTCAAGGCCGCGCACCCGGACGTCGTCTTGCTGTCCGAGGCCTTCACCCGCCCGAAGGTCATGCTGCGGCTGGCGAAGCTGGGGTTTACCCAGTCGTATACCTATTTCACCTGGCGCAATACCAAGGCCGGCATGGCGGCTTACCTGGAAGAACTGGCGCAGGGCGATGCGCGGGAAGTATTCCGGCCGAATTTTTTCGTCAACACGCCGGATATCAATCCGTCCGTGCTGCACGCCAACGAGCGTCCGGCCTTCGAGATGCGCCTGGTGCTGGCGGCCACCCTGTCGGGTGTTTACGGCATCTACAACGGCTTCGAGATCTGCGAGGCCACGCCGCTGCCGGGCAAGGAAGAATATCTCGACAGTGAAAAGTACGAGATCAAGGATTGGGACCTCGACCGGCCTGGCAACATCAAGCCGCTCATCCGGCGCCTCAATGCCATTCGCCGCGAGAACCCGGCGCTGCGGACGCACACCAATGTGCAGTTTCTGAACGCCTGGAATGAACACCTGCTCTACTATTTCAAGGCGACTCCCGAGCGGGACAACTGTTTGCTGGTGATGGTCAACATGGATCACCGCCATGTCCAGGAAGCGAATTTCGAAGTGCCGCTGTGGGAATTCGGCTTGCCCGATGACGCGAGCATCGAGGTCGAGGACCTGCTCGAGGGTGAGCGCTTTACCTGGCACGGCAAAATCCAGCATGTCCGGATCGATCCGGCCCGGTCGCCGGCCAGAATCTGGCGCCTGCGGCCGCCGGCCAGTGCCCGGTAGCGCTGCACACAACCGCAACACCAAATGCATTCACAACGGGTTTCTACATGATTGATCGCTCCATTCCTGACTGGTATCGCGATGCCGTCATTTACCAGCTGCATGTCAAGGCGTTTTTCGACGCCAACAACGACGGCATTGGCGATTTCGAGGGGCTCATGCAGAAGCTCGACTACGTCAAATCGCTGGGTGTGACCGCAATCTGGCTGTTGCCTTTCTATCCCTCGCCGCTGCGTGACGACGGCTATGACATTGCCGATTACCGGGAGGTGAATCCGGCCTACGGCACGATGCGCGACTTCCGTCGTTTCGTGCGCGAGTGTCATCGCCGCGACCTGCGCGTGGTCACCGAACTGGTCATCAATCACACCTCCGACCAGCACCCGTGGTTCCAGCGTGCGCGGAAAGCAAAGAAAGGCAGCGCCGCGCGGAATTTTTACGTCTGGAGCGACACCGACGACCGCTATGACGGCACGCGCATTATTTTCCTCGACAGCGAAGGCTCGAACTGGACCTGGGACCCGGTCGCCGAGCAGTACTACTGGCACCGTTTCTATCACCACCAGCCGGACCTGAATTTCGACAATCCGCAGGTCCTCAAGGCGGTGCTGGGCGCGCTGCATTTCTGGCTCAAGGCCGGGGTCGATGGCCTGCGGCTCGACGCCGTCCCGTACCTGATCGAGCGGGAGGGCACGAACAACGAGAACCTGCCGGAAACGCACGAGATCCTGAAGAAGATTCGTGCCGAGGTCGATGCGCACTACCCGGACCGGATGCTGCTGGCGGAGGCCAACCAGTGGCCCGAGGACACCGCCGAGTACTTCGGCGACGGCGACGAATGTCACATGGCGTTTCATTTCCCGCTCATGCCGCGCATGTACATGGCGCTGGCCATGGAGGATCGTCACCCCATCACCGACATCCTGCGCCAGACCCCGGAGGTCCCGGACGGTTGCCAGTGGGCCGTGTTTTTGCGCAACCACGATGAGCTCACGCTCGAGATGGTCACCGATGACGAGCGCGATTACCTCTGGGAGTTCTACGCCGCGGACCGGCGCATGCGGATCAACCTGGGCATTCGTCGCCGGCTTGCGCCGCTGATGGACCGGGACCGGCGCAAGGTCGAGCTGATGAACGGGCTGCTGTTGTCCATGCCCGGCACGCCGGTTCTGTATTACGGCGACGAGATCGGCATGGGCGATAACTTCTTCCTCGGCGATCGTGACGGCGTGCGCACGCCGATGCAGTGGACGCCCGACCGTAACGGCGGCTTCTCGCGCGCCCATCCGCAACGCCTCTACCTGCCGTCGATCCAGGATCCGCTGTATGGCTACCAGGCCGTCAACGTGGAAAGCCAGGAGGCCGACACCAGTTCGCTGCTCAACTGGACCAAGCGCCTGCTGCAGGTCCGCCAGGGCTTCCAGGCCTTCGGCCGCGGCACGCTGACTTTTCTTTATCCCGGCAATCGCAAGATCTTTGCCTACTTGCGCCAACACGAGGCTGAGGTCGTGCTGTGCGTCGTCAACCTGTCGCGCACGGCCCAGGCCGTGGAGCTCGACCTCAGCGAGTTTGCCAGCCGGGTGCCCATCGAGTTGCTCGGCCGGACGCCGTTTCCGCCGATCGGCGAGTTGCCTTACCTGTTGACGCTGCCGGCGTACGGCTTCGTCTGGTTTGCCCTGGTCGAGCGGGCCGAGGCGCCGAACTGGCACATGGAAGCGCCCGAACCGATGCCCGGCTTTCTTACCCTGGTGCTGCGCGATTCGCTGACCGAGATCGCGCAGGACAAGAACCGGAACCTGCTGGAGACGGAGATCCTGCCGGACTACCTGCCGAAACACCGCTGGTTCGCGGGCAAGGACCAGCCGGTCGATGCCATCGAGCTCGAACGGACACTGAGCATTCCCAGCGGCAACCGCGATCCCTGGCTGGTCGGCCTGTTGGCAGTCCGCCAGGGCGAGCAGACCACGCGTTACCAGTTGCCGCTGGCGGTGGCGTGGGACGAATCGATGCTGCGCCCGGGCTCGGCCTTGCTGTCATGGACGCTGGCCAGGACCCGGCGCTTCCGCTACGTCGGCGCATTGCTTGACGCCACCTTCGACGATGGCTTCGCGCGCGAGCTGCTGGCGCTGATGCGTGGCCAGGGTCTGCCCGATGAAGGGCTCCGGGCCAACGCCTGGGACGCCCTCCAGTCACTCCACATTGACGCAGAGACCGAGGTGCGTCGCTTTGGCGTCGAGCAATCGAATTCTTCGGTGATCGTCGGCGACCAGGTGGCGCTCAAGATCTATCGCAAGCTTGCCGCCGGTCCGCACCCCGAACTGGAGATCGCGCGTTACCTGACGCACGAGGCGGGCTACGAAAACACACCGGCCCTGCTTGGCAGCCTGGAATTCGTGGACGAATCCGGCGAGCCCAGCCTGCTGGCGATCGCCCAGCAGTACCTTTTCAACCAGGGTGACGGCTGGTGCTTCATGACCGAGTACCTGGACCGTGAGCTCGAGCGGCGTATCATGACCGGTGACGGGGAACACGCCGACGAAGATCTCCAGTTCGGGCATGACGAGAACCTGGCGCTCGCCGCGCGACTGGGGCAGCGCATCGCGGAGTTGCATCGGGCTTTCGCACGCCCCACCGACGACGCCGCGTTTGTGCCCGAGGCCGTGACCCGCGCTGACCTGGATGCATGGACGGAACAGGCATTGAACCAGTCTCGCGCTGCCCTGGCAGCCGTCCGGCGGGTGCGCGAGACGCTCGCGGGGAGCGCCGCTGAACAAGCGGACGCCCTGCTCGAGCAGGCCGAGCCCCTGGCGGCGCGCATTCGCGCGGCCGGCAAGATCAGTGCTGACTTGATCAAGACGCGTCTGCACGGCGATCTGCATCTCGGCCAGGTGCTGGTCGTCGAGCGAGATTTCCACATCATCGACTTCGAGGGAGAGCCGGCCCGCACCCTTGAGGAGCGACGACAGAAAACTTCCGCCCTGCGCGACGTCGCCGGGATGATGCGCTCATTCGACTATGCGGCCTGGTCGGCTGCCGCCAAGCTCACCGAGCGCTGGCCCGATGCGGCGGCCCGGTTGCATGCCGAGGCACAGGCCTGGCGGGATGCCGCCGTGGCGCAGTTTTTGGCGGGGTACCGGCAGCACCTCGGCGATTGCGGCGTCTGGCCCGCGGATGAGGCCGACAGCGTCCGCCTGCTCGAACTCTTCCTGCTGGAGAAAGCGTGCTACGAAGTCGCCTACGAGGCGGCCAACCGCCCGCAGTGGCTCGGCATACCGCTGGCCGGCATCCTGGCGTTGCTCGAGGAACGGCCCGACGGCCGAAAGGACTAGCATCATGGGTGGAAAGAAACGACCAGTCGCCCTGCCGGGCAACCTGGGCGAGGCTGTCGAGGCCATCGTCTCGGGCAGCCACGGGGATCCGTTCGCGGTGCTCGGGCCGCATCGCGAGGACGGCCAGTCCGTCATCCGGGCGTTTCTGCCGACAGCGTCGCGGGCGTGGTGCGTGCCGATGGCCGCGCGCAAGGCGGGCACGGCCGTGGCAATGAGCAAGATCCATCCGGCCGGGTTCTTTACCGCGTCGCTGCCCGGGGACCTGCCTGGGGAATACCGGCTCCGCGTCGAGGTTGATGGCGAGATCCTGGAACAGGATGACCCGTATCGCTTCGGCCTGCTGCTCGGCGAACTCGATCTGCACCTGATGGCCGAGGGGGACCATCGCCAGCTGTACCGCGTGATGGGCGCGCACCCGCGCACCGTGGACGGCGTGGCCGGCACGGCCTTTGCCGTGTGGGCGCCGAACGCGCGGCGCGTCTCCGTGGTCGGTGAATTCAACCAGTGGGACGGTCGCGTGCACCCGATGCGCCGGCGCGAGGAGGTGGGCGCCTGGGAATTGTTCCTGCCGGGCGTCGGCACAGGCGCGCTCTACAAGTTCGAGATCCTCGCGGCGAATGGCCAGCTGCAGCCCCTCAAGTCGGACCCGTATGCGTTCGCCGCGGAGTTGCGCCCGGAAACGGCGTCCCGGGTGCATGGCCTGCCGGAAGTAGCGTGGCACGACGATGACTGGATGGCTGGGCGCGCGGCGCGCATGGCCCGAGATGCCCCGGTGTCCGTCTACGAGGTGCACCTGGGCAGCTGGATGCGCGGCCCGGATGACCGCTGGCTGACCTACCAGGAACTCGGCGAGCAGCTGGTCCCCTACGCGGCCAGAATGGGCTTCACGCACCTCGAGCTGCTGCCCATCACGGAGTACCCCTACGATGGCTCCTGGGGCTACCAGCCCACCGGCCAGTTCGCGCCTACCAGCCGGCATGGTAGCCCGGAGGATTTTGCGCGCTTCGTGGCGTGCGCCCACGAGGCCGGCATCGGCGTGCTGCTGGACTGGGTGCCCGGGCATTTCCCCTCCGATGCGCACGGCCTCGCCCGCTTCGACGGCAGCGCCTTGTACGAGCATGCCGACCCGCGCCAGGGCTTTCATCGCGACTGGAACACGCTCATCTACAACTACGGGCGCCGGGAAGTCACCAACTTCCTGCTGGCCGGCGCATTGTTCTGGCTCGACCGGTATCACCTCGACGGGCTGCGCGTCGACGCGGTGGCCTCGATGCTCTACCTGGATTACTCGCGCGAGGCGGATGACTGGATCCCCAACCGCTACGGCGGTAACGAAAACCTCGAAGCGATCGAATTTCTTCGGCGGCTGAATACGCTCGCCGCCACCGAGGTCGAGGGCGCGACGGTCATCGCCGAGGAGTCCACCGCCTGGCCGGGCGTGTCGCGGCCCGTGCACACGGGCGGCCTTGGATTCGGCTACAAGTGGAACATGGGCTGGATGAACGACACCCTGCGCTACATGGGCGAAGATCCCGTGCACCGGCGCTGGCACCACTCGGACATCACCTTCAGTCTGCTGTACGCGTACTCGGAAAATTTCATGCTGCCCCTGTCGCATGACGAGGTGGTGCACGGCAAGGGATCCATCCTGGGGCGCATGCCGGGCGATGACTGGCAGCGCTTCGCCAACCTGCGAGCCTATTACGGCTTCATGTTCGGCCACCCGGGCAAGAAACTGAATTTCATGGGTAACGAGATCGCCCAGGTGCGCGAGTGGGGCTTCGAGCGCAGCCTCGACTGGCACCTGCTGGACGACGCGCGGCACCGCGGCGTGCAGACGCTGTTCGCTGACCTCAACCACCTGTATCGCAGCACGCCGGCGCTGCATGCGCTCGATTGCGAGCCGGCCGGTTTCCAATGGCTGGTCGACAACGACGACGAGAACAGCGTGCTGGTGTTTTTGCGCAAGGGGCGCGCCGGCGATCCGCCCGTGCTCGTGGCCTGCAATTTCACGCCGATTCCCCGTTATAACTATCGTGTCGGGGTGCCGGTGGCCGGCGACTTCATCGAGCGGCTCAACACCGATGCCGAGGTCTACGGCGGCAGTAACGTCGGCAACGCCGGCCGCGTCGCTGCCCAGGCGGTGCCATCGCACGGCTACGCCCAGTCGGTGGAACTGACCCTGCCGCCGCTGGCCACCGTGTTCCTCGAGGCGAGGGGGCCGCTGCCCGCGGACCAGGCCGACGTATGAGCGACGCGCCGCAGTTCACGGGACTCGAGGACGGCCACGCCGCGCCGCTGGGCGCCACGTTCGACGGCAAGGGCGTCAATTTCGCCCTGTTCTCCGCGCATGCCGAGAAAGTCGAACTCTGCCTGTTCGACGAGCGGGGCCACCGGGAGACGGCCCGGCTGCCGTTACCGGCGCACACCGACCAGGTGTTCCATGGTTACCTGGAACAGGCCCGCCCCGGCCTGCTGTATGGCTATCGCGTCTACGGTCCTTATGCCCCGCGGGAAGGTCACCGCTTCAATCACCACAAGCTGCTGCTCGACCCCTATGCGCGCCAGCTGGTGGGCAAGCTGCGCTGGGGCGATGCGAATTTCGGTTACCGCGTCGGGGCCACCACGCAGGATTTGACCTTCGACAGTCGCAACAGCGCCTCACGGATGCCGAAGTGCGTGGTGGTCGATACGGCGTTTTCCTGGGGTGATCATCGCCGCCCCCGCCATGCTGCCGCGCGCTCGATTATTTACGAATGCCACGTGCGCGGCATGACCCAGCTGCATCCGGAGGTGCCGGCCGCCTGGCGCGGCACGTTCGCCGGGCTGGCGAGCGACGCCGTCATCGAGCACCTGCTCCGGCTGGGCGTCACGGCGGTGGAGCTCATGCCGGTGCATGCCTTCGCCGACGACCGGCACCTGCTGGAACGTGGCCTGCGCAACTACTGGGGCTACAACAGCCTCGGCTTCTTTGCGCCGGAGCAGCGCTACCTGGCCGACGACGTCGAGGACTTCAAGAGCATGGTCCGGCGGCTGCACGCAGCGGGTCTCGAGGTGATTCTCGACGTGGTCTACAACCACACGGCGGAAGGTAACGAGCTCGGCCCGACCCTGTCTTTCAAGGGCATAGACAACAAGAGCTACTACCGGCTGCTGCCGGACGAGCCGCGTTACTACATCAACGAGACCGGCACGGGCAACACGATGAACTTCGTCCAGCCACGCGTCCTGCAGATGGTGATGGACTCGCTACGCTACTGGGCGACAGAAATGCAGGTCGACGGTTTTCGCTTCGACCTGGCCACCACGGTCGCGCGCGAGCCGCTGGGTTTCGACCCGGGCAGTGGCTTTCTCGACGCGGTGCGCCAGGACCCGGTACTGCAGCAGGTGCGGCTGATCGCCGAGCCCTGGGACGTCGGCCCGGGCGGCTACCAGGTGGGCAATTTTCCGGCCGGCTGGAGCGAGTGGAACGACGATTTTCGCGATACGGTCCGCCGTTTCTGGCGCGGCGACGAGGGCATGCTGCCGGGCTTCGCGCGCGTCGTCGCCGGCAGTGCCGACACCTTCGACCATGACGGCCGCAAGCCGCAGGCCAGCGTCAATTTCGTCACCGCCCACGACGGCTTCACCCTGCGGGACCTGGTCTCCTACGCCACCCGTCACAATGAGGCCAACGGCGACCACAACACCGACGGCCACTCGGAGAATTACTCGGCGAACCATGGCGTGGAAGGCGATACCGACGATGCGGAGATTCTCGCCATCCGCGCCCGCCAGGTGCGCAACATGCTGCTGACGCTGTTTGTGTCCCAGGGCATTCCCCTGCTGTCGATGGGCGATGAGTCCGGGCGCAGCCAGGGCGGCAACAACAACGCCTATTGCCAGGACAACGAGATCAGCTGGCTCGACTGGACGGGCGTGGACGACGCCGGCCAGTCACTGGTCGAGTTCGTGCGGCGCCTGGGGCGCCTGCGCCACGAATATCCGGCCTTGCGCGCCGAACATTTTTTGCATGGCGAGCGGGTGTCCGAGCAAGGCATTCCCGACCTGCGCTGGATCGATACGGCCGGCCAGTCGGCGCCGGCAGCCGTTTGGGATGATGTTCACGCCAAGGTCATCGGCATGCAATTGAACGGCAATGCAATCGCGTCGCCACGTGAGCGGCCGGCCGCCGTGCTGCTGGTGTACTTCAATGCGGCGGCGAACGGTGTCGAGGTGGTGTTGCCGAAGTTCGAGTCCTGCCTGGGCTGGCGCCGGCTGGTCGACACCGCGGCGCCGGATGCGCCCACGATCGAGCTCGCGGCGGGTGCGCAGCACGTGCTGGCCGAGCACAGCGCGAGTGTGCTGGTGATGATCGAGGGCGACACTGGCTCGCCGGCCCGGCGCTAGCGATGCGATACCACCACAAACTTCCCATGGGGGCGGAGTTGGACGGGCCGCGCACGCGTTTTCGCCTGTGGGCGCCCAGCGTGGACCAGGTCGTGCTGCGGCTCGGCGAGGCGTGCGACGGCACGCCGATGCAGGCGACGGGCGCCGGCTGGTTCGAGCTGGAAAGCGACGCCGCGCCGCCGGGCACGCCCTACCAGTTCCTGTTGCCCGACGGCCTGGTCGTGCCCGATCCCGCCTCGCGGGCGCAACAGGATGACGTCCATGGCCCCTCGCTGGTGGTCGATCCGGCGGCCTACCAGTGGACGCAGACGCACTGGCGCGGTCGGCCGTGGGAAGAGACCGTCCTCTATGAGCTGCACGTCGGGACGTTTTCGGCGACGGGTGACTTCG
>JBLRWC010000004.1:98269-102763 GCA_047921455.1 Gammaproteobacteria bacterium
GAGACCGTCCTCTATGAGCTGCACGTCGGGACGTTTTCGGCGACGGGTGACTTCGATGGCGTGCGCCGGCGCCTCGCCGAGCTGGCGGAACTCGGGGTCACCGCCATCGAGCTTCTGCCGGTGGCGGACTTCCCGGGTCGCTGGAACTGGGGCTACGACGGGGTCCTGCAGTTTGCCCCGGACCGGAGCTACGGGACGCCGGAGGATCTCAAGCGCCTCATCGACGCGGCGCACGGTCACGGCCTGATGGTGTTTCTCGACGTCGTCTACAACCACTTTGGTCCGGACGGCAATTACCTGCATGTCTACGCGCGGGATTTTTTCACCGCCGACGCACAGACGCCCTGGGGTGCGGCGATCGATTTCCGCCGCACGGAAGTGCGCGAGTTTTTCATCGAGAACACGCTTTACTGGCTGGAGGAGTACCGCTTCGACGGCTTGCGGTTCGACGCCGTGCATGCCATCGATGAGCGGTGGCGGCGCGGCTTCCTGGCGGAGCTTGCAGCGCGCGTGCGCCAGACGATTACCGACCGGCACGTGCACCTGGTGCTGGAGAACGATGCCAACGAGGCCCACTGGCTGCACGAGAACTTCGATGCCCAGTGGAACGACGATATTCACCATGCGGCGCATGTGCTGCTCACCGGCGAGGCGAGCGGCTACTACGAGGATTACCAGGGCGACGTGGTCGCCGTGTTCGGTCGCGCGCTGGCCGAAGGGTTCGTCTACCAGGGAGAGCCATCAGCGCATCGCGACGGTCAACTGCGGGGCGAGCCCACCGGCGGCCTCCCGCCGACCGCGTTCGTCAGCTTCCTGCAGAACCATGACCAGGTCGGCAATCGCGCCTTCGGCGAGCGGATCCACCAGCTCGCGCCGTTGCCACGCCTGCGGACGGTGACCGCGATGCTGCTGCTCGCCCCGCAGGTGCCGATGCTGTTCATGGGCGAGGAGTCGCTGGCCGACACCCCGTTCCTGTTTTTCTGTGATTTCGGGGACGATCTGGCGCAGGCGGTGCGCGAGGGACGGCGCCGCGAGTTCGCCAGCTTCCCGGCCTTCGACAGCGCCGCGGCCCGGGAACGAATTCCGGATCCGGCCGCCCCCGCGACCCTGGCGGCATCGCGCCTGCCCGCCAGCCCGTCGGCCGCCGGGCGCGAGTTTCGCGACTTCGTGGCGCGACTGCTGGCCATCCGCCGGGAGCGGCTTGTGCCGCTGCTGCATGATGCAGCCGGTGGTCCGGCGGACTACAGCCGCTGGGGCGAGCATGGCCTGGCGGTGAGCTGGCGCCTGGCCGGCGACGCCCGGCTGACGCTGATCGCCAATCTCGGCGATGCGCAGGCCACACCCCCGGCGCCGTCGACGGGTGAGCGCCTGTTCGCATGGCCGGACACGCCGCGTGATGCCGCCGACCCGATGCCCGGCTGGTCCATGGCGGCGTGGCTGGCAGGACCGGCCCCATGAGCAACGAGCCGCAACCGCGCCGAGCCGAACACCCGCGGGCGACCTACCGGGTACAGCTGCATGCCGAGTTCGACTTCGATGCCGCCGCGGCGATCGTGCCGTACCTGGCGGAACTGGGCATCAGTCATCTCTACACCTCGCCCATCACGATGGCGCGGCCTGGCAGCATGCACGGCTACGACGTGGTGGATCACACGCGCATCAATCCCGAACTGGGCGGCGAGGCGGGGCTGGACCGGCTATGTGCCGCGCTGCAGGCCGCGGACATGGGGCTGCTGATTGATTTCGTCCCCAACCACATGGGCGTCGGCGGCGCGCATAACCCGGCCTGGCTCGACGTGCTCGAGTGGGGCCGGGAGGCGCGCTACGCCGACTGGATGGACATCGACTGGCACCCGGCCGAGGAGACGCTCGCGGGCAAGTTGCTGGTGCCGTTTCTCGGTGCGCCTTACGGGGACGTGCTGGAGTCCGGCGAGCTGGCGCTGCGGTTCGACGCGGACAACGGCCAGTACGCAATCTGGTATCACGAGCACTGTTTCCCGGTCTGTCCGCGCACCTACGATACGATCCTGGCACAGGCGGGCGCGGCCGTGCCGGTGGCTCTGCAGTCACTGGCCGAGGAGGTACGCCGTGCGCCGTCCGGCGAGGCGCTGGCGGCGGCGAAAGTCCTCACGGCCGGACTGGCGGAATTCGCGACGACCCCGGCGGGGCGCACCGCACTCGAAGCCAGCACCACCGCCATGACCGGCCGGCCCGGCGCGGCACAGGGTTTCGAGGCCCTGCATCGCCTGCTGGAGGCGCAGGTCTACCGGCTGTCCTACTGGCGGGTTGCTGCGGACGAGATCAACTACCGGCGATTCTTCGATATCAACGATCTCGCCGGCCTGCGCGTGGAGGATGACCGCGTCTTTGCGCAGTTGCACCCCTTGCTGTTCGCGCTGCTGCGCGCGGGCAAGGTCAGCGGAGTGCGGCTCGATCACGTCGATGGACTCTACGACCCGGCGGGCTATTGCCGCCAGCTGCAGGCAGAGGCGGGTCGATGCCTTGGCGCGGGCGATGCCGAGCGACCGCTCTATCTGCTTGTTGAGAAGATCCTCGCCCCGTTCGAGCGCCTGCCGGAAGCATGGCCGGTGCACGGCACGACGGGATATGACTTCATGGCCCAGGCCACCGGGCTGTTGATCGACCCGGACAGCGAGCGACGCCTGACGCGGCTCTACCAGCGCTTTGTGCCGGGCGCCGGCGATTTCGAAACGGAGGTCGAGCGGGCCAAGCCGCAGATCCTGCGCAACAACCTGTCGAGCGAGTTCACTGTCCTGGCGCGGCGGCTGACGCGACTGGCGAAGCGTCACCGGCGAACGCGGGACTTCACTTACCAGGCAATTCGCGAGGCGCTCACGGATATCGTGGCGCGGTTCCCCGTCTACCGCACCTATATTGCCGACGGCGCCGCCGCAGAGACCGACGAGCGCTATATCACCTGGGCGACCCGGCGCGCCATCAAGGCGCCCGGCCTGGTTGACGATACCGTTTACGAGTTTATTCGCCACGTACTGCTGTCGCGCTGGCAGGCCGGCGACAGCGAGACGGAAGAGCGTGCCGAGATCCGCGAGATCGCGCGCCGTTTCCAGCAATTGACCGGCCCGGTGACGGCCAAGTCGGTGGAAGACACGGCGTTCTATCGTTACACGCGTTTCGTTGCCCTGAACGAAGTCGGCAGCGAGCCGTCCCGCTGGGGCATCAGCGCGGCGGCTTTTCACCGGGAAGCCGAGGGCCGCAGTGAAGCGGCGCCCGCCACGATGCTCGCTACCGCTACCCATGACCACAAGCGCGGCGAGGACGTGCGCGCGCGGCTGGCGGTGCTCAGCGAAATTCCTGGCGAATGGGCCCAGGCCGTGCGGCGCTTCGCTCGCCTGAACCGAACCCGCCGGCGACTGGTGGCAGACGTGCCGGCGCCCTCGCGCAGTGCCGAGTACCTGTACTACCAGACGGTGGCGGGCGCGTGGCCCATGGGGCTATCGAGCAGCGACACGGCCCAGTTGGCGGAATTTGCCGCGCGCGTCGAGGCGTACCTCCTCAAGGCGGCGCGCGAGGCCAAGCTCGAGACACACTGGGCGCGCCCCGACGAGGAATACGAAACCGGCCTGGCGGAATTCGTGCGCGAAACCCTCGACCCGCGGCGCAGCAAGGCATTCCTGCACGAGATGAACCGCCTGGTCGAGCGCATCGCCGCGCCCGGCGCGATCAACGGCCTGGTGCAGGTTGTTTTGAAGTACACGACGCCCGGGGTGCCGGACCTTTACCAGGGTACGGAGTACTGGGACCTTTCGCTGGTCGATCCCGACAACCGCCGGCCCGTCGATTATGCTGCGCGCGCCGCCGCCGTGGCGGAACAGGGCGGCGAGGATTTGCGCGGCTTGCTCGGCTGCTGGCGGGATGGCCGGGTTAAGCTCGGGCTGATCACCGCCTTGCTCGCGGTACGGCGGCGGCAGTCGGCGCTGTTCGCCGCGGGCAGTTATGAACCGGTCGAGGTGACCGGTCCTGCCGCCCACCATGTGCTGGCCTTTGTGCGCCGACACGGCGAGCAAGCCTTGCTGGTAGTCGTGCCGCGCCTCGTCGCGGGCGCCATGAAAGAGGGGCCGGGTTTGCAGCTCGACGCCGCCGCGTGGGCCGACACTGTGCTCGGGCCGGAGGCGCAACCTTTTGCCGGCGCACGACACCTGTTTACCGGCATGGCGGCGCCGGACCTGCGCCCCGGTCCGCTGCTGGAATCATTTCCGGTTTGCGTACTTGAGGCCGTGATTCCAGGCTGAGCGAGGTCCAGTGGCCCCCGGCTGCGCCGCTCGCCGCATGGACGGGTTCCCGCGATGCCGGTATCATGCGCGCTCTTCTGCGTGCGCCCGTAGCTCAGTTGGATAGAGTGTTGGCCTCCGAAGCCAAAGGTCGCAGGTTCGACTCCTGCCGGGCGCGCCATAAAAATCAGGTGTATTCCGGTCACATGGTTTACACCTTATTCCGGACAGATGGTTAACACTT
>JBLRWC010000005.1:0-84463 GCA_047921455.1 Gammaproteobacteria bacterium
TCATCGGGAAGCGGCTTTGTCATGCGGGCAAGCATATCAGTGGCTGCCGGGCGCACAAAAAGAAGCCCCGCACTGGGCGGGGCTTCTCGGTCTTCGCTGCATTGTTGCGCCCCTGCGGGCGCTGCTATGCAGTTTTACATCATGTCGCCCATGTCAGGCATGGCCGGCGCGCTCTCTTCCTTCTTCGGCAGCTCCGCCACCATCACTTCGGTGGTCAGCAGCAGGCCGGATACGGAGGAGGCGTTCTGCAACGCCAGGCGCGTGACCTTGGTGGGATCCAGGATCCCCATCTCGATCAGGTCACCGTACTCGCCGGTGGCGGCGTTGTAGCCGAAGTTGCCCTTGCCGTCACGAACCTTGTTCAAGACCACCGAGCCGTCCTGGCCGGCATTGGCGACGATCTGGCGCAACGGCTCCTCGGCGGCCCGCAGCAGGATCTTCACGCCCATGTCCTGGTCGTGATTTTCACCCTTCAGCTCGAGCAGGTCGGACACGGCGCGCACCAGTGCAACACCGCCGCCCGGCACCACGCCTTCCTCGACCGCGGCACGCGTCGCGTGCAGCGCGTCTTCGACGCGAGCCTTCTTTTCCTTCATCTCGATCTCGGTCGCAGCGCCCACCTTGATGACTGCCACGCCGCCGGCCAGCTTGGCGACCCGCTCCTGCAGCTTCTCCTTGTCGTAGTCCGAGGTAGCGTCCTCGATCTGCGCGCGGATCTGCTCGATGCGGCTCTTGATCTCCTCGACCTTGCCGTGGCCATCGATGATGGTGGTGTTTTCCTTGGTGACCTGCACCTTCTTCGCTTCGCCGAGATCAGCCAGCGAGGCCTTCTCGAGCTGCAAGCCGACTTCCTCGGAAATCACCGTGCCGCCGGTCAGGATAGCGATGTCCTGCAACATGGCCTTGCGACGATCGCCGAAGCCCGGCGCCTTGACGGCGGCGACCTTGACGATACCGCGAATGGTGTTCACGACCAGCGTCGCCAGGGCCTCGCCTTCGACGTCTTCGGCCACGATCAGCAGCGGCCGGCCGGACTTGGCGACGGCCTCGAGCAACGGCAGCATTTCGCGGATATTGGAGACCTTCTTGTCATGCAGGAGGATGTAGGGATTCTCCAGCACGGCAGACTGGGTCTGCTGCTCATTGATGAAATACGGCGACAGGTAGCCGCGGTCGAACTGCATGCCCTCGACGACGTCGAGCTCGCTCTCGAGACCCGAACCGTCCTCGACGGTGATCACGCCTTCCTTGCCGACCTTGTCCATCGCCTCGGCAATGCGATCGCCGATATCGGCGTCGCCGTTAGCGGAAATGGTGCCGACCTGGGCGATCGCCTTGCGATCCTCGCAGGGCTTCGACAATTTCTTGAGCTCGGCGACGATGGCGGCCGAGGCCTTGTCGATGCCGCGCTTGAGATCCATCGGGTTCATGCCGGCGGCCACCGACTTGAGGCCCTCGCGCAGGATCGCCTGCGCCAGCACGGTGGCGGTGGTGGTGCCGTCGCCGGCCTCGTCGGAGGTCTGCGAGGCGACTTCCTTCACCATCTGCGCGCCCATGTTCTCGAACTTGTCGGACAGCTCGATTTCCTTGGCGACGGACACGCCGTCCTTGGTGACGGTGGGGGAACCGAAGCTCTTCTCGAGCACGGCATTGCGGCCCTTGGGGCCGAGGGTGACCTTAACGGCATTGGCGAGGGTGTTCACGCCGCGGAACATCCGCGCGCGGGCCTCATCACTGAACTTGACTTCTTTTGCAGCCATGAATGTCTGCTCCTGGTAACTGGTATTAAGTGGTCTGGGGGAAACGGGAGAGGGTTCAGCCCTCGAGGACCGCCATGACGTCGTCTTCGCGCATCACGAGCACGTCCTCGCCGTCGACTTTCACCTCGGTCCCGCTGTACTTGCCGAAGAGGACGCGCTCGCCCACCTTCAGGTCGAGCGGCCGTACTTCACCGTTCTCGAGGATCTTGCCGTTGCCCACGGCAATGACCTCACCCTTGATCGGCTTTTCGGTAGCGGTGTCCGGAATAACGATGCCGCCGGGTGACGTGCGCTCTTCCTCCAGACGCTTGATGACGACTCGGTCATGAAGCGGACGAATCTTCATTTTCGCTTTCTCCTTGAAAATCATTTGGTTGCAGGCCGTTACCCGCGCCGTACGTACTGAGCGAGCTTGTTAGCACTCGCCGCTAGTGAGTGCTAATGATAGGGGCGGTTTCGCGGGAGTCAATAGGGGCCGCGGCGCGTGGCGCGAATGGACGCAGACCGCTATCCTTGGCGATCATTTTTCTCGACCGGGGACACAAGTGACTGAAAATCCATGCCTCGTGGTGCTGTGCAGCTGCCCGGACGGGGCGCCGGCCGCGGAGCTGGCCAGGACCCTCGTCGCCGAGGGCCTGGCCGCGTGCGTGAATCGCCTGCCCGGCATCGTGTCGAACTTCCGCTGGGAAGGCGAAGTACAGGAAGAACGCGAGACCCTGCTGCTCATCAAGACGACCCGGGCGCGCCTGGCGGCGCTGACCGCGCGGACCCGGCAGCTGCATCCCTACGAACTTCCGGAGGTCGTGGCTGTCCCTGTGTTGGGTGGCCTGGAAGAATATCTTGACTGGCTGCGCGACAGCGTCGCCGTCATCCCCACGTCCTGAGCGAAACAAGCAGCGAACCAAGCAATGACAAGAATCCTCCTGCTGATGCTCGCCGCGCTCGTCGCGCAGGGCGCCTATGCCGAGCCGCAGTTGATGCGCGCAGAGCAGGCCTTCCGCTACGACGCGGCGGCCACCGACGACGCCATCGTGCTGCGCTGGCAAGTGGCCGACGGCTACTACATGTACCAGGACCGCTTCGCTTTCCGCAGCCTGGATCCGGCCGTGGAACTCGGCGCGCCACGGCTGCCGCCCGGCATCCTCTACGAGGATGAGTTCTTCGGGGAGGGCTACATCCACCGCGGCGACTTCGAAATCCGCATTCCGCTGAGCGGCGCTCCGGCCGGCGCCACGCTGCCGATCGAGATCAAGTCCCAAGGCTGCGCGGACATCGGTATCTGCCTGCCGCCGCAAACCTGGCAGGCTGATGTGCGTATCGGCGCGGTGACGTCCGCCGCGCCATCCGCGCCGGCGCAGGAAACCGAGCCGCGCCGCTCGCTGCTGTCGTTCCTGTCCGGGGGTCGCGGTGTAACCCAGCAGGAATTTCTGCCGCCGGACCAGGCCTTCAGGCGCACCGCCTCCCTGCGCGACGGCGCGGTCGAGCTCGAATGGGATATTGCACCTGGATACTACCTCTACCGAAAGGAATTTTCGGTGTCGGCCGGCGAAACCGAGCTGCCGGCGGCGTTCCCCGCCGGCACGATGATCCAAGACGAGTTCTTCGGCGACGTGGAAGTGCTCTACGACCGCGCCCACACCCGGGTCGAGCCGCCGCCCGGCACCGCGACGCTGCAAGTGCGCTACCAGGGCTGCGCGCAGGACGGCATCTGCTATCCGCCGGAAACCTGGACGGTAACGCTCGCCTCGCTGCCCGTCGCCACGCCGGCCGCAAGGCCAGCTACCCCCGCGGCGGGCGCCACCACCGAGCGCAGCGGGCCCACGGCACCGGTCTCCGAATCCGATCGCCTCGCCGCACTGATCACCGGCGGCGCGCTGCCGGCGGTGCTGGCGGTATTCTTCGGCATCGGGCTGCTGCTGGCATTCACGCCCTGTGTGCTGCCGATGGTGCCGATCCTGTCCGGCCTGATCGTCGGCCAGGGTCCCAACGTCACCACCCGCAAGGCCTTCACGCTGTCCGCGATCTTTGTGCTTGCGATGGCGCTGACCTACACCATCGCAGGCGTGGTGGTCGCCATGCTCGGCCACAACCTCCAGGCGACCTTCCAGAATCCCGCCGTGCTGATCAGCTTCGCGGTCGTGTTCGTGGCGCTCGCCTTGGCCATGTTCGGCTTTTACGAACTGCAAATGCCGGCCGGCCTGCAGACAAAAATGATGGCCTGGTCGAATCGCCAGCAGTCCGGCACTTGGCTGGGCGCCGGCGCCATGGGCGTGTTTTCGGCGCTCATCGTGGGACCCTGCGTGGCCGCGCCGCTCGCCGCCGCGCTCATCGTGATCGGCACCACGGGCGACCCGGTACGCGGCGGCGCCGCGCTGTTCGCCCTGTCGCTCGGCATGGGCGCACCGTTGCTGGCGTTCGGCGCCTCGGCCGGCAAGCTGCTGCCGAAAGCCGGCGCCTGGATGGAAACCATCAAGAACCTGTTCGGGCTGCTGCTGCTCGGCGTCGCGGTTTGGATGCTGGAACGCATTGTGCCCCCGGCCGGCGCGCTGGCGCTGTGGGCCGGGCTGTTTTTCCTCGCAGCCGTCTTCCTGGGCGCACTCGAACCGCTCGCCCGTGACGCCGGACCCGGCCGTCGCATCGCCAAGGGCGCCGGCTTGATGGGGTTGTTGTACGGCGCCGTCCTGCTGGTCGGCGCTGCCGCCGGCGGCCAGAGCCTGTGGCAGCCGCTCGCCGGGCTGCGCGCTGCCGGCCCGGCGCCGCAAGCGGTCGCGGCGGCGGAATTCCGCCCGGTGAAATCGGTGGCGGACGTCGCACGGGAACTGCGCCAGGCGAACGCCACCGGCCGCACCGTCATGCTGGACTTCTACGCAGACTGGTGCGTGGACTGCAAGCGCATGGAACGCTACACCTTCCCGGAACCGGGCGTGCAAGCGGCGCTCGACGGCAAAGTACTGCTGAAAGCGGACGTCACGGCCAACGACGCCGTTGATCGTGAACTGATGAACCATTTCGGCATTTTCGGCCCGCCCGCCATCCTGTTTTTCGACACCCGCGGCGAGGAGATGCGCGGCTACCGCTCGCTCGGCTACATGCCGGCCCAGCGTTTCACCGACCATGTGCGCGCCGCGCGCAATGATGCTGGCGGTGCGCCATGATGCGCACCCTGCCGCTGGTACTGCTGGCGCTCGCTGCCGGGGTCGCCGGTTTTTTTCTCTATGCCACCCTGGTGAGCCGCGATGTGCCCCCCGACGACGGCCGTTCGCTGTTGCCGGTGACGCAACCGGTTGCGGAATTTGCACCGGTATTCGTCCTGCCGGACGTCGCGGGCACCCAGCGTTCGAGCACGGAATGGGACGATACCTTCCGGGTGGTCAATTTCTGGGCCACCTGGTGCCCGCCATGCATCCGCGAAATACCCCTGCTGGTCGATATACAGGCGGAATACGGCGCTCGCGGCGTCCAGGTGCTCGGCATCGCCATTGACGACGCTGAAGCGGTCAGCGCCTTCGCGGAGCAGTTCGAGTTCAACTACCCTGTACTGGTCGGCCAGGACGACGCCATGGAACTCGGCCACCGCTTTGTCAGCGACTTTATCGGCCTGCCCTTTACCGTCTTCACCGACCGCAGCGGGCGGATCATCCAGTTTCACATGGGAGAAATCCACCGCGAGCAGATCGAGGCGATCCTCGCCGAACTGCTTTGACGCGACGTCACCGCAGCAGCGTCGAGCGGCCGGAAACCGCCAGCGGGTGCAAACTTGTCGCGAAAAGCTGTAGAGTGCGCCGATATGGCTTCTATCTGCCGGCTTTTCGACAGGAAACACTCTAAATGAGTCGCCTGCTGCTTTTGAACGGGCCCAACCTGAACCTGCTCGGCGAGCGGGAGCCCGACCTTTACGGGCGCGTGACGCTGGATTCCATCGAGGCCCGTTGCCGGCGCCTCGCGGAAGAATGCGGACACGAGCTGGACTGCTTCCAGTCGAACGCGGAACATGAGCTCGTGCAGCGCGTGCAGGGCGCACCGGCGGCGGGCATCAACGCGATTGTCATCAACCCGGCCGCCTTCACTCATACCAGTATCGCGCTGCGCGATGCGCTCACCGCGGTCGGCATTCCTTTCATCGAGGTCCACCTCTCGAACGTACACGGCCGCGAAGCCTTCCGGCGTCGCTCGTATTTCTCAGCGGTTGCAGCCGGCGTCATCTCGGGCCTCGGACCACTCGGCTACGAACTCGCGATCCGCGCGGCGGATGCCCTGCTGCGCGGCACTGACAGGAACTGAACATGGATATTCGCAAGGTCAAGAAACTGATCGAACTGCTCGAGGAATCGGGCATTGCCGAAATCGAGATTCACGAGGGTGAGGAGTCCGTGCGCATCAGCCGGCATCCGACCGGCGGCAGCTGGCCTGTGCCGCAACAAATCGTCACCGCGGCGCCTGCCGCGGCGCCCGCCGCCAGCGAAACGGCCCCGGCGGCGCCCCCTCCTGCCGGTCACACCGTGACCGCGCCCATGGTCGGCACTTACTACAGTGCGCCGACGCCGGGCGCGAAGGCCTTCGTACACATCGGCAGCGAGGTCGCAATCGGCGATACGCTCTGCATCATCGAGGCCATGAAAATGATGAACCAGATCGAGAGCGACGCGGCCGGCACGGTGGTCGCCATCCTGGCGGAGAACGGCGATCCGGTAGAGTTCGGCCAACCGCTGTTCGTCGTCGAGTAACGCATCATGCTCGACAAGGTTGTCATCGCGAACCGCGGCGAAATTGCGCTGCGCATCCTGCGCGCCTGTCGCGAACTCGGCATCAAGACCGTCGCGGTGCATTCCACTGCGGACAGCAGCCAGAAGCACGTACTGCTCGCCGATGAGTCGGTTTGCATCGGCCCGCCGCCGTCAAGCCAGAGTTATCTCAACATGCCGGCCATCATCAGCGCGGCGGAGGTCACGGACGCGATCGCGATCCATCCCGGCTACGGCTTTCTGTCCGAGAATGCCGACTTTGCCGAGCGGGTGGAAAAAAGCGGCTTCACGTTCATCGGCCCGCGGCCAGAAACGATCCGCCTGATGGGCGACAAGGTTTCGGCCATCCGCGCCATGAAAGCAGCCGGCGTCCCCTGCGTGCCCGGTTCTGACGGACCGCTTGACGACGACCCGGAAGCCAACCTCAGCATGGCGCGCAGCATCGGCTACCCGGTCCTGATCAAGGCCGCAGGCGGCGGCGGTGGGCGCGGCATGCGCGTGGTGCACTCGGACGCGACATTGCTCAACGCGATCACGCTGACCCGCGCCGAAGCACTGGCCGCCTTCAGCAATGAAATGGTCTATCTCGAGAAATTTCTCGACCACCCGCGGCATGTTGAATTCCAGGTGCTCGCGGACGGCGAAGGCCGCGCAGTGCACCTCGGCGAACGCGACTGCTCGATGCAACGCCGCCATCAAAAAGTCGTCGAGGAGGCGCCTGCGCCGGGCATCACCGCGGAGCAGCGCGACGTCATCGGGCGCCGCTGTGTCGAGGCCTGCCTCGAGATCGGTTATCGCGGCGCCGGCACGTTCGAATTCCTCTACCAGGACGGCGAATTCTTTTTCATTGAAATGAATACCCGTATCCAGGTGGAACACCCGGTCACCGAAATGATCACCGGCATCGACCTCGTCCAGGAGCAGCTGCGCATTGCCGCCGGAGAACCGCTCCGCATGCGCCAGGAAGATATTGAGATTCGCGGCCACGCCATCGAGTGCCGCATCAATGCCGAGGATGCAAAGACCTTCATGCCCAGCCCCGGCCCGGTACACCAGTGGCATGCGCCGGGCGGGCCGGGCATCCGGGTGGATAGCCACATTTACTCCGGGTACCAGGTGCCGCCGTTTTATGACAGCCTGATCGGCAAGCTGATTGCCCACGGCTCGAATCGCGAATCGGCCATTGCCCGGATGCAGACGGCGCTCACCGAGATTGTCGTCGAAGGCATCCGCACCAATATCCCGCTGCACCAGGAAATCTTCAGCCACAGTGCCTTCAAGGCCGGCGGCACCGATATCCATTATCTCGAGAAACGACTGGGACTTTGAGCCGCAGCCGCAACCCAGGGTCCCCAAGAGTAACGCGCTGATGGCTGCAGACTGGCTCGAAGTCTCGACGACGCTCAACCGCGACCTGGCGCCGCTGGCCGAAGACCTGCTATTGGCGGCCGGCGCGCTGGCCGTGACTTTGCAAGACGCGGCCGACATGCCGGTGCTCGAACCCGCACCCGGCGCCATGCCGTTGTGGCCGTGGTTGACCGTCACCGGGCTGTTCAACGGCGATACCGATCCGCTTGCCGTGCTCGCCGCTCTCCATGACCGCGTCCCCGGCGCCGAGTGGCGCACCGCGACGCTGGCCGAGCGCGCCTGGGAGCGGGAATGGCTGCGGGATTTCAAGCCGATGCGCTTCGGCTACCGACTGGCGGTGGTCCCGACCGGCATGACGCCGCCGGCCGGCACCGTTACCGTGCGCCTCGACCCGGGACTGGCCTTCGGCACAGGCAGCCATCCGACCACGGCGCTCTGCCTGGAGTGGCTGGACTCGTTGGCCGGCAACGGTCCGCAAGGCGCGCGGCTCGCAGACGCCCTGCTCATCGACTACGGTTGCGGCTCCGGCATCCTCGCGATCGCTGCACTGCGGCTGGGCGCGGCCGCGGCGGTCGCTGTCGACCTCGATCCACAGGCCCTGCTGGCGACCCGGCAAAATGCGGTGGCCAACGACGTCGCGGACCGCCTTACGACCTGTGAGCCCGGCGCCCTGGCCGATGTACTGGCAGGCAGAAAAGCGGATATTCTCGTCGCCAATATCCTTGCCGGGCCGCTGCAACAACTGCTGCCCGATTTTGCCGCGTCACTGGGCGAGGACGGCATGCTCGCACTCTCAGGTATTCTTGTCGGCCAGGACGCGGCGCTGGCAGACGCCGCGGCGCCGTGGTTCAGGCTCGATGCGCCCGCGAGCCGCGATGGATGGGTACGACTGTCGGGCCAAAGGAATACCGCAAGCTGATGTTTACTCGTTGCTTCAACTGCATGACCGTGTTCCACATCACCGCCGCTGAACTGCGCGCGGCCGACGGGACCGTCATCTGCGGTACCTGCGGCACGACGTTCGATGCGCTCGAGTCGCTCAGCGAAACCCGGCCGAAGGATCCCCCGGCGGACCTGGCGCCGCCGGCCGAACCAGATACGCCGCCGGCCGAACCAGATACGCCGCCGACCGAACCAGATACGCCGCCGGCAACCGATGAGCTTGCGCGCGACGAGGACGAATTCCTCGAAGAACTCGAATCGCTGATCGGCAGCGAGCCCGCCGGGGATGAAGTGCCATCCGCGCAAGAAGAGCACGACATGCCGGGCGCCGACGACCTGGCGCCCATGGCGGCCGCGGAGCAGCCGCTGCACGACGAGGAACTGGCCGACGAAATGCGTGCACAACGCGACGTTCCCGGCGAGGGCATCGGCGACGATGAATTCCTGGTGGAAGATTTCGACGCAGAGGAAGCGCCCGACGAGGTGACGGCCAGCGAGGACGACGACGAAAATCGCTATACCGACATCCCCGATCCGGACGCCGTGTTCCAGCTCGACGATCTGCCCGACCAGCCCTATATTTTCACACTGGAGCAACCGACCGCTGCGGGTGCGCAAGATTCGACCGGGCCCGCTGGCGCAACCGACATACCAGGCGATGACGCCGCGGCGGCACAGGCTCGCGGCGGCCTGGAGGCGGAGCCTGACGGGGCCGGGACCGAGCCCGAGCCGGTGCCCGAATTCGCGCGGGAATCACGCCGCGGACGGACCTGGCTTCACCTGCTGCTTGCGCTGGTGGCGGTGCTGGCGCTCGCCGGCACCTGGGCGCACACCCAGCATGGCAAGCTGCTGCGGCACTCCACCGGCCAGGCCGTGCTTGGCCCGATCTACAGCCTGCTCGGCATAGCGGCGACGCCGGACTGGAACCCGGCGGAGTTTCGCGCCGTCCAATGGGAGGCGATTGCGAACCCCGATCAGCCCGACGACCTGATCGTCGCGGTGGATTTCGTCAACAGCGCGTCTTATGCGCAGCCGTATCCGGCCATCCGCATCGTGCTGGAGGACCGCTTCGGGCGGCGCATCGGCATACACGACGTGTCACCCTACCAGTACCGGCAGGCCCATTCCGTCGACGACCGCTTACCGGCCGGCGGCCGGGTCCGCACCACCGTCACGGTGCCCGATCCCGGCGCTCGCGCGGACGGTTTCCGGGTCGATTTCTGTCTTGAGTTGCAGGGGCACGGGCTTGCCTGCGGTCCGGAACCATTCCGCTAGGCCGGCGGCCGGTGGCAGCTGTTGACGATACTCGATGTGATGCGGATCGGACCCTACTCTTTCCCAGCACCGGTCGTTGCGCTGGCCCCCATGGCCGGCGTCACCGATCGCCCGTTCCGCGCCCTTTGCCGGCGGCTGGGGGCAAGCTACGCCGCCAGCGAAATGGTCAGCGCCGACCAGCGCCTGTGGCACACGCCGAAAAGCCGGCACCGGCTCGATCATGCCGGCGAGGGGGATCCTGTCATCGTCCAGATTGCGGGCGGCGACCCCGAGATGATGGCCGCGGCGGCGCGCGCCAATGTAGCCCTCGGCGCCCAGGTCATCGACATCAACATGGGCTGCCCGGCGAAAAAAGTCTGTCATCGCGCCGCGGGCTCGGCGCTGTTACGCGACGAGGCGCTGGTACAACGCATCCTCGCAGCCACCGTGGCGGCCATGGCGCCGCTCGGCGTGCCGGTCACGCTCAAGATGCGCACCGGCTGGAGCCCGGAACATCGTAACGCACTGCGCATCGCGCGCATCGCGGAAACCGCCGGCATCGCCGCACTCGCCCTGCACGGCCGCACGCGCGCCTGCGGTTACCGCGGCCATGCGGAATACGAAACCGTGCGCATGATCAAGCACGAGGTCGGTATCCCGGTCATCGCGAACGGCGACATACAGACACCTGAACAGGCGCGGGACGTGCTCGCATTCACGGGCGCCGACGGCCTGATGATCGGCCGCGCCGCGCAGGGCCGACCGTGGGTTTTCAGAGAGATGCGGGCGCTGATCGCCACCGGCCAGAATTTACCGGCACCCGGCGGCGCAGAAGTCCGTGATATCATCCTCGGCCACCTCGACGCACTGCATCGCTTCTACGGGGAAGAGCGCGGCGTCAGGACGGCTCGCAAGCACCTGGGCTGGTATCTTGCGGCACGACCTGGCGGAGAAGAACTTCGCCGCCAAATCGTGCGTGTCGAGGCGGCAGGGGAACAACTCGCCGTAGTTGGCAGATATTTCGAAGAAGCTCTGGATAAAGAGCTCGCAGCGTGACGGGGAACCATCGTGGCCGAGAAGAATATGCATCTGGCGCCGAATGGCGAGGGCAAGACGCACCTGGTTGGCGACGGGACGTTGGGCGGCGTAGCCCGTGAAGCCCTCGAGCAATATTTTCAAACACTGAACGGGCATAAGCCCGCAGGCCTGTATGACCTGGTGATCGGTGAGATTGAGCGGCCCCTGTTCGAGGCGGTGCTTGATTACGCCGGCGGCAACCAGAGCCTTGCCGCTACCATCCTCGGCATCAACCGGGGCACATTGCGCAAGAAACTCCGTTTGCACGGGCTGCTCGACTGACCCCCCCACCTGAATCCAGGCACTCCAGACATGGCGAAAATCAAGCGGGCTCTTATCAGCGTTTCCGACAAACGCGGCGTTGTCGAATTTGCACGTGGCCTGGCCGAATGCGGCGTCGAACTGATCTCCACCGGCGGCACCGCCGCCGCATTGCATGCCGCTGGCCTGGCGGTGCGCAATGTCGAGGAGTTGACCGACTTTCCTGAAATCATGGACGGGCGCGTCAAGACGCTGCACCCCCGCATTCATGGCGGCCTGCTGGGCCGGCGCGGCATCGATGAAGATGTCATGCACCAGCATGGCATCGAACCCATCGACATGTTGGTCGTCAACCTGTATCCGTTTCGCGCGACGGTCGCCGACCCCGACTGCACTTTTGGCGATGCGATCGAAAATATCGATATCGGCGGGCCCGCCATGCTGCGCGCCGCCGCCAAGAATCATGCTGCTGTCGCAGTGCTCGTGGATACCGCCGACTACGACGTCGTCCTGACTGCGCTCAGGGTGGCCGACGAGGTCCCCACCGAAATGCGGGTACGGCTCGCAGCCAAGGCTTTCGCCCACGTCTCGAGCTACGACGCCGCGGTCGCCAACTGGCTGGGCTGGCACTCGGAAATGGACGGCGCCGAAATGCCCGACGACCTGGTGCTGCCGATGAACAAGCAGCAGCAGTTGCGCTACGGCGAGAATCCGCACCAGCGCGCTGCCGTGTATTCACTGGGGTTGCCACGCCGCGGCACCATCGGTGGCGCCAGGCAAATCCAGGGCAAAGAAATGTCCTACAACAATCTCCTTGACGCAGACACCGCGCTGGAGTGCGTCAAGCGCTTCACCGACCCGGCCTGCGTCATCGTCAAGCACGCCAATCCTTGTGGCGTCGCGGTGGCGGACGACATCGCCAGCGCTTACCGGCGCGCCTATACCACCGACCCGACATCCGCTTTCGGCGGCATCATTGCTTTCAATCGTCCACTGGACGCCGCCACGGCGGAGATGATCCTCAGGAAACAGTTCGTGGAGGTGCTGGTCGCACCCGCGCTCGCCTCAGGCGCAGCGGAGGCGCTGGCTACCAAGCCGAATGTGCGCGTCCTCACCGTCGGCAAATTGAGCGACGCGCCGCTCGGTACGATCGAGCTGCGCAGCGTGGCCGGCGCCGTGCTGGTCCAGGATGTGGACGACATCGAAGCGGATCCCTCGCAATTCAAGGTCGCGACCCAGCGCGCCCCGTCCGACCGTGAAATGCGGGACCTGCTGTTTGCCTGGCAGGTGGTGCGCTTCGTCAAGTCGAACGCCATCGTATTCTGCAAGGACGGCGCCACCATCGGCGTGGGCGCGGGACAGATGAGTCGCATATACAGCACCCGCATCGCGACCATCAAGGCCGCCGACGCCGGCCTCGCGGTCAAGGGCTCGGTAATGGCTTCGGATGCGTTCTTCCCCTTCAGGGACAATGTGGACGCCGCGGCCGAGAACGGCGTCACGGCGATCATCCAGCCCGGCGGTTCGATGCGGGACTCCGAAGTCATCCGCGCAGCCAATGAACACGGACTCGCCATGGTGTTCACCGGCATGCGCCATTTCCGGCACTGACGCGACGCAACCCACGCCGCGGACCGAACGCGCGAGGTAGACGACCGTGAAAATCCTGGTGGTAGGCGGCGGCGGCCGTGAACACGCCCTGGCCTGGAAGGCTGCGAGCTCCTCGCTGGTCGAACGCGTCTTCGTCGCACCGGGCAATGCCGGCACCGAGCGCGAACCGCGCTGCGAGAATGTCGCCATAGACGCGGCCGATATCGCGGCGCTGGCCGACTTCGCGGCCGCCGAAAAAATCGGCCTGACGATCGTCGGCCCAGAGGTCCCACTGGTTGCAGGCATCGTCGACGAGTTCACGCGCCGCGGGCTGAGGTGTTTCGGCCCGTCGGCGGCCTGCGCGCGGCTGGAGGGCTCCAAGGCCTTTTCCAAGGCGTTCTTCGCGCGCCATGGAATCCCGACCGCGGCATGGAGCGACTTCAGCGACGCCGACGCCGCTTGCCGATATATCCGCGCACAGGGCGCACCGATCGTGATCAAGGCCGATGGCCTGGCTGCTGGCAAGGGCGTCGTCGTAGCACAGACGGTGGCCGAGGCGGAAGCCACAGTGCACGACATGCTGTCGGGGAACCGTTTCGGCGACGCCGGCGCGCGGGTCGTCATCGAGGAGTTCCTGGTCGGCGAGGAAGCCAGTTTCATCGCCATGGTGGACGGCGCGCACATCCTGCCGCTGGCCTCCTCGCAGGACCACAAGGCGCGCGATGACGGCGACCAGGGCCCGAATACGGGCGGCATGGGCGCGTATTCGCCCGCGCCGGTGGTCGATGCGGCACTGCACCGGCGCATCATGGACGAGGTGATGACGCCGACGGTGGCCGGCATGGCGGCCGAAGGCACACCCTACGTAGGCTTTTTATACGCCGGCATCATGGTCGCAGCAGATGGCACGCCGAAGGTGCTGGAATTCAATTGCCGCTTCGGCGATCCCGAGACCCAGCCCGTGCTGTTGCGCATGGAATCTGACCTGGTGCCGCTGTGCCTCGCGGCCCTGGACGGTGCACTGGACGGTGTGAGCTGCGCATGGGACAAACGCGCGGCGCTGGGTGTGGTGCTCGCCGCCAGCGGCTATCCGGAGCACTACCGCAAGGGTGACCCGATCATCGGCCTGGACGCCGATGCCGGCCGCGCAGACATGAAGATCTTCCATGCTGGCACGCGGCTGGTGGACGGCAAGGTGCTGACGAACGGCGGCCGGGTGCTGTGCGCGGTTGCGCTGGGTGACGGCGTGGCTGAAGCGCAGCGCAAGGCCTACGAACTGGCTGCCAGGATCCATTGGGACGGCGTTTTCTTTCGGCACGACATCGGCTGGCGCGCGCTCGCCCGCTGACGCGGCACTCGTCGCGAACCTTTAGAATAGGCGTGTCACCACGCCGTTCACCGGAAGAACCAGTGCCCCAAGCAATACAGCGTCGCCTGGCGACGCGGCCGGTCGAAGCATGCAGGCAGCGAATCATCATCACCATGTTGGTCGCGCTGGCCTGCCTGTGGCCATGGACGGCGCAGAGCCAAATCCGGGTTTCGATTTCGGGCGTCGAACCCGAAATCGAAGCCAATATCCGGGCCACGCTCAATCTTGTCCGCCTCGGGACGCGCGAAGACCTGTCGGAGGCAGCGGTGCGGCGACTCCACAGCCGCGCGCGCGGCGAAATTCGCGACGCCATGCGGCCCTTCGGTTACTACCGGCCGCGCATGGAAACCAGCCTCGAACGCCAGGACGGAGATTGGCTGGCGAGTTTCCAGATCGATCCCGGCGAAGCGGTGCTGGTGACGGAAATCGACGTGCGCATCCTCGGCGAGGGCAGCGACGACGCCCGGCTGCTGGACGTGGTGGCCCAAAGCCCGCTCCGTCGCGACCGGCGACTGCGTCACCAGGAACACGATCGGCTGCGCAGTAACCTGCAAGGCGTTGCGGCGCAGCGCGGCTATTTCGAAGCCGAGTTCACGCAACGCCGCCTCGAGGTGGAGCCGTCGGAGCTCAGCGCGCGCATCATCCTGCACCTGGAAACCGGCCCACGCTATCACTTGGGCGCGATCGACATCGAGCAGGACATACTCAACGAGGACCTGCTGCAGCGGATCGTGCTCCTGCGGGAAGGCGATCCTTACAGCGGCGATGCCGTATTGCAGACACAGTACCGCCTGACCGACAGTGCGTACTTCTCCAGCGTGATAGTCCAGACCGGCACCCCGGACGCCACGACCCGGGCCGTGCCTATCAGCATCGAGACTGTCCCGACCCGGCGCCAACGCATCCGCACGGGCATCGGCTACGCCACGGACACCCGGCTACGCGGCAGTCTCGGCGTCGACTGGCGCCGCCTCAACAAGGCTGGTCACTCCGCGGGCACCGAGTTGCGCCTCGCGGAAACCTCCAGCGAGTTGTCCGGCCGTTATCGTATCCCCATCGGCGACCCCATCAAGGAACGCCTGCTGTTCCGCGGCGGCGTGACGTACGAAGACCTTGCCGATGTCGAGAGCCGGCGGGCCACGCTGGGCGTCAGCCACGTGACGCAGCGTGGCGGCGGCTGGCAGCGCACCCTGTTTACCGACCTGATCGAGGAACGCACGCGCGCGGGCGATGAACCGGCGATGCGCGACCTGCTGGTGGTGCCCGGCATCGGCATGGAGAAGCTGATCGCCGACGATATCCTGTTCCCGCGACACGGCTACCGGCTGCGGGGCGAAATACGCGGGTCGCACCAACTCCTGGGCGCCAGTACCGACTTCCTGCGGCTGGAGGCCGAAGCCAACCACGTCAGCTCGCTGGGCGAAGACTGGCGCTTTTTCGCCCGCAGCCGACTCGGGATCGGCTTCGTGGATGGCTTCTCCACCCTGCCTGCCTCGCAACGTTTTTTCGCCGGCGGCGACCAGAGTGTGCGCGGTTATCGCTTCAATAGCATGGGGCCGCGCGACGAAGCCGGCAACATCATCGGTGGTAAGCACCTGGTGTTCGGCAGCCTCGAGGCCGAGCGACGGGTCTGGGGCCGCGTGGCGCTGGCGGGCTTCGTCGACGCGGGCAATGCACTCGACGACTTCGGCGATCCGATCGAGGTGGCCGTCGGCCTCGGCGTCCATGTGCACACGCCCATCGGCACCGTCCGCATCGCCATCGCCCAGTCCGTCACCGAAAGCCGCAACCTTCGTCTCCACCTGACGATTCGGCCCGACTTATGAGGCGCCGCAAGCTCATCATCGCCCTCCTCTTCCTGGTCGCACTGGGCGGCGCGTGTGCCTGGCTCGCCGGCACGACCAGCGGCCTGCGCTTCCTGGCAGCCCGGGCGCTGCCTTACTTGCCGGTCGCGCTGGATACGGCGGACATCGAGGGCCGCCTGGTGGGGCCGCTGTCCCTGGGCCCGATCGAACTTGCCACGCCGGAACTAAGCGGCACGATCGAAAGCGTCGCACTCGATTGGCGGCCGTCCGCATTGCTGCGCCGGACACTGCACATCGACTCGCTGATTATCACCGGACCGCGACTGCGGCTCGATACGCCGGTAGCGCCGCCGGACGACCCACCGGCCGACGATGCATCGCCGTTTTCGCTGCCCATCAACGTGGTTCTCGATCACCTGGCGCTGGTCGATGGCGAACTGCGCTCGGCTGACGAAGTCGTCCTGGACGATTTTCAGCTGGCGCTCGCCGGCCAGGCGGCTGGACAGCAGGTCACGCTGTATCGCCTGGCGCTGAACAGCAATCAAGGCGCGCTATCGGGTCATGCGCATATTTCGCTCGCTGCCGGCGACGCGTGGGACATTGACCTGGCCTGGCAGCTAGCGCTGGCCGGGGAGGCCCACGCCGGTCATACCCGCGTCACGGGACCGCTGGCGGAACTCGACGTGACGCAGGAGATTTCTGCGCCGCTGACGGCCCGCCTCGAGGGCGTCGTGCGCGGGCTGCCGGCGGCCCCAGCCTGGGATCTTGCGCTGGCGCTGGAGCCCCTGCCCTCCCGTCCCACGCTCTGGCCCGCGGCTGTCGATGCCCTGGCAGCCGAGCTGCGCCTCGAGGGAGGCATCGCCGACAGCCGGATCATGGGCCACTTCACCTGGCCGGCGCAGGTAGCGGGTCGCATCGATCTCGAGGCGCAGCTCGGCTGGCTCGAAAACGTCCTGCGCCTCAGGCATCTCGAGCTCCGCTTGCAGGATGGTGCGCAGCTGACCGCCGCAGGCCGCTTCGAGCCGGGCGATGAACCTGCCGCGGAATTCACCGTGGACGGTGTCGACCTGGGCTGGCCGCTGGGCGAAACCGTGCACCAGGTCGAGGTTCCCCGGTTCACGCTGCGTGGCAGCGGTGCAGGCGATCAATGGGATGTGACGGCGACCGCGCGTGCACGACAGGGTGAACTGCCCGAGGTGGACATCGACACGACGCTGCAGTGGGCCGACGCCCTGCTCACCGTCGAGCGCCTGGAAATCGCCTCGCTGGACGACACCCTGCACTTGACCGCGCATGGCTCGCTCGACACCGCCGACGACCGGCTGGACTACCGGATTTCGGCCGCTGCGAGGGCCGACCTGCCGGATTACCCGCGGCTCGACGCCACGCTGACAGCCACGGGGGACGCGCAAGGTTTACGCGTCGAGACACTGACGGCACAACTCCTGGATGGCACGGTAGCGGGCGCGGGCCGGATCGCCTGGACTGGCGATGAAGCAGCAGACTTTCACCTCGAATTTACCGGTCTCGATCCGGCCACGCTGGCACCTGGTTGGCCCGGTCGCCTCGCGGGTCAACTCGAACTGCGCGGCTTGCCGACCGCCCCGGACGGGCTGGAGCTGACCCTGCACTCGCTGCGGGGGGAATTGCGCTCGCTGCCGGTGGACGCGACCGCGAGCCTGAATATCAGTGACGAAGTCTACCTGTTACGCGAGCTGTCCCTGGCGGTCGGCGGGGCATCGCTGCAGGCCGACGGCCGCCTCGACCCGGCCACGGTGCGGTTCGAGGCCGCACTGGAGGCGCCCGCGCTGGACGATTTCGATGCCGCTGCGCGCGGCGAACTGAGCGCCACCGCGCGGATCGACGGACCGCGTTCCGCACCCCGGATCGCACTGGCCGCCAGCGGATCACGACTGCGCTGGCAAAACAACCGCGCGCGCGCGGTACGCATCGAGGGCATGGTGGATGCGTCAGGCGCGGAACCGTCGAATATCCTGGCCGAACTCGACGGTTTGGCCCTGGCGCCCGGACCGGGCATGCAGGTTCGGCTCGCGGCCGATGGTCTGCCCGGTGACCACCACCTGCACCTGCAAATCGACCGGCAGCGACCCGGACAGCAGTTCATCCTCGCGCTCAGGGGCGCGCTCGCGGACCAGCGCTGGGAAGGACAGTTGACGGAACTCTCGCTGGCCGAGGAAGAGCAACCGGTCTGGGCGCTGCAATCGCCGGCAGACCTGATCGTGGACGCTGCGGCCGTTGCCCTGCACGATGCCTGCATGGACGGTACTTTGGGGCTGCTTTGTGTCGACGCGGACTGGCGGCGCGAGGGGCCGTGGCGCGGCAGCGCGACGCTGGCCGAGCTCGACCTGGGCCCGCTGAGCGACTGGCTCGGGGCGGGGCTGAGCGCCAGCGGCGTGGTCACCGGAGAGATCGAAGTCCAGGCGGATGAGAAAATGTTCCGTCGTTTGTCGGGGGGTCTCGAGCTGACCGTCGGCGATCTCCGCGTGGCCAGCGAGGAGACGGCCCCCTTGTTGTCATGGGACGGTGGACGACTCGAACTCGACGGCGACGAGGACGAGGCACGGCTGCGCCTGCGTCTTGACCTGGCCGAAGGCGACCGGCTCGACGGTCGGCTGGCGGTGGGCTGGAATGCGGACGACCCACCGCTGGATGGCCAATTGGACGCTGAACTCCAGCGGCTCGGCCTCATTGCGGAACTGGTGCCGGACCTTGCCGACCTCAGGGGCCGCGCGACCGCCACAGCTTCGCTCTCCGGAACTTTCGCCGCGCCGGTATTGGCGGCGCGTTTCGAATGGCAGGACGGGACCGCGGAAGTACCAACCCTCGGCCTGCGCCCTGAGGCGATTAATGTGGTGGCCACGCTGGAGGAGCGAACCCTGGGTTTCACCGCGACCGGCCGCTCGGGCGACGGCAATTTTGAACTCGAGGGAGAGTTCGATCTCCACGCCAACGCCGTCGAGGGGCGCGCCACGCTGCAAGGCGAAAACGTCCTGCTGGCGGCGTTGCCGGAGGCGCGTGTCACCGCCAGTCCGGACCTGCGCTTCCGCTACACCGAAAATCGCCTCACCGTCGGCGGCGACGTCAATATTCCATTCGCCCGGATCACCGGCCTTGGCGGGCCGACGGCGATCAGCGCCAGCCCGGACGAAGTTATTGTCGGCCCCAGGGCGCGCCCGGAGGAAGAGGGGCTGCGGGTGGCCAGCATGGTACGTGTCACGGTCGGTCCCGACGTGCAGGTGCGGGCAGCTGGCCTGCGCGGCAGTGTCGAGGGCGACCTCCGTACGGTCATTGAGCCGCAGGCCCTGCCGTGGGGGCGCGGCGAGTTGCGCGTCGTCGACGGCACTTTCGGCGTGCTGGGCCAACGCCTCGAAATCGAGACCGGCCGGCTGATTTATACCGGTGGACCGCTGGACAACCCCGGCCTGGAAATCCGGGCCGTGCGGCGGGTCGATACGATCACCGCCGGCGCGCTGGTGCGCGGCACCCTGAAGGACCCGGAAATCTCAGTCTATTCCGATCCGCCCATGCCAAGCGCCGAGGTGCTGTCTTACCTTACGCTCGGCAAGGGACTCGACGAACTCCAGTCCGGCGAACAACAAAGCCTGAACCAGGCCGCCAACACCCTGGCCCTTTCCGGCGGCGGACTGATCGCCAAGGACCTGGGCCGCAAGCTGGGGTTGGATGACGTTTCGGTCTCGGCTGACGACGACGCCGGCACCGCCCTGGTGGTCGGCAAGTATCTCGGCGGCGGCTTGTACGTAAGCTATGGGCTCGGGCTGTTCGATGCGGTGAACACCCTGCGACTGCGCTTCCAGATCAGCCAGCGACTGTCCCTCGAAGCGAAATCCGGCGAGGAATCGGCGGCGGACCTGTTCTACACCATCGAGCGCGACTGAAGCGGTCGCTCGAGGCGGCTGGCCGACGTAACGCCGGCTAGGCGCCTGGGCCCGCGATGGTGCCCCACAACACCATGAGTACGACCCAGCGATCCTCCCAGCGCACCAGCTGGAGGTAGTCCACGTACAGCGGCGAAACCACCCGCGCGGTCGCCATGTCCCCATGGCGGTCCAGGATCGCAATCCGCAGGTTCAAAGGCCCCGGCTCAAGCGGTTTGCCGACCCCGGCGCGGGTCGCCTGGATCAATGCCATCGCGTCCATATCCAGCAGCCGTTGCTCACCACTGAGCACGTCGCTCACGACGCGGCGCCGTACCGCCTCGGGATGCAGTGCACGCGCCATGCGTTCCGCGTCGCCGGTCGCCCAGGCTTCCGCGTAATCGAGCACCACGGCCTTGATGGCCTCGTCCTCCGCAATACTCGCCGGGGCGTCGCCAGGCATGAGCGCGCACAACAGCAGGCCGGCGCCCAACCAGGCCGCGCCGTGCAACCGCCTCATTCCGTCTCCTCCGGCGCGGCCGCACCGGCCGGTGGGGTCGCGCCAGGCACCTCGATGCGGAACAGCTTCGCCGCCGTGCGCCAGGCGAGACCTTCTTTTGCATCAGCTGAAAGCTCCAGGCTTTCGAAAAACCTGCGGTAGGTGCGCATACCGGCCAGCGGCCAGTCGGTACCGTACATCAGCTGCTGCCCGGGGTCGCCCATGTAACTGATCATGTCGCGGACGCGCTGCAACATGTAGCGTTCGAATTCGTAGTGGAACTCCCCCAGTGTCAGTCCCGATATGTCGGCATAGACGTTGTCGTTCTTGTAGAGCACCTCGGCGGCGTCCTGGAACCACGGGTTGCCGAGATGGCAGATCACGAAACGCACGTCCGGGTAATCAACCGCAATGTCATCCACCAGCAGCGGATGCGCCTGGCGGACCTTTGCATGCTTGGAATACGTGTCGCCGCAATGGATCATCACCGGCACATCGTGTTTTTCGGCGATGCGGAACACGCTCTCCAGCGAGGGGTCGTTAATCGGGTAGCGGTCGTACCCCGGGTACAACTTGATGCCCTTGACAAGGCCTTCCCTGATCCGGTCCTCCATGTTGTACAGGTCGGTGTGCTCGTCCGGATCGCGCCAGCGCAGGCCTTCGACGATGCTGATGCGCGGGTCATCGCCGACGACGCGAATCACTTCATCCACATGCGGGCGATGCGCATTGACCTTGTACGAGGTCAGCACCACGGCGTGGTCCACGCCATTCTCGTCCATCGCGGCGAAAAGGTCTGCGGCGATGTCCTCGGCCGAGCGGCTGTGGGTATCGTCGTAATTGTTCAGGTGCACATGGCAGTCGATCAGCATATGGATACCCTAGCTGGAGAAGAGCCAGCAGCCAACTACCAGCAAAAATCGATGCTCAGAAACTGCGCCGCCCCTCGACCAGGAACTGGAAACTGCTGATAGAAGAGTCACCGTCGAGCGGAAAGGCGAAATCGACATGAATCATCCGGCCGATGCTCGAACGCGTGCTGGCGAGGCGCAGACCGAAGCCGACGTCCTTGAGCAAACCGAGGTTTTCGCCGCCGAAAGGATTGTCCCCCCAGACCCGGCCGGCGTCGAAAAACACGGCGCCGCCAACCCGGAACAGGCGCCAGAGATAGTAATCGGTGAAGTAGCGCTGCTCGATGGTGAACTGTGCGCGGGCATCACCACGTTGATAACGCAGCGGATAACCGCGCAGGCCGTCGTCACCCCCGATCTCGAGCGGATTATCGAGATCGAGCCGTCGTGAAACGTCACCGCGCAAGGAGGCGAACAACAGGCGCCGCTCGGACTGTCGCAGGTACCAGCGCGCCGCACCGCCGAAAATGGCGTTGTGCAGTTCGCCGCTCTCCAGCCGGCCGTCGGCGTGGGCGGAGAAGCGCCACAGCATGTGATTGGGGTCACCATAGCCGCGACTGCCGAGCGCTGAAAACACTGCACCGCCGCGATCGGCGCCCAGCGGTTTGGCGAGCACACCGAGTCGTACCCGCATATCGGCGCCCAGCGACACGTCCTCGGTCCGGTCGATCTGGTCCAGGTTCTTGGCCCGCTCAAAGCGATCCTCGACCAACTGGTACTCAATGTAGGGATAGACCAACCTGCGGTGTTCCGGAATCAGCAATGGGTCGAGGGAGTCCTCCGCATTGGCGAAGCTGCGTTCGTCATAGACGAGGCCGCCCAGCCAGCGGTGGGCCCAACCGTCGACGAGGCCCCTCGAGCGACCGCCGTACATATCGAAATATTCTATGTCCTGGCGAAACCGGCCAATTTCGTCGCCCAGCACGTAAACAGGGTCCCTGCGGCGCTCGTCCCGCACGGTGCCGCCCAGCGCCCAGCGCGTGTCGAGCGCATAGAACGGCCGCTCGATCCCCAGGGCGAAGATATGGCCGTCGCTGTTATCGGCGATGGTCGTGTCAAGCGCGATCCAGCGTCCGCCCAGGTTGCGATCCGCATAAGATAGCTCAGTTCTCCTGCGCTCCTCGTCGATGCGGCGCAAAAACCCGATACTGCCGCCGCGGCCGAGAAAATTGTCCTCCTGGATATCGAAGCCGACACGGCTTTCACCGCCGCTGCGCGACACGGAAATGCCGGGCTTCAACGACCATACATCCTGCGTGTGAACCAGGATGTCCACCATGCCGTCGTCACAGGCGGATACCACGACTGCGGCATCGTAAAGATAGGCCGTGTCACGCAGGATGCGCTCCGATTCATACAGTTGCTGGCGGTTGAAGGTGTCGCCCTGCTCGAATAACAGCTGGCGCTGGATTACCTGGTCCCGGGTACGCACATTCAGCCGGTTCATCATCCGGAACAACGCCTTGTCCTCTGCGGGGTCGTCGAGGTCGAAAATGTTCCGGGCGTCGATCTCGATACTGTTGATCCGGGCACCCTGCGCTTCCAGCGTCTCGCCAGGTAACTCACAGGCTGCCGCTTGCTCCTGCGGGCCCTCGCCCGCCGCCGGGTGAAACGCGGTCATGGCGACGATCAGCGCCACCGCAAACCTGGTGCGATGGCGGGCCAAGCGGCCAACGTCAACGCGCACGGAAAGTCATCAGCCTGGCGGACAGTTTCATGGGGCTAGATTACATCGAATCCGCCTGCCAGCAGCAAGATTGCCGCATTCGCCAATCACCGGCACACGGAAAGCAACGATTGACTTGGCCGGCGGTGGCGTTGCAGCGTAATGACAAGGTAGTCACGGGCCAGCGTCAATGCCAGATACAACACCTGCCAGCGGCGAGAGCCGGGGCGTCCTGCGGGGCCTGAATGGCCCGGCGCTGCTCGTGATTTATATCGCGGTCGCATCGCTGCCGCTGCTGCTCGCGCTGCTGGCCGGCAAACCGGCGCGCAGCTTCTGGCGCGAGCTATCTGCCGGGCTCGCCATGGTTGGCTTCGCCATGCTGCTCCTCGAGTTCATGCTCTCCGGCCGTTTCCGCGGCATCTCCGGACGCGTCGGGATCGATGTCACCATGCGAGTTCACCAGCTGGCTGCGCTGGGCATCCTGGTTTTCCTGCTGGTACACCCCTTCCTGTACGCGGTGCCGCGCCTCAGTCCCGAGCCGATGCGGGCCGTCAACTTCGTCCAGCGCATGTTCACCATGGAATGGTATCGCTCCGGCGTCGTCGCCTGGGCGCTGCTGTTGCTGTTGGTCCCGATGGGGTTTTTTCGCGACCGGCTGCCGTTCAGGTACGAGATCTGGCGCGCCAGCCATGGCCTCGGCGCATTGCTGGTCGCGGGCTTCGGTCTGCACCACACGCTGACCGTGGGCACGCACAGCGCGGACCGCCTGCTGGCCGGTTACTGGATCGCGCTCACCGGACTCGCCGTCCTGACCGTGCTGTTCGTCTATCTCATCAAGCCGCTGCTGCAGCTTCGCCGGCCCTACCGGGTGACGGCGAACCGACCGGTGGCGGAACGCACCTGGGAGGTCCGGGTGCGCCCCGATCACGAGGACAGCATCGATTTCCTCGCCGGCCAGTTCGCCTGGCTGAACCTCGGTCATTCGACCTTCAGCCTGGTGGAACACCCCTTCTCGATCAGTTCCGCGCCCGCCGACCGGCCCGAGATCGCCTTCACCATCAAGCAGAGCGGAGATTTCACCAATCGCATCGGCGAGATACCAGTCGGCGCACGCGCCTGGCTGGACGGGCCACACGGGCATTTCGTGGTGCCTGATCCGTCCCCTGATGAGCTTGTCTTTATCGCCGGCGGCGTCGGCTTCGCGCCAGTGATGAGCATCCTGCGTCAACTGCGCGCGGAGCGCTGGCCCGGCCGCCTGCACCTGCTCTACGGCAACCGGAGCGAGTCGCAGATTCTCTACCGCGAGGAACTCGAGGACATGGCGCGGGAAATGGACCTCGATTTGCAGCTGGTACTGTCCGAACCACCGCCCGGATGGCACGGACGGGCCGGTACCCTGTGCGCTGAAACGCTGGCCACCTGCCTCGATGCAACACGGCGGGCCAGCTGGACCTACTTCTTGTGCGGCCCGCCGCCGATGATGAACAGCGTGGAGCGCAGCCTGCTCGACTTCGGCGTGCCCGGCAAACAGATCATCGCCGAGCGGTTCAAGTACGACTGAGGTGACTTGATGACCTATCGCTTCCTGTTGCGCCTGTGCTGGTCGGTATTGCTGGCCCTTGTGCTGGCCGCCGTGCTGTTCGCGCTACGCCAGGCGCCCGCTTGAACCCCGATCGCCGTTTCGGGGGATAATCGGGCCGATGAGCTCCGCGAACAACAATCCCGAGGCTGCGGCGCCCGCCTCGGAACTCACTCTCAGCGTCGGCGGCATGCATTGCGCATCCTGCGTCGGCCGTGTCGAAAAAGCGGTCCTGGCGGCGCCCGGCGTCAGCGGGGCCACCGTCAACCTGGCCACCGGTCGCGCCTTCGTCTCGCTCGCGCAACCCGCCGGCAACGTTGAGGCCATCACGCAAGCGATCCGCGACGCCGGCTTCGAAGCCGAACCGCTGCTCGCCGCCCCGGAACAGTCGGACCGGGAATCCGCGGCGCGGGCTGCCGAGGCCCGCGCACTGCGCAGCGCCTTTCTGGTCGCCGCGCTGCTCACCCTGCCAATTTTCGTCCTCGAGATGGGCGCGCACCTGGTCCCCGGCATGGCCGAGCGAGTGGCCGAAACGGTCGGTACGCGCAATTTGCACCTGCTGTTTTTCGTGCTGGCCAGCGGCGTCCAGTTCGGGCCGGGACTGCGCTTCTACCGCAGCGGTTGGCCGGCGCTGGTACGCGGCGCGCCCGACATGAATTCGCTCGTCATGCTGGGGAGCACGGCGGCCTGGGCATACTCCGTCATGGCCGTGTTCTTTGCCGGCCTGCTGCCCGCGGGAACGGCAAACGTCTATTTCGAGGCTTCCGCCGTGATCATCACGCTGATCCTCGCGGGACGCTATCTCGAGGCGCGCGCCCGCGGGCGTGCCGGCGACGCCATCCGCCGGCTGATCTCGTTACAGCCGCGCATCGCGCGCATCTCGCGCAACGGCCGGGAGCTGGAGGCGTCCATCGACCGCGTCCAGGTGGGCGACCATGTCCTTGTGCGTCCCGGCGAACAGGTGCCGGTGGACGGTGAAGTCGTCGCGGGCAGCTCGTGGGTGGACGAGGCCATGATCAGCGGCGAGCCGCTGCCGGTCGAAAAAAATCCGGGTGACGAAGTCATCGGCGGCACCCTCAACGGCCGCGGCGCCTTTGAATTCCGCGCCACCCGCATCGGCTCGGACACGCTGCTGGCGCAGATCGTGCGGCTGGTGGAACAGGCGCAGGCCGCGAAGCTCCCCATCCAGGCACTGGTGGATCGCGTGACGCTGGTCTTCGTGCCGATCGTGATCGGGGTCGCCGTCCTGACATTCGCGGCCTGGCTCGCGTTCGGTCCCGCGCCGGCACTGAGTTTCGCGCTGGTCAACGCCGTGGCGGTATTGATCATCGCCTGTCCCTGCGCCATGGGATTGGCCACGCCGACCTCCATCATGGTCGGCACGGGCAAGGCTGCGGAACTTGGCCTGCTTTTTCGCAAGGGCGATGCTTTGCAGTCGTTGCGTGACGTCGACACGGTGGCGCTGGACAAGACCGGTACATTGACGCGCGGTCAACCGACCCTGACCGCCTGCCACGCGGCAGAGGGCTTCACAGCCGATGAAGTACTCGGCCTGGTCGCCGCGGTCGAGCAACGCTCGGAACACCCCATCGCGGCAGCGATCGTGGCCGGCGCCCGCGCGCGCGGCGTCGAGCCCGGCGAGGCGACCAATTTCAACGCGTCGGCCGGCCTCGGCGCATCGGCCAGCGTCGCGAACCGCCGCGTCGAAGTTGGCGCGCTGCGCTACATGACTCAACTCGGCGTCGATGTTTCACCCTTCGCAGCGACGGCTGCCGATTACGCAGCCGCCGGCGGCACTCCCCTGTATGCCGCCATCGACGGCCGGCCCGCGGCGCTCATGGCGGTGGCCGATCCCCTCAAGGACTCCGCGCGTCCGGCGATCGCTGCGCTGCATCGGCTTGGGCTCAAGGTGGTCATGCTCACCGGCGACGATCGGCGCACTGCTGCAGCGGTGGCCCGCGAGGCCGGCATCGATGCGGTGCACGCTGAGCTGCTGCCGGACGGAAAAGTGGCCGTCATCAAGCGCCTGCAGGAGGGCGGACACAAAGTCGCTTTCGTCGGCGACGGCATCAACGACGCGCCGGCGCTGGCCCAGGCGGAGGTCGGCATAGCGATCGGCACGGGCACCGATATCGCCATCGACAGCGCGGAACTGGTGCTGATGTCGGGAGATTTGCGCAACCTGCCCAATGCAGTGGCATTGTCGAGCGCCACCCTGCGCAACATCCGGCAAAACCTGTTCTGGGCTTTTGCCTACAACGCGAGCCTGATCCCGGTAGCGGCCGGGCTGCTCTATCCCGCTTTCGGGCTGCTGTTGTCCCCAATGCTGGCCGCGCTCGCCATGGCGCTGTCGAGCCTGTGCGTGGTGGGCAACGCCCTGCGCCTGAAGCTGTTTCAGCCGCCGTTGCTTACCAGTTCTTCTCGCCCGACTTCACCTTGACCGTGCCGGTCGCGACGTCGATCGCGTGGCAATGCAGGCAGTTGCCGCCGTATTCCTGGATGAAAGCGTTTTCCGCCGGATTTTCGTAGTGCAGTATGTGCGCGAGATCACCGAGCGGCGTGAAGCCAACCTCATCACTGTGGCAGTCGGTGCAGTCGCCCGGCACTGACTTGGTGTCATCATCCACGTCGGGATGACGCATGGCGCCAAGCAGCGTGCCGATTTCTCCCGCCCCCTCCGCCACGTGACAGTCCACGCAACCATGCACATAGGGTCCCGGGCCGGCGTCGCCCGGCAATTTCGCCTGGTCGGCGCTCTCGGCCGTGGACCAGCCGCCACCCAGCATAGCCATGCCCAGCAAGGTCATGGCCGCGGCGGGAAGAATCCAGTTCCTGGTTGTCATTAGCGGTCTCCTTGAGAAAATCGTGCTGGTTGTCATGAAAACATAGCAGACCGCAACACATACTTCCCTGTCGTCAGCCCGGACCTCAAGCCAGCAGCCAGGCCATCGAGGCGGCCAGCAACAGCATCAACAGGCCCGTCATCGGCCAGATCGCAATCCGCGTCTCGCCATGACTGAGGCGGATGGACCAGCCCGGTCCGCTGCGTCCTAGCCGGTCGGCAAGACGCCCGAAAACGGCCAGCCGGCGCGGCAAGCGATGACTGAAAAAGTCGTTCAGCGCCGCCCCAAGAATCAGCACGCCGCGCTCGAGGAGGATACCGATGTCACCGGCCGGCACAGGCGGCAGTCCCGGCAGCCGACCGCGGCGATGCAGACGGACCGCGCCGAACGCAATGATGCCGGCCAAGGCCAAGGGCCAGGATGCGCCCCAGAGCGCGCTGCCCTCCGTGGCCTCGCCACGCAGCACCGGCGCCGCCACCAGCCAGGGACCCGCGAGCCAGGCCACCAGCAACGCCAGCCAAGGCGCATACAGGCCGAACGGCAGTCGGGTCGCCTGCGCGCTCGCCCGGGGCCAGGCGAGCCAGAGAAAGCGCAGCATCAACAGGGTCGTCAGGGCCGAACTGATGCTGAGCAGCATGGGCAACGACGTGCTCCACGGTTCGGCGACGAGCTCGGCAGTCTGTTTCAGCGCGAGCTTCGCCACCAGGCCGCCGGTCAACGGACCGCCCGCGATAGCCAGCGCGCCGAGCGACAACACCACCGCCGCCAGCCGCGCCGCCGCCGGGCTCAGGGCGTGCTGCACGAGCCCCGCGCCGAGGAACAAGCCGCCTTTCACAAGGCTGTGATGAACCATGAAAATCAACACCGTCGCGAACAACAACGGCCAGTGCGCCGGGAACACCAGCCCCAGGCCGATCGCCAGCGTCATCAGGCCCATCTGGCTGATGCTCGAATATGCCAGCACTGTTTTGGCCTCACGCTGGGGCAGGCCGGCGAACACGCCATAATAGGCCGTGAACAAGCCGGCGACGGCCAGTCCCGCTCCCCAGGCCGGCAGCGCAATATCACCGAGCGGCAACAACCGCAGCCAGGCGACCAGCCCCGCCTTGATCATCGCGCCTGACAGCACGGCGCTGGCAGGCGCGGGCGCTACCGGGTGTGCCAGGGGCAACCAGAAGTGCAGCCCGAAGACCCCGGCCTTGATGCCGAATCCCACCAGCAACAAGCCGATCGTCAGGTTGTTCCTGGTAGCGTCGTCCTCGAGAAACACGGTGCGCAACGCGGCAAAGTCGATGTGCCCGCTGCTGGCGAGCATCATCAGCGCCGATATGATGCAGACCTCGCCAATCACCACCAGGGCGATGTAATAACGCCCGGCGTGTCGCGCTCGTTGATCGCCCGCATGTACGACCAGTCCATAGGAGGCGAAACTCATGAGCGCGAAACCGAGATAAAACACGGCGGCGTCGAGCGCTACCAGCAACAGGAGGTTGCCGGCCATGGCCGCCAGGAACCAGCCGAAAAACACATCCCGGCGCGGCCCGGACTCGAGATAGCGCTGGGCGAACAGCCCGGCCGCCAGCCACAATCCCGCCGTGACCGGCAACAGCACGTTGGCAATGTCGTCGATGCCGAGCCGGGCGCCAAGCATCAGCCAGCCGATTTCCATCACCGGGGCGCCGGTTGCCACGAGCGTGCCGGCCAGCAACCCGGGCAGCGCCGCCCAAGGCGCCAGCACGCGCGCGGCCCCGCGTACTCGCTTCGACACCAGGCCGCCCACCAGCAGCAGCGGCCAGCAGACGGAGAAAAGCAGCACCAGGGTATTCATTTCGCCAGCAGGAAAGCTGCGCCCAAGGCGAACAGGATCATCATCAGGCTGGTGGCGGGCCAGGTGCGCAACCGGATATCCAGGCGATGCACGCGCCTCGACCAGGCCTCACCGTCCCACAGGTCGCGCACACGCGCCTCCAGGTGCCGGACGATGCGCGGCAGGTAGCGGACACACACTACCTGCAGCCAGCGCAGCGCAAGACCAACGCTTCGCTCAACCAGTACCAGCAGGTCGCCGGGCGGGATCCCCGGTTGCGCGCGGGCCGGCGCCAGGCGAAAAATCACCAGCGCCAGCGTGACGCCGATCGGCAGAATCCAGGTGGAGGCAAACACCGGCGGATGTGCGGCCCAGGCGAAACCGAGCCCGATCCCCGCGAGAATGAGCGGCGCGTATGCCAGCCGGGTTTTTTCCACGGACGCATCGTCACGCGCCACCGCCGGCGTCCTGCGCACCGTCAGGGTCAGCAGGAACGTTGCCGCGATCGCCGCCCCCGGCAGCAGCGCCGCCGCCCATATCGGCAGCACCTGCACGGCGTGCACCAGTAAATGACCGCCGGCCAACCCGTGCACCAGTACGGCGGCGGCGATGGCGATATCCCGGGGCCAGCCGGTATGCTGCAACGCGACCAGTGGCAGCGCGGCGCAGCACGCCAGCAGCGCTAACGTGAGCCACGCCAGCTGGCCCTCCGGCCCGGCACCCGCCGGCATGGCCGCCAGCAGCAACGCAGCGGTGGCGGCCACGGCATAGCCGAGGGTCGCACGCGCGTTCACCTGGGCAAAGCCAGCGACCGCGGCCCATGCGGCGCCCGCGACCCCCAGCAACGCGCAGGTGACGCCCATCGGCGGGGCACCGGCCGGCAACAGCTTCATGATGCCGAAGAACGCCGCCGCAGGCAGCACCACCAGCAAGATCGCGCCCGTCGTACTGGCGGCCATGAGCGCCGGCGGCAGCCAGCCATGCGCCGGCGGAATACCGCCACGGAGGATCACCGCAATGAGTCCCATCACCAGCACGGCCGGCTTGAGGTCGATGGCCGGGCTCGCCGTCGCGCTCAAAAGCACCTCGAACACCAGCAGATCGCTCAGCACCAGCAATACGATCAGCGCGCGGCCGGGACGTCGCGAGCCTGCGCCCGGCTCACTGGCCATGGCCGCGTACAGGCCATAGCCGGTCCAGAACATGCCCAGGTAGACCAATGGACCGCCTTCGGCGAGAGCCAGGAGCGTGGCGCCCGACAAGGCGACCAGCAGGGCGAACGCGGTCGGCCCCGGTTCCTGTGTGCGCGTGAGCAATAGCCCGGCACTAAGCCAGAGGCCGCCGAACAACAGCAGGGCGGCCCGCGCGACGGAATCCAGCACCAGCGCCGAGGTTCCCAGCACCAGGACTCCGGGCAAGCTGACCCGGTCCGGCGCGGCGACCATGGCCATGACGAGGGGGAAGGCGGCCACCAGCGCGACCAGCCAGCCCGCCGGCAGGTCGCGGCTACGCGACGACAACACCAGCCATGCGGCGGCGGCCAGCGGCACCAGCGGCAACGCCACCAACGTGCTCATGGCGCGTACTTGCGCGCCGCAATGAACTGCACCCAGTCAAGCGGCGTCCCCGGCATCGATGCGAACAGTCCCCATACCAGCGCCGCCGCGACCGTGAACAAGGGCGGCAATAGCAACATCCAGGCGGTTTCCTTGCGGCCGAAACTGCGCTCCTTGGGCCACTGGTCGGGCGGCGCGTCGAACCAGGCCGCGCGCAGGATCGGCAGGAAGTAAGCCGCGTTCAACAGGCTGCTGCCGGCGAGCACCAGCACCACCCAGTCCTGGCCAACCTCCAGCGCACCGAGGCCGATGTACCACTTGCTGATGAAGCCGACCATCGGCGGTACCCCGATCATGCCCAGCGCCGCCAGCGTGAACGCCGCCATGGTCCAGGGCATGCGACGGCCGATGCCGCGCATCTCGCTCACCTTGTGCACGCCGAGCGTCTCCGCGAAGTTGCCGGCGCAGAAGAACAGCGTGATTTTCATAAAGCCCTGGTGGACCAGGTGGACCAGCCCGCCGATGGATGCGATCGGCCCGGCAATGGCAATACCCAGCGTGATGTAAGACACCTGGCTGACCGTGGAGAACGCCAGCCGGCGTTTCAGGTCATCCTGGAACAACGCCCGGACGGACCCGTAAATGATCGTGACCGAGGCGAGTATGGCCAACGGCAGCGTGACGCCGAGACTCGCCGCGAACTCGATGCCGAAGACGTCGTAGACAATGCGCACCACCCCGAACGCGCCGGCTTTCACAACCGCTACCGCGTGCAACAGGGCGCTCACCGGCGCCGGGGCGACCATGGCCAACGGCAACCAGACGTGCAGCGGCACCAACGCCGCCTTGACGCCTACCCCGAGAATCAGCAGCGTGAAAATCACCCGTAACACGCCGGGATCGATGCCCAGGCCGGCAATGAAGCCGCGATCCACGAATTCCAGCGTGCCCGTCAGTGAGTACAGCCAGATCGTGCCCAGCAGCAGCAGCACGCCGCCGCCGATGGTGTAAGCGAGATAGACGCGCCCAGCCTTGCGGGCGACTTCCGTGCCCCGGTGCACCACCAAAGGATAGGTGGTGAGCGTCAGCGCTTCATAAAAGACCAGGAAGGTCAGCAGATTGCCCGCCATCGCCAGGCCGACCGTGGTGGTCACGCAAAGGCTGAAGTAGCCGAAGAAACGACTCCGGTTGGGCGAGTCCTCGAGGTAACCGATGGCATAGATGGTGGTCGCCAGCCAAAGCACCGCGGAGAGATTCACAAACAGCAACGACAAGGCGTCGGCATGCAGCACGAAATCGAGACCCGGCAACAGCGGCAAACGGAATTCGTACTCCACGCCGTGCGAGACGCCGATCATCATCAGTAACAGCAGGATGATCTTCAGAACCGCGCCGGTGAGATTAAGCGTGATGCGCAGCGCCACCGCCTTTTCCGGCAACATGAAAATGATCAGGCCGGGAATCAGCGAGCTGGCCAGCACCAGCATGGGCAGCCAGGCGTTGGTCGTCATGGCAACACCCCGTTCAGCAGGGGCAACGCCCAGGGCGCCACGAAACCGAGCGCTACCGCGCCGAGCGCAAGCAGCAGCGCGGTCCACTCCATGGTCGGCGGTACATCATGGCGCTCATGCTCGTGCGGCGACTTGGTGAAAGCGAACCCGAGCACGCGGAACACGTAGGTGGCCGTCAACATCCCGCCGACAATCATGACGAAAGCCCAGAACCATGCGCCCTGCGCCATGGCGGCCTGCAGCAACATCCACTTGCCGACGAAACCACCGCTCGGCGGCAGCCCCGCCAGGCTGATACCGGCCAGCGCAAATGCAGCCAGTGTCAGCGGCATGCGCTCCACGACCCGGTCCAGCTCGGCGATTTCGTCGTGTCCGCCCTGCGTCATGATGCTGCCAGCGGCAAGGAACATCGCGCCCTTGGCGAGCGCATGCGACAGCGCCAGGTAGATCGAGCCGCCCCAGGCCAGCGCCGGATCGAGGCCGGCCAGCGGGAAAGCGACAAACAGGTAACCGAGCTGCGCTACCGTGGAGTAGGCGACCAGCAGCTTCAACCGCTTCTGGCGCAACGCCTGGATGGAGCCCCAGAACACGGCGGCCGCGCCGAGTGAACCCAGCAGCAGCGGCACACCCTGGCCTTCCGGCATAAAGGTGAACCACAGCCGCAGCAGCAGGTAGAACGAAGCCTTGACAACCAGGCCGGAAAGCAAGGCGCTGACCGGCGCCCGCGCGCTACCGTGGGCCGGCGGCAGCCATACGTGGAAAGGAAATAGCCCGGTCTTGAGCAACAGGCCCGCAATCATCGCGCCCAGCGGCACCGCGAGGGCCAGGCCACCGTCCGAGCGTTCGCCGAGCAATGCGAGGTCGAGGGTGCCGTAAGCGTGGTACAGCAAGGCCACGCCGACCAGGTAGGCCAGCGAACCCAGCAGGCTGACCAGCAGGTAGCGCATCGCACCCCACAGCGCCGGGCCGGACCCGGTCAGCGCCACCAGCGCCACGGCCGACAACCCCAGCAATTCCAGCGTCACGTAGAGGTTGAAGACGTCGCCCGCCTGGAACAGCCCGTTCAGGGCCGCCCAGAGAAACATCCAGAGCGGCCAGAAGCGACGCACTTTGTCGGGCGAACTCGCCAGGTAAACGCGCGCGTAGATGCTCACGGCGGTGCCAACCACGGCCGTCATGGCGAGCATCAGTACACTCAGACCGTCGGCCAGCAGGTCGATGCCCAGCGGCGCGCCCCAGCCGCCCAGCCGGTAGAGCCGGGCGCCGCCGAACGCCACCTGGAGAAGGACGCCGACGACCGAGGCCGTGATCAAAAACGACATGCCCAGCCCGATCGGCATGGCCCGGCGCGGGAACACGAATGCGAGCAGGGCCCCGATCAGCGGCAACGCGATCGTCCACAGCATCCACGGGGCTTCGGCCAGCCACTCAAGCATCGTGCTCTATTGCTCCTCCTCGTCCATGAGGTCGCGCTCCCGATCCTCCGGCAGCGCGGGCTTGCCGGTCGTCCTGGCGATTCCCAGCACCAGCGCCAACGCCAGCGCGGTCGCGGAAATCGCCACCACGATCCCCGTGATGACCATCGCCTGCGGCACGGGATCCACGGCATCACCGTACATCGATCCGGTGCCGGCCAGCAGCAGGAATGTACCGCTGCCCATGATGTTGATCGCCAGCACCTTGCGAATCAGGTGCGCGCGCATGACCAGGGCCCAGGCGCCGATCACCAGCAGTCCGATGCCGGCAAACGCAAACAAGGTCCCCCCGCTCACGGCTCATCCTCCGGCCGGCCGCCGATGAACAGGCCGGCGAGAATGACGGCAATGGACAGGGTCGCGGCAGTCTCGACCAGCAGGATCAGCGCGCCGGCGTAATCGACCGGGTACTGAAGAAAGCGGCGCCCTGGCGCCATGACGAACAAGCCGACGCCAAGGAACACGGCGAGGCCGACCACTGCGCCCCAGCGCAGCGACGCATCCGGCACCCGGAGGCGTGGCCGACGGCCCGAGAGAATGTAAAGCACGCCGGCAGCGGCCAGCACCGCACCGGCCTGGAATGCCCCGCCGGGTTGCGACTTGCCGGCCCAGAGCAGGTACGCGCAAATCATCGGCACCAGCGGGATCAGGATGCTGTTCAGTCCCAGCAGCACGGGGCTCGGGGCGGTCTCCTTGATGCGCGGCGCCGGACCGAGCGCCCAGACGCCCACCAGCGCCGCCGTCAGGACCGCAATTTCAAGCAACGTGTCGTAACCGCGGAAGTTCAGCAAGACAGCGGTCACGGGATTGTCCGCGCCGCTGCGACCGAGCTCGGCCTCGACCACGGCCGCCAGCCCAGGGCTGGCGGGTTCAACGAGCAAGGCGAGCCCCATGCCAACCGCCGCGGCCGCGAGCAACAGCGCCACGCCCATGCGCAGGAACAATCCCGGCTCACCGAGCGGAGAGCTAGTCGCCATCATCGTCCTCCTGCTCTGTCCGCCGCGCTTTGTCGCCACCGGACGCATCGTTGTTGTGCGGCAAGCGCCCCCAGGTCGCCAGCAACAAGGCGCCGGTCAGGCCTGCGCCGATGGCCGCCTCGGCGAGCGCGACATCCGGCGCGCCGAGCCTTGCCCAGGACATGGCCAGCACCAGGCCGAAGGCGATAAACAGCACGATGCCGCGGAACAGGTCGCGACTGGCGAGCGCAGCCCATGCCAGCCACAACAGCACGGCCACGAGCAGCATGTCGAGCATCGCACCAGCGTTCATGATGCCGTCCAGGGTTTGACGCCCCGGCGCAGGCTGGAGCGTGCGATCAGGTGCGAGGCCGTCGCCCCGGCCAGCAACACCAGCATCCAGATCAGCAATAACTTGCCGATCACCGCCAGGGACCCGGCCTGCAGCGCAAGACCCAGCACGGTGAGCCCCAGGCCGACATTATCGGCCTTCGTCAGGGCATGCAGCCGGCTGTACACATCCGGAAAGCGCAAGAGGCCGAGCGTGCCGGCGAAAAAGAACATCGCCCCACCGACGATCAGCAACGCACTGAACCAGTCAATCAGCGACATCGTCGCCTCCCCGGCTCCAGATCCGTTGCACGAAGGCGACCGCCGCCACTGCCGCCAGCAGCGCGAACACCAGCGCAATATCCCGCAACGCCGGTTCGCTCATGGCCTCGGCCAGCAACAGCAGCACCGCCACCGCGGTAGTGCCGAACAACTGCGCGGCAAGCATCCGGTCCGCCGCCGTGGGCCCGCGCATGACCCGCCACAGCCCCGCGGCAAGGTTGAGCAGCAGGAAGACGGCCACGCCCAGCAGCAGCCCATTCATGAGCTGGCCTCCGTCGCACGCTTGTCTGCCAGTTCGACGCCGAACACCGCGGCAATCCGCGGCTCGAGGTCATGCACCATGGCGCGCAGATCCCTGCGCGTATCCAGCGCGTGGATCACCAGCTGGTCGCCCTCGAGGTCCGCGCTGAGCGTGCCGGGCAGCATACTGACGACATTCGCCAACGCCACCCGGCAAGCGCCCGGCGGCAACTGCAAGCGCTGCCGCAGCACACCGGGGTGCAACGGCATCCGGGGCTGCAGCGCCCGGATCGCCACGTCGGTGGCGCCCACCAGTGACTGGTAGGCGAAAAAGGGTATGAAGCGCGCCATGCCGGACAGCGACAGCGGCGGGTTAGCCCACAAGACCAGGCTCAGCCAGGCCGCCAGCAGGACAATCGGCGCGCCGATCAACCAGCTGTCAGCGGCGCCCCCGGTCAGGATCCACCACAACACGGCGAACGCCACGACGCGCCGCAACCACCCCCGCCAGGCAGGAGGATCTGCCGTTCGTTGGGCCGGGGACATGTCTGCAGGCATGGCAGCTCCGGTGTGCTAAGGCTCCGATCAGCCGCGCGGGGGTCAGTCGCGCGAGCCCGGGTGGCCAAGAAATCCATTCAGCCCGGCGGGCAGCTTATGGCCGGCATATTCGTCCAGCACGCGCGTCGCAAAACCGGCGGCTTCCAGGTCAGCCACAACCTCCGCGGCAGGCAACAGGTCCAGTTCATGGCACTCGTCGTCGCGCCGGAAGAAATCGCCCACCCGCCGAAAGCTCGTGATGCAACGCGTCACGCGGCGCGCTTCCCGGTTTTCCTCGGCGTTCATCAACAGCACCCAGTCGCCGCCGTCCACATGCGTCTTCAGCGCCTCGCCAGTTTCCACGCGACCCGGCGCGGCCGCGTCGAACAACAACAGGCCGCCCGGCAACAACGCCGCATGTATGCGCTTGAACAGCGCGCGCAGCTGTTCGCGGGAATTGCTCTCGTCGAAGCGGTAGTTGAAACACTCGCCGACCGCGACCACGGCGATACACGGCGGCAACTCCACCGAGAGTAGCGACTCACAGAGAAAACGCCCCTCCGGGACCCGGCGGCGCGCCATTTCAATCATGACCGGGGAAAGATCCACGCCCAGCACATCGTAGCCGGCGTTCGACACCGCCTCGGCGAGAATCCCGGTTCCGCAACCGAGATCTACGACCAGTCCGCCGCCGGTGCCGGTCGCGGCCAGATTTTGCAGCAGGACCTCGGCGGCGTTGCGGGCGAGATGCCCGAAGCCGAGGTCATGGATCCAGGACAGGTCTTCCCGGTAGGCATGGTCCATTCCGATGCGCCTCCCCCGCGCTGGTCGCGGCGGCGTATACACGGGAAATGCCGCCGACGCTAGCGATTATGCTCGCCTGGTTACCGCGAGAATTTGCTACCCATAATGAACTGCGCGCCATCCGGCCGCGTGCGGGTTTTCCGAAACCCGGTCGTGATCCGGCCGCCAGCCGTCACTGCTTCAGAGCAACGCAATGAACAGTGCCAGCAGCAGGAAGATGGCGGCGATGTTGAGCGCCATGTCACGCGCGTAGCGCTGAATGCCGCGCCGCGTCGACACCACGCCCGGGTCGGTGTCGAGCGATTCCGAGTGCGGCCACGACGAAGGATGCTGACGCAGCTCCGCAACCGCCAGCCGCGCCATGTCACGCAGCCAGCCGCCGAACGCATCGCGCCGGCGCCGCGCCAGCCGCGCCGGGATCAGCCCGGGTTCCGTCGCACCGCGTGGCGTGCTGGCCGACCCCGCGCCGTCGGCCATGGCGCGTCCTTCCCGCTCAATGACCGGCTCCAGCCGTGCCGATACTGCGCGCACGATGTCTTCACCCCGCCGGCGGGCATCGGCGAGTTCCGCCGCCGCCTTGCTGATGACGCGCCGGGTAGGCTCGAATTCGCGATGCAACGCGGCAAACGCCGCGCGTGCCGCATCAACACCGCCGCGCCGGGCCTGTTCGTCGAGCCGCTCCAGCCGCGCCTCGAATACGCTGCCCGCCAGCAGGCCGGCGAGTGCACGAACGGCTTGGCCCCGGGCTTCCTGCGCGTCTTCGCCCAATGCCTGCCCGGGCGCTGCGGTGCGCCTGGCCGCGGCCAGCGCGGCCCTGACCGTGGCGTAGCGTTCCTGCTCGAGCGCGCCCCAGGCCGCCTCGAGAAACACCTGCGTCGGCGAATCCGGCAAACCCACCAGCAGGTTCTCCACAAGGTGCTGCCGGGTGCGGCCCGCCGCGCCGAGCGTCAGCAAAAAGCGGCGGCGCGCAGCGCGCAGCGCCCACGCGACCCGGTGCAGAATGCGTCCGTAAACCAGCGTGACGCCGCGGAATGCGGCCAGCGTCAGCTCGCCGAGCAGGCCGCCACTGTCGCGACTCGTGTCCCTGGCGAAAAACGCTGCCAGGCTGCCGCCCGCCTGGACCAGCCAATACTGGATACCGAGCCACGGCGGCAGGTGCAGGTGAAACAGCCCGAACTTCATGCCGACCACGAAAATCACGCCACCCAGCCCGAACACCAGCAACGACGTCACGATGTCGCCCGCGGAAAGAAAATAGTTCTCCAGGTAGTACGCGACGCCGTCCCCCGCTGTACCGACCATGGCCAGGCCCGGCGCCACCAGGCTCTCGAGCAGCAGCTGGGGTCGCCAGCCGAGCACGATCACCGGCACACACAGCAGGGCCATCGCGACCAGCATGGGCCATGGCGCCTCGCGCACAGACGCCGGCTGTGCCAGCTTCGATCGGCCCAGGAATACCAGGCCGATGAGCTTGATGAACGAGGCGGCCGTGCCGGCGGCGGTCAGCAAAAAAATATGCTCCGCGAGCCGCCACGAGTCCGCGCCAGTGCCTGTATATGCCGCTTCCAGGGCGTGGTGGATCATGCTCTTGCTGACGAAGCCATTGAACAGCGGCAGGCCGGTAATGCCCGCGGCAGCGATCAGCATGAGCAGGAAGGTCAGCGGCATGCGCCGCCAGAGGCCGCCCAGCGCGTACATATCGAGGCTGCCGGCACGAAACGCCACGGCGCCGACGCCAAGGAACAGGCTGGCCTTGAACAGGGCGTGATTCACGGTGTGCAGCAATCCCCCGGCCGTGCCCATGCCGCCCTCGCCGAGCAGGTAGGCGCCCGCGCCGAGCCCGGCGAGGATGAAGCCCATCTGGCTGATGCTGTGGTACGCCAGCATTCGCTTGGCATTCGATTGGCCAAGCGCCAGCACGACGCCGAGCGCCATGGTGACGATGCCAAGCCAGGTGATCACCAGCCCGAACTGCGCAGAGAACGCCCAGGCCGCATCGCCATAGCTGGTGCCGTGCGGCGGCGTGAACAACGCGGACAAGCTGCGGAAGATGCCGTAGGCGCCGGCCTTGATCATCACGCCGGACAACAGGGCGCTCGCCGGCGACGGCGCCACCGGGTGCGCGTTCGGCAACCAGAAGTGCACCGGCACCATGCCGGCCTTGACGCCAAAGCCGATCACCAGCAAGGCCGCAGCAGCGCCACGATAGCCGCTCACCTCGCCCAGCGGCGGCGGCGGCGGCGAGGCCAGCGGGCCGCCGCCCATGGCGTATACCAGCATGATGCCGGCGAGCAACGCGATGCCCCCGAGCAGGGTCATCCAGAAATACTGGATGCCGGCGCGGAGCGCAGCCGGCGTGCCGGTATGCACCACCAGCAGGAAGGCGACCAGGCCGAGGGTTTCAAAGCACAGGAAGAGGGTCATGAGGTTGCCGGCCAGCACCACGCCGAGCATGGCCGCCAGCACCACGAGGCTGACCGCGTGGTAGCGGTCGCGCGCGCCCTGGGTCCGCATATAGGCCAGCGAGTAGAGCGTGGCGCAGAACCAGACGAAGGCGCTGAACAGCGCAAATAACGCGCCGAGCGGATCGGCGACAAACTCGAGCCGCCCGGCCAGCAACGGCACGCTGGCCTCGAGCCGGCCTGCACCCATGACCCGCAGCGCCAGCACGATGGTCGCCAGCAGGCTCGTACCGGTGACCAGCATCACCCAGCCGTCGCGCAGCCGCTCGGAACGTCGCCCCAGCCAGGGGACGAGCAGCGCGCCCACGATTGGCCAGGACACCAGCACAAGCAACAGGGGCGCGTGGGTCATCGTCGCCATCTCGTGATCATCCGGCACCGAAGAACACGGCCGCGGCGCGCACGGCCAGCGACAACGGCAGCCCCGGCGTCGCCGCCGCGATGCCAAGCAACAGGCTCAGCAGGGTAGCGACCAGCAAGGGAATCAGCATGCTGCGCGGCGCCTCGGGCCGCTGCGGCGTCGGCGCGTCCGCTGCCGGGGCATGGAAATAAGCCAGCCACACCGGTTGCAGCAGGTACAGGGCCGCCAGCAACGCCCCGCCCAGCAGGACCAGCAACACCAGCGGGTGTCCGGCCTCGAGCATGCCGACGCCCAGTACCCACTTGCTGATGAAACCGGACAGTGGCGGCACGCCGACGATCCCCAGCGCGGCGACGCTGAACGCGGCCATGGTAAGCGGCATGCGACGTGCCGCGCCCGCCATCTCCGAAACCCTGCGGATGCCCGCCTGGCTCGCCAGCAGGCCGGCGCAGAAAAACAGCGCGCCCTTGAGAAAGGCATGGTTGCTGATGTGCACCAGCGCGCCGCTCGTCACGTGCGGCGAGAGCAGCGAGATCGCCATCACGACATAGGCCATCTGGCTGATCGTGGACCAGGCCAGCCGGCGCTTCAGGTCGTCCTCGCCGGCCGCGAGGATGGCCGCCAGCAATACCGACACGGCCGCGACGCCCGTCAGGACGGGCATGACGCCCAGCAGCGACACGAGGCCGACACCGAATACCTCGAACACGACCCGCAGGATGCCGAAGCAACCCGTCGCGACCATCACGCCGGACAGCAGCGCCGAAAACGAGGCCGGCGCGGCCGGGTGCACGTCGGGCACCCAGCCGTGCAACGGCATCAACGCCGCCTTGACGCCGAAGCCCACCACCAGGCACCAGAAGGTGACCATGAGCAGCGTCCGGTCGGTGTCCGGGTCGAGCATGCCGCCGGGAGTGAACGGCTGGTCGCCGGCGAGGAAGAACGCAAAGATGACGCCCAGCAGAACCAGGCTGCCGCCGACCAGGATGTAAACGATGTACTTCGTACCCGCGCGGATGGCCTCGGGCGTCTCCTCGTGGACCACCAGCGGGTAGACCAGGATTGAGAACAGCTCGTAAAAGACCAGCAAGGTAATGAGATTGCCGGCAAAGGCGACGCCGAGCATCCAGCCGAGGCTCAGCATGAAAAACGCGTAGTAGCGGGTCTCGTGGCCATCGCGTCGCAGGTAACCGACCGAATACACCAGCGCGAGCAGGAACAGCACCGACACCGTGGCGGCAAACAAAGCTCCCATGGCGTCCACACGCAGGTAAAGCTGCACCTGCGGTGCAAAGTGCACCAGCGCCACCGCGCGGACTTCGCCCGCCAGCGCGCCTGGCACGAGGGAGAAGACCCCCAGCATTGTCGCGCAGCAGAGCGTGCCGAGCACGGCCAGCCTGCGCCGCTCGCCGTAGCGACGCAGCGGCAGCGCCAGCACCCCGCCGAGCAGGGGCAGCGCCACGACCAACGCCGGCAGCAGGCTGATCAGGGTGGTCGATGTCATACGCTCATTCCCCTAGATACCGGTGACGAACTTGACCGTGGCCTGGGCCAGCGAGAACGGCATGCCCGGGATGCGCGAGGTCATACCGAGCAGCAGCACGTAAGCCGCGCTGATGAGCGTGGGCACCAGCAGCAGGGCCCTGGCCTCGTGCACGCCCCGCGGCAAGCCGCGCGGCTCACGGAACCAGGCGAGATAGAGTATGGGCAGCCAGTACGCAGCATTCAGCAGCGAACTCACCACCATCAACAGCACCCACCACCAGGCGCCGGCCTGCAGGGCGCCGAGCGACAGGAACCACTTGGTGACGAAGCCCGCGAACAACGGAATGCCGATGAAGCTCAGCGCGGCGATGGTGAACGCACCCATGGTCCAGGGCATCACTCGACCGATGCCGGCCAGTTCATGAATGTGCGTGCGGCCAGTGGTGCGCTCGATGGCGCCGGCGACAAAGAACATGGTGATCTTGGCAAACGCCTGGTTGGCGATATGCGCCACCGCGGCCAGCGCAGCCAGCGGTGTGAGCAAGGCGGCCGCGAGCACGATATACGACAGCTGGCTGACCGTGGAGTACGCCAGTCGAAGCTTGAGCTTGCTCTGCGCCAGGGCCAGCAACGAGGCCGCAACGATCGTAAAGGCGGCAAACAACGCCAGCCAGTCCGTGTAGCCGAGCACCGCCAGCAGGTCGATGCCGAACACGTTGTAAATGACCCGCAGCAGGCCGAATACACCCGCCTTCACCACGGCGACGGCATGTAACAGCGCGCTCACGGGGACCGGTGCGATCATCGCCGTGGGCAGCCAGCCGTGCAGCGGCATGATGGCGGCCTTGACGCCGAAGCCCGCGACCAGCACGAGGAAAGTGACGAACAGCATCGGCCGGCCAGCCTCCAGCGACAACACGCCGGGCATCGATAGCGTCAAGGTCCCCGCCAGGTGCTGCACGAGCACTACGCCGAGCAGCACCGCCACGCCGCCGGAGAGCGTATAAGCGAGGTACTTGCGGCCGGCTTTCATCGCCTCCGGCGTTTCGTCGTGGATCACCAGCGGATAGGTGCAAATGGTCAGCATTTCGTAAAACAGGAACAGGGTCAGCAGGTTTTCTGCGAATGCGAGGCCGACCGTCGTCGAGACACATAGCGCGAAGAAACCGAAAAAGCGGGCGCGCTCGTGCTGGCCCTTCATGTAGCCGATGGCATAAACGGTCGTCACCACCCACAGCGTCGAGGAAACCAGGGCGAAGAACATGCCCAGCCCGTCCGCACGAAACGCGATGCCGATGCCGGGCGGAAAGTCGATAAGGTCGTAGACATACACCGTGCCCGCGAGACTGCCCGGCAGCATGGAAAGCACGATTCCCAGCTTCGCCACCGAGGCGCCGAGCGCCAGTACGACCCGCCACAGGTCCCGCTGGCCGACCAGGAAAATGAGAATTGCGCAAACCAGTGAAAGCGCCGGCGCGAGGACGATCCTGATGTCGACGACCTCCATGGCGTTATCCCCCGCTCACCAGGCGCCCGACCGCCGGCGCGATCAACATCACCGGCCAGCGCCCGAACAAGCCGCCCAGCACGCACAACGCGGCCAGCAGCAGCACCGGCCCCAGCATGGCGGCGGGCGCCTCGCGCACCGCCAGCATCTGCTCGTGGGCAGGTGCGCGGAAATAGAAAGCATTCAGCATGCGTCCCAGGTAGATGAACACCAGCAGTGCGCCGGCCAGCACCACGACCGCAAATCCCGGTCGCCCGGCCTCCAACGCGCCCAGCGCGATATACCACTTGCCGAGGAAGCCCGCCGTCGGCGGCAGGCCGGTAATCGACAACGCGCCCACCAATAGCGCCAGCGTCGTCCATGGCATGACGCGGCCGATGCCGCGCAGATCGGTGAGCGTCCGGTAACCGCTCTGGTGCAGCATGGCACCGACCGCGAGAAACAACGTGGCCTTGATAAGTGCATGGTTCAGCACGTGGATCGTGCCACCGGTCACGGCGAGTTCGCCGGCGAGTCCGAGGCCAAGCACGATATAGCCGATGTTCGAGATGGTGGAGTACGCCAGCATCAGCTTGATGTCCTCCTGGAACACGGCAAAGAATGCCCCCGCCAGGATAGAGATTGCGCCCAGCCAGGCCAGCGCTTCGTAGAGCGGCTCAAGCGACACGCCCGCCGCGGTGTCGAACAAAAAGAAGATCCGCAGCAAGCCGATGATGCCGAGCTTGACCACCAGCGCCGAGGACACGGCGTTGATCGGGGTCGGCGCAATGGCATGCGCGTCCGGCAGCCAGACATGCACGGGGAACAGGCCGGCCTTGACCATGAAGCCTGCCGTCATGCCGGCGAGGGCCAGCAGGAGCGGCGCCCGCGATTCGACCGTGGCCAGCCTGAGCGCGACGTCCGCCATGTTCAGGCTGCCGGTCAGGGCATACAGCACGCCGATGCAGAACAGGATGAGCGCCGACGACACGGCACCGGCCATCAGGTATTTGAACGCTGCCAGCGCGGCCGTGCGACCGCCGCCCACCGCCACCAGCGCATAGCTCGAGACGGCGACCAGTTCCATGAAGACAAACAGGTTGAACAGGTCGGCGGTGACCACAAAGCCGATCATGCCGCCGAGATTGATGAGTAACAGGCTGTAGTACCAGGGGATGCGATGGGCCGGCACCGCGCGCCGCACATAGGGGCCGGAGAAGATCACGACCAGCACCATGATGAAAGCGATGAACAGCGCCGCCGCGCTGAACTCGTCGAACACGAGCGCAATACCCCAGGGCGCCGCCCAGCCGCCCAGTTCGTACGAGAACGGCCCTTCGCGCACCACGCGCTGCGTCAAATTCGCGGTCATGAAAGTAACAGCGACGGTCACCCCCAGTGCCCAGCCACGGGCCACCCCGGGGCGCCCGCGCGCCAACACAGGCGTCAGTGCGCCGGCCACCAGGGGGACGAATGCGGCCAGTGGCAGCCAGTGCGTCATCACTCCGCGCCTTTCAGTTCATCCGCCTCGATGGTGCCGCATTGCCGGTAGATCTCGATGATGAGACTCAGGGCCAGCGCAGTGACGCTGACAGCCACCACGATGCCCGTCAGGATCAGGGCATGCGGCAGGGGACTTGCGAAGGGGCCGGTCGCGCCAGCGCTGGTGATGGGCGCTGTACCGCCATCGACCATGCCGGCCGTGACGATGAAGGCGAATACCGCCGTCTCCATGATGTTGAGACCCAGCAATTTCTTGATGAGATTCTGCTTGGCCAGGATGATGTACAGGCCAATGCAGAACAACACGACGAACGCGACATAATCGATGTTGAACCACAGGCCAGCCACGTCAGTCACCCCGCATTTCGAGGAACAGGCCGAGGATAATGGCCCCGCCGCCAACGCCGATGCCGAGTTCCAGCGTGATCATCATCAATTCCCGCAGCAGGTGTTGCCCGGGATCATCCGGATAACCCAGCAGCGCGCCGGTCAGCGCCAGCCCGAGCAGGCCGACGACCAGGAAGGCGAGCGGCCCGGCGACCTGCAGCCAGCGCGCGATCGCCACGGGGATCAGCGGCTGCTGCGCGTCCCGTCCCAGCACGACGCTAAGCAGCACCAGCAGCGCGCCGAGAATCACGCCGCCCTGGAACCCGCCCCCCGGCGCAAGATGGCCCTTGAAGATGACGAAGGCGCCGAACGCCGCAATGAAGGGCGCGGTGATCCGGATGATGAAGGACACCACGGGACTGATCGTTACTCGCTCTGCGGCCGCGGGCCCGGCACCCTCGCCTCGCGCGCTACCTGGGGTCGACAGCACCGCCATGACGGCGGCCAGCGCGACAAAAATAATCATGACCTCGCCGAACGTGTCGAAGGCCCGGTAATTCAGCAGCACCGCGGTCACCAGGTTGTCCGCGCCGGTCTCCCGCGCGCCTGCCTCGATGTAGTGGGCAGCCACATGCGTGTGGACCGGCGCGGCCGGGTCTCCCGGTCGCGGCAGCGCCATCACCCCGGCCAGCATGGGTATCGCTGCCGCGGCGACTGTCAGCGCGATCAACGGCTTCTTCATTTTTCGTGCCTCCGCGTGCGCCCGATGGCAAGCAGCACAAGGATGGTCGTGACGCCCGCCCCGATCGCTGCTTCGGTCATGGCGACGTCCGGCGCGCCCCGGTGCTGCCAAAGCACGCACATGACGAGGCTGTAACCCGAAAAAATAATCGCTGCCGCCACCAGGTTCTTGCTGCGCGCTACCGCGAGTGCCATGGCGATCAGCAACGCAAGCATCACGAGGTCGAAAAACTCGCTCATTCTTTCTCTCCCGGTCCACGCCAGGGCTGCAGGCCGGTGTTGTATGCCGCGCGGGCGAGCGCGTGCCCGGATGTCGGGCTGGATAACAACACCAGCACCAGCAGGACAATGATTTTCAGGGCGTCGGCCTGCGGCGCCACGTAAATTGCCAGCGCCACCAGGATCGCGCCTGCGCCAACCGTGTCGCACTTGGTGGCGGCATGGACCCTCGAGTAGAAATCCGGCAGGCGTAGCAGGCCGAGCGTTCCGGTGAGGAAAAACAGCGCGCCCCCCACTCCGAGCAGCAGGGTCGCGACCATGACGAACGTGTCGCTCATCGTTGCCAGTCCCCCTTCAGCCGGCCGGTCTCCAGGAAGCGCGTCGCCGCGATAGTGATGCCGAAATTCAACAGGCCATACACCAGGGCGACGTCGAGCAACAGGCTGCGCTCGAAAGCGAGACCAAGCAGTACCAGGACCACCAGCACCTTGGTGCAAACGACATTCGTTGCCAGGATGCGGTCCACCACGGTGGGGCCGGCAAAGGCGCGCCACAGGCAGGCGAACGCGTTAATCAACAGGAAACTTGCCAGGCTCCAAAAAAAAACCGTCACGCCCCTTCCCCCTGCTCGAAGACCTCGGCGACGCGTCGCTCGAGCTCACCACTAAGGATTCGTTCGACGGATTCCTCATCGAGACAGTGCACCAGGAAATCGCTGCCAGAGACGTCTACCGTCAGCGTGCCGGGCGTCAACGAGACGGAATGCGCAAACGCGATGCGCGAGACTTCGCGTTGCAGCTGCGTGCGGCAGACAAACAGGCGCGGTTCGATCGGCAGGCGCGGATTCATGACGATGAGGGCGACATGAATGGCCGAATGCAGCACCTGCAAGCTGAAGCGCGCCAGGTAGCGCAACAAGGCCAGGGACTCCCGCAGCGAAATGCCTGGCGCCTGCCCGGCCCACAGGAAGCGCGCCGACCACCAGCCCAGCAGCAACGACAGCACTGCGCCCACGGCAACATCGACCGGCGCAAGCGAGGCCGAGATCACCAGCCAGAATACAAACACGAGCGCACTGACCCCTAGCGTGTGGGGCGCCCGCACGCCGGAATTCCAGGCGCCCGGGTCCGGCGACCCGCGCGCGTCCTGCCGGACAGGTCTCCCGCTTGCTTTCATGCTCTGGGCCCTGGCGTCGCCTGCGGCCCGGCCCCGGGGTTACACCCTCCCTGGCCCGGACAATTCTCAAGCCTCAGCTTTCGTATAGTAGAGCCGGCCCGGCTCCGCCATGACGCGCGTCAAGCCGGGCGACGTTTCAGGGTGAAAAATAGGTCGGTGCCGCCGGTCCGACCGGCAGGCCGAGCACGAAGACCCAGAGGAAAAAGAACGCCGTCCAGCACACGATCAGCGCGACGGAATAGGGCAGCATCATGGATATCAACGTCCCGATGCCGGCCTTCGGCACGTAGCGCGCCGCAAAGGCCATGATCAAGCCGAAGTAACTCATCATCGGCGTGATGATATTGGTGGTGGAATCGCCGATGCGGTAGGCGGCCTGCACGACCTCGGGGCTGTAACCCAGCAACATCAGCATCGGCACGAAAATCGGCGCCGTAACGGCCCACTGCGCGGAAGCCGAACCCAGCATCAGGTTGACGAGGCCGCAAATCAGGATGAAGAACACGAACACCAGCGGCCCGGTCAGGCCGATCCCGGTCAGGAAGCTGGCGCCGGTGACGGCGGTCACCGCCCCCAGGTTGGTCCAGGAGAAAAACGCGACGAACTGGGCGGCAAAGAACACCAGCACCATGTAGAGGCCCAGCGTGCTCATCGCGCCGGCCATGGCGTTGATGACGTCGCGGTCGCTGCGCATCGTGCCGACAACGGCGCCGTAGGCGATGCCGGGCACCAGGAAAAAGATGAAAATCATCGCGACGATGCCGCGCAGAAAAGGCGAATTGGCGATTTCGCCGGTGTCCGGGTTGCGCAGCACGGCGCCTTCCGGCACCACCAGCGACGCGATCAGGCCCGCCATCAGCAAGGCGGCGATGCCGGCATTGCGCAGCGCACGTCGCTCCAGCGACGACAGGGGATCGAGTCGATGCTCGTCATCAGCGTCAAAACGCGCCTGGCTCGCATCGTACTTGCCGAGCGTCGGTTCGACGATTTTAAGACTGACCCAGCTGCCGACGATCACCACCAGGAAAGTACTGGCGATCATGAAAAACCAGTTTGCGCTGGCGTCCACCAGGTAGCCGGGGTGGATCAGTTGCGCGGCTTCCTGGGTGATGCCCGCCAGCAAGGGGTCCACGGTGCCCAGCAAAAGGTTGGCGCTGTAGCCGCCGGAGACGCCCGCGAATGCCGCGGCCAGGCCGGCCAGGGGATGTCGGCCGAGCGAGTAGAACACCATCGCGGCCAGCGGCACGAGCACCACGTAACCCATTTCGGATGCCGTGTTCGACAGCACCCCGGCGAGCACGATGGTGACCGTGACGGTGCGCGCCTTGGCCTTCAGCACCATCGCCCGGATGACCGCAGTCAGCAAGCCAGACCGCTCCGCCACGCCGACGCCGAGCATTGCCACCAGCACCGTGCCCAGCGGCACGAAACTGGTGAAATTGGTCACCAGGTTCTGCACGATCAGGCGCAGTCCTGCCGGGTTCATCAGGCTGACGACGCGGATCATGCCGTCGGCCGCCCGTCCGGCGGCGCCCTCCGGGCGAGGATCCTCTACCGCCAGGCCAATCATCCCCAGCGCGCCGCTCATCAGCACCACGCTGAAGGCAAACAAGGCGAACAGCGTGACCGGGTGCGGCAAGGCATTGCCGAGCCACTCGACAACCCGCAGGAAGCGGGCGATGCGGCCGGGGGCCTCCGCTTCGGCTTCGGCTTCGTCGGCCTGCGGATTTTCAGCTGGTTCCCGCTCGTCTGACACTTGAGCCGCCCACGGAGCAAAAAGAGTGCGTATTCTAAGGGATGGGGCCGCCGTGCGCGCGCTCCCTGCCCTGCCGGGCGCCACCACGCATCCATGCGGCAGTGCGATTCGAATTATCATTGGCCCCGGACGACTACGGAGAATCATTTAGTGCCAGCCCTGATCGCCCTGTTGTTCGCGCTCGTTCTAGGGGCTTTTTTTGTCTCACGGCGCGTCGGCGTCATCATGCTTGCCACCGCCTCGGTGGCGGTTGCCGGGATGTTTGCCTGGACCTGGTACGCGGGCGGCCGGCCGGAAATCCGCCGCGATGCGATTCCGGTGGCCCAGGTCGAAATCATCGACACGCGCCGGCGCGGCAACACCAGCGATTACCTGATCCGCAATCACGACGAACGCTGGACCCTGACCGCCCTTTTTACTGAAAGAGTCGCTCGCCAGGACGACGGCACGATCCTCGACCGCAAGTCTTTTCGCCACCTGGTCGAAGTGCCGCCGGGGGAGGAGCGCTGGGAGACGCTGCGGTTCTTCGGCCTCGAGATCGGCAAGGACTACGCGCTCGAGATCACCGGCACCGAGGGGTCTTACCATCCCGGGCGCTAGGCCTGCTGCGGGCGGCAGCGTCGGCCGACCATCGCGGCCGGCGCCGCGACCAAGCTAGAATTGCGCGCATGGCACGAATCATGGTCCTGAAACACGTGGCGGCCGAACCGCTTGGGCTGCTCGACCCGATGATCCGGGCACGCGGGCACCGGATTCGCTATGTCAATTTCCACCGGCACCCGGATGCGGCACCGACGCTCGACCGGTACCAGGCGCTGGTCGTGCTCGGCGGCCCCATGCAAGTCACTGAAAAACAGCGCCATCCCCACCTGCGGACAGAGTGCCGACTGATCGAGACCGCGCTGGCACAGCGTATTCCGGTACTCGGCATTTGTCTTGGCGCCCAGTTGCTGGCGCATGTGCTGGGCGCGCCGGTGGCACCCGCCCACCGGCCGGAAATCGGCTGGTACCCGGTCAGGCCACGCCACCCGGCCACCGCCGCCGACACCGTATTGCACCCGCTCGACGCCGAGCGCCCGGTATTCCAGTGGCACAGCTATGGCTTTGAAATCCCGGCCGGGGCGATCCACCTGGCCGAGAGTGATGCATGCCCGGGACAGGCCATCGGGTATGACAGCATTGCCTGGGGCTTCCAGTTTCACCTCGAGCTCGACGCGGGCCTGATCCGGCGCTGGCTGAACTCGCCCGCCTACCTCGATGACCTCAAGAATTCCGGCCTCGGGCAGACCCCGGCCGAAATTCTCGACGATACGAAGCAATTCATGGCCGGGACGCACCGCCTCGCGGAACGTGTTTTCGGTAACTGGCTCAGCCTGGTCGGACCGGCTGCCGGGCGCCGCTTGCTGCCGTCGCGCTGATCTTGTCGCGCGCCTCCCGCAGCATGGCCGCAGCGGCCACCCGCATGCCGGACTCGCCACGCGAGTTTCTCGGCGTTTTCCGGTTCAGCAAGCGGGCGCTGCAGCTGGTCTGGTCCACCAGTCGGGCGCTCACGGTGACCCTCGCCGTCGCGACTGTGGTCGCCGGGATCCTGCCAGCGGCCATCGCCTATGTCGGGGCCTTGATCATCGATGCCGTGGTCGCTGCGGCGCGCCTGTACCAGGACACCGGCGAAGCGCAATTCCGCCCGGTCGTGACGCTGGTAATGATCGAGGGCGTGCTGGTGGCCGCGCTGGCCGGCATGCAGCGCATATTGTCGGCCTGCCAGTCGCTGCTGCGCGCCCAGCTCGGGCAACGGGTCAACGTCATGATCCTCGAGAAAGCGCTGCAACTCGAGCTGGCCCAGTTCGAGGATTCAGAGTTTTACGACAAGCTGACGCGCGCCCGGCGCGAAGCCTCCAGCCGTCCGCTGTCGCTGGTGACGCGCACCTTCGGCCTCGCTCAGAATGCCGTGTCGCTGGTCAGCTACGGCGTGCTGCTGGCGCAGTTTTCAGGTTGGGCGGTGGTCATCCTGCTGCTCGCCGGGCTGCCGGCCTTTCTCGCCGAGGCCAAGTTCTCCGGCGACGCCTTCCGGCTGTTCCGCTGGCGCTCGCCGGAAACGCGCATGCAGATGTATCTCGAGACCGTACTGGCGCGCGAGGATCATGCGAAAGAAGTACAGCTGTTCAACCTTGGACCCCGGCTGCTCGATCGCTACCGCGGGATTTTCGAGAAACTCTACCGCGAAGATCGCAACCTGACGGTGCGGCGCGACAGCTGGGGCTTTATCCTCGGATTGTTCGGCACCCTCACGCTGTACGGGGCGTACGCCTGGGTGGCATTCACCACCATCGTCGGGCAGATCACCCTCGGCCAGATGACGATGTACATGATGCTGTTTCGCCAGGGACAGTCGGCCGTCTCGGCCAGCCTGTCGGCTATCGGCGGAATGTACGAAGACAACCTCTACCTGTCGACGCTGTACGAGTTCCTCGAGACGCCGGTGCCGGCACGGCACTCGACCGGCACGCGCGGACCGGACCCTGCCGACGGAATCCGTTTCGAGCAGGTCAGTTTCAGTTATCCGGGCACCGACGCGCCAGCGCTGTCGGGTATCGATCTGCATATCCGCCCGGGCGAGTCGCTCGCGCTGGTGGGTGAAAACGGGTCCGGCAAGACCACGTTGATCAAGTTGCTGGCGCGCCTGTACGCGCCGACCAGCGGCCGGATTCTGCTCGACGGGCGCGATCTGCAGACCTGGGACGAAAACGCGTTACGCGAGCGAATCGGCGTCATCTTCCAGGATTTCGCTCGCTACCAGCTCAAGGTCGGCGAAAACATCGGTGCCGGCGACGTGCGGTACTTCGAGGACCAGCAGCGCTGGACGGACGCGGCCCGCCAGGGCATGGCCCTGCCGTTTGTCGAGTCGTTACCGGACGGCTTCGAAACCCAGCTCGGCAAGTGGTTCAAACAGGGCCGCGAGCTGTCGGGTGGCCAATGGCAGAAAATCGCCTTGGCGCGCGCCTTCATGCGCTCCGGCGCCGACATCCTGGTGCTGGACGAGCCGACCGCGGCCATGGACGCCGCCGCCGAGGCCACGATTTTTGAGCATTTCCGCGGCCTCACGCGCGACCGCATCGCGATCCTGATTTCCCATCGCTTCTCGACGGTCAGGATGGCGGACCAGATCGTGGTCATCCAGGACGGTCGTATCATCGAGCGGGGCAGCCATGACGAGCTCATGGCGGTGGATGGGCACTATGCGCGGCTGTTTCTGCTGCAGGCGCGCGGCTATCGCTGAACGGTCGCTTGCGTGGGCGGCCCGTGCATGGCGGCGTGCACCCGGTTACGACCGGCCGACTTGGCCTGGTAGAGCGCGCGATCCGCGGCACCAAGCAATTCCCGGCGATCAAAACCCGGCTGCATGGTGGCCACCCCGGCGCTGACGGTTACCGTGGCGCCCGGCGCAAGCACGCTCCAATCAGTGGCCTCCAGCGCGGCGCGAATTTTCTCGCAGGCATCGTGCGCGGCCGCCATGTCCGCCTGCGGAAAACACAACAGGAATTCCTCGCCGCCATAACGCGCCACCAGGTCGGTATCGCGACATTGCTCCCTGAGAATCGTCGACACCGCCTTCAGTACCTGGTCCCCGGCGTCATGGGAGAAGTCGTCGTTGATGCTCTTGAAGTGATCGAGGTCCAGCAATGCCACCGCAAAGTCCCGCTGGTAACGCTCGAACTCGCCAATGCGTTCCTCGAGGTAACTGTCGGCGTGACGACGATTGTGCAGCGCGGTGAGCGGATCGAAGGTCGCGATGCGTTCCAGTTCGTGGGTCTTTTGGCGCAGCTTGCGGGTCCGCTCGGCAACCAGGATCTCGAGACGCGCGCGAATACGTGCCAGTTCCATCAAGGACAGCATGCCAAGGGTCAACACCAGCAGCACCAGTAGCACCGCGGAAAGTTCCATGCGGTTGATCATGATGGCCACCAGGATGCCGGCCAGCCCGGCGCCAGATTCGACGATAAAAGCGAAGGGGCTGAAGTCGGTGGGCACGCGCCGCTCCTCGAGCATGATGAGTATGCGCATGGCGACGTCGTTGAGGGCCTGCATGCTCAGCAGCAGCACGAGCAGGGCGGCGCCATTGCGCCACGTCAACTCCAGCAACGGCACCGCACCGCCGAGCCACTGGTAAAGCAAACCGCACACCAGGATCATCATGACCATCAGGCCCGAGTTGTGCAGCGCTGCGATCACCACCTCGATCAATGGTTGACCCTGCCAGAGGCGGTGCCATGGGTACAGCAGTGAGGCGATGCCGTTGAGCCATGCGGCCGCCACCGGCCCGACGACCAGGATGGCAGCCACCTGGGCAACGCGGTCGAAAGACACGTAACCAACACGCGGATGCGTGTAGCCCATGAAAATCGTGAACAGGCCGTAGGCCAGAAAGAAGGTTACCGTCCAGGCGCCATAACCCGGCGGCAGCAAGCCATAGCGCCCGATCCCGACCCAAAGCGCCGCGAGCGCCGCCAGGAACAACGCCACCGCGTAGTAAAAATCAGGCCTGCGCAGCGCCTGTGAAATCCAGCTGGTCCCTTGTTGTCGCATACCTCGCATATCCTGGCCCTCAGCCCGCGAACCACTGCGCGACCCAGGGCAACAGGAAGGCCGTCAACAATCCGGCCATCCCCAGGCCGAGGCCGGCAAAAGCGCCGGCCCGCAAGCTGATGGTGAGTGCGTGCGCGGTGCCAAAGCCATGCGCAGCAATGCCGAGCGCGAAGCCCTGCGCGCGCTCGTCATCGATGCGCGCGAGTCGAAACAACGGCCGGGCCGCCACCGCGCCGACCGCGCCGGTGACCAGCACGATCCCCGCGGCCAGGGAGGGGATGCCGCCAACCTGCTCGGCGATACCCATGGCGATCGGCGTGGTGACGGATTTCGGCGCAATGGACAACAATGTCTGGTCACGCGCGCCCGCCAGCCAGGCCAGGCCGACGGCGCTGGAAACCGCCACGCTCACGCCGAGCAGGCAGGCCAGCGAGAGCGGCACGAGCAAGCGCCGGATCTGTTGCAGGTTGTCGTACAGCGGAATCGCCAGCGCAACCGTCGCCGGCCCAAGCAGGTAATGAATGAACTGCGCACCTTCGAAATAGGTGTCGTAGGACGTGCCGGTCAACAGCAGCAGCGCGATCAGGGCCACCATGGCCAATAACACCGGGTGCGCGAGCGGGTGGCCGCCCAGCTTGCCGTTGAGCCAGGTGCCGGCGACGAATATTGCCAGGGTCAGCGTGAGCCACAGCAGCGGCTCGGCCGCCAGGTAGACCCAGATCTCGCCGAGCTCAGTCATGACCAGCCTCTTCCGGTACCGCGTAGCGGGCAATCACCCAGCCCACCAGTACCATGGTCAGCAAGGTGCTGCCGACGATGGCGAGCAGGATCGGAAACCAGTCCGACCGCAGGCGCGACCCGTGCGCGACCAGGCCGACGCCGGCCGGCACGAAAAACAGCGGCAAGTAAGTGAGCAGCCCGTGGCCGGCGCGCCGCAAGCCCGCTGGTATACCGCCGGCCACGACCAGTCCTAGCAGCAGGATCACCATGCCGGCAACGGGACCGGGAATCGGGACACCGAGCAGCCGCACCAGCGTCTCGCCGGCGAGCTGACACAGGAAGATCAGTGTCAGTCCTTGCAGCATCCCGAATGGAGTCAGGCGTCTACCGCTTCATGGAGTCGAAAAAGTCGGCATTCACCTTCGTGTCCTGCAACTTGGAAAGCAGGAACTCGATTGCCGCCAGTTCGTCCATCGGGTGCAGCAGCTTGCGCAGGATCCACATCTTTTGCAATTCGTCCGGCGCGGTCAGCAAGTCCTCGCGCCGGGTACCCGAGCGATTGATATTCATTGCCGGGAAGATGCGCTTTTCGGCAATCCTGCGGTCGAGATGAATCTCGAGATTGCCGGTGCCCTTGAACTCCTCGTAAATGACGTCGTCCATGCGCGAACCGGTATCGATCAACGCGGTGGCGAGAATCGTCAGGCTGCCGCCCTCCTCGATGTTGCGCGCCGCGCCAAAAAAGCGCTTCGGCCGATGCAGGGCATTGGCGTCCACGCCGCCGGTCAGCACCTTGCCGGAGGACGGCACGACGGTGTTGTAGGCGCGCGCCAGGCGCGTGATGGAGTCAAGCAGGATCACCACGTCCTTCTTGTGCTCCACCAGCCGCTTGGCCTTTTCGATGACCATTTCGGCGACCTGCACGTGGCGCGTCGCCGGCTCGTCGAAGGTCGAGGAGATGACTTCGCCACGCACGGTGCGCGACATCTCGGTGACTTCCTCGGGCCGCTCGTCGATGAGCAGAACCATCAGGTAGCATTCCGGGTGGTTGGCGGCGATGCTCTGGGCGATGTTCTGCAGCAGCATGGTCTTGCCGGCCTTGGGCGGCGACACGATCAGGCCGCGCTGACCCTTGCCGACCGGCGCGACCAGGTCGATGATCCGTGCCATCAGGTCTTCGCGGCTGCCGTTGCCCTGCTCCATGCGCAGCCGCTCGTTCGGAAACAGCGGCGTCAGGTTCTCGAACAGCACCTTGTGGCGGGCACTTTCCGGGGAATCGTAGTTGATCTCGCCGACTTTCAGCAGGGCGAAATAACGCTCGCCTTCGCGAGGCGGCCGGATCAGGCCGGACACCGTGTCGCCGGTTCGCAGGCTGAAGCGCCGGATCTGGCTCGGGCTGACGTAAATATCGTCGGGACCGGCCAGGTAGGATCCGTCGGCAAACCGCAGGAAACCGAAACCGTCCTGCAAGATTTCCAGCACCCCGTCGCCGTAGATATCCTCGCCCTTGCGAGCATGGGCCCGCAGGATCGAAAACACGATGTCCTGCTTGCGGGAACGGGCCATGCTGTCGAGGCCCATGGATTCCGCCAGCGTGACCAGCTCGTGCGCCGGCCGCCGCTTGAGATCCGCCAGGTTCATGGCCGTCTTGGTGCGCTCCAGGTCCTCCTGGGAGATGACCTCGACTTCCTCCAGGTCCGGCAGCATATCCGGATGATGTCGATCACCACCACCACCGCCGCCGCCACCACCACCGCTCTTGCGACGCCGTGATTTCTTTCTGCCGCCGTCGCGGGGACCGCGGTGAGGGGACTGAGGATTACCCGCTTGGGGCCCGTCGTTTCTGGTGCCGTCAGAGGCCATATTGTGTTTCCGCGAGACGTATCATTAGCGTGGGTCGTCAGCGGCAAGACTGCCGCCGGCGCTTAGTCAGAGGTGTTGATCGAGAAATTCGGTGAGCTGCTTCTTGCTCACGGCGCCGACTTTCTGCGCTTCCACGGAGCCGTTCTTGAACAGCATCAACGTGGGGATGCCGCGAATTCCGAAACGGGGTGGGGTTTGCGGGTTCTCGTCGATATTGATCTTCGCGACCCGGACCTTGCCGGCATACTCACGCGAGACCTCGTCGAGGATCGGCGCGATCATCTTGCAAGGCCCGCACCACTCCGCCCAGAAATCCAGCAGCACGGGAATTTCTGACTTGAGCACGTCGCTCTCGAAACTGGAATCACTCGTGTATACGATTTCATCGCTCACTATTTTTTTCCTCCGTATGCCGGATGTCGAAACTGCATGGAAATTAGTCTTGGGCAGGAATACAACCCCTGGAGCCGGGGTCAGCGATGCAGCTACGGGATGTGACGCGCCTCGCCCGATGAGGCACAATGTCGCTGCGCTCGCGGCTTAAAGGTTGAGAAATCTTCTGCGCGGGAGGCTCCGGGATGATATCCAGGGCCGTCAGGCCTGTATTCTGGCCCGGATTTCACGCCAGTTGCAATACCCTACCCTCTTTTTCCAGGAAGCATATAACAACAATGTCTGAAGGACTGCTTACCCAGCTCAGCTTCGAAGAGCTGAATCTCCCTGAAAACATCATGCAGGGCTTGGCCGATGCGGGCTTCGATCGCTGCACGCCAATCCAGGCCGAGACACTGCCGATCGCCCTCGCCGGCGGCGATATCGCCGGCCAGGCGCAGACCGGCACTGGCAAAACCGCCGCCTTCCTGGTCGCCATGTTCGCCCACCTGCATCATAACCCGCCGAAGCCGACCCGCCAGCTCACGGATCCACGCGCGCTTATTATTGCGCCGACCAGGGAACTCGCTATTCAGATCCACAAGGACGCGGAGCTGCTCGGCGCACATACCGGCCTGGTGCTGGGTCTCGCCTACGGCGGGACCGATTACGAGAAGCAGCGCGCTCACATCCAGGCCGGCGTGGATGTGCTGATTGGCACGCCCGGCCGCCTGATCGATTATTTCAAGCAGCGCATCTACGAGTTGCAGCATGTGCAGGTGCTGATTCTCGACGAAGCCGACCGGATGTTCGACCTGGGCTTCATCAAGGACATCCGCTATGTCATGCGGCGGCTGCCACCCCCGCAGGACCGGCTCAACCTGGTGTTCTCGGCGACGCTCTCCCAGCGAGTGCTTGAGCTGGCCTACGAACATATGAACGACCCGTTGCTGGTGCGCATCGAGCCGGAGCAGGTCACCGCGGAAAAGGTGCGGCAACGCATCTACTTCCCGGCCAACAATGAAAAACTGGCGCTGTTGATCGGCTTGCTGCGCGAGAAGGAAGCCACCCGCACCATGGTGTTCGTCAACACCAAGCGGGAAGCGGACCGGGTACGGGACTATCTCGAGGCCAACGGCCTGCCGGCGGAAGTCATTTCCGGCGACGTGCCGCAGAAGAAACGCCAGAGAGTACTCAGCATGTTCCAGTCGGGCGAACTGGCGATCCTGGTTACGACCGACGTCGGCTCGCGTGGATTGCACATCCCGAGCGTTTCGCACGTCGTCAACTACGACCTGCCGCAGGATCGCGAAGACTATGTGCATCGCATCGGCCGCACGGCCCGGGCCGGCGAGTCCGGCGACGCTATCAGCCTCGGCTGCGAAACCTATGTCCAGACCCTGCCGGAAATCGAAGACTATATCGGTATGAAAATCCCCGTCGAAACCATCGACCGGAGCCGCCTGCCGGAGATCGTGCGCCCCGCGCGCAGCAGTCGCCGGGAACGCACCGAGTGGGGATCACGGCCGGCGGAAGGGCGCGGAGGGCCCGGCGGCGGACCGCGTGGCCGGAGCCCGGGGGGCGGACGATCCGGCAGCGGACGGTCCGGCAGCGGGCCGGCGCGGGGCGAGCGGGATAACCGCGCGGAGCCGGCGCAACCGCCGGCGAAGGATGCGGCCGGGGCTGGCGATGGCGCGCCGAAGAAGCGGCGCCGACGGCGCAAGCCCAAGTCAGCCGGTGGAAACCCGCCCGCGGCGGAGTAAGCGCTGCGCCATACAACGGCTCAACGACGGTCGCGGGATCGCCGCGCCGGCAACAGTTCGGTCACGCTATCGACGCTGTGAAAATCTTCCGCGGCGGAGGCGGGCAGCGACGAGTCCGGCCGCAGTATCGCCACCACCCGGCCGATGCCGTAGGCGTGCGCCGAGCGCAGCACGGGCAGGCTGTCATCCACCAGCAACGTACGCTGCGCCTCGAAGGGCTCGCGACCGCGCAGGCGTTCCCAGAACCCGGCATGCTCCTTCGGCAGGCCGAGATCGTGGCTGGAGTAAATCGCGTCGAGATATTGTGCCAGGCCGGTGCGCGCCAGCTTGACGGACAGTGAACCACGGTGCGCATTGGTTACCAGCACGACCCGCTTGCGCAATTCCCGCACAGCCAGCAGGAATTCCGGCACGTCCGGCAGAAAATCGATGTGGTCCTCGGCCTCGCGCTTCAGCGCCGCGACATCGAGGCCGAGTTCGCGGCTCCAGTGATCGAGGCAGTACCACTCCAGCGTGCCCCGGACGGCGGCGAAACGCGGCGTCAGCACGGCCACCGCCTCGGCATGCGGCAGGCCGTGGAGCGCCGCGTAGCGCGCCGGGATCAACTCCTGCCAGAAGAAGTTATCGAACCTCAGGTCCAGCAGCGTACCGTCCATGTCGAGGAGCACGGTATCGTAGTGATCCCAATCGAACGGATGTCGGGAGACAAGTTCCATGGACCGGTATCATATACGGCCCTGACCCACTGGAGCTCAGCCCGTGACCAATATTGCTGACCACCTGCTCGACGCCGTCGCCACCGTCGCGGAATCCGCCGGGCAGGTGATTCTCGAGGTGTACGATACGGATTTCGACGTGGACGCCAAGGCGGACGATTCGCCCATCACGGCGGCCGACCGGCGCGCGCACGAGGTCATACAGGCGGGACTTACGGGGCTGCCGAACGACTGGCCGATCCTGTCCGAGGAGGCGCGCACCGTCCCCTGGGAAGTACGCCGTCACTGGCGGGAGTACTGGCTGGTCGATCCGCTCGACGGCACCAAGGAGTTCATCCAGCGCAACGGCCAGTTCACGGTCAACATAGCGCTGGTACGCGCGGGACGGCCCGTACTTGGCGTGGTGCATGTGCCGGTTTCCGGCGTCACCTATGGCGGCGTCGTCGGCCAGGGCGCGTGGCGGCGCGCGGCAGGCAAGGAGAAGCAGCCGATCCACGTCAACGCCGTCGCCGCTGAGCCGGTGCGCGTCGTCGGTTCCCGGTCCCATCGCGGGCCCGACCTGGATGGCTACCTCGAGCGGCTTGGGGCGCACGAGGTTGTGCCAATGGGTTCCTCGCTCAAATTCTGCGTCGTGGCCGAGGGCAATGCCGATGTTTATCCCCGCCTCGGCCCGACCTCCGAATGGGATACTGCGGCGGCGGAAGCCGTGCTCACGGCTGCCGGCGGCCGGGTAGTCGCCGGCAGCGGCGAGCCCATGCGCTACAACAAGGGCCCTGACCTGCTGAACCCGTGGTTTATCGCCTCCGGCGGCGATTCGCGCGACTGGACCCGCTATCTGCCGTGAGCATGAAAGCCATGCTGGTGTTCACCGCGGCCTTGCTGGCCATCATCTGGTTCTGGCATGCCAGCATGTCGGCCCGCGAGCACGCAAACGCAGCCGCAAGGGAAGCCTGCGGGCGCCTCCAGCTGGTGATGCTGGACGGGACCGTCTCGATCGCCCGGCTCTGGTTCAGGCGTGACGCCGACGGCCGGCTGCGAATTGAGCGCACCTATGGCTTCGAGTACACCGACGACGGCTACCGCCGCTTGCGCGGCTTCGTCGTCACGCTGGGCCCGCGAGTGACCTCGGTGGGTCTGGCGGCCGACTCGGCAGTTGGCTAAGCTTGGCCCCATGCTGCGCACGGCGCGCGGCTAGCGCGACTATTCCCTTATCCGACCGACACCGTGCCTCGCGATTTGAGACCGACTGGCGCCTGCAATGAAAGATCCCACCAAGGTCGACACCTACATCTTCGGCAACATGACCCGGCTCAAGGAGCTGCGGATCGCGCACCGGGACCTGGACGACGTCATCCTCAGGCTCGCGGAAAATCCGCTGGTGGACCAGTTGCAGTTAAAGCGGCTGAAGAAGCGCAAGCTGATGCTCAAGGACCTGATTGCCCGGCTGGAAAGCGAGCTGATTCCCGATTTGAACGCCTAGCGGCCTTGCTACTGTTCAGCCGGCCGGTCGTGCTGATACTTCGCGGGTAACAACCAGGTCGCCAACGCCGGCAACAGCAAGATGGCGCCGAACATGTTCACCAGGAACATGAAAGTCAGCAGAATGCCCATGTCCGCCTGGAACTGCAGCGGCGAGAATACCCATGTAAACACGCCGATCGCCAGCGTAATTCCGGTGAAGACCACGGCGTTGCCCGTCACTCTCAAGGTCATCCGGTAAGCGCCCTGGATACTGAGCCCTTGTTTCAGGAAGTACTGGAAGCGGCTGAAAATATAGATCCCGTAATCCACGCCGATGCCGACCCCCAGGGCCGCCACGGGCAGGGTATTGACCTTCAGGCCGATTTCCAGGAACGCCATCAACGCATATGCCAGCAAGGACACCAGCGCCAAGGGTATGACGATACAGGCCACCGCGCGCAGTGACCGGAAACTGGCCCAGCACAGCAGAATCACGGCGCCAAACACGTAAATCAGGATGGGAAACTGGGAGGCGGCCACCTCCTCGTTCATCGCCGCCATCACACCGACGTTACCCGTGGCCAGCCGGAATTCGGTGCTTTCGAAGGCGAACTCCTCGCGCCAGGCCTTGACCTCCTCGACCACCGTCTCGATAGTTTCCGCCTTGTGATCTTCCGTGAAAACCATCACGGGAATCACGCTGCAGTCGGCGTTGAGCAAGCCGGTGCTGGTTTCCACCCGCGCCAGCGCCTGCACCAGGACCTGTTCGTTACGTGACAGGGCGCGCCACGCCGGAAAGCCCTCGTTCCAGCCGGCAGTGACGATCTTGGCGACCTGCGGCAACGCCACCACGGTCTGGACGCCGGGCACATTCCGCATATGCCAGGCAAACTCATCGATGAGTTGCATAACCGAGTGGTCGATGCAGCCGTTCGGGCCGACCTCCACGATGACGTTGATCAAATCTACGCCGATGGAAAAATGCTCGGTGATGGCCTGCGAGTCGAGGTTGTAACGCGAATCGGGCCGCAGCTCCGGCACGCCGGCATGCAGATCGCCGATGCGCACCTGCGATCCTTTCCAGGCGCCGAACAGGAACAGGGCCACGGCAATCGCAATAATGACGGTCGCCGGGCCGCGCGTCGAAACTTTTGACAGGGTGTCCCACAGCGGCGCCATCTGTTGCGCACGATTCTGCAGTTTCTGCTTGTATTTCGGCCCGGGCTGCACATAGCTGATGAGGACCGGCAGCAACACCAGGTTCGTCAGGATGATGCACGCCACGCCGAGCGAGGCCATGATCGCCATTTCCTGGATGATGCGAATCTCGATGAACAGGATAGTAATAAAGCCGATGGTGTCCGAGATCAGCGCGATCCCTCCCGGCACCAGCAAGCGACGGAAAGTACTGCGCGCCGCGGCTTCCGGACCGGCGCCGTCGTAAACCTCCGCCGCATAACCCGAAATCATCTGCACGCCGTGCGACACGCCGATGGCGAACACGAGGAATGGCACCAGCAGGCCCATCGGGTCGATGCCGAAACCAAGCAACGGCAGGGCGCCGAGTTCCCAGATGACGGCAAAAATGCTGCATACGAGCGGCACCAGGGTCAGCCTCAGCGACTGGCTGTAGATGAACACCAGCAAGGCGGTGATCAGCAGCGCCACGCCAAAGAACAGCACGATCCGGTTCGCGCCTTCCTTGATGTCACCGACTACCTTGGCAAAGCCGATGATGTGAACCTTGATCTGGTCAGTCTGGAATTCTTCGCGCACCTGCTCCTCGAGCAGCCGCGCGACGTCAAAATAGTCGAGCCGCTCCTGCGTGTCCGGATTGATTTCCAGCAGCTGTGCACTAATGATTGCACCGGAAAAATCGTTGGCCACGAGGCGGCCGACAATGCCGGCCTTGAGGATGTTTTCCCTGACTCGCTCCAGCCCCCGCGGGGTCGCCTGGAAGTCGGCCGGGATGACGTCGCCCGCCTCGATCCCCTCCTCGGTAACCTCGAGGTAGCGCACATTCGGTGTGAAAATCGAGGTGACGCGCGCCCGGTCCACCCCGGGGATGAAAAACACCGCGTCCGTTGCGGCGCCGAGAGTGCGGAAGAACTCCGCATTGAACATGTCGCCGCTCTCGTCCATCAACGCGATCAGGATCCGGTCAGCGCCGCCGAAGTCCTCGTAGTGCTCGAGGAAGGTCTCCATGTACTCGTGCTCGAGCGGCAATTGCTTGCTGAAACCCGCGTCGACGCGCAGGCCGCTGATCGCACTCCATGCCAGCAGCAAGGTGGCCACGGCAAACACGGCGATCACGGCCGGGCGGTTGCCAAAAATGAAATTTTCGAGGGCTGAGATGATCCGGGAAGGGGTGGCGGCCGACATTCGCTAATCTCTCCCCGTTCTGTGCTGCTCGATGCGCTCGATACCCGGTTCGCCGATGACTATCAGCGCACCGTCGGTGGTCGCCACCGCGCCGACCAACGCCATTCGATCCGGCCGCTGTTCGAGGCGAAACCGATCGCCTTCCCGGCTGATCAGCATCACGCCGGCCGTGCCCACCACGGCAACGCCGCCATCGGCGAGCCGGGCGCCGCCGAACAGCGACGTATCGACCGGCAGCGTGATGCCGCGCCAGTTTTCGCCTCCATCCCAGCTGCGGAACATATTGCCGCGCAAGCCGAACACCAGCAATGAATCGTCAGCCAGCCGCACGCCGCCGAAAAAAGAACCTTCGTAGGACGGATCGAGGGCGATCCAGGTAAAACCGCCGTCGTCGGAACGAAATATCGTGCCGGCCTCCGCCGCCAGGAAAACTTCGCCGTTCCCCGGAATAATGCGGTTCAGGTGCAGGTCGCCGGCAATGCCGCCGAGCTCCCCGTCGTCCCAGCCGGCATCGTCGTCGTCGGCATACTCGTCATCAGCATCCTGGTCCGCGTCAGGATCTGCCACATCACCGTACTCGACGAAATCCAGTTCCTCTTCCTGCCAACTCAAGCCGCCGTCGGCGCTGCGCAGGAAATAGCCGTAAGCACCGATTGCGAAGCCATTCGATTCATCGGCAAACCAGACGTCCAGCAGCGGCGTCTCAAACTCGGGCGCCCAGTGGACCCGGCACCAGGTTTCGCCGCCGTCCTCGGTTCGCAAAATAACCGCGTCGTGGCCCACGGCCCAGCCGAGGTTGCGGTCGTGGAACCAGACGCCGGTCAACAGCGACCGGGTCGGCGTACGCTTCTGGGTCCAGTTACGTCCATCGTCTTCGCTGATGAGCACATGGCCACGGTCACCCACGGCGACGAAAGTCGCACCGACCTGCGCAATATCGAGCATGAGCGACTCAGTCGCGAGGGGCTTGACCAGGGACCACTCGCTCTCCGGCACGGGCGCCTCGCAAGCGGCGCGCGCAGCCATGGGAAACGCAACGAGCAGCAACGCCAGCAGCGGGAAAGGTACGATTCTGGGCACGACCAGTGCGCCTCGCTCTACGAGTGGAGCCGAATGGCAAAGCGGGGGGCCCCAAAATGGGCACCCCCCCGCCAGGCCGCCTAGCGCACGCCAGCCCGGCGTAGCGACGCCGGACTGAAGTCAGCCGGTGTGTACTTCGGACTGAAGTCGTACGTACCACGTTCCTCGTTATTCAGGCCAATCCCCAGGTAACGACCCGACTGCAAGTCCATCGTCAGCTCGAGCGTCGTCCAGAAGGACGGCAAGTCGTAGTAATTGATCGAGTGTGCTTCCTGCACGCGCCACATCTGGTCCCGGTTGTCATAGCAATCCACGACCATGGCCTGCCAGGAGTCTTCGTCGATATAGAACGTCCGCCGCTTGTAGAGGTGCCGCGTACCTTCTTTCAGGGTCGCATCCACCACCCAGACACGATGCAGCTCGTAGCGCACGTATTCCTGGTTGATGTGCAACGGTTTCAGGATGTCGTCGTACTTGAGCTGGTTGCTGTGCAGCTTGTAGCTGTTGTACGGAACCAGCATTTCCTTGCGGCCGACCAGTTCCCAGTTGTAGCGCTCCGGGCTGCCGTTGAAGATATCGAGCTGGTCCGAGGTCGCCAGGCCATCTGCCGCCGTACGCGGATTGTCATGCGCGACGTTCGGTGCACGCCGCACCCGGCGTTGCCCCGGGTTGTACAGCCACGCCTTGCGATTCTCCAGCGCCTGGTTGAGCGTTTCGTGGACCAGCAGCACTTCGCCGGCGAGGCGGGCGGGCGCGGTCACGGTCTGCTTGAAGAAGAGGATGATGTTGTCGAGATCCTCCTCGCGCGCACCTTCCAACCCATAGGCGCCGAGATACTCGTCGGTGAACATCACCATCGTGTAGTTGCCGTCGCGCGTCACGGCGGCCTGGCCAATGGTGCGCCGCGCACTGTCCGTGCGATAACGCGCAATGTGGTTCCAGATGGCATGCAAGCCGTTTTCCGGGATCGGGAAGGGAATGCCTTCAGCGCCCCCGCTGAAGCCGTTGCCGTCCTCGATCAGGTGCGTATGCGGGGCAATCCGCTTGGTGGCTTCGTATATGCGCTCCGGCATCGCGGCACTGCGTCGGGTCGGATAGACATCCATGAAGTAGTCCGGGTAGGTCCGGAACATGGCCTTGTGGCCTTCCGTGAGGATGTCGGCGTAGTCCGCCATATTGGCGGCCGTAATCCGGTACAGCGGCTGGTCATCGGCGTAGGGGTCGGGGTGATGGCCGCCGGACACGAAGTCCGGAAAACCAGCCTCCGCCGGGCTGCGCAGACCGCCGGTCCACTCGGGGATTGTGCCGGCTTCGTTGCCGGCGCGAATGGCGCCGATCGGCGTCAGGTCTGCGCCAAGGCGGGCGAGCTGGTCCGGCGACAGGCGCTCGGCAGTTGCCGGGGCCGCGAGGCCGACCAGGGCCAGCATGGCGATGCCCTTGAAGAGTCTGGATTTGATCATGGGTTCAGTATCCTTTCGATCCTAGAACGACACTTTGGCCGTAACCGAGATGAAGTCGCGGTCACGGGCCGTGTTGTAAATGCCTGCTCCGCCGAACTCGGCGTAGTTCAACTCGAGTTCGTACTTGTTTCGCAGCGTTCCCTTGAGGCCTAGCGAAAGAGACTGGCGCCCCTCGATGAAGTTCCCGGCGGGTCCCGGGCTGTTGCCATTCACGTCATGCGACCAGCCCACGGTCGGCGCCAATGTCCATGGCCCGATCGCGTTGTTGTAGACCAGTGTTCCGCGAAGGCGATATCCCCAGGAGGTGGAATGCGGGAAGGAATCACGCGGATCGAGCTCGAAGAAATGTGTGCTGGACAATTGCTCGTTACCCGACAGCGAAGTCCCCTCGCCGTTCAGCCGCAGGCCGCGATTGTTCGGTCCGCCGGACCGCGTGTCGGGCAGGTCGGGGACATAGTTCACGCCGCCCTCGAGAACGAAGGCGCCTGTATCCGCGCCCAGCATCGGGCCGGAGAGGTAAACGAAGGTCGTCTGCGCCTGCCACACGTCGATCTCGACATAGCCAGGAATCAACGAATTCAGGCCGAACAGGCCGATCTGGTTGAAACACCCCAGCGGGCCCACCGCATTCGGATTGGTCGGGCAAACAAAGTCCGGATTCGGCGCAAGATTGTCGAGCGGTCCGAGCGCCGCGAACAGCAGTTCCACGTCGTCGAGCTGCAGTGGCGAATCGGGCTTGTACGAAATCTCGCCCTGCCAGGCGATACCGGTGTTGCCGAGGTAACCGCTCCAGCTGACGCCGAAGAGGTCGAGATTCTCCGGATACTCGGTGAAGTAGCGCGAGGTCCCGGCCAGCTCGTTTTGCGCGAAACTGCTGGCCAGCGCGGACAGCACCTCCGCACCCCCGCCCAGGAAGGCGTTTGCGCCGACCGTCGCCCGTTCGCGCACCTGCGCCGCGGCGATGTCGCCGCCGAGGTTGGCAGCCGCGTTCATACCCTGCGCAGTGGCCGTCGTGACTGCGGCGTCAAAGGACAAACCCGAGGCCAACCCGATCGCGGCCGCCTGTGCAGCCGTGGCCACTGCCGCTGCATTACCGAAGCCCGCCTGCGTACCGGTGAACCCGCTGACCAGCGGCAGGCGGCTGTGGTAACGCAAATAATAGAAGCCGAACTCCATGCCACCCATCAACTGGTCGGCGAAGTAACGCAGCGCGATGCCGTACTGCCCGCTGTCCTTGGCAGGGATCGTATCCCCGCGCGGCACAAATATGAACTCGGAATCGAAATCGCCGCCGAGCGGACTGAAATCCGTACCGAGGTCCGACCACCGGCCAAAGCCGAGCATCGCCTTGGTGCCGCCCTTGCCGGCCAGGTCGTTGGTCGAGAAAAAAGTGCCTACGGGGTCGGGTTTGACCTTCCGCCAGTCGTACTGGTAATAGGCCTCGATGCTGAAGTTTTCGGTCGGCGAAAGGTTTACATACGCCATGCCCTGGGGCACCAGCGCATCCCGCAACTCAGAACCCGGTACGCGCAGCTGCGCGACGTCCACCGGATTGGTGAGGTTGATGCCGCCCTGGATAAACGTGCTTTCGCCCCAGCTGATCACCTGGTTGCCGACGCGAAACTCGCCGGGCGTATTACCGATGGTGAAGGGGACGAAGACAAAGTAATCGAGCATCCGGCCGCCCTGCTCGACCTGGTTAAGAACGCCGTCGCTCAACTCGGTGCGATTGGTATTGGCCGCCTCCCAATCGTAGAAGGTGTTGCCGCGCGCAAACAGGCCCCACGAATCACGGAACCGCAATTCGATTTCGGATGTCGCCTTGACCGCGTGCGAGACGATCCCGGTATCGAAGTTCAGATTACCATCGTCGATATTGGCGCCGCGTCCGCAACCGCCGTTCGCATTCGCGATGAGTCGGCAGTCAGGGCTCTGGACGCGCCACAGCGCGCCGTAGGACAACGTCGTGTCCCAGCTGCCCGACCAATTATCAGTTTCGATTGGCACCGCCGAAGCCGGCGCTGCAAAGCTTGCAGCAAGCGCGGTCGCGATTGCGGTTGCCAGGAGGCGTCCGTTCGTCGGACGGGCCCTGGAGGGTTGCGTGCTCATGAAGACTCCCCAGTTTCTGAATTGTGTTATGCACGAGTCCCCGCAGCCGGTCTTGCCCGGTGCGTGCCGCTACTCTTACAGAAACCGTGCCCGGAAAACAACATCTTGACGCAACAAGCGCCGAGATACGGTTTATCGCTATCAATGGCTGTTGCGTATGCACCAAGACAGCAGCGATAGCTGCCGGCGACGGATGAGCCTGCGCGCTGCAACGCAGCATGAAGGGCGGCCGGAGCAGCTACAGATTCATGGCCTGCAACACGTCCTGCCGCAACCGGTCGCCGAGAAAAGTCCGCGCCTCGTCCATGGCACGGACCAGTCCATCGTCGAATACCAGCAGGCCGGTTTCGTCGGTGCGCAACACGCCGTTACGACGCAGCCGGCCGATGAAGCCGCGGAACAGCGTCTTGTCGAAAAACTCCGGCGCGCTGAACTGGAACAACATGGACATCCGTTGCGCCATCAGGTGACACAAGTCCTCGAGCTCGCGCGGGCGCAGGGTGCCCGAGCCGTGTTTCGCGAGCAGCGCCGCGGTCATGTAAAACCGCTCCAGCGTCTGCACGGAACATTGCGCGAGAATCCATAGCTGGATGGCTTCCGGGGTATGCGGCGGGGGCCGGTGCAGGCAGGGCTGACCATTGTTGTCATCCCGCCGCAGCAGGCCCTGCTCAACCAGCATGTCGATATTCCGCGTCAGCTCGGCCTCGACCTCCGCTGGCTGCCAGCGCAGAAAAAGCTCGCCGCCGAGGTACGGATAAACCATGCGGGCGAGACCATGCACGCGCTCGACCGCCAGCACGGATTTATCCAGGAAACAGCAGGCCACCAGGGACGGCAGCGCCATCAGGTGGCCAATGTTGTTGCGGAAGTAAGTGGCGAGCAGCGCTTCCTTTTGCGAAAGCGAAATAATGTCCCCGAGCTGGTGAGTCCGGCGCTCGAGCAGCCCCATTCGCTCCCCATACGCGATCATCTCGGCGCCGCCCTGCTCGGTGACTGTCACGCCCTCGTCGTACGGCGCCTTGCGCAGGATGGTCGCGAACAATTCCAGCATGCGTACCAGCGGCTGCTCGACCATGCTCTGGCGGGGCGTCGCCAGCAAAGCCATCGCCAGCAGGTTGATGGGACTGACGGCGGCCGCGGCATTGATGCGCGTCATGATCTCGTCGCCCAGCTGCTCGACCACCGGTGTGGTCCAGGCCGGCTTCTGGTCTTCTTCGAATACCTCCTCGCGCCAGCCGGGCCGGTGCGCCTCAAGCACCTCGTCGAGGAAGAAAGGCCGCCCGAAATTCACATGCACGCGACCGAACTCGCGCCGCAATTGCCGCACCGACTTGAGCATGCCGAACACACTCTCCTTTTGCTTCGGCCGGCCCGACAGCTCCGAGACGTAGGAACGTCCCTCGAACAAGCGCTCGTAACCGAAATAGACGGGCACAAAAACCACCGGGCGCACTGGCTCGTGGAGGTAGGCCCGCACCGTCATGGCCAGCATGCCCACCTTGGGTGGCAACAGCCGCCCCGTGCGGCTTCGACCACCCTCGATGAAGTACTCCATTGCGACGCCCTTGGCGAGATTCAGCGCGAAGTACCGGCGGAACACGGCGGCATAGAGCGGATCGTCGCGAAAGCTGCGCCGCATGAAAAATGCGCCGCCGGTACGCAGGAACGGCCCGATCACCGGCAGGTTCAAGTTGATCCCGGCGGCAATGTGCGGCGGCACCAGGCCGTTCCGATACACCACGTAGGACAGCAACATGTAATCGATGTGGCTGCGGTGACAGGGCACGTAAACGATTTCGTTGCCTTCCGCGACCGCTTTCAGCCGCTCAATCCCGCCGACATCGACACCGTCGTAAAGCCGGTTCCAAAGCCAGCCCAGCACGCGCTCCATCACGCGCACGGTCGTATAGCTGTAATTGGCGGCAATCTCGTTGGCGTAGCGGCGGGCCCTGGCCACCGATTTCTGGATTGGCAGCTTGTTGATCTCGCTATGACGTCGAATAGCGCGTCGCACGGGATCCGAATTGAGCACCTGGTTGAGCAGCGTGCGGCGATGGGACAGGTCGGGGCCGATGGTGGCGATTCGCAGGCGCCGGAAGTGCACACGCAACACGCGCCCGAGCTTGCGCGCGACCAGCGCGGGATTGGGGCTCTCGCTCACCAGCTGTGACAGGCGCACCGGCTCGCTGAACTGGACCAGCACATCACGCCCGTGGAACACGATGATGAACAGCTTGCGCAACCGGCCGACGATCCCCCAGCCCTCGGCGAACAGGAGCTTGAAAAACGAGCCTTCCTTCTCCGGCGAACGGCCCCAGAACACGGTGACCGGAACGATCGCAATGTCCTTGGCGTGGCCCGCCTGGACGGCCTCGGCGAGCCGTTCGAGGCGGCCCGGTCGCCGTTTGCGGCCGCGCCGCCGTCCCCGCCGCAGGTAGGCGATGGCGCGCCACTCCTTCACTTCATCAAGCACCAGCCCCGCGCTGGGGCGCGGCAGGCCGTGGCGCAGGCACTGCTGTTCGAGCACGGCGAGGTCTCCCATGCCCGGGTGCTCGAGCACATAACAAACCGGCAGCTCGGCGAGGGCCTTGAGGCGTTCCAGCTGCGTATCGATCGTGCGCGCGCGCACCCAGAGGAACAATAACTTCCTCGTCAATAACAGCGCCAGGCGCCAAAGTCCGTGCCATGGATACATGAGGTCCGGAAGTGTACCCGCCGGATGGGTCACACGTCAGTCCAAGGCGGGCGCGCGACCGTCCCGGTTGGTGTTCGAGAGCCATGCCCATTAACCTTGGGCCGCGATATCGCGTGGCCAGCGCGATCCGCCGGACACTACGGCGCGGAGGATGCGCGGCAGACCTTCGGTAGCAATCACATCCGCTACATCCTGCCCGATTTGACGCTGCGTCTCACGACGGACGCCTCCGTGACCTATATTAGGGGGGAACGGCCGTTTCGCTTACTGCGGCCGCTCAACTTCATCCTCGGCCCGGACGAGAGCCTGCGTGAATCTGTTGCCCACACGGCCCGCCAGAATTTTGCGCACACCCGGAACTACTGGCAGGAATGGGTGCGCGGCCTGGCCGGAATCTCGACTCGAGTATGCTGTTGATCGGCGAGGCGGACGATTTTGGCGAGCCGGAAACTGCTTTCAATGTCTGTACTTTCCGGTACATCAACGCGCTCGCGCAAATCGGGCGCAAGGACGAGGCACGCGAACTGTTCGAGGAAATGCTGACTTGCCGCACCCGCCTCGGACTGCTGTCCGAGGACTTTGACGTGCGCAGCGGAGCACTGTGGGGTAATTTTCCGCAGTCCTACAGCATGGTCGGCATCACCCTCGGCGCGATTCGCCTCAGCAAGTCATGGGAGGACGCGTTTTGAGTCGACTTATCGCAATTTCAAACCGGGTCGCGAAACCGTCGGGCGGCAAGTCCGCCGGTGGTCTCGCGGTCGGCATTCTGGCCGCACTACGGCAATCGGGTGGCATCTGGTTCGGCTGGGGCGGCAAGACCTGCAACGGCGAACCCGGTGAGCCGAAACTGGAGCGCCACGGCGAGATCACGTTCGCCACGATCGACATCGACCAGGGCGACTTCGACGGGTATTACAATGGCTTTTGCAACAGCTCGCTGTGGCCGTTGTTTCATTACATGCTCGGAATCTTCGCCTACGAGCGCGAGCACCAGGAGGCCTACCGGCGGGTCAACCAGACCTTCGTACGCAAACTTCGGCCACTGCTACGCGAGGACGACCGGATCTGGGTGCATGACTATCACCTGATCCCGCTGGCGGAAGAGTTGCGCCGCGCCGGCGTCCAGCAGCCGATCGGATTTTTCCTGCACGTGCCCTTTCCAAGCTACGACGTGCTGCGCACCCTACCCGGTCACCACCAGTTACTGCGCGCGCTGACCCAGTACGATGTGGTGGGCTTCCAGACGGCGCTGGACTGCGAGAACTTCCTCGGCGGGCTGCGGGCGGCCGGATTCGGCGGCGACCGTACGCTGGACGGACGGATCGACGCGCTGGGCCGAAATATCCTGGTAGGGGCATTCCCGATCGGTATCGACGTCGAGGAAGCCGAGGACCAGGCCGCAGCATCGCGGCAATCGGCCGCCGTGCAGCGACTCGCCAAGGACATTGGCGACCGACAACTCGTCATGGGCGTGGACCGGCTGGATTACAGCAAGGGCCTGCCGGAGCGTTTTCGCGCCTTCGAAACCCTGCTCGAGCGGCATCCGGCCAGCCACCGCAACCTGGTCTTCCTGCAGATCGCCTCGCCTACGCGCACCGGCGTGCGCGCCTACCAGGACATCCGTCATGTGCTCGAGCAATCCGCCGGCCACATCAACGGGCGTTTCTCGCAGCCCGACTGGACGCCCATCCGCTATATCAACCGGGGCATATCGAGAAAAATGCTGATGGGCTATTTCCGCGTGGCGCGCATCGGGCTGGTAACGCCCGTGCGCGACGGCATGAACCTGGTCGCCAAGGAATACACCGCGGCACAAGATCCTGAGGATCCCGGCGTACTGGTGTTGTCCGAGCTCGCCGGCGCGGCTGCCGAACTAGGCGCCAGCGCCTTGCTGGTGAATCCCTTCGATTCGGCCGGCGTGGCCGACGCCATCCTCAAGGCCTCGGAAATGCCGCTGGCGGAGCGCCGCGAACGACACGCCACGATGATGGCAATCCTGCGTGGCAACGACATCCACGCCTGGCGCAAGCGCTTCTTAGACGCCCTCGGCGCCTGAGCGCCAGGCTTCAGAGGCGCCCGCGGATCACCAGGTGGCGATCGCTGACCTCCTCCACCGAGAAGTGGTCGAGGCCGGCGGCCGCCAGCTGCCCGCGGATCTCGTCGGGCTCGAATGCCGCGAGCAGCGAATTATAGAAATCCCGCCGCAGCACCTCGGGTTCATTCGCCGCGTGCTCCGCCACCAGGGCCCGGGCGGCCGCGGTGCTGGCGGGGCGCATCAAGTCCATCACCAGGACCGCCGCTCCGGGTACGCCACGTTCCCGGATCATGCGCCACAAAACGGCGGGGTCGTGCAAATGGTGCAAAAGGCTGTTCGACACGACCGCCTCATAGCTCATCCTCGGCAGGACCGCATCCGGTACCAGGCCTTCGACCAGGCGGACCCGTTCGCCCAGCGCCGCGTCGTTCTCGAGCGTCGCACGGCCGAAAGCCAGCATGGCCGGTGAACCATCGAGGCCATGCACCTCGATCTCCGGTTGGGCCGCCGCGATCCGCAGCGTGATATCGCCGGGCCCGCAGCCGAGATCAAGCACCGCGGCGCCCGCCGGCAGGCGGCCGACAAACTCGTCGTAGAGCGCCACGAAGCGAGCGTTGGGCTCCGCGAAATCGGCCTCGGCATAGGCGCGCGCCTGGGCGGCGTCGTCCATCAGCTCCGGCTCGGTGATCCGTTCCATCAGTCGTCCCCGTAGGTATCGAGATCCACGCGCCGGTCCAACTCGCGCTTGCGTTCCTCGGCCAGTTCCTCGACCGAGCGCGCCTTCTCAAGGGCGCGGACCTGGTCCTTGAACACGGTTTCGTCCACTGGCGGCGGTTCGCGTCGCTCGCCGCAGGCGACCAGCGCCAGGCAAGCCACCATTAACATCAGCACTCCGGCAGGGTTCATAATCAGTCTCCGGACGACGGGGAACGCCTGCTGGCAATGTTAGCGTATCCCCCGGGCAACGACAGCGGAGCGGCAAATGAACGAGTTCAACGACAATGTCGTCGTGGTTACGGGCGCCTCCGAGGGTATCGGGCGCGCCCTCTGCCTGGCGCTGGCGCCACAGGGGCCGAAGCTCGTGCTGGCCGCCCGTAACGCGGAACGCCTCGAATCGCTCGCGGCGGAATGCCGCGCCGCCGGGGCCGAAACCCTGGTGGTGGCCGGCGACCTGAACAGCGAAACCCAGTGCCGGGCGCTGGTCGCGGCGACCATCGAAGCCTTCGGGCGGCTCGATACCCTGGTGGCGAACGCCGGCCGCACAATGTGGGCGCGCGTCGACGAGATCCAGGACGCTCGGATCTTTCGCGACGTCATGGAGCTGAACTATTTCTCGGTGGTGTGGCTGACCCTCGCAGCGCTACCGCACCTGAAGACCTCGCGCGGCCGCCTCGTGCCGGTCGCCAGCGTAGCGGGGCTGACCGGCGTCCCGGCCCGCAGCGCTTATTGCGCCAGCAAGCATGCGGTGATCGGTTTCTTCGACTCGCTGCGCATCGAACTGGCGGATACCGGCGTCACCATCACCACCGTCTGTCCCGACTTCGTCGTCACGGAGATCCACCGGCGCGCCCTCGACGGCGCAGGCCGCCCGCTGGGCAACAGCCCGATGCAGGAGGCCAGCATCATGACCGCTGAGCAGTGCGCCGCGCTCATGGTGCCCGCAATGGCGGCGCGCCGGCGCATGCTGATCACTTCGCGGCGCGGCAAGCTCGGGCGGTTGTTGAAGGTGTTCGCGCCCGGCGTCATCGATCGGATCGCCGCCAAGGCCATCGCCGACCGGAAATAGCGCGGCTAGACGTCGTCGAGGAACCAGTCGAAAAACCGGTTGATTTCGAAAATATGTTCTGCCAGGCGATGATCGCCATCGATCAGGTGCAGCACGGCGCGATGCTGCCCGGCGAAACGAATACTGTTGGCCGGCGGCACGATATCGTCACGCCAGCCGTGCACGATGGTGATGCGCCGCACGCGCGGCTCCGGGGTGTGTTCCTCGTAACCCGGCATGAAAAACGCCGGCGCCAGCAGGAACAGGCCGCGCACATCCGGCAACTGCATGGCAGCGGCGGCCGCCACGTGGCCGCCCATGCTGGAACCGACCAGCACCAGCGGGCGTCCCAACGGCGCACAGTGGGCCACCAGCTTGTCGACCCGCGCCACCGGGTCGTCGATACCCCGGTAATCAAGGCTGTCGGCGTCCAGGCCGCGATCCCGCGCCAGGTCGGCCATGGCAGCGATCTTCGTGCCCCAGGGACCGCTTTCCTTGCCGTGCGAGAAACAGATGTACGGTGTTTTCGGCATGCGCGAAATATAGCAGCCCGAGGCTGCGTTCTCGAAATCAGGGCTTCCCGGGCGCAGCCGGCGCGCGCAGCCGGGCGGCGAGGTCCTGGCGCGCCTGCGCCAGCAGCGAGTCCCGGTCGACGGACTCGAGAATCTCCTGCACAACCGCCTTCGGCCCGCCGTCGCCCCACGATTTACCCTGCGCGAAGTAACGCTCGGCGACCCGGCCGATCATGTAAGTGCCGTAGTACGCCACGGCACCCTGGGCACCCGAGGTGAGCACCGTAGACAATCCGCCGGTACTGGCCTTCAATGCTGCGGAAACGAAATGCGTCAACCAGACGGTACCCATGAGCAGCGTCATCTGCGTGGCGATGACCGTCACGAGGGAGCTGGCTTCCGCACGGCTCAGCGGCAGCGCGTAGAGCCGGGAAAGATGGAACACCAGCCCGGCATCCAGCGCAGCCGCGGCGAGCAGGTCAGCGATCGGGACCGGATTGACGGCCACCGCGACGCCCTTGGCGATGCAGTACTGGCGCACCAGCCGCTCGGCTGCCGCGCGACGTACCTCGACCACGCGTTGGCCGACGCGCTCACTGACCCGCCCCGCAAACATCCCGGCAGTCACGGCAGCCAGCGTCTGGCCTTCTGACTCGAGGATCTGCCATAAGCGCTCGCGCAGCGCCTCGACGTCCGGCGGCAGGACACGCCGTTCCTCGTGCTCAGTGCCGTCCGGTGCCAGCCTGATGCGCAACTCCGGCGCCGGGTCGGCGGCCGCCACGACAATATTCTCGGGCCGCAGCCGGCCCGCGGTGCGCGCGGCCAGCCGCGCCACCAGCGTCGCGCGTTCCCCGGCCGTGAAACGATCCGCCTTGTTCAGCACCAGCAGGACCGGCCGGCCTGGCTGGAGGGCTTGTTCGAGCGCCGCCTGCTCGGTGGCATTCAGGTCGCCATCGACCACAAACAGCACCAGGTCGGCGCGTTCCGCTACCTCGCGCGCGAGCCGCTCGCGCTGTTCGCCGCCGACCTCGTTGATCCCCGGCGTATCGAGCAAGTGAACGCCACCGCTACGTTCCTCTCGCCAGCGGGCTTCGCCGGGCACGCGGGTCTCGCCATGCAGGGGACTGGTGCTGAAACGGGCTTCGCCCAGCAAGGCATTCAGCAGCGAGGACTTGCCGACGCTCACCTCGCCGAGCACGGCAATGTGAATCTCGCCCTGTTCGAGCTTCTGCAGCAGCCGTTCGACGTCGGCGAATTCGGGCGCCAGCGCCTCGCGCACGCCGGCCGGCAGGCGCGGGTCCTCGAGCAAACGCCGCAAGCTGTCGCGCGCCAGCGCGACATGCGCATCGCCCGCGGTCGGCGCCGCCAGCGCCTCAGTCGCGGTCGGCGCGGCGCGCTTCCAGGGCCAGCCGAGCCAATTGACGGGCTTTTTCCCCGATGTTTTCACCAAACTGGTCTCCCACTGTGCGTGCCGCGGCCGCCGGGCGCAGTTCGCCGGTCGTCTCGAGGCTATTGACCAGGCCTTTGCCCATGGCGTCGAAAATAATGCCGTAAGCGACCGCGTGCACCAGTCCGCCCGCCACCGTGCCGACGCCGGGGAACGCCTTGAGGGCATTACCCGAGACGGCCAGCAAGAGCGGCAGGGCCCGGCCGACATAGCGCTGCGCGATGTCGAGGAAGCGCTGGATGTCGATTTCCCGCGCCGGAATGTCGTAGAGCTTGCACAGGGTTTTCACCAGCGAAGTACCGAGATAGCCCTGGATCAGCACATCCGTTCCCGGACCCACGGCCGCGAGCGCGCCGATCACCGCCTTTTGCGTGTAACCCTTGACGACCTGGTCGGCCGCCGCGCGGCGCCGTTGTCCCGCGGCCGTCTCCAGCCGGGCCACCGCAAGCCGGAACACCGAGGCATCGCGCAGGGCGTCGAGCGCCGCCGGGCTGGTCTCAAGTTGCAGCTGCAGTGCATCGCGCAGCGGTTCCACGCGTGGCGCCCGGGGCCGCTCCAGGGTCGTCTCGCGGCCCTGTTCATCGACCTGCGCAACCCGCTCGACGCCGCCCGCGACCACCGGCACCACGGCGGGCGTCGGCTCCAGGTCACCGAGTCGCTCCGCGAGCCGCGCGACAATTCGCTGCAGATCTTCCTCGACATACCAGTCGGCCTTGTTGACGGCGACGACCAGCGGCTTGCCCATCTCCGCCAGCGTCCGCACATCCGCGAACTGGCTGCGGCTCAGGTCGCCATCACACACGTAAACCACGAGGTGTGCGCGCACCGCCTCATCCAACGCCGCCTCGCCGAGCTCGCGGTCGTCGCCGCTGCCGGGCACATCGGCGAGTTCGACCACATCGCCCGAGTCCAGCGACCACCGGTAATGCGCGACCGCCCGAGTGGTACCCGCCGCCACGCCGGTATCCGGCATCGCGTCGGGCACCAGCGACTGGACCAGCGAGCTCTTGCCGGAGCTGGCCTCACCATACATGGCGATGAATAACCGGCCGCCTTCGCGCCGCCGCGCCAGTTCCGCCAGCTCCCGCTCTACCGCTACCGTATCGGTGCCGGCCGCGCGCTCCCGCTCCAGCCGTTCGCGCAAGCCGGGTTCGTCGGACGGGGCGCCATCACGCCGCGTACCTTTCGATCGGCGCGGCGGCACCAGCAACCACCACAACAGGTATACGGCGGCGGCCGCACCGATCGACAGCACGACGATGAAGCCGTAATAAAGCGCCGCAGGACCTTCCCGCAACCGCTGCACGATCGACAATACGGTGTCCGCGACGGCCAGCAAGGCGCCGGCGAACAACACCAGCGCCACGATTACGGCTGCGGCCAGCAGCAATCGTATGCGGCGATCCCGCCTCATGCCTGCCCGGCCAGGTCGTCGCGGCATAACCGCGACTGCGACGACGATACGATTTCACCCATGCAGCGGCTCCCCGCAGGCCGGATATCCAAGCACACGACACCCCCATGCTAACGCCGCACAGCCTCTCCTGGCACCCGGGCGACGCCAGCGCACGGACACGAGCCGGGACACGAGCCCGGCGACGTTGCATGGCCGTACAATCGGCGCATGGCGAAACAGGCGACTTCGGGCTGGCGTTTCTGGATCGACCGCGGCGGCACCTTCACGGATATTGTCGCGCGACGGCCCGACGGCAGGCTCGAGACATTAAAGCTGTTGTCCGAGGCGCCCGAACGCTACCCGGACGCCGGCCTGGAAGGTATGCGCCGCCTGCTTGGCCTGGCCGATACCGCAGCGCTCGCCGCCGCGCCCATCGAAGCGGTGCGCATGGGCACCACCGTGGCGACCAATGCCCTGCTCGAACGCCGCGGCGAGCCGACCCTGCTGGTCATCACCCGCGGACTCGGGGATGCCTTGCTGATCGGCACGCAACAACGCCCCCGCCTGTTCGACCTGGATATCCGGCTACCCGAAGCGCTGTACGCGAGCGTGCTCGAGGCCGACGAGCGCATCGCCGCCGATGGCGAAGTACTGCAACCGCTGGACGAGCCCGCATTGGCCAAGGCGCTGCGCGGGGCGCATGCGTCCGGCCTGGATGCCGTCGCGATCGTTTTGCTGCACGGTTATCGCTACCCGGAGCATGAGCGCGCCGCCGCCCGGCTGGCCCGCGCGGCCGGCTTCGCGCAGGTGTCCGTGTCCCACGAGGTCAGTCCGCTGCCGCGCATCGTGCCGCGCGGCGCGACGACCGTGGCGGACGCCTACCTCTCGCCGGTGCTCGGCCGCTACGTGCAACAGCTGCGCGCGCCGCTGCAGAGCCATCGCCTGTTGTTCATGCAGAGCAACGGCGGACTGGCCGAGGCGGAACGGTTCCGGGGTCGGGACAGCGTGCTCTCGGGCCCGGCGGGGGGCGTCGTCGGGATGGCGGCCGCCGGCAAGCGGGCTGGCCGCGAGCGCCTGATCGGCTTTGATATGGGCGGCACGTCCACCGACGTCTGCCTCTACGAGGGCGAGTTCGAGCGCAGCCAGGACAACCAGGTCGCGGGCGTGCAGCTGCAGGCGCCGATGCTTCGGATTCACACCGTGGCGGCCGGCGGCGGCTCGATCCTGAAGTTCGCCGATGGTCGCTTCCAGGTGGGCCCGGAGTCGGCCGGCGCCAACCCGGGGCCCGCCTGCTACGGCCTGGGCGGCCCAGCGACGATCACCGATGCGAACCTGGTGCTCGGCCGCTTGCAGGCCTCGGCCGTACCCGCGGTGTTCGGCCCGCATGGCGACCGGCCGCTGGATCATGCTGCCGCCGAAATGCGCTTGCGCGAACTGGCCGACGCCGTGACGGCTGCCGGTCAACCGCGCATGAGCACCGAAGCCGTCGCCGCAGGTTTTCTCGAGATTGCCGTGGAACGCATGGCGCGCGCGGTAAAGCAGGTGTCCGTCAGGCGCGGCGCGAATCCCGCCATGTTTACGCTATGCGGCTTCGGTGGCGCCGCCGGACAACATGCCTGCGAGGTCGCCGACGCGCTCGACATACGCGAGGTGCTGCTGCCGCCGTTTGCCGGCGTACTGTCCGCCTGGGGGATCGGCCTGGCAGACCTGGTGGAATTGCGCCAGGCGACCGTGCAAGCGCCGCTGGATGCCAAAGTGCTGGCCGAGGCGAAGGCCACGCTCAGGCGCCTCGGCGACGAAGCGGCGCTGGCACTGAGCGACCAGGGGGTACCGCGATCCGCCCTGGTCACCGAGTATCGCTTGCGGCTGCGATATGCCGGCAGCGACACCACGCTGGAAGTCCAGCTGGCCGATGAGCACAAGGTCCGCGCGGCTTTTGCGGCGGCCCATGAACAGCGTTTCGGCTTCGCCGCGGCCCACGAACTGGTGCTCGAATCGGTCGAGACCGAGGTTCGCGGCGGTGGCGGCCCCGCGGACCAGGGCGAACCGGCAAGGGCGCCGGCCGCAAGCGCAGCAACACGCGGGGCGCGACTCGCGTGGCTACACGGCGCCTGGCAAGAGATCCCGCTGGCGGCGCGCGACACGCTGCGACCCGGGGCGCGACTCGCCGGTCCTGCGCTGATTCCGGAAACCAATGCGACCACCTGGGTGGCGCCGGGCTGGCAGGCGCAGGCCGATACGCTCGGCAACCTGGTGCTGCGCCGGGCGTCGCAACGGCGGGCCAGAAAACTCTCGACAGCTTCCGATCCCGTTCTGCTGGAGGTCTTTAACAATCGCTTCATGCACGTGGCGGAACAGATGGGCGCGGTGCTGCAGAACACGGCCAGCTCGGTAAATATCAAGGAGCGGCTGGACTATTCCTGCGCGGTGTTCGATCCGGCCGGCGGGCTGGTCGCCAATGCGCCGCATATGCCGGTGCACCTTGGCTCCATGGGCGAGAGCGTACGCGCCATCATGGCGCGCTTCGGCAAAGACATGGCGCCGGGCGACAGCTTCGTGCTGAACGATCCATACGAAGGCGGCACGCACCTGCCAGACGTCACGGTCATTACGCCGTTTTTCGGGGCCGATGAGCGGCCGTTGCTGTATGTCGCTGCGCGCGCGCACCACGCGGACATCGGCGGGCGTACGCCCGGCTCGATGCCGGCGGACAGCCGCCACATCGACGAAGAAGGTGCGCTGCTGCGCGGCTTCCGGCTGGTGGCCGGCGGGCGCTTCGACGAAACTGCCGTCCGGAGACTCCTGGACAGCGGGCCCTGGCCGGCCCGAAACCCGGCCCAGAACCTGGCCGACCTGCGCGCCCAGCTTGCCGCCAACCGTCGCGGCCTGGCCGAGCTGGAACGCATGATGACGGAGTTCGGCGCCGAAGTTGTGCTGGCCTACATGGGCCACATCCAGCGCAACGCCGCGGCCGCGGTCGCCGCCGCGCTGGCGACGCTCGCCGATGGCGAGTTCCAATGGCAAATGGACGGCGGCGAGACGATCCGCGTCGCGATCAGGATCGACCGCGCGGCCCGGCGAGCCCGAATCGATTTCACCGGCACCTCGCCGCAATCCGACGGCAACCTGAACGCGCCGGCGGCCATCTGTCGCGCCGCCGTGCTGTACGCCTTCCGCTGCCTGGTAGACCGCGATATCCCGTTGAACGAGGGCTGTCTCGCGCCGCTCGAGCTGTGCATCCCCGAGGGCAGCCTGCTGAATCCTCGCTGGCCAGCCGCGGTAGCCGGCGGCAATGTCGAGACCTCGCAGTGCGTCGTGGATACGCTGTTCGGCGCGCTGGGCGTGGTCGCTGCATCACAGGGCACGATGAACAACCTTACTTTCGGTGACGCCCGTCACCAGTATTACGAAACGCTGTGCGGCGGCGCGGGCGCGGGCATCGATTTCGACGGCGCCTCGGCGGTGCATACGCATATGACCAACAGCCGCCTTACCGACCCGGAGATTCTCGAACTGCGGCACCCCGTGCGCGTCGCGTCTTTCATGATCCGGCGCGGCTCCGGCGGCGCAGGCCGTCACCGCGGCGGGGACGGCGTCGTGCGGCGCCTGCTGTTTACCGAGACACTCGACGCGGCGCTGATCTCAAACCACCGGCGCGTGCCGCCATTCGGCCTCGAGGGCGGCGCGCCCGGCCAGGTCGGCTACAACCGGGTCATCCGGGCCGATGGGCGTAGCGAGGCGTTGCCCGGCATCACCGCCGTCAGGCTCGAGCCCGGCGATACGCTCGAAATCGCCACGCCGGGCGGCGGCGGCTTCGGCCTTCGCTCGTGACCCTGCGCACAGTCCAGCCGGGAAATCTCTGCTAGGTTCAAATCGTGGAGACGACAACCTCGGCAGGAGGCCGCCAGTGGAACCCCTATGCCGTGTGGCAAATTTTGCTGCGCCGGCATCCCGTGCGACTCGAGAACCCATCCGGTTCCTGTGGCTTCATCAACCGAAACATCCTTGCCGAGGTGTGCGAAGCCATCTGCGATTACCCGGATTACCTGCAGGACACGCTACTGGTGATCGCGCATGCCGAAGGCTTCGAGGCCGCCATGGCAGCACTCGACGACGCCGTGCGCGAGTATCTTGCCGCGCGGCTCGGCCGGCTTCCGGTCTCCATGGCGCGGCCTGGCGACTGCGGCAATCCCAGCGACTAGCCCTGCGCAGCGATGACGGCCCGCGCCAGCGCGGCACGGTCGGCATCGGGGTCGGCAGCCGTTTGCACCGAGTCGAGCCAGCGACGATGCGCCACCGGCAGGTCGAGCAACTCCGCGCCGGCGCGTATCAATGCCACGTACCAGTCCCAGGGCAACAGGCCGACGGCGATCTCGGCCGGCGCCGCCACCCAGGTCATGGCCTGCATCGGCCCGCCGCCCGCGGTCACCCGTACCGCCATGGCACGATAACCGGCGCCCGCGGCGCCAAGCTGCGCAAGCTCGCGTTCCCGCAGCCGGTACACGGCGCCGGGCAACGCTGCGCCGGGGACATCGCTGGCGCAGGCATCTGATCTCGCCGCCCCGTCACGACCGCGTTTGCGAAACGCCAGGCAGTAGCCAGGCAGCGAGCCTGCGCCCACGAGCTGCGCGGTGGGTATGCGCCGCCTGAGCCAGCCAGGATGAACATTCGCGCCGTACGCGAAATAGTAGATGCGGCCGTCGGTGCTACTCACCCGGCTTGGGCGCCCTGGTCCAGCGGCACGGCGCCGGCGTCGTGCGATGGCTGGGTGATGACCCAGCGCTCGGCCGAGACCGGCGCAAGGCGCGCCGCATGCAGCCCCTGGCTCACGCGATAAATGATGAAGTTTTTCGGTTTGCGCGGCGCGAAACCCACGGTGAACTCGACCTGCGCGGGGCGATGCGGCACCGACACTTCGTTCACATCGACGAACCATGCCTCCGGAGCATCACCAGCCAGCAAGCCGGCAAAACGCAGTGACTCCAGCCAGCCACCCAACTGTGCCTGCAAGCGCTGCGCCAGGTCGCGGCCGGCCGGCTCGAACACCACCCAGCGCGTCCCCTGCAAGAGCGTTCGCTCCACCGACAGCGCAAGGCGCCGTGCCGACAAGGAGCGCCACGCCGACACCGGGCACTCTGGCGAGGCCAGCGTGCGGTCGCCCGCCAATACGACACGACCGCCGCGCCCGCGACCTACCAAGTTGATGCCGGCCGCCTGGAGGCGCCGACGCATCTCCGACGCGACCTCGCTGATCGGCCGGAACTGGTTGCCGAGCGCAGGTTCTACATCGAGCGGGGCGCGGGACAAGGCGCCGGCGACAGCGCCAGCCGCCGGACGGCCGGAACCGCGCGCATCGCCGGCCAGCCGCGGAAACACCGCGATCGAGTTCTCGCCGGCGATATTGAGGTCGCGTAACCAGGCGAGCGCCTGGTCGCCATCGTAGGTATCGGGCGGCGGCTCGAGCAGCAACATGGCTCGCCGCCGTCGGCAATAACGCAGCGCCGCAAGCAATAAGGCCGGACCGGGATGGCGTCCATCCTCGGCCGCCGGCAAGGCAAGAAAATCCACCGGGCCAACGCCGTCGAGGGCGAACAGCCCGCTGCGCTCCGCCACCGAACCCACCAGGTCATAATCCGTCAGGGCCTTGCCGTCCGCGCCGTCGTCTTCAGCATCGACCCAGGTCACGGGGTGGCCGGGGGCCGTGCTCACGGTCGCCGCCGGCCTGCTCGGCGGCGGCGAGCCCTGCACCCGGACCAGCCGCGACTCCAGCAGGATATCCACAACATAGCGCTCTGACGACGGCTGTAGCGACAACCGCTGGTAGATTTCCTGGTCCGCAACGCGTTCGGTGCCCGGTGTGCGCAACCGCTGCACGACAAGATTGAAACACGCGTCGTCGGACCGGCCGATGTGATCGTAATCGACCGAAGCGCGCAGGTATTCGCGGCGGCCGGGACTCACCGCTTCCAGCACCAGCGGACCCTCGCGTCCCGGCAGGCGGATAGTACAAGGCCGTGCACCGTTAGCCACACGCACCACCGCGGCACGCATGCCGCCGGCCGCGAAAAAATCCTGCACACAAAGTTGCAGCGGATGTTCCGCGCCGCTCACGCCGAACAGCCGATCCAGGTCTTCCAGGCTCTCGATCAGTACGGCTTCGTTGACCGGTCCCCGCGGCGCGGCGCCGACGAAGGCGCTCACGCCGGCAGGAAAAATCTCCAGCGCGGTCTCTCGACCCGGCGTCTCCTCGACGAGCATCCCGGGGACGAGGGAGTCAGCCATGCAATTCTCCGGTAGCGCGGCGGGCCGCATTCTGCCGGGCCAAGGCTAGCAGCGTGTTCAAGCGGCGGCCAGCGCGAAGACCAGCAGCAACACCGCCACCGCGCCAGTCAGGCGGGTGCGCAGGCCGCGATACCATGCCGGCAAACCGCTCGCCACGGGCGTGCTGGCTTCCCAGGCCCGCAACGCAATGAAGCCCACCAGCAGCAGCCATGCTGCCGGCGCCGCCGGCAGCAACAAGGCTGCCCAGGCAAGCAAGGCGGGCAGGATACTGAAGGACAGGCGCATGATGCGCATGCTGCCGGAGACCAGCGCCAGCCCCCAGTGCACGGCGCCGACGAACGACAGGATGACCGCGCCGTACGCAATGAACTGGCGCGCGAAATAATCTTCGCGGGCATCGCCGCCGAGCAGGAAACCGAGCAGCGCGGCGACAAACGGCAGCAGGCCGATATAACCCAGCCACTGGCCCGCGCCCGGCACGCCGCCGGCCAGGCGCGCATGCGCCAGCAGCTCGGTCGGGCCGCCGATGAAACGGCCGTCGAGGAATACCTGCGGCAGGGTGCGATGGCCGGTCCACTCTTCGAGGACGTGGAAGCGCTGACGCGACTCCGTATCGCCCATCGATAGCGTCACCACGCGATGGTCGATCTCGAGTTCATCGAGGCGACGCAGCACATCGCGAACGTCCGTGAGACCCGATACGAACAGCACCACCGGGGCGCTGCTTGCGTCCCTGCGCAGGGCGTCGAGATGATCGGTACCGATAGGGCTCATGCGCAACCAGGCTGGCGAGGATGACAACCATAATTCTGAGCGAGCGGTGCCGCGATTGCCAGCACTAGTGGACCGGCGCGCTCGCCGACGACGGCGCATTGCCGCAAACCGCGCCGCATGCATGATAATGGCGGGTACAAAATTTGCTCTCACACAGGATACGGGGCATGAGTCGAGCACATGAACGCGGCCGACCCCCGGCAGGGGAAGGCTTGCGCAGCGCGCTGCGCTGGCTGTCGGCAGAGCAACGGCATGACGCCGCCGCGATCGAGGAAGCGTGCCGGCGCTTCGACCTGTCGCCGCTCGACGAAGAATTCCTGCTGGCCGAGGCCCGCCGGCTCGGTTCGGCCACCGACCAGGCCACCGACCAGGCCACCGACCAGGCCACCGACCAGGCCACCGACCAGGCCATCGACCCGCCAAGCGGGGCCGACAAGCCATGAGCGAGCTCGCGCTGGCGGACCGTTATCC
>JBLRWC010000005.1:84563-100576 GCA_047921455.1 Gammaproteobacteria bacterium
CCGCCAAGCGGGGCCGACAAGCCATGAGCGAGCTCGCGCTGGCGGACCGTTATCCGGCTCTCGCGGCAAGCCTGCCGACCGTTCCGCTGGGGACCTGGCCGACGCCCGTGCAAGCCGCCGACCCGGCAGCATTACCCGGCGACTGTGCCGGCCTGTGGCTCAAGCGCGACGATCGCTGCGCGACACCCTACGGCGGCAACAAGGTCCGCAAGCTCGAGTACCTGCTGGCCGATGCGCTGCGCAAGGGACACGAGTCCGTGTTCACCTTCGGCGTCGCCGGATCCAACCACGCGCTGGCGACTGCGATCTATGCCGGCCAGGTCGGGCTCGGCGCGCAGCTGCTGCTGACGCCGCAGTCGAATTCCTCGTTTGTCGGCCGCAACCTGCTGATGGGGCGCTGGGCGGGCGCGCGCCAGGTGCCCTGTGCCACCGAGGCGGCTGCCAATCGCGCTGCGCGAATCCTCGAGTTGCGTGGCCGCGGTGGCTATCCGGCGCCCTACCGTGTGCCCGGCGGCGGCTCCTCGCCGCTCGGCGTGGTCGGCTTCGTCAACGCCGGCCTGGAGCTGGCCGCACAAGTGCGGGCCGGCTTGTTACCCGAGCCGGATTGCCTGTACGTGGCGCTCGGCACCATGGGCACCGCCGCGGGACTCGCGCTCGGCTTCGCGGCGGCCGGCCTGCGCACCCGGCTGATATTCATTCGCGTAGTGCGGGCCGACATTGCCAGCCCGCAACGGTTTCGCCGTCTCTACCAGGGCGCGGCTCGCCTGCTGCACCGGCGCGACCCACGCTTTCCGCTTGCGCCGCTCGACCGGAGCCGCATCGAAGTGCGCCACGAATTTATCGGTCCCGGGTATGCCCGCTTCACACCGGCCGGCATGGCCGCACTCGCGCACGCGCGCCGGGCCTTCGACATCGGCCTGGAAGGCACCTACACCGGCAAGGCCTTCGCCGGCCTGCTCGCGGACCTCGAGGCAGGTCGACTCGCTGGCAAGCACGTGGTTTTCTGGAATACCTACAATAGCCAGCCGCTGCCCGCCACCGCCCTCGCGCTCGACTACCGCGAGCTGCCGCCCCCTTTCCACCGGTATTTCGAAACGCCGTTCCAGCCGCTCGACCCACAGTTCGTACCCCGGTAATCCCGGCGCCGAGCCGCACCGCGGTCGTCAGAACGCCGCGAAGCTGTCCAGGCCACGCAACAACAGGTTCCAGCGCGTCTCGATGGCCTCCCGTGCCGCCATGGCGGGCCGGCCCCTGATCAGCGCACCGCGCCGAAATGCCCAGCCGACCGCGTCACGCGGCCCCAGGCTCAAGAAGAAACCGAGCTGCTTTACGCCCCAGTCTTCGGGCGTGCGGCCGGCGCTGATCCGCGCAATCGTGCCGGCGACATGGCGTCCCTTGCGCAATGCAGTCTGTGCCGTGGCGGCATCGAACGGTACCCCGGTCCAGCGCGTGCAGTCACCGGCTGCATAAATTCCGGGCAGCGGACGATCCTGGTGCAGCACGCGCCCGGCCGCATCCGCTTCGATGCGTGCTCGTCGCGGCCCCGTGCAAAGGAGCACGCCGGCCGCGGGTTCGGCGTGTTCTTCGCCGGCATGGACCAGCCGTACGCGGCCACGACCGAAACCCGCATAGCGCGTCCCCAGGCGGAGATCGAGGTTCAGTCGGTCGAGGCGCCGGAATACTGTGCGCCGTAAACCTGCGGGCTCCGCCGGCAGGATCGTTTCATCGGCCTCGATCAACCCGAGCGGGGCGCCCGCGGGCCGTGCCGCGGCGAGTTCAAACAGGCACTGCAGCCCGCTCGCGCCGGCGCCGACGACCCAGGCGCGGCCCTCGGCAACGCTGAGACGCTTGAACGCGTTGACGCCCGGCCCGGTCGCCAGCGCCTCCAGTGGAATCGGCGGCGTGCGACTGCGCGACACGCTCCCCTTGGCGCCCGGCAGTCCGGTCGCCACGAGCAGCGCATCGAACTCGAGCTCGCGCCGGCCGACCGGGATGCAGCCGGCCGCCGACCATTCGACCAGGCGCTCCATCGACCAGTCGACGCGCGCACGCTGGACCTGGAAACCCCAGCGACGCGCAATCGGCGCAAAGTCCACGCGCAAATCCGCCAGCGGCTTGCGCAGCGTTTCATGCAGCAGGGTGCGGCGCAGGTGCCAGCGATGCGGATCGACCAGCAAGCGTTCTGCGTCGGGCAGCAGTTGCGCCAGCCTCGCGAGGCACGCCAGCCCGGCATAACCGCCGCCGAGCACGATGACCCTCATGCCGAGACCCTGCTGGCGCGGCGTGGCCAGCGCGCCAGCACGACACCAGCCAGGATCAAGGCCAACGCCGCAAAGGCGCGCGTCGGCAAGCGCTCGCCGAGCGCAACCGCCCCCAATACGACCGCCCAGACGGGGATCAGGTAATTGATGAGCGAAAGAAACGTCGGCCCTGCGCGCGCCACGAGGCTGAAATACACGACAGTCGCGAGCCCCGTGGAGAGTGCACCCAGCGCCAGCAACGCCAGTGCAGGCCCGAGACCGATCGCGGCATGCGTCGCCACGGATTCGCCGTGCTGCAGGCTGCCGGCAAGCAGCCAGCCACCCACCACGATCCCGGCAATCGACAGCACGGCGCCGGCCGTGACCACGGGATGCAACACCGGACCGCGGCGCGCGATGATGACCGCAATGCCGTAGCACAGCGCCGCGCCGAGCACGGCCAGCTGCGCAATGAAGGATGCTTCCCTGCCGATCATCGCCGCCCACGCCTCCGGCCCGGTCAGCACGAGGACGCCGACGAAGCCCAGGGTGAAACCGGCGAGACGTCGCCGCGTGAGGCGCTCGCCCACTACCAGGAAATGCGCGAGCAGGAGCACCGCCAGCGGCATCACGGCCATCAGGATGCCGGTCAGCCCCGAGGGTATGTCGCGCTGCCCCCAGGCGATCAGGAAAAACGGCAGCGCATTACCGATGATGGCCATGGCGGCGAAAAACAGCCAGGCGCGCCCCGTCCACGGCACCCGATGGCGCGTCACCGTGAGCAGCAGCAACAGCACACCAGCGCCGATCAACAAGCGGCCCGCCGTCACCGCGATCGGGGTGAATGCGTCCAGCGACACGCGTACCAGCAGGAATGAACTGCCCCACAAGGCCACCAGGACAAACAACAGGCCCCACTCGGTCGGACCCTGCCGCAGCACGCCATGTGACGAGGAATGCGCCGTGGAACCCATCGAGCAGGCGATTCAATCGCGTCTTACGGCAGCAACATTCGCGGCGGATCGCGGTTTTCCCGGGTCGGCGCGCCGGACCGTGCCGACGGCGGTGCGGTGCTCGCGTTCCTGCAAAGCCTCCTCGCGCTCGCGTTCCTTGCGGCGAATTTCCTCGAGCATCAACTTCAGCCATTCGTTCAAGATTTCCGTCTCCCTGCAAGAAACAGCGGCGCCAGCGCGAGGCCCGCGACAAAACCACCGAGATGCGCCCGGAACGCGACGCCGCCTTCGGATGGCGGCGCCATCAGCGACGCGAGCAACTGGATGCCGAACCAGAGTCCGAGCACCCACACCGCCGGCAGCCTGATGACTTTCAGGATAAAGCCAAACGGCACCAGCACGAGTACCCGGTTACGCGGAAACCACAAGAGATACGCTCCGAGTACGCCCGAGATCGCACCCGAGGCGCCGATCATCGGCACTCTCGCTTGCGGCTCCGGCAGTGCCTGGGCAAACACCGCGAAGACGCCGCAGGCGAGATAGAACAGGATGAAGCGGAACCGCCCCATGCGGTCCTCGACATTGTCGCCGAATACCCACAAGTAAAGCATATTGCCGGCCAGGTGCAGCCAGCCGCCATGCAGGAACATCGAGGTCACGATGGTCGCGGCCGGCGGCACCACCGCAAGCTCCGGCGGCAGTTGCGCATGCCCAAGCAAGACCGCGGGAATCACGCCAAGCGTAAACACCACCCGGTTGAAACCCGCTGCGCCAAGGGAGAATTGCCAGAGAAATATCAACACGCAGGCGCCGACCAGCGCCCAGGTGACGAGCGGCGTCCTGGTCAGCGCACTGTCATCGCGCAGCGGAATCATGACCGTGGCGGTGCGTCACGGCAGCTGGAAGGAGCGTTCAGGATTCGCCCTCCGGGTAACGCCCCATGCCAAGGCGCAAGGTGCGGGCCTTGAGTTCACGCATGGTGCGCCGGGTGAGCGTGCGCACCGGCCCGCGCCACAGCCCTTCCGCGCGCAAGCGCTCCCGCAACACGGTGAGATCCTGCAACTCACCCAGCACGTCCGCCAGCTTTTTCAGGATCGACCGCTCCGCCGGGTCGAGGGGTCGGTCTGACAGCTCGCGCTGGTGCAATTCGCGCTTCACCGCCTTGCGGAAATCGTGGAAGCGCGCGGTCACCGGGTCGTCGACCACCTGGCGGAATGCGATCGCCGTGTCGGACCAGGAATTCGCCAGCCCGGCATCGAGCGCGGTCGCATCCATTCTCTCAAACGACAAGCTTGCACAGTCGTTGCGCACCTTGCGCAGCGCATCGGCAACTTCCAGCGCGACCGGGCGCGGCAACTGCGGCGCGGCGGCGTCGTCCTCGGCGAGCGAGTCGATCACCGCGTCCAGTGCCTTGCGTTCGCGCGCGTCGGCGCGGGCCCGCAAGCGCGCCAGGGTCTCACCCAGCACGGCATTGTCACGCAGGTGAGAAAGCTTGCGCGCCGCCGCAGCGCACCGCTTCTCGAGTCGCCGCGTCGGCAACTCGTCGCCGCTCAGGCGCAGCAGGGCCCGGACGCGCTTCAGATCCTTGCGTACCTCGTGCACCACCCAGCCCGCTGCGAGCTCCGGGTCCTCCAGGCGCTCGATGCAGCGCTCGAGGCGATGGGCTACCGTCTCCCCGACGCCCCCCGGCGAAGGACCCTCGTCGGCAACGAGCTTCTCCGGCGGCGGTGGCCGGCGTTTTTTCTTCATTGCTACTCCCGAGCGCCAGGCCATGTCCGTATGAAACCGGCCGGATTGTAACTCAGCGCCTGGCCGCGCAGTGTGACAGTCCTTGCGGTGACGCGGCCGTCGCCCCATCATTGGACATGCCTCCCGTGTGCCGCCAAGGAGCTGGCATGATGTCGCTGTACCGCTCTTTTCCTGCCGTGCTGGCACTGGTCCTGCTCGTGCTCACGAGCCTCGCGGCGCCCTGCGCCGAAGCAGCCGGCGTGTTGCAATTCCTTGAACCGCGCATGGCCGCTCGCGAGGGCGACAGCCGTGAGATCACCGTCATCCGCAGCGGCGACACGAGCAGCGAGGTCACCGTCGTGCTGAATGTCAGTCTCGGCGGCACCGCAGTGCTCGGCCGGGATTTCACTGTCGACCTGCCGCTCGGCGTCATCCGCATCGCGGCCGGCGCCTTGTCCGGCAGCGCCCGACTGAACGTGCTGCAGACCGATGAAGTCGAGGGTACGCGCTACGCGGTATTTACCCTCGCCAACCCCAGCGGCGCGACGCTGGCGCGCGACAACAGCCTGCTGCTGCAAATCGAAGACGATGAGGCCGCCGCGGCCGGCTTCGCCATCGAGGGCGAGCCGGTCCGCCGCGTCACCGCCGGCGAAGAGTTACTCATCGAGGTAAGCCGCGACGGCCTCGAGGACGAGACCATCGGCGTAACCTTGCTCGGCGTGCCCGGCACGGCCCTGCTCGGCAGCGATTACAGCGACCTGACCACGACCCTGGAGTTCGCCCCGGACCAGGCATCGGCCGAGGCCGTGCTGGCCACGATCGCGCGCGCCGAGCCGACGTTTCCCCGCAACTTGAGCCTGGTGCTCGCGAGTCCGACGCCGGCCGGCGAAGCGGCTTTCGAGGGCCTCGGCCCGCTGGTCGTCATCGAGGATCCACCGGGAGAGCGCGGCGGCGAATTCTCCCTGTTCACCGCAAGCACTGAAGTCGATGCGGGCGACGGCAGCATCGTCTTCACCGTGGACCGCAATCGCGGCAGCACCGGCGCGGCCTCGGTCAGCTGGGTCACCGTGGCCGGCGGGGGCGGTGGTGGCGACGTCGCCGCCGCCACCGCCGGCACGGATTACATCGCCACCACCGGCGTGCTGAACTTCGCTGCCGGGCAAACACGCAGAACCTTCCAAGTCGAACTCATCGACGACCCGGAGGAACGCCGTCCCCGCAGGCAGTTCCGGGTGGCGCTCGCCAATCCTTCCGCGCTGGCCGGGCTGGATCCCGAGGGCCGGGTAACGACCCTCACCATTCGCGCGGATGAGGGCGAGCCGCGGGACAGCTGCAGGGGCATTTGCGAGTGTTTCATCGCCACCGCCGCCTGGGGCAGCTGGATGGATCCCCATGTCGTCAGCCTGCGCGAGTTCCGCGACGATGTGCTGATGCGCCACGCGCCGGGGCGCGCTTTCGTAGCCTTTTATTATCGACATTCGCCGGGAGTGGCTGAATTCATCAGCCAGCATGCCGCTCTGCGGGCCATGACGCGCGCGGCGCTGGCGCCAGTGGTGTTCGCCATCGAGCGGCCCGCCGCCGCGGGCGGAATCTTGTTGATCGTCCTGGTGGCGCTCGGGAATCTGCGCGGCGCGACGCGGCGAAGGCTATTCACATGAAGAAAAACGTCTTGATTACGGGTTGCTCGACCGGGCTGGGGCGGAGCACCGCCCTCATGCTGTCATCCGCCGGCTGGCGCGTGTTCGCCGGCGTCCGCAAACCCGCCGACGCCAAGTCGCTGAAAGCGGAAGCCGAAGGCGACCTCGTTCCGTTGCAATTCGACGTCGCGGACCGGGCGGCCGTCGACAAGGCGGTTGCGAAGCTGGCCGACCAGACCGGCGGCGAACTCGACGGACTCATCAACAATGCCGGCGTCTACCTGGGCGGCCCGCTCGAGTTGATGAAACCGGAGGAAATCGAGCTTACTTACGCCGTCAATGTGACCGGACTGCTGACGGTGACCCGTGCCTGCCTGCCCCTGTTGCGCGCGGCCCGCGGACGAATCATCAACGTCGGTTCCATTTCAGGGCTGATCGCGATGCCGGGCGTGAGCGTTTATGCCGGTTCCAAGCACGCTGTCGAGGCCATCACCGACTCGCTGCGCGTCGAGCTCCATCGCTTCGGCATCAAGGTCGTCGTGGTCGAGCCCGGCGGCATCAAGACCCCGATCTGGTCCAAGGGTGCAAAACGCGACACCGCGATCGAGAGCGACGAGGAAAGCACGGAGCTGCGCGAGCTTTACGGACCGCTGCTCAGGCTGCTGCAAAAACTCAATACGGACCCGGGCGGACTGGAACCCGAAGAGGTCGCCAAGGTACTCATCAACGCCCTCGAAACCAGTCGTCCGAAGCATCGCTACCTGGTCGGGAAGGACGCCAAGGGCCTGGCGCTGCTGCGCCGCCTGCCGGACAGCCTGCGCGACCGTACGATTATCGGAAAAGTCTGGCGCTAGCCGGCCTGGCGCTAGCGAACGCCGCCGCGGTCAACGCCAGAACCGCGCCAGGTGGCCGAGGCTGCCCTCGTCCATGGCGGCCGAGAGCTTTTCCATAAAGCGCCTGGGTGCACGCCACTCGACCCGCCAGGCGTCCGCCTCGTCCACGATGCGCGCCAGCCAGTCGTCACTGGTGCCGACTTCGTCGACCAGTCCCAGTTCCAGCGCGCGGCTGCCGTACCAGTGTTCACCCGTAGCGACGCGTTCCATATCGAGCCCAGGCCGATATTTTTCGACCATGGCGCGGAACAACGTATGGATTTCCTCGAGTTCCTCGCGCAACTTGTCGCGGTCCTCGTCCGTGACCTCGCCGAACATGCTGACGGTGCGCTTGTAGCGGCCGGCCTTCACTTGCTCGACCGTCACACCGCGTTCATCCAGCATGCGGCGAAAATTCGGGATCTGTGCCAGCACGCCGATCGAACCGACGATGGCGAACGGCGCCGCGATGATGCGATCAGCCACGCAGGCCATCAGGTAGCCGCCGCTGGCCGCCACCTTGTCCACCGCCACTGTCAGCGGGATGCCGTGTTCCTTGATCCGCACGAGTTGCGACGCCGCGAAGCCGTGCTCGTGCACCAGCCCGCCGGCATTCTCGAGGCGCACCAGCACCTCGTCCCCTTGCTCGGCGACCGCCAGCACGGCACTGACTTCCTCGCGTAGCGAAGCCGTGGCCCGGGCCCGGATGTCGCCGCGGAAATCGAGCACAAAGACGCGCTTGCGACGCCGCTCCCGGGCGGCTTTGGCGTCCTGCTTGCGCTGCTTGGCGAGTCGCTTGCGCTCGGCCTTGGGCAAAAACGCCTCGCGCAGCCCGTCTGCCGCCTGGCGCAGCCGCTGGTTCAGGTTGGTGACCTTCAGCCCTTCCGCCTCGCGGTTACGGCGCGACACGTTCACGAATATTCCGGTGGCGAACACCAGCGCCGCCAGCAGCGTTACCGTCTTGGCCAGGAACAGGACGAATTCCAGCGTTGCTTCAATCACGTTGCACTCTCATCTCCGCTACAGCCCGACGTTATTCTTTTCGAAGACCCGGTCGGCGCGGTAACTGGAACGCACCAGCGGCCCGGACACGACCTCGAGGAACCCCATCTCCAGGCCGATGCGGCGATACTCGGCAAACTCGTCCGGGGTCACGAACCGCTCCACCGGCAGATGGTTCGGCGTCGGCCGCAGATACTGGCCGAACGTCAGGATGTCCACCTGGCGCGCCCTGAGGTCCGCCATGGTGGCGCGAATTTCCGCGTCGGTCTCACCGAGGCCCAGCATCAGGCTGGTCTTGGTCAGCACATCCGGCCGATGCCGCTTGGCATGCTCGAGCACGTCGAGCGTCTGTGTGTAACCAGCGCGAGGGTCACGGACGGGGTGGGTGAGGCGCGCCACGGTCTCGACATTCTGTGCGTAGACCTCGAGCCCGGAATCCACCACCGTCTCGATGGCCGCCAGGTCACCGCGAAAATCCGGCGTCAGCGCTTCGACCGCGGTCTCCGGGTTGAGCGCCTTGATGGCCCGCACGCAGGCGGCGTAATGCGCCGCGCCACCGTCCGGCAGGTCGTCCCGATCCACGCTGGTGATGACGACATAGCGCAGTCCCATGATCTGCACCGAGCGCGCGGAGTTGGCCGGCTCCTCGGCGTCCAGCCAGCCGCGCGGGTTGCCGGTATCGACGGCACAGAAGCGGCAGGCGCGAGTGCAGACAGCGCCCATGATCATCAGGGTCGCGGTGCCGTTGTTCCAGCACTCCCCGATGTTGGGACACATCGACTCTTCGCAGACCGTGGCCAGCCGGTGCTCGCGCACGTTCTGCTTGACGCGCGAAAAGCCCTCGCCGCTCGGCATCCGGGCGCGCAGCCAGGGCGGCTTGCGACCGACCGGCGCGGCCTGCGCGCGCGGATTCTGCTTCACGCCGTTCTTGATCGCCGCGACGCCATGCTCGTTGCGAAACTTGGTTCCGCTTGGCACGGGCGCCGGTTGGACGATCGGGATACCTTTGAAGTTTGATTCCATGGGCGGGAATTCTCGCACGATGCCGGGCCCTGCGGAAAACACCTAGTTGTTAATGCGAACGATTCGCATTAAAGTAGAGCATCAATCCAACGCGCGCAAGAAACCCCATGTCGTTCGCTCATCGAACCCTCGCTGGCCTTCTCCTCACGGCCCTGCTCGGCGCACTCGCCGTCACCGCGGGCTGCGACCGCTCGCCCGACACCGGCGCGGGCGTCATCAACATCTATTCCGCCCGCCATTACCAGAGCGACGATGCCTTGTACGAAGCGTTCCGCGCGGCCACCGGCATCCAGGTTCGCCGCATCGAGGGGACCGACGACGCGCTGATCGAGCGCATCCTGCAGGAGGGCGATGCAAGCCCGGCTGACATCCTGTTCACAGTCGATGCAGGCCGCCTGTGGCGCGCCGAACAGGCCGGGGTATTCCAGGCCGTCACGTCGCCGGTATTGGAAGCGCGTATCCCCGCGCAACTGCGCCATCCGGATGGCAAGTGGTTCGGTTTTTCCAGCCGGGCGCGAATGATTTTCTATGATGCCGAACGCATCGAAGCCGGCGCCATCACGCGCTACGAAGACCTGGCCGACCCTCGTTGGAAAGGCGAAGTCTGCGTGCGTTCCGGCGGGCATATTTACAACCTGTCGCTGATGGCCTCGATGATCTCCCACCACGGTCTCGAGGCGGCTGAGCGATGGGCCGAAGGCGTGGTCGCCAACCTCGCGCGCAATCCCCAGGGCGGCGACACCGACCAGGTCCGCGCGGTGGCTGTTGGCGAGTGCGGCATCGCCATTGCCAACAGTTACTACTTCGCGCGCCTGATGAGTTCCGAGGACCCGGCGGACCAGGCCGTCGTGGCCCGCCTCGGCTGGGTATTCCCAAACCAGCAGGATCGCGGCACGCACGTGAACATTTCCGGCGCCGGCATTGCGGTCAATGCGCCGAACCCTTCCCAGGCGCTGGCGTTTCTCGAATTCCTGGCGTCAGCCGAGGCGCAGACCCGCTTTGCACGCGGCAATAACGAGTACCCGGTGGTCTCCGGCGCTGCGCTGGAGAATCCCGCCCTGGAGCAGCTTGGCCCCTTCAAGGCTGATCCGCTCGATGCGGCACTTTACGGCCTCCACCAGGCAGAGGCCCAGCGCGCCCTCGATCGCGTCGGCTGGCAGTAGGCGTACGGCCACTTGAAGCGCGGCCGAAAATTATTGTCGCTGCCCCTTGCCGCAATGCTGGTCGCGGCCCTGGTGGCGCTGCCGGTCATTACCGTTGCGCTGCATGTTTTTCTGCCCGACGAAGGCGCCTGGCGCCATATCGCCCGGGTGCTGCTGCCGCAATACGTCCGCAACACAGTCATCCTGGTGGCCGGCACGGCGTTCGGCGTGCTCGCACTCGGCCTTACCACTGCCTGGCTGGTGGCGGTGTGCCGCTTCCCCGGCCGGCGCATTTTCGAGTGGGCCCTGGTATTGCCGCTGGCCTTCCCGGCCTACGTGATCGCCTACACCTACACCGACCTGCTACAGGTCTCCGGACCGGTGCAGACCTTCATCCGCGACCTGACCGGCTGGTCGGCGCGCGATTACTGGTTTCCGCCCATCCGCTCTCTCGGCGGCGCCATCGCCATGCTGTCGCTGGTGCTCTACCCCTATGTGTACCTGCTGGGTCGGGCGGCATTCGTGCAGCAGTCGAGCGGGATCCTCGAGGCCGCGCGCACACTCGGTCACGGCCCGTGGGGCGCCTTCCTCAAGGTGGCTTTGCCGATGGCGCGGCCCGCGCTGGTCGCCGGCGTGCTGCTGGCGCTGATGGAAACGCTGGCTGATTTCGGTACGGTCGCCTACTTCGGCGTGCCCGTGTTCACCACCGGCATCTACCGGGCCTGGTTCTCGCTCGGTGACCCCGTCTCCGCCGCCAAGCTCTCCGCCGTGCTGCTGGCCTTCGTATTCACCCTGGTGGCGCTGGAGCGCTGGAATCGCGGCGGCATGCGCTTTCACCAGGTGGGCGCGCCGACCGCGGAACGCAAGCCCTATGAGCTCAAGGGCAAACGCGCCGCCCTGGCGGTCGGCATCTGCCTGGTGCCGCTGTGCTTCGGTTTCCTGCTGCCGGCGGCGCGCCTCGCCTGGCTGGCCTGGATCGGCGGCGACGCGCAATTCGGCACCCGCTACCTGGGCCTGTTGTGGAACAGCGTCAGCCTCGCGGCGATCAGCGCCATCATCGCGGTCGGCGCGGCGGTGGTGGTCAGCTATGGCCTGCGCCTGCGCCCGGGCCGACCGATGCGGTTCGCGCATCGCGTCGCCGGCCTGGGCTATGCAATCCCCGGTTCGGTGATTGCCGTCGGGGTGCTCATTCCGTTGACCATGGCGGACCACGGGCTGCGCGCCTGGCTGTCCTCGTGGTTCGGCATCCAGCCGGGGCTGATCCTGACCGGCGGCATCCTCGGGCTGCTGTTTGCTTACATCGCTCGATTCCTGGCCGTGTCGCTGCAAAGCGTCGACGCGGGACTGGCGCGCATCACGCCGGCCATGGACGACGCCGCCCGCGCGCTCGGCGACGGACCGGGACGCACCCTGCGGCGGGTTCACCTGCCAATCCTGCGGGCGAACTTGTTGACCGCCGGGTTGATCGTCTTCGTGGATGTCATGAAGGAATTGCCGGCCACGCTGATCCTCAGGCCATTCGATTTCGACACGCTCGCGGTACAGGCCTATCGCCTGGCCGCGGATGAACGACTCGCCGAGGCTTCGACCGCATCGCTTGCGATCGTCGTGGCCGGCCTGATCCCGGTGATCCTGCTCGCGCGGCAGGTATCGCGGCCGCCGAAGCGAAGGCAACAGAGCACCATCGCGGGGCTGATGGCAGAACCGGCGCCGGCGACCAACTGAGCGCCGACAGCGCCGCTCGCTCGACCTCAATCCTTTAGTGTCGCCAGGTCGATCACGAACCGGTAACGCACATCGCTGCGCTGCATGCGCTCGTAGGCCTCGTTGATGTTGCGGATATCCAGCATCTCGATGTCGCAGACGATGCCGTGCTCGCCGCAGAAATCGAGCATCTCCTGGGTTTCCGGCAGGCCGCCGATCAGCGAACCGGCGATCCGGCGCCGCCCGAGGATCATCGGGAACGTGTGCAGGGTCGGCTCGACCGGTCCGATCAGGCCGACGATGATCAGCGTGCCGTCGCGTTGCAGCACGTTGACGTAGGGATTGAGGTCATGCGGAACCGGCACCGTGTCGAGGATGAAGTCGAAGCGCCCGGCCGCCGCGGTCATGTCGGCCTCGTTCGTGGAGATGATCACGTGGTGCGCGCCCTGCTTTTTGGCCTCTTCGACCTTGGCTGCGGAGCGGGTGAATACCGTGACCTCGGCGCCGAGCGCGCGCGCGAACTTGACGCCCATGTGGCCGAGGCCGCCCATGCCGACCACGCCGACCCGGTGCCCCTTGCCGACGCCGAAGTGTTTCAGTGGCGAATAGGTGGTGATGCCGGCGCACAACAGCGGTGCGGCGGCGGCCAGGTCGAGCGACTCGGGCATGCGCAGCACGAAGCGCTCGCTGACGACGACCTTCTCCGAGTAACCGCCGAAGGTCGGCGTGCCGTCAAGACGGTCGACGCCGTTATAGGTGCCGACCCAGCCCTGCTCGCAGTATTGTTCGAGCCCGTGCTCGCAGGAGCCGCACTCGCGGCAGGAATCCACCAGGCAACCCACGCCCACGCGGTCGCCCGGTTTGAAGTTCTCCACCGCCTCACCGACGGCCGTGACGTGCCCGACGATCTCGTGGCCCGGCACGATCGGGTACGCGGTGGAACCCCAGTCGTTGTATGCGGTATGCAGGTCGCTGTGGCAGACGCCGCAGTAGTCGATCTCGATGACCACGTCGTCGGGCCGCGGCGCGCGACGCTCGATGGGGAACGGCGCGAGGCCCGAGGTGGGGGACTGCGCGGCATAGGCCTTGACGTGGGACATGACGGAATTCTCCTGGAATAACGGGGCCGGCGCCGGCAGCCTCCACGAGGCGCACCGGACAGGCGGTTCCCCATGATAAGCGATCCTGGCGAACGACCGCGCCACTCATCGGTCCAGCTGCGTGAGCACCAGGCCTGGGGTCGTCCTTGCGCTGACCACATGTCTGCGCGCCCGCCGCGTATGTTGCGTCGACAGTTAACGCGATGTCTCGCCATTTAGTGGCAAATAGGGCGGGCGCGCGTCTCTCCTGCGCCCAGAATCGCTGTGTTATAACTACTCGTCCGTGGTCAGCGAGCACGGCCATCAAGGGGGGCGAGATGGCAATGCGAAGCCGCAACAACCGAAAACGGGCTGTTCGCGCCTCGCGGGCCTACTATTACAGCCGGCTCGCGGATCTCGCGTTGCAGGCCTTCGAGCAAGCGGTCGAGCGCTGCGCCGGCTACGCCAGCACCCCGGGTCTGGGCTCGCTGCGGACCCTGCACATGGCCGAGTGAGCCGGGATCCCGCAACCAGCACCAGCCGCGCCTCTTATGAGTCGATACCGTCCACCCCAACCGCGTTCATCGCCCTATATCACCCCGGCAGGGGCCGCTCGCCTGCGCGCAGAGCTCGACCGGCTGTGGCGGACCGAGCGCCCCGAGGTGGTGCGCGCCCTGGCCGATGCGGCCGCCGAAGGCGACCGCTCCGAGAACGCCGAGTACATCTATCGCAAGAAACAGCTGGGCGGCATCGACCGGCGCATACGCCACCTGCGTCGCCGCCTCGGTGTGCTCAAGGTCGTGGACCGCACGCCCGTCGGCACGGAACAGGTGTTCTTCGGCGCCTGGATCACGGTCGAGGACGAAACCGGCGCCGAGTCGCGCTTTCGCATCGTCGGTCCCGACGAGTTCGATCACGCCCCCGGCTATATCAGCATGGACGCGCCGCTCGCCCGCGCCCTGCTGAAACGCAGCCCGGGCGACGAAGTGACCCTCGAGCTCGCGGCCGGCCCCAAGACGTACCTGTTACTCGAGGTCAGTTACGGCGAATGACGGCGCGGCCCCGCGGTGGGTTAGAATCGAACGATTGTTTAGCGACTTTTCCGGAGACCCGCCATGGACTTTTCGTTCACCGAAGAACAACTCATGATCCAGCAGGCCGCGCGCGACTTCGCCGAGCGCGAGATCGCCCCCGTGGCCGCCGAATTCGACATCAGCGGCAAGTTTCCGGAGGAGACCATCCGCAAGGCCGGCGAACTGGGCTTCATGGGCGTGGAAGTGCCCGAAGAATACGGCGGCGCCGGTCTCGACGCCGTCGGCTTCGCGCTGGTGATGGAAGAAATCGCCGCCGCGGACGCCGCGCACTCGACCGTCATTTCAGTCAACAACTCGCTCTACTGCAACGGCATCCTGCAGTACGGCACCGAGGCACAGAAACACAAGTATGTAGCGCCGGTGGCCTCCGGCGAGGTAGTGGCCGCCTATGCCCTCACGGAACCCCAGTCCGGCTCGGATGCAGCCAACATGCGCACGCGCGCCGTGCGTGACGGGGACCACTATGTGATCAACGGCAAGAAGTCGTGGATCACCTCCGGACCGGTGGCGAAATACATCATGCTGTTTGCCATGACCGACCCCGAGGGCGGCGCGAAAGGCGTCTCGGCATTCATGATCGACACGGCCAGGGACGGGTTCGCCTGCGGCAAGACAGAGCCCAAGCTCGGTATTCGCGCCTCTGCGACCTGCGAAATCGAGCTCACCGACTACCGTTGCCCGGTCGAGGACCGGATCGCGAACGAGGGCGACGGTTTCAAGATTGCCATGAGCATTCTTGACGCGGGCCGCATCGGTATTGCCGCCCAGGCGGTCGGCATTGCCCGCGCCGCCTACGAAGCCAGCCTGTCCTACGTGCGTGAGCGCCACGCCTTTGGCGCGCCGATCGGCAGCTTCCAGATGATCCAGGCCAAGATCGCGGACATGAAAATGCGCCTCGAGGCGGCCCGCCTGATGACGCTGAAGGCCGCCTGGAACAAGGACAAGGCCGCCGCGGCCGGCCTGCGCAACACCACCGAGGCCTCCTGCGCCAAGCTGTTTGCCTCAGAAGCCGCCATGTTCATCACGCACGCCGCGGTGCAGATTCACGGCGGCATGGGTTACAGCAAGGAAATGCCCATCGAGCGCTATTTCCGCGACGCCAAGATCACCGAGATCTACGAGGGCACCAGCGAGATCCAGCGCATGGTGATCGCCCGCCAGGAAACGGGACTGCGGTAGCGGCTCAGTCGTCGTCGATGATCGTGACTTCGGCGCGGGACGGCGCGCCAACGGGTAGTCCCCCGGGCGCCTGGCGCAGTTCGACCAGGAAAGTCAGGTCGGGGCCGGGCACATCGTCGTCCATGATCGGTATGAAGATCACCACGGAGCGAGCGTCGGCAGGCGCCTCGGCCACGCGCCAGGCGGGGCTGCCGGCGAAATCCACGTCATCCCTGGCGGACTGGTCCACGGTTCGCCACGCCACGCGCAGCGGTCCTGCATGGCCGGCCGGCCGGGGTAACTCGATGCGCAGCGCGCCGGCGCCTTCGATGATCCGGAACTCGCGCGCGCCGAATGAAATAGCGGGCGGGGCGGCGGGCG
>JBLRWC010000006.1:0-84208 GCA_047921455.1 Gammaproteobacteria bacterium
GGACCCCCGGTGCAGGCGGTGGCGTGTCACTGGCCAGTACATGTAGCAATGCCCCAGCTTCACCCTTGCGGGTATCCGTGATTCGCCATGCGCGTCCGTCGGTGCTCCGGAGAAACCCCGTGTCCCCGGGTTGCCCACCGCCCAGCGGGTAGCACACCGTGCGATTGAGCACTACGCCTCCGGGCAGCACATCGACTACCGTCGCGGTGCATTCGCGCAGGTACGCATCTTCGACAAACAAGGCTTGGGTTGACTGCATAGCGTTACGGTGCCGGAGCGTAGGTTCGTAGTTATTCAAAAATCGCGTGTGCGCATATCAAGCGGTCAGTTGAGCCACCACAGGCTCAAATTCAGGAACCACGCAAAGCTGACCCAAGCGAGATAGGGCGCCATCAGCCAGCTCGCCAGCCGCGATACCGCCCGGAACGACAGCAGCGTCAGCAGGATCAACAGCCAGAGGAGCGCCATTTCGACCAAGGCGATACCGAGCCAGTGCAACCCAAAAAATAATGGTGTCCACAGTGCATTAAGCGCAATCTGCCCGAACCAGAGTCCGATTGGCCGGGCGCGCCAACCAGTTTCCTTCCAGACGAGCCAGGCCGCTACCGACATCATGACGTAGAGCGTCGTCCAAACTGGCCCGAAGACCCAGTTTGGTGGGCTGAAAATCGGTTTCTCAAGCCCGGCATACCATTCTCCGGGCGGAAAGAAATAGCCAGTGGACGCCGCAGCGAATGCGCAGGCCAGGAAAATCAACAGCGCAATGGCGCTCTGGGTCGTGGAATGCATGGGTCGCACCGGTATCCTCAGCGCACGGACAAACGTGGCATAAGCAAAAACAAAAACGAATGGCACTGTTCACATGAATCATACCGGCATACTGCGGGTTAATCATCGCGGCGGCGGCGATTGATCACGATGCGTTGCATTGCCGAGCTCTTCGATTCCCGACCGCTAATCGGTACCCTTAAGTTCAAGGGCGGGCGTGGCTGTCGCAAGCGGCGCCTGCCGGTCGTTATCGTGGCGAAGCAGTATGGCCGTGCGGATTGAGATTCAAGAACTGTCGTCGGCACACCACGCGGACGCCGCGGACCTGGCGGCGCGCGCGATGGCGGATAACCCTAATCATGTCGCCGCGTTCGGTTCGGATGCCGAGGGTCGTGTGACGTCGCTACGGCGAATGTTCACCGTCGTCCTGGGGCAACAATTGAGCAGGGGGATCGTGTTGGGGGCATTTCGCTCGGGTAAGTTGGTGGGGGTGCTCGGCATGATGCCGCCCGGGCGATGTCCTTCGGTGCTCGCTGGCAAGATGACAGCATTGTCCACCTTGTTGCTTGGCAGCGGTCTAAAAAACTCCCGGCATGTCCTCGAGTGGATGGAGGATTGGAAGGAAAGCGACGCTGAGGTAACGCACTGGCACCTCGGACCAATGGGTGTCGAGCCGCGGTGGCAGGGGCATGGAATCGGCATTGCCCTGCTACAGGAAAGCTGCCAGCGCATCGATGAGGATTGTTGCGCTGCGTACCTTGAGAACGACAGGGTTGAGAATGTGCCGTTGTTCGAGCGCTTTGGCTTCGAGGTCGCGGATGAGCACGAGGTGCTTGGGCATCGGAACTGGTTCATGTTGCGCGATGCTGACCGCGGTGCCGGAGCGTAGTTTCGTAGTTATTGCTTGCGCGAAGCGTAGCTCCGAATAACTACGAAACTACGCTCCGGCACCAACCACCAACAGAACCCTCAGCTGTAGCCGATGAGGACGGCCAGGCTGATGAACGCCAGCGCGAGGGCGACGAAGATGCCGAGCAGCGGCAACACCCACCGGACCCAGGTGGCCCAATCGATCCGCGCGGCGCCGAGCACGCCCATCAAGGTGGCGGACGTCGGAATGACGAGGTTCGTCAGGCTGTCGCCGAGCTGAAAGCAGAGTACGGTGACCTGGCGCTGCAGACCCACCAGGTCGCCCAGGGGCGCCATCAGCGGCATGGTCAGCGCGGCCTGGCCGGAGCCCGACGGCACGAGAAAATTGATCAGGCTTTGCACGAAGAACATCAGCCAGGCGGAGATCAGCTCAGGGACATGAACCAGGCCCGAGGCCATGCCGTAAAGAATGGTATTCATCACGGACGGCTGGCCCGGATCGGTGCCGCCGAGCAGCAAAACCAGGCCCTTGGCCATGCCGACGACCAGCACCGCTGGCACCAGGCTGGCAGCGCCCTCGCGGAAGGCGCGCGCCTGGGCGTTGGCGCTCATCCGGTCGGGACCCGGCAGCAGATAAAGCAAGCCGACCACCAGGCCCATGGTGAAAAACTGCGCGCCGATTTCGGGGATGAAGTACTGGTGCACGGTCACGCCCCAGATCACCCAGGCGATACCCATGACGATCACGACCAGCGCCAGTGCATCGCGGGCCGAGAAACCCGCGGACACCGCCGTTGATTCCGTGCTTTCACGGAACACACTATCGGATGCATACACCGGCGAGGATTCTGGCCGGGCATGCACGCGTCGCGCATACCACCATACAAAACCCATGCCGACCGCGGTGAACACCAGCCACATCGCGATCCGCAGCGGCGCGCCGGAGAGGATTGGCACCTCGGCGATTCCCTGGGCAATGGCCACATTGAAGGGGTTCATCCAGCTGGTGGCAAAACCCACTCGCGCAGCGACGAACGTGACCAGCACGGCCGTAATCGAGTCGTAGCCTAACCGCACAATGATCGGCGCCAACAGGATTACGAAGGCGATGGTTTCTTCGCCCATGCCGAAAATCGCGCCGCCGAGTGAGAACAGGACAAACAACAGCGGCAAGACCATGATCGGATCTTTTTCCGTGCGCTGGATGAGCGCGCGCACGCCACGATCCACGCAACCCGATTGCATGATGATCCCGAAGGCGCCACCGATGACCAGCAGGAATGCCATGATGCCGATCGCCGCGCTGTAGCGGCTGCCCGAGACCAGCCCCTCGAAAGGCGCATTGAGCAGGCCGACATTCTCGGGATCGGCGCGAAACAATGCGGTGCCGGGCGCCCCGGCCGCGCTGAGCGTGAAGCTGTCGAGCGACACGGGCAGCATGCGTCCATCCGCATCGAGCTCGACCTGGAACTGGCCGGCAGGCACCACGAAACTCAGCGCCGCCAGCGCCAGGGCAAACCAGAACAGGATTACGAGCGTGTCGGGCGTACGCCGTGCGCCGGCACTATCTGTCATGCATGGGCTCCTGTGCGCGAACGCGCAGCATACACGGATTGGGGCGACTGTCCTTCCACGGTTAAGATGCACGCATGGCGTTGTCCAGAAAGTTTTATTCCGGCCGCGATTTCCGCCGGGCAATTTCGATCCCGGAGCTGCGCGCCGTCGCGCGCCGGCGCGTACCGCATTTCGCGTTCGAATACGTGGAGTGCGGCGCCGAGGATGAACTGACGCTGCGCTGGAATCGTGCGGCCTTTGAGGCGATTCGCTTTGTGCCGCGCACCCTCGTGGACACGACTCAGCGCCAGCAGCGCACCACCTTGTTCGGCGCGGAGACCAGCAGCCCGCTGGTCATTGCGCCCACCGCCATGAACGGGATGCAGCACCGTCGCGGCGATGTGGCGTTGGCCCGGGCGGCGGCCGAGGCCGGCATTCCGTTTTGTCTCAGCACCTTCTCCAATGTCCGCCTGGAGACGCTGGCGAACGAAGTCAGCGGACGTTTGTGGATGCAGCTTTACCTGCTGGGAAATCGCAACATCGCCCGCGACATACTCGCGCGAGCCGAGCAGGCCGGTTATGAAGCGCTGGTGTTGACCACGGACGCCAATGTGTTCGGGTTCCGGGAGTGGGACCGGCGCAACTACCGCGCGCCCGGCCAGCTGACGCTGCGCAATATGCTCGATGCGGCGTGTCACCCGCGTTGGCTGGCCAACGTGATGCTGCCGGCCGGTTTCCCGCGTTTCGAGAACCTGGCGGACTTCCTGCCCCCGGAGGCGAGGAGTGCTCGGGCGGGCGTCGCACACTTGCCGCGCCTGCTGGTGCCGAACCTGGGCTGGCGTGATGTCGAGTGGTTGCGACAGGCCTGGCCGGGCAAGCTGCTGGTCAAGGGCATATTGAATGCGGACGATGCGCGCCGTGCCGCGGAGCTTGGGTGTGAGGGCATCGTGCTGAGCAACCACGGCGGCCGGCAGCTCGACAGTTGTGTCTCGCCGCTCGAAGTGTTGCCGGAGGTCGTCGATGCGGTCGGCGAACGTTGCACGATCATGGTGGACAGCGGTTTTCGGCGCGGCGCGGACGTCGTCAAGGCGGTCGCGCTCGGCGCCAGCGCAGTCATGGTGGGGGCGGCGACCTTATATGGCCTCGCGGCGGGCGGCCAAGCCGGGGCGCGTCATGCCATCGATATCCTGGCGGGCGAGATCGACCGCGTGCTCGGCCAGTTGGGGTGTAATTCACTCGCTGACGTCGGCCCGCACCTGATCGTCAACGGTGCCGGAGCGTAGGTTCGTAGTTATTGCAGATGGTGCCGGAGCGTAGGTTCGTAGTTTCGTAGGTTCGTAGTTAAAGCCTTACGCCCTTATTCCGGAACCTGGAAAACGCCCTCGGCAATCGCTACGGCAGTGCCGCCGACCCGCACGGCCGTGATGGCACCGGCCATCAATTCAACCTCGATCATCAACTTGCTGGGACGGCCCATGCCGGCGCCCTGCTCGATGGTCGCCGTCAGGATGCCCTCCTTGGCGCCAAGTCTCGGTACCAGCCAGCCGGGAAATGCGGTGGCTGCCGAGCCGGTGGCGACGTCTTCCATGATGCCCATGCCGGGCCCGAACATGCGCGCGAGGTAGCGCGTGCCGCGCGGGCCATCCAGCGGCGCCACGAGGTAGATGTGCTCGGCCCAGGCATCCCGCAAGATATCGCGCCAGCGCGGGAGGTCGAGCTCGGCGCGTGCCAGTGTATCGGCGTCGCGCACGGGGATACACAAGTACGGCACGCCGGCGGAAATGTTCGCCGGTCCCCAGGCGCCGGCGAGTATGTCATTCGGATGCAGCGAGACGATGGCGGCGACCGCATCTGTCGGCGGCGGGCGGGGACCGACCTCCGGCAACTTGGCGGCCCACAGCCAGGCGCTTTTATGTTGTTTCTGTTGGCGGAGGCTGACGCGTACCGGTCCAATGCCCTCGCCAAACACGAACTCGGTATCGGTCCAGCCTTCCTCGGCCAGCGCGAGTGCCGCGCCGACGGTCGGATGCCCGGCGAACGGCAGTTCGCGCGTCGGGGTGAAAATCCTCAGACGATGCGTCTCGCCGCGGTTCCGGGGCGGCAGCACAAAAGCCGTTTCGGAGAGATTGAATTCGCGTGCGATGAGCTGCATTTGCGCACCGCTGAGTCCCTCGGCCTCGAGCACCAACGCAAGCGGGTTGCCGCCATAAGCCGTGTCCGTGAACACATCGAGCACCCGATAGGGCCGCTTGTTGCGGTTCATGCACGGGGCCTCTTGCCGCCATGGCCGGCATCATGCTCATGACGGTGGCGGCGCCGGCGCAACAACCAAAGCGGCACGGCCAGCATCACCAGGCTACCGGTGATTACCAGCACGATGCCGATGCCGGGAAATTCCAGGGCAGCCGGCACCAGTTGCGGCCCGACCTGCAGCAGCTCAAGCACGCCGATCGCAACCAGCACGGCACCAATCGCGTCCAGGATGAGCAAACTGCGCGGGATGCGCTGCTTGTGCAGGTCGATGGTGTGTTTCATGAGCGCGCCTCGAGAACCACGCGGGTCTTAGCAGGCCGCACCGCGGCGACGCTGCCGCCGAAACCGCGGCCGACGATCAATACTTCGTGAACCCAGGCCATCGCCACCCCGTTGTCAAACTAGTCATCCCAACTCACCGAATAAGATGAAGAATATACGCGAATATGCGTAGAATCAGGCTGCAGCTATTTCCGGATGCGCCAGCAAGGTGCTTGCAGGGCCGGCAAGAGCCCGCGGAAAGCAAACCACTGGGCCGGGGGGGAAGTGTGGCGACAGAATTATTCGGCCCATTCAAGCGCCGCGACGTGCCTCGTGTTGGTGTCGGCACCGGCACCGGCATCGGCATCACCCACGCGGTCGTCGCCTGGTTGGCCCGGCCGGCTACCGATCCGCCAATGATCAACACCGGGTCGAGCCAATGAGCCTGTTTGCCGAACTGAAGCGCCGCAACGTGTTCCGGGTGGCTGCTGCCTACCTGGTGGTGGGGTGGCTGTTGCTGCAGCTCACCGACATCCTGCTGAATCTTGTCGGCGCGCCCGACTGGGTGGGCAAGGCGATCATCGCGCTGCTGCTGCTGGGCTTCGTGCCCACCGTCGCGGCGGCCTGGGTGTTCGAGGTCGGACCCGAGGGAATTCGACGCGACGACGGCGCGACGTCGCGCGACGAAGGGCCGCAGGCGCGCCGGCTGGACGTTATCACGCTGGGCGCGGTGGTGCTGCTGCTGGGCATCATGGCCTGGCAGTACTTGTCCCCCGCCTTCGTGGAGGGTCCACCGGCGCCGGCCGTGCCGGCCGCCGCGCCCGTTGAGTCTGAAGACGAATACTACGCGCCCGAGTCGCCGGAGGAGGGCCGGCGGCCCGCGCGAGCGGAATCCGGGACGGCGCCGGAGATCAACCCGCATTCGATCGCCGTGCTGCCCTTCGCCAACCTGTCGCCCGATCCGGAGAACGAGTACTTCGCGGACGGCATCGCGGAGGAAGTGCTGAACATCCTCGCGCGCATCGAGGGTCTGCGGGTAGCTTCGCGTACCTCGTCGTTCTCATTGCGCGGCGCGGCTATCGACATCCCGGAAATCGCCGCGCGACTCGGCGTGGCCCACGTATTGGAAGGTTCGGTTCGCCGGCAGGGTGCGCGCGTGCGCATCTCCGCACAGCTGATCGAGGCACGCAGCGACCAGCAGCTCTGGTCGGATACCTTTGACCGCGAGCTCGAGGACATTTTCGCCATCCAGGAGCAGATCGCGCAGGCGATCGCCGATGCCTTGCGCGACACGCTCGGCATGCGGCAGGTGCGGGTGCGGGCGCCGACCGAGGACCTCGAGGCCTACGAGCTGTTCCTGCGGGGTCGGCAATTGTTCGCGCTGCGCGGGCCCGGTGTGATGACAGCGCAAACGCTGCTGGAGCAGGCGGTGGCGCGCGATCGGGACTTCGCGGCGGCATGGGCGGTGCTCGCCGCGGTGAATTACGTCATGCCGTCCTATGCCGATGTCGATCCCGCCGAATGGTTCCAACGCGCTGCCGAGGCGGCCGAGCGGGCGCTGGCGCTCGATCCGGACGAGCCCACGGCGCTATCGGTCAAGGGCCGGCTGGCCGGTGGAGGCAGCGACCACATCACTGCGCATCGCCTCATGCGCCGGGCCGTGGCGCTGGATCCCAACGACGCCAATGCCTGGCTATGGCTGGGACTGAGCCAGGTCGAGGTCGGCCACCTTAATGCGGCGCGAGATAGTATCGAGCGCGCCAGGGCGCTCGATCCGCTGGCCGGCATCCACGCGGGCTGGCTGGGCAGAATACTCGCCATCCTCGGCGAGCGCGAGGCCGGGGTCGAACTGCTGCGCCGGGCCGAGGAACTGGGTTGGCGCGCATCGGCCCGCTGGTTCCAGGCGAGGCTCGCGGCCGCGGAAGGGGAATCGGCCGAAGCCGCCCGCCTGCTGCGGCTCTGGATCCAGACCGAAGACTCGGCGATATCGCCGTTGGGTCGAGAGGCGTTCCTGACAGTCGCCGCGGGGCTGGAATCCGAACCTGGGCGCGAGGCGGCGACGGCGTCGATCCTGGCGCTGGCGGAGTCGCATCCGGACGAGGTTTTCACCTTGCACCTGGTCGTGTTGAACAAGCATGTCGAGGCGATCGAGGAAGCCCTGCGCCAGCCGGGTGCGCCCGGTTTCGTGACGCTGGCCAACCTCTGGAGTCCCCAGGACCAGCCGTTCAGAGAGCATCCCGGGTTCCTTGTCATTGCAGAACGCGCCGGCCTGCTGGACTTCTGGGAGGCCGAGGGGTACCCGGACTTTTGTCGCCACGTCGAGGCGCCGGAACCGCGGCTGGCGTGCGATCAGTGAACGCGTTCTTCTACTTCTGGGCCGAGCTGAAGCGACGCAACGTGTTCCGCGCCGGCCTCGCCTGGTTGGCCTTGAGCTGGCTGTCCATCGAGATCGCTGCGCGGCTGTTTCCGGCGCTCGGGTTTCCGGAGACCGCCATCCGCTGGCTGATCATCGGCTGCGCTCTGGCATTGTTGCCGATCATGCTATTCGCGTGGTTGTTCCAGCTCACGCCGCAGGGCCTGCGACGCGACCGGGGCCCCCAGACCGAGACCCCCGAGAATGCACGCTCCGCGCGGCGCACCGACCAGCTGATCATCGTGCTGCTGTTGCTGGCGCTGGCCAGTTCCGCGGTATCGCGTTTCGTGCTGCCGGAGCGCGAGGCGCCGCCCGAGGCCGTCGCGCCGGTGGAACGCGGCCCGCTGCGGCCCATGGCGCCGGCCGGCCCGGTGGATCCGCGCTCGGTGGCGGTATTGCCCTTCGACAGCCTCAGTCCCGACGGCGGCGATGACTGGTTTGCGCTCGGCATGGCCGAGGAGCTGTTGAACGTGCTGGCACGCGTCGAGGGCCTGCGCGTTTCGTCACGCACCTCGTCGTTCGCCTTCCATGGCAGCACACTCGGCACACGCGCCATCGCCCGGCGGCTGGGCGTGGCACACCTGGTGGACGGCTCAGTGCACCGCGTCGGGGATCGCATCCGCATCAGTGCTCAATTGACAGAAGCGGCCAGCGACACGCTGCTCTGGACGGCCGCGTTCGAGCGCGATTTCCGCGATGTGTTCACGCTGCAGGAGGAGATCGCACAGGCGGTGGCCGACGCGCTGGCCGACTCTCTTGGCGTGCGCGAGGTGCAGGTGCAGGCGCCGACCGCGGACCTCGCGGCCTACGAGCTTTACCTGCGTGGCCGCCAGCTGTTCGCGCAGCGCGGCAGCGCGTTGCCCGGCGCGCGGCAGCTGCTGACCGAGGCGGTCGAGCTCGACCCGGAATTTGCCGGCGCCTGGGCGACGCTGGCCGGCGCCTGGTACGTGTCGCCGTCGTATTCGCAAGAGATCGATGCGCAGGAAGCGCTGCGCAGGGCAAGCGAGAGCGCAGCTCGCGCGCTGGCGCTCGACCCAAATGAAGTGACGGCGCTGGCGGTGCAGGCACGCCTGGCCGCCGAGCGCGGCGACCGGCTGGCGGCTGCCAGCCTGGTCGAGCGCGCCCTCGCGCTCGCCCCCAATGACGCCAACACCTGGGTCTGGCAGGGACTCGGGCAACTCGAGGCCGGACACCTGCGCGCGGCCCGGGAGAGTTTCGAGCGCGCCCAGGCGCTCGATCCGCTCAGTGGCCTCGCCGTCGGCTGGACCGGGGTCACCACCGCGCTGCAGGGCGAGGTGCAGGCCGGCGAGGCGCTGCTGCGCGAGGCGCACGGGCTGGGCTGGGTTGGGCCGGCGCGGTTCTCGCTGCTCAAGCTGGCGCTCACCGAGGGCCCGGGCGAGGCCGCGGCGCGCAGGTTCCAGGACTGGGTGCGCGAGGATCCCCGTATTCCCGATGTGCTGCGGCCCGCACACCTCGCGCTCGAGCCAGGCTTCCGGGATCCGGCGGCGCGCGACCAGGCGGTGCAGGCCTTGCACGAAGCTGCCGCGGTTGACCCCGGCTATTCCTGGGCCAGCGTGCTGCTCATGCTGGGCGCGCACGAGGCGGCGCTCGACGAGGCGCTCTCCGACAAGGACGCCTCGGGCTGGATCTTCCTCCTCAATCTCTGGTTCCCGCAGGACCGAGCATTTCGCGAACAGCCGGGCTTCATGGCGCTGGCGGAGCGCAGCGGCCTGGTCGAGTACTGGCGCGCACACGGCGAACCGGATCACTGCCGGCTGCTCGAAGCGCCCACTACGCGGCTGGAGTGCCAGCGGTGAGCCTGTTTGCCGAAATCAAGCGCCGCAAGGTGATACGGGTCGCGGTGGTTTACGCGGCGACGGCCTTCGCGGTGTTGCAGGCGGCGGAGATCATGCTGCCGCGCATGGGCGTGCCTGACTGGGCCATGGCCCTGCTGGTCGCTTTCGTGGTGCTCGGTTTCCCGATTGCGCTGGTGCTGGCCTGGGCACTGGAACTCACGCCCGAAGGCATCAGGCGCACCGAGGCGGCGCCGACCGACGCGAGCGGCGCGCCAACACCATCGCTGCTGGGCAAGCGCACTGTCTTTGCTACGGGCCTGCTGGTGGTGCTTGGGATCGGGCTTGGCGCAGGCTGGTTCCTGCGGCCCGCAACCGATTCGCCAGGCATGCCGCTGCCGGCAGCATCCACGGCCCCCGCTGCCGAAGAAACTGCGACTCTGACACCGATTTCGAAATCCATCGCGGTGCTGCCGTTCGTCAATATGAGCGCGGACGCGGAGAACGAGTACTTCGCCGATGGCATTTCCGAGGAGTTGCTCAACGTGCTGGTGCGCGTCGAAGACATCGGCGTCGCTTCGCGCACCTCGTCGTTTGCCTACAAGGGCCGCGAGCTGGGCGCGGCCGTCATCGCCCGCGAGTTGAAGGTCAATCACATCCTCGAGGGCAGCGTACGCAAGTCCGGCAACCGCGTGCGCATCACCGCCCAGCTGATCGATGCGATCGAAGATCGTCACCTGTGGTCGGAAACCTACGACCGCGAGCTGACCGACATCTTCGCCATCCAGGACGAGATCGCGAACGCGATCGTCGCGGCGCTGCGCGGCACGCTCGGAAGCGGTGACGTCGAGCGCGCGGTCACCGTGCGCGCTGATACCGAAAACCTGGATGCCTACCAGTTGTACCTGAAGGCGCGCGAGCTATTCATCACGCGTACGCAGCTGGACGAGTCGGTGCGCCTGTTCGAGCAGGTGGTCGCGCTGGATCCGGAATTCGCGCGCGGCTGGGAGGGGCTGGCCGCCGCCAGCGCGATCATTATCGGCTGGGTTGACCAATATTCTTCCATCGACACGCAGGCTCTCATCACGAGGTCCGAGCAGGCGGCCGAGCGCGCCCTGGCGCTCGACCCGGCCTTGTCGATGCCTTGGGTGGCCCGTTCGATCTCAGCCAGGGGTACTGCTTTCGGTCCCCGCCTAGAGTTGTTGGACCGGGCGATTGCCGCGGACCCGAGGAATGCGACGGCCTATCTCGTGCGCGGCGTCGTGTGGATCGACCTCGGCTTCTTAGACCGGTCGCTCGGCGATCTCGATCGATGCCTTGCGATCGATCCGGCCTACGGCAATTGCCTGCGCTGGAAGGCCGTGGCCCTGCTTGTCAAAGGCGAAGTTGACCGCGCGCTCGAGTTATACGCGCAGGGCATGGCGGATGGCTTCAATCCGAACCGCGCCAACAGTTTCATCGAGCCATTGATCCGTCGGGGCGACACGTTTGCGGCCGTACTGCTGATGCGGGAACTCGACTGGCCGGTCGAGGTGCAGCAGGCCGTCGTCGCCACGCTGCGCGACGGCGCGTCGCCGCCGGATGTCGCGGGCCTGGTAAGACGCTATCCGCAGATCCAACGGGCGCAGTTTCAATGGGGCCTGCTACTGCGTGATTACGCGCTTGCGGCCGAGCAGGAGCTGGTGCCTGGCACGCTGATCGAACACTGGGATCCTGCCTATGAGGGCCTGCGTGCATCGCCGGCCTTCAAGCGGATTCTCGAACGTATCGGCGCGCCGGCCTACTGGCGCGAGCACGGTTACCCGCCGCAATGCCGCCCGGTGGGCGATGACGACTACGAGTGCATGCTATGAGCCTGTTCGCTGAACTCAAGCGTCGCAACGTAATCCGCGTGGGCGCCGCCTACCTGGTGGTGGCCTGGCTGATGATCGAGGTGAGCGACACCGTCTTCCCGCGGCTGGGCTTGCCGGAGTGGACGGTCACGCTGGTGATCGCGTTGCTGTTGCTTGGCCTGCCGCTGGCGTTGTTCCTCGCCTGGGCCTTTGAGCTGACGCCGGATGGGGTAAAGCGCGCCGAGGATGTGGCCGGGCAGCCGCCGGTGGTGCGCACCGGCTGGCGACGCACCGACCGGTTAATCGTGGTGGCACTCGTGGCGGTGATCGCGTTGCTGGTCGGCGAGCGTTTCTGGATGGGTGAGCGGACCGATGCGGAGTCGCCCGCGTCCGGCGAAGTCGCGGCGATCCCCGCAACTAGCGCCCCGGCCCGCTCCATCGCCGTACTGGCCTTCGACGATCTCAGCCCGCAGCGCGACCAGGCCTATTTTGCCGAGGGCATTTCCGAGGAATTGCTCAACCTGTTGGCGCGCATCGAGGGTTTCAAGGTGGCGGCGCGCACCTCGTCGTTCAAATTTCGCGGGGCTAACCTGGACATCGGCGAGATCGGCCGCGCGCTGAATGTCGAGACGGTGCTGGAAGGCTCCGTGCGCAAGTCCGGCAACCAGCTGCGGGTGACCGCCCAGCTGATCAATGTTGCGGACGGCTTTCACCTCTGGTCGCAAAGCTACGACCGGGAGCTGTCGAATATCTTCACGGTGCAGGACGAGATCGCGACGGCGATCGTGGATGCGCTGAAGCTCAAGCTGGATATTGGCGCCGCGACGGCCGGACGTACCCAGGACACAGCGGCCTATGATCACTACCTGCGCGGCCGGCAGCTGGGGCGCCAGCCGACGCAGGCCGGGCTGCTGCGGGCCGTGCAAGAGTTCGAGCAGGCCATCGCCATCGATCCCGGGTTCGCCGCGGCGTACGCCGGCATTGCGGACGCCTGGGTGTGGCTGGAGGACTACGGCGGCATCCGGTCGGCCGAAGCCTTCCCCAGGGCCGAGCAGGCGGCGCGCCGCGCGCTCGAGCTGGACCCGCGGTCAGCCGAGGCCCACGCCGCCATGGCCTTCGTGCTGGATCGTTACCACCGGGACAAGCCCGGCGCCCGCGACTCCTTCGAGCGCACGCTCGAGCTCAATCCCAACTATGTGAACGCCTACAACCTGTACGGCGACACACTGCGCGATCTCGGCGACTATCCGCGCATGATCGAGGTCCACCGCAAGGCGGTCGAGCTCGACCCGTTGTCGTACTTCATGAAAACCCGCCTCAGCGGCAAGCTGATGGCCGTCGGTCAGCTCGAGGAAGCAGAAGCCATCGTCGCAGGTGTGTTCGAGGAATTCCCGGGCAATGACTTTGCGCACGAGGAAATGGGTAACCTCGAGCGCAACCGGGGACGCTTGGCCGAGGCGGTGCGGCACTACCGCATCGTGCACTTCGCCCGCCCCGGCGATCCCTATGCGGCGGCGCAGATCGCCCAGATCGGCGTCACCTTCAACGACCCGGTGATGGTTGAGCAGTGGATCGCGGCGGCCCGTGAATGGGGCGCCGACAATCGCTGGGAGCTGTCGGCGCGGACCCGGGCCGCCATCTGGGAACAGGACTGGGAAGAGCTCGGCCGGGTGGCTAACCTGACGGGTGGTGACAACGGTGCCATGCTGCGCGGCATCGCGGCGGCGCGCCAGGGCAGCTGGCCCGAGGCGCGGCAGCACCTGCTCGATTCACTCCGCACCCAGAGCCGTCTCGAGGACGGTGCGGCCGCGCTGAGCCAGGCCCAGGCGCTGGTCGAGCTCGGCTGGGTCGAGCAACAACTCGGGCTTTCCGGCTGGCAGCAAGCGCTGGCGGACGCACGGGAACCGCTCGAGCGCTTGCTCGGCACGGGCGGCGGCATGACCCAGGGCGATATCAACCAGCTGTACTTTCTCGTCGCGCTCCATGTGATCGACGGCGACGAGGCGGCGGCGTTGGAGGTGCTGCGTGGCATGGTCGAGACCGGCTTCGTGGACCACTGGCTGATCGAGCAGGAACTGGTATTTGCCGACTGGCGCGACTCCGAGGCGGTTCAAAACCTGTTGCAACGAATGCGCGACACGGTGGCCGCCGAGCGGACCAAGCTGGCGCGCATGGAGATTCTGCCCTGAGCGCGGCGCCCTCCATCTGGACCGAGCTCAAGCGCCGGAAGGTGGTGCGCGTCGCGGTGGTGTACGCGGCCACGGCGTTCGCCGTGCTGCAGGCGGCGGACATCATATTGCCGCAGATGAACGTGCCGGACTGGGCCATGGGACTGCTGGTGACTTTTGTCGTGTTCGGCTTTCCAATCGCGCTCGTGCTGGGCTGGGCGCTGGAAGTCACGCCGGAGGGCATCAAGCGCACCGAGGCGGCGCCGGCCGGAACCAGCGAGGCGGCGACGCCGGCAATGCTTGGTAAGCGCACGGTGTTCGCTGCAGCGCTGCTGGTCGTGCTCGGGATCGGGCTGGGTGCAGGTTGGCTGCTGAAGCCTGCAGCAGATGGACCCGAAATTCCGCCTGTACCGGTCGTCGCGACGCCGGTGATCGACGCGACGCCGGCCAGTGCAACAGGCCCTGGAGCCGTTGCAGCAGAGTCTGGGGAATCGGATCAGAACACCATCGCGGTGCTGCCGTTTGTAAACATGAGCGCGGATCCGGCCAATGAATTCTTTGCCGATGGCATCTCCGAGGAATTGTTGAACATTCTTGCGGGCGTGGAGGGGCTGAAGGTGGCGTCGCGTACTTCAGCCTTTTCCTTTAAGGGCAAGGACACGCCGATTCCGCAGATCGCGCGCGAGCTCGGGGTGCGCCATATCCTGGAGGGTTCGGTGCGCCGGCAGGGCGAGCGCGTGCGGATCACGGCGCAGCTGATCGAGACCCGCAGCGACACACACCTCTGGTCGGGAACCTTCGAGCGCGAGTTGGTCGATATCTTCCGCGTGCAGGAAGAGATCGCGCGCGCCATCACGACTGCGCTCGAGGGCGTGCTCGGCGTGCGCAAGATCTCGGTGGCTGCGACGACGGCCGACCTCACGGCCTACGAGCTTTTCCTGCGTGGCCGCACGCGTTTCTACCAGCGCGTCGGCCTGGACCAAGCGATCGCGGACCTGCAGTCCGCGGTCGAGCGCGATCCCGATTTTGCCGAGGCGTGGGCATTTCTCGGTGCGGCCAGCTTCGTGGTCGGCAACGGCGGCTATCCCACCGAGCTCGATCGCGCGCGCCTGATGGACGAGGCCCGGCTCGCTGTGGAACGCGCCCTCGCCCTGGATCCGGAGCTCGCCACCGCAATGGCGGTCAAGGGCCAGCTGCTGACGCGCACAAGAGATGCGGCGCAGATCGTGCAAGGCCTGCAGCTGCTAGAGCGGGCTGCGAGCCGGGTGACGGCCGATACCTCCGCGCCGCTATGGCTCGGATTGTCCCTGCTGGAGATGGGGCGCGTCGATCGCGCCTTGCCGCAGCTCGAGAAAGCCAACGCGCTGGATCCGCTGGTCGGGATCAACCAGGGTTATATTGGCATTGCCTATGTCACCGTCGGTCGAACCGAGGAAGCCATCCGCCTGGGGCAGCGCTCCCAGGGACTCGCGGGGAGTGTCTTCTGGTCTTACCACCTGCTCGTCGAGCTGGTGAATTCCGGTGACGAGGCGCACGCCGACGAGTTGCTCAGCGCCCTGCTGGCCGCTGACGAACTCAGCCCGGAAGACCGAAAGTTTTTTAGCGAGCTGCAGCTTGCGCTCTCGGATCCCGCGCAACGCGAATCGATATTTGTGTCCGGCGAGCCTGGGGCAGACGAGGGCGATCGTTTCCGCGCCCTGGTCAAGGACCTCATGTTCCGCAATGGTGCGCGCGCTATCAGCATGGGGGACTCGAGAGTCAGCCAGCTGATGCTGACGATTGGCGCGTGGTTGCCATCGCTGGGGTGGCTGCGGGAGGACCCCGCCTTTTACGCGTACATGGAACGCATCGGTTCCGTGGGCTTCTGGGAGCTGGACGGGTTCCCACCCGGATGCCAGCCGGTGGACGATGCCGCCGGCCGCCGGCTGGATTGCAGCGGGTATGGGCCATGAGTTTCTTTGACGAACTCAAGCGCCGCAAGGTCATCCGGGTCGCCGCCGCCTACCTGGTGGTGGGCTGGGTGATCATCGAGGTCGCCAGCACGGTGGCCCCGAACCTGAACCTGCCCGAGTGGACCGCGCGCATGGTGACGCTGCTGGTCATCCTGGGTTTTCCGCTGGCGCTGATCCTGGCCTGGATATTCGAGGTCACGCCCGAAGGAATGCAGGTGACCGAGGGACGCACGGGCAGCAGGCGCTTCTATGCCATCGTGGGGCTCATCACTGCGGCGGCGCTCGGCTGGACGCTGTGGCCGGCGTCTGAGCTGGAGCAGGCGCCCGCGCCGTTGCAGGCGGAGGCGACCGGGCCCGGCAGCGCGGCGGAGACGATACCCGCGGCAGTTGATCCGGCTGAGCTCGCCGCCATGCCCGCACGGGCCAGCGCCGAGAAATCCGTCGCGGTGCTGCCCTTCGTCAACATGAGCGCCGACCCGGAGAACGAGTTTTTTGCCGATGGCATCTCGGAAGAACTCCTCAACGTGCTGGTGAAGGTGGAGGACATCGGCGTGGCCTCGCGGACGTCGTCCTTTGCCTACAAGGGCCGCGAGCTCGGTGCCGCGGTCATCGCTCAGGAGCTGAAGGTCAACCATATCCTCGAGGGCAGCGTGCGCAAGTCGGGCAACCGGGTGCGCATCACCGCCCAGCTGATCGATGCGATCGAAGATCGTCACCTGTGGTCGGAAACCTACGACCGCGAGCTGACCGACATCTTCGCCATCCAGGACGAGATCGCGAACGCGATCGTCGCGGCGCTGCGCGGCACGCTCGGAAGCGGTGACGTCGAGCGCGCGGTCACCGTGCGTGCGGATACCGGCAACCTGGACGCATACCAACGCTACCTCAAGGCGCGCGAGCTTTTCCTGGCGCGTACGACGCTGGACGAGTCAGTGCGCCTGTTCGAGGAAGTCGTGGCGATGGACCCGGAATTCGCGCGCGGTTGGGAAGGGCTCGCAGCCGCCAGCGGCGTCCTCGTCGACTGGGAGGGAGCTTATCCGGACATCGATTCCGAAGCGCTGGCTTCCCGTTCGCTCCAGGCGGCGGAGCGCGCCCTGGCACTAGACCCGACGCTGGCGATGCCGTGGGCGGTGCGGGCGCTGTTAATGAATTACCAGATGCCGATCCCTTTCGCGGAGTCGCTGGCGCTGTTCGAGCGGGCGCTGGTTGCCGACCCGGCGCAGGCATCGGTCTACCTGTGGCGCGCCATCACCTGGATCAACCTGGGGTTCCTGGAACGCGGCCTGGCCGACCTCGACGCCTGCCTGGCAATCGACCCGGCTTACGGCAACTGCGTGCGCTGGAAAGCCCTGGCCATGGCCTACCTGGGCGACGACGCGACGGCATTCACGCTGTTCGAGCGCGGTGTCGCCGACGGGTTCGTGGGCAATCGCGCCGACACTTTTATTGAACGGCTAGTGGCGCGCGGCGATCGCCTGGCGGCCCTGCTGCTGATGCGTGACATCCGCTTGCCGGCTGAGCTGCAGCAGGCGGTCATTGCCGCCATCGTGCAGGGCAAGCCGCCGGCGCAGCTCGACGAACTGCTGGCGCGTCACCCGGATAATGACAACCCGACGGTGCATTTCATGTTGCGCGCCTATGACCGTGCCGCCGCCTGGGAGGGACGCATCACAACACTGGTGGCGTTTTGGGATCCCGTGCACGCGGGATTCCGCAACACCCCGGCCTATCGCCGGCTCCTCGAGAATATTGGCGTCCCCGAGTATTGGCGGGTGCACGGCTATCCGCCACAGTGCCGGCCGGTGGGCGCCGACGGCTACGAGTGCAGCCAATGAGCCTGTTCGCCGAACTCAAGCGCCGCAACGTGTTCCGCGTGGGCGCGGCCTACCTGGTGGTGGCCTGGCTGCTGATTGAAGTCAGCGACACAGTGTTCCCGCGCCTTGGCTTGCCCGACTGGACGGTGACCTTTGTCATTGCATTGCTGTTGCTCGGCTTCCCCGTGGCTTTGTTCCTCGCCTGGGCCTTTGAGCTCACCCCCGAGGGCGTCAAGCGCACCGAGGAAGTCGCGCTGCAGGAATCGGTCACGCCGCACACCGGCCGCACGATCGACCGGCTGATTCTCGTTGGGATGGTGGTCGTGGTGGTCGTGATCGTGGCTGACCGCTTCCTGTTCAAGGACAGTGGCCCGGATGCGTCGGCTCCGGCAGCGGAACAGGCCGCTCGCTCGTCGCCGGAGAGCAGCGAGTCTGCGGCGGTACCTGCAGCTAATGATCCTGCCACGCAAGTCGAGCTTGCCGCTCCAGTTGAAGCACCAAAGACCGAGGCCAGCGGCATCGCCGTGCTGCCCTTCGTCAACATGAGCCCGGACCCGGAGAACGCCTATTTTGCCGATGGTATATCCGAAGAGCTGCTGAATATTCTCGCCGGAATCGAGGGGCTGAAGGTCGCCTCGCGTACCTCGGCGTTCTCCTTCAAGGGCAAGGACACGCCGATCACCGAGATCGCGCGGTTGCTGGACGTGCAACACGTGCTCGAGGGCTCGGTGCGCAAGCAGGGCCAGCGCGTGCGGATCACGGCCCAGCTGATCGATGCCGGTAGCGACGCGCACCTGTGGTCGGAGACCTACGAGCGGGAACTGGTGGATATCTTTCGCGTGCAGGAGGAGATCGCGATCGCGATCACGACCGCGCTGGAGGACATTCTCGGCACACGCCGGGTGTCGGTGGATGCGCCGACCCGGGACCTCGAGGCCTACCAGGCGTTCCTGCGGGGTCGTTCACGCTTTTACCAGCGCTTCGAGCTGGACCGGGCCATCGAGGACCTGCAGGCGGCCGTCGATCGTGACCCGCAATTCGCCGAAGCCTGGGCGTTCCTCGCCGCGGCGACCGGTGTAGTCGCCGGTGGCGGTTATCCGACGGAGCTGGACGCCGCGGATCTCAACGAGCGCTTCGAGGAGGCCCAGGCACGGGTACTGGCACTGGATCCCGACATTCCCATCTTGCTGGCTGGGATGGGCATGGGCCTGATGGAACAAGGCAAGGTAGCGGATGGCCTCGGGATGCTTGAGGAGGCAGCCCGGCAGGTCGATCCGGATACATCCCCGCGTCTCTGGCTCGGCATTTCGCTCTCGGAGGTCGGGCATGTGGACCGGGCGCTGCCCTGGTTCGAGAGTGCGCATACCCAGGACCCCTTGGTGTCTATCAATCACGGTTATCTCGGCTACGCCTATGCCGTTGTCGGCCGCGAAGCCGAGGCCCTGCAGCTTGCCAAGCGAGGCCTGGAGTTGAATCCGGGCGCCTGGTACTGGATCCAGTTGCTTGCGATCGAGGCCATTCACAAGCGCGATATGGCGCTGTTTGCTGAACTCTGGCGAATGCTGGAGGGTGATGACTTCCATATTGCGGTGCTGGACGCCGCAGCCGACCCCGAACAGAGGGAATCCCTGTTCGCGGCGTTGCCGACTCATAGGCCGCCACACGTTTTGAACACGACCCTCGTCGTCCTGTCACTGGTGTTGCGTGATACCGACCGGTTGTTCGACGCGGTCAGGCACACCGATCGCAGCGGCCAGAATTACATGCGCTTTGCGGCCTGGCTGCCGTCGCTCGGCTGGCTCAGGGAGGATCCCCGGTTCTACGAGTTCATGGATGACAGTGGCGCGGTGGCGTACTGGGAAGCCGAGGGCTATCCGGGCGGCTGCCGCCCGGTGGACGATCCGGCGGGCCGGCGGCTGGACTGTAGCGAGTACGCGCCATGAGCCTGTTCGCCGAGCTCAAGCGCCGCAACGTATTCCGCGTGGCCGCCGCCTATGCAGTGGTGTCCTGGCTCTTGATCCAGGCCGCTGACATCCTGCTGGGCAATTTCGGCGCGCCGGACTGGGTGTTCAAGTCCTTCACGGCGCTGTTGATCCTCGGCTTCCCGCTGGCGCTGTTTCTTTCCTGGGCCTATGAGCTGACGCCCGAGGGCGTCAAGCGCGCCGCGGACGTGGTGGAAGCCGACAGCATCACGCCGCGCACCGGCCGGCGCATCGACCGGCTGATCGTGATCGGCCTGTTGGCCGTGATCTCGATCCTGGTGGTCGAGCGGGTGTGGTTCGCCGGGGGCGGCAGTGACGCCGTTACGGACTCGTTGCCCGAGCAGAGCGTTGCGACCGTGCCGGACGAATTAGGGCAGGCCGGTACCGAGAGCGGACGCCGTTCCGACGCAGAGCCTGGCGGGAACCAGTCCGACGCGCTACCTGTCGCGGAAAAAGAATCGATCGCTGTGCTGCCGTTCGCCAACATGTCGGCCGACCCCGAGCAGGAGTTCTTCGCCGACGGCATCACCGAGGACATCCTCACCCGCCTGGCGGCGATCGGCGAGCTGCGCGTGATCAGCCGCACCTCGATCATGCGCTACAAGGATTCGGACAAGAGCCTGCCCGAGATTGCCGCAGAACTGGGCGTCAGCCACGTGCTCGAGGGCAGTGTCCGACGGGCCGGCAACCAGGTGCGCATCACGGGCCAGCTGATCCGCGCGGCCGACGATGCGCACCTGTGGGCGGAAAGCTTCGATCGAGAGCTGGCGGATATCTTCGCGGTGCAGGCCGAGATCGCCGGGCGCATCGTGCAGGCGCTCCAGTTGCAGTTGACCGAAGGCGAGCGTGACCAGCTGCAACGCCAGGGCACCAAAAATGCGGCGGCCTACGAGCACTACCTGCTCGGGCGCGCGCAGTTGAACCAGTCGTACAGTGATTTCGGCGCATACCTCGCGCTCATGGAGCGAGCTGAAACGGAGTTTCGCGCCGCGCTGGAGCAGGATCCGGACTATGCCGATGCCTGGGCCGGGCTGGCGCGCTCGTTGCTTTCCAGGCTGGGTGCTGCGCCGGAACAAGCCGACCAGAACTACCAGGCCGGCGTGGACGCCGCGCGTCGCGCCATTCGCCTCGCGCCCGAGTCCGCGACCGGCTACGTCTGGCTCGGGCAGGCCTATCTCGCCCGCGGGCTGGGTGAGGCGGCTGCCGAGCAATTCCAGCTGGCGGCCGAGATCGAGCCTGATTCGGTCGATGTGCTGTCGGCACAAGCAGGAATCCTTCGCGGCGAGGGCCGGCATGCGGATGCCGTGAACTTGCTGGAGCGGGCGGTGCGGATGGAGCCGGGCGATACGAGCCTCCACAATCAACTCGGCACGACTTACGCCAACCTGGGGGAGCTGCAGCGCGCTCGCGAGGCGTACCGCATCGCCTGGGGAGAGCTCGTGCCGCATGAGTCGCGCCTCCGCTGCATGTTCGCGGGTATCGATCTTCGGGTGGGGGAGGTCGCTGCGGCCCGGGATCACGTCGCGCGCTTCCAGGAACTGGAACCTGACTCGCCGTTCCAGGCCAATTGTTCGCTTTGGTTTTACTTGAGAACGCGGGATCTGGTCACGGCGCGCCAGCTCTTCGAGCACCGGCGTGAATACTTTGAGCAACGTGAGCCGCTGACGGCCGTGCTGGTGCTCGCCCGGACGCAGCCGGATGCAGAGCTGGAGCCGCTGCTCGCCCGCACTGAACGGCGCTTGCGCGAAGAGATGCCCCGCGCCTGGGGCAGTGCGCTGGAATACGAGCTGGGCCAGATCAAGCTGCTGCTCGGCGATCATCCGGCGGCGCTGGCACGTCTCGAAACTGCCGTTGCCCTCGGCTGGCGCACGTATCGCGAACTCGAGCTGGACATCACCTGGGACCCGATCCGCGAGGACCCGAGGTTCCAGGCGCTGGTGCGGCAAGTGGATGAAGATCTGGCCCGGCAGCGTGCCGAACTGGCTGCTGAGGTGGGGACGGGCAGGTGAGCAATCTTTTCGCCGAACTCAAGCCCCGCAAGGTGTTCCGCGTGGGGCCTTTCTACGTTGTGGTTTCATGACTGATCTTGCGCCGACTTCGACAGCTGAACGCCACGACGTCCTGGACGCACTCCGAGGCTTTGCCCTGTTCGGCATTTTCCTGGCCAATGTCCGTTTCTTGAGCGGCTGGGAGTACCTTGGTCCGGAGCAGCGCGCCGAACTTGCCGGCAACATTTATGGGTTGATCGATTTTCTGCACCTGGCGGTGATCGACGGCAAGTTCTATACGCTGTTTGCCTTTCTGTTCGGGCTGGGCTTTGCCTTGCAGCTGCAACGGCTCGAAGGGCGCGGAGTGGCGGCAACCCGCATTTATCTGCGGCGTACGACCATCCTGCTGGGCTTCGGCCTGATCCATCTGTTCGTGTTCTGGGTGGGCGATATCCTGACGCCGTATGCGCTGCTTGGCTTCGTGTTGCTTGCCGTCCGTCATTGGGCCGACCGGACCCTGCTGATCGTCGCCGGCCTTGCATTGCTCGCACCCATCATCGGTTATGCGCTGTTCTGGGCGCTCGGATTGGATAAGAGCCTGGGCTTGTACGATCTGGCCTATGCCATGATGCCGCCGGGGGCTGAAGACCCGATAGGCGATCTTCGCCTCACCGACTGGAGCGACCGGCTGCAGTCCTCCTTCGCCCTGGGGGTGCTGCGCTTCGGCCATCTGTTTGACACCTGGCGCTGGCCTAAGCTGTTCGCGATCATGCTGCTGGGGCTCTGGGCCGGGCGGAGACTCGTGCGCGGCGAGGTGCTCGAGGACACCCGCTTGCTGGTCGTTGTGCTGCTGGTCGGTGGATTGTGCGGCGCCATCGCGGGTCCGATCCTGGCCGCGCTGGACGGGATCGGGTTTGACCGGCCGCATTCCCTGAGCGGCCTGTTGGCCGTCATCGCCTACACCTTTGCCGTGATCCCGCTCGGCCTGGCCTATGCCGCCGGCTTCGTGCTGCTTTGGCGGAGAGCTTCGGGAGGCCTCCAGGTCCTCGCTGCGCCCGGCCGGATGGCACTGACCAACTACTTGAGCCAAACCCTGGTCGGACTGGCAGTGTTTTACGGCATTGGTTTGAACCAGGCTGGCCAGTGGTCGATCCAGGCCCTGCTTGCATTCGCCTGCGCGGTGTACGCCGTGCAGGTCGTCCTCTCTCTGCTCTGGCTCAGGTCATTCCAGTACGGCCCGATGGAGTGGCTGTGGCGGGCACTGACTTACGGCACGGCGCCAAAGTTGCGGCGGGTGATGGCGCCATGAAACGAAGGCTGCTCACGAAAGGAGAGCTGCTATGACATGGATATCAAGCCGCAAAGACAAACTTTGTTCAATGACATAGGAAAAACAGGCATGAGCGATTCCGACAGTCCAGGCGATGCGAAACAGATCGAAGCGGTGATGCAGACCTATATTGAAGGCGGGCGAACCGGCAGTATCGATCCCCTGCGCCCGATCTTCCACGAGATGGCCACGATTTGCGGCTATGTCGGTCCAGACCTGTTCGCCGGGCCGATCCAGATGTTCTATGACTGGCATACCGAGAATGGCCCGGCCGCCGAGCTGGTCGCCGGCGACATCCGGATCGACGTCGAAGGCAGCGCCGCATCGGTGCGCGTCGAGCTCGACAACTGGACGGGTCATCGCTTCACGGACTTTTTCACGCTGGTGAAGATCGACGGCCGATGGCAGATCATGAGCAAGGTGTTCTACCTGCACCCGGAGTAAGGAGCGCTCATGCTGCTGCGTCGCCGCACCGATTCAAATATTCAAAAAGGATCCAGTTGATGCCAGGCATGACCAACAAAGTGGCTCTCATCACCGGCGCCAGCAGCGGCATCGGCCGGGCCACGGCCGAGCTCTTTGCCGAGAAAGGCGCCAAGGTCGTGGTGGCAGCGCGGAGACAGGATGAGCTGGACTCGCTGGTCGCAGGGATCGAGTCTGGGGGAGGCGCCGCAACAGCCATCCAGACCGACGTTGCGGTGGCTAAAGATGTCGAGCGGATGGTCGAGCATGCGATCAAGACCTTCGGCCGGCTCGACTATGCCGTCAACAACGCCGGCATCGAGGGCCGGTTTGCCGGCATCACCGAGCTGGCCGAGGCCGACTGGGACCAGGTTCTGAACATCAATCTCAAGGGCACGTTCCTGGGCATGCAGCACCAGGCGCGGGCGATGCTGGCCGCCGGCAACGGCGGAGCCATCGTCAATGTCGGTTCGGTCAATTCCTTTCTCGGCTTCGCCACGGGTGCGGCCTATTGCACTTCGAAGCACGGCCTGATCGGCCTGACCACCAGCGTGTCGGCAGAACTGGCCTCGCAAGGCATCCGAGTCAACCTGGTCTGTCCGGGTATCGTCGACACGCCGATGCATCGGCGCTTGCGCCGTGACATCGGCGATGAAGTTTACGACCAGGGCGTGCTGCCCAGCGTGCACCTGAAGCGCGCCGGCCAGCCGGAGGAGATTGCTCGGGCGATCGTGTTCCTGTGTTCGAATGAGGCCAGCTACATCACGGGCACCACGCTGACACCCGATGGCGGCTTGACGCTGACGGTTTGATCATCCCGCCAAACCCACCGAACCGATCGAACCTCAAGGAAACGATAATGAAACAACTCTGGATCGCACTTGTTGCATGCCACCTGATTCTGATCGCGCCCGTTTTTGCCGAAGCTTCGGACGCAGCAGATGCACGGGCTACGGTCGAAGCCGTCTATGTCGTTTTCGCCCAAGGCAATATGGACGCCTTCGCAGCCCTGATGTCACCAGGAATCGTCTGGAACGAGGCCGAGGGGAATCCCTATGCCGACCTGAACCCCTACATCGGTCCCGAGGCCGTGATGTCCCGTTTGATGGCACGCTTGGTCAGCGAATGGGAAGACATCAGCGTCACACCGCAGGAGTACGTCGTCGAAGGCGATCGCGTCGTGGTGTTCGGCCGTTACAAGGAGACCTGGAAAGCCACCGGCAGGACGCTCGACATCCCGTTCGTCCATTCATGGACGGTGAATGACGGCAAGCTCGTCGCATTCCAGCAATACACTGACACCGCCGCATTGGTGGAGACGATGGGCCAACGCCCCGGCATCGCTGGCCGGGAGGAACAGGCACAAGCCTACGAGCAAATCGCCTTGTTCCCCGCCGATCGCTCCCTGGTGCGTCCCGAAGACGGCGTCATGCTGGACGACGGCACGCTGCTGATTGCCGACCAGGTGCATGGCCTGGTGGCGCTTAACCCGGAAGGAGCGAAGCGGCCGTTCGGCGATTTCGCGGCAGCCGGATACGTGCACGAGCCGCCCGAGCGCAGTGCCGGCCCGAACGGCGTGGCCATGGAACCGGACGGCATCCACGTGCTGGTGGCCGACATCCTGACCGGGGCCATTTACCGCATCAACACCGAAACCGAGCGGGTGGTTCGCATTTACCAGCATGAATTCGGCGCCAACTCGGCCCGGCGCGACAGCAGCGGTGCGGTCTGGTTTACCCAGTCGACCCGCAACCGTGCCGGTCCCGATTCCGAAGCCCAAATGTTCGCCGCGGTCGACATGCGATCACTCGACGGCGCCCTGTTCCGTCTGCCGCCGCCGGCCGATGGCAGCACCGCAGCCGTGGCCGAACTCAAGCTGTCCGGGCTGGGCTTCGGCAACGGCGTGGCAATCGACGAGGCGCGCGGCCAGATCTATGTCGCCGAAACCATGGCCAACCGGATCGTCGGCTACCGGCTTTCTGTGGCCGACGGTACTTTGTCCGAAGGCCGCGTAGTGGCCGAATTACCGACCCCGGACAACATCGAACTCGATGCCGCCGGGCGCCTGTGGGTCGCCTCGCCGATTGCCAACGCCCTGCTGGTCGTCGATCCCGATTCGGGTGGATGGTCCACGGCCTTTCATCCGCAGACGCCCGAGCACCAGCAGCTCATGGTCGAGTGGCAGCGGCGCATGCAAAGTGGCGAGTCACGCCTGGAACTGTTCGGCCCGGACATGTGGGCGCCGCTGCCCGGCCTGTTCACCGGGCTGATCCTGACCCATGAGGGCGGTCCCATCTACCTGACCGGGCTGGGCGATACGCTGGTGAAGCTGGAGCGCCGCTGATGAGCGACGGGATCAAGGCGGGCTAAGGGTCAGCTCGTCAAATGAACGATGTCGAACACGCCGAATATCCTGAAATCGCGCCAGTCGGTGGTCGCGATTTGCTTGATGCCAGCGCTGTGATAATTGGCGGCAAGCAGGGTATCGAGAACGCGTTTGCGCCCCAGTCGGTGCCGTTGCATCCAGTCGACGAAAAGCGGAAAAGAATGCTGCGTCGGCTCGACGATGCGACATTCGCGTGCATGCCACCATTGACTGCAGATCTCCAGCGCATCACCCATGTCGAGAGGCTGGGAGAAACGCCGGGGGTCGGTGACGACATGCGCAAACTCGCCCAGAATCTGCGCGCAGATCGCGGCGCTCGATTCCTTGCCTCGGATGCCGGTTTCAAACAGTTGCAGGCAGGCCGCATGGGCAGGATGCTCGCGGATCGTCAGGCCGACCAGAAAGCTGGTATCCAGCCCGATCACGAATCGGGATCCAGCATTTCGTCGAGCAGGTCATCGGCGGCGGTCAGCGGACGAAGCACCCGGCCGGCCGAGCGTGGCCGGAATGCGGCCAGGTCGCTGACCGGACGGAGCCGTTCGCGGCGATACAGCTCCATGGCTTCGCGGATCAGTTCCGAGGTGGGCCGCCCGGCCGATTTCGAAGCAGCCTGAAACTGTGCGTAGACGGGCTCAGATACATTGATGGTAATGGTTTTCATAAAGGTATTTTAATGTATATTATTCCGTCTCACAAACTCTCAGCCGATTATCTCGATTACTCCAGCGCGCCCGATCAGGTCACCGGTGGTGTGCGCCACATTCCGATCACGACGCCCAAAGGCGAATTTTCGGTCTGGGTCAAGCGCGTCGGCAACAATCCGAACATCCGCCTGTTGCTGCTGCACGGCGGCCCGGGCGCGACACACGAGCCTTACGAATGCTTCGACGGCTATCTGCCGGCCGAGGGTATCGAGTACATCTATTACGACCAGCATGACTCGTATTACAGCGACCAGCCCAAGGACCCGGATCTGTGGACCATCGAGCATTTCGTCGACGAGGTCGAGCAGGTGCGCCGGGCGCTGGGACTGAACAGGGACAACTTCTTTCTCTTTGGCCAGTCCTGGGGCGGCATGCTCGCCCTCGAATATGCGCTGGCGCACCAGCAACATCTCAAGGGACTGGTCATCTCGAACATGGTTTCGGACGTCCGCACCTATAACCGGTATGCCCAGGAGGTGCTCGGCCCGCAGATGCCGCCGGAGGTCCTGGCAGAGATTCAGCACCTTGAGCGCGAGGAGGAGTACGAAAACCCGCGCTACGAAGAGCTGCTGATGCAGCACCACTACACCGAGCACGTGCTGCGCATGCCGCTGGATGAATGGCCCGACTCGATCATGCGTACCTTCAAGCATCTGAACAAGAGTCTCTACGTGCACATGCAGGGCTACAGCGAGTTCGGCATGACGCCCAACGCCACCCTGGGTGATTGGAACCGCTCGGCCGACCTGCCGAAGATTGAAGTGCCCACGCTCACCATCGGCGCGGCGCACGACACCATGGATCCCAAGCACATGGAGTGGATGGCCGGCCGGGTCCAGCGTGGTCGTTATCTGCACTGCCCGAACGGCAGCCACCTGGCGCAATACGACGATCCGCAGCATTTTTTTCCTGGACTGGTGCAGTTCCTGCGAGATGTGCACGGCGGACAGTTCTGAGGCTGCGGGCGCGTTGTCTTCGCACGCAAGATTTTTTCGTTTTACAAATCGGGAGTAGCAAATGGACCTGGAACTTGCCGGCAAGGTTGCACTGGTCACCGGCGCGAGTCGCGGTATCGGGCGGGCCATCGCCGAAGGGTTGGCGGCCGAAGGCGCGCGGCTCGTCATCGCAGCACGTGGCGCCGAAGCGCTCGATGAGACTAGGCACGCGCTCGAAGCCACTGGCGCCGAGGTGCTGGCCGTGCCGGCGGATGTCGGCGATGACGCCAGTGTGGCATCGCTTGTGGCCCAAGCCCGCGAGCATTTCGGAACGATCGATATTCTCATCAGCAACGCCTCGGCGCTGGCCGTGACAGGGGATCGGGCAAGCTGGGACGCCAGTCTCAACGTGGACGTGATGGGCGCGGTCCGGCTGGTCGAGGCGGTGCTGCCGCTGATGCGTGACGCGGGTGGCGGTACGATACTGCTCGTGTCATCGATCTCGTCGATCGAGGCCGTGCCCATGCCGGACTTCGGCTACACCGCTGCCAAGGCCGCCCTGAATGCCTTCGCCAAAAAACTGGCGGTGGTCGAGGGATCGCACGGCATCAGGGCGAATGCCCTCCTGCCCGGCTCGATCGAGTTTCCCGGCGGTGGCTGGGAGATGATGCGCCAGAACGAGCCCGCGATTTATGAAATGGTCCGCCAGAGCATCCCGGCGGGGCGGCTCGGGACGCCGCAGGAGGTGGCCGAAGCCGCGGTGTGGGTGGTTTCGCCGCGGGCCGGGTGGGTCAATGGCGCCGCGCTGGTCGTGGATGGTGGGCAGTCCAAGGCGATCCGCTGAACCGGCGCATCTTGTAGTGATTGACAATGCGCATAATGGACCCTCATGGTTCAGGCTCACGATTGTAGGGGAGATGGGTCCTGCCGGTGAACACACGAACCTCGACGGGCAAGCGCCGCAGCGTCAATCTCACCATTCGCGAGGAGGTGATGGAGGCTGCCAAGGCACTCGAACTGAATGCTTCGCGAGCCGCGGAGGCGGGCATCATCGAGGCGATCAGGCAAGCACGCACCGAGTCCTGGCGCAGGGACAACGAGGCCGCCATCGAGGCGCACAACGCGCGCGTGGAGAAGGACGGCGTTCTCCTGACGCCAGACTGGACGGTTCAGGACTAGTGGCGCACTTGGATGTCTACCGCTTCGCGGCCAAGGCCGCGCCGCTGGTCGTCGATGTGCAGGCCGATGTCCTGGAGGATCTCGCGAGCCGTGTCGTCGTGCCGCTTGTGCCGGTCCGGACTGCCAGCAACGAGGCGCTGCCGCGACTGAAACCGCGCATAGTCGTCGAGGGGAAGAGCTATCCACTGATGACGACGGACATCGCGGCACTGCCTCGCACACACCTCGGACCCCGTGTCGGCAATATCGAAGCCGCGCATCGCGACGACATCATCAACGCCCTTGACTTCCTGTCCGTCGGCTTCTGAACCATCAACAGGCGAATCTTCCGCAAATGAAACTGTTCGCCGAACTCAAGCGCCGCAACGTCTTCCGCGTGGCGCTGTTCTACGTGGTGAGCGCGTGGCTGATCATCGAGGTGGCCGAGACCGTGCTGCCGCTGTTCGATGTGCCCGACGGTGTGCTGCGCGGGTTGGTGGTGCTATTGGTGATCGGGCTGGTGCCGGCGCTCGGCCTGTCGTGGATTTACGAAATCACCCCCGAGGGTATCAAGCGCGATGCCGATCTGTCTGACCCCGACCTGCACAACCCTCACACCGGCCGGAAGCTCAACTGGGCGACGCTGGTGGTGGCGGTGCTGGCCATTGGCTTCCTTGCAGTCGACCGGATGACTCCGGCGCCGCCACAAGTCGTTGCGCCTGAGCCGGCGGCGACTCCGCCGACGGTATCCGCTGCCGAGACCGAGGTACTCGATGCATCAATCGCGGTCCTGCCGTTCACCGACCTGTCGCCGGGCGCAGACCAGGAGTACTTCTCCGATGGCATGGCCGAGGAGATCCTCAATGCACTGGTGCGGGTCAAGGGACTCAAGGTCGCGTCCCGCACCTCGTCGTTTGGCTTCAAGGGGCAGGAGAGCCTCGGCATGCCCGTGATCGCCGAGCGGCTGGCCGTGCGCCACGTGCTGGAGGGCAGCGTGCGTCGTGCCGGCAACAACCTGCGCATCACCGCGCAGTTGATCGATACGCGGGTGGACCGGCACCTGTGGTCCGATACCTTCGACCGCCCGCTGACCGCGGAAAACGTGTTCGCCATCCAGGAAGAGATCGCCTCGGCGATCGTCGCCGCACTGGTCGATTCGCTCGGCATCGAGATCGCGGACGAGGTCCGGCTTGCCCAGCCGACCGAGAACCTGACGGCCTACGACGACCTCGACGGAGACCATGCCGAACTGCTGGCGGAATTGCTGGAACTTCACAGCGCGAGACCTGCCGACGCCACCTCTTACCTGGCCCTGTTGCTTGTCCCGCTAGGGGCGTTCGACATGCTGCCTGAGTATGCAATGCTGACCTGGGGGCCGGAATACGCCGGCTACCGCCGCTCACCGCAATTCCGCAGCTACATGCGCGAGAGCGGCGCCTTCGACTACTGGCGCGATCACGGCTATCCGCCGCAGTGCCGGCCGCTTGGGCCTGACGATTTTGCGTGCCACTAGACGAAAGTGTTCCTGCGAAATAGCGCCACTGGGCTGCAGTACACTGAGTCCATGCCTGGATCACCTGACAATGCGACGCGGCGAAGCAGAGCGCTATGCCGCCGCCTGCAATTGAATTGCGTGCCATGCCTGCCGTACGCTGGGGCGGCGTGAAACTTCCCGAAAGGGCCGCACCATGAGCGCCAGCACCGGCCTGTGGGCCGAACTCAAGCGTCGCAACGTGTTCCGCGTCGCCGCGGCGTATGCCGTCGCCGCGTGGCTCATGCTGCAACTGGCGGATATCCTGCTGGACAATTTCGGCGCCCCGGACTGGGTGTTCAAGTCGCTGCTGGTGTTCCTCGCGGTCGGCTTCATAGTGGCGCTGTTTCTCTCCTGGGCCTTCGAGCTGACGCCCGAAGGCGTGAAGCGCGCCGCGGAGGTGACGCCGCCGCCCGGCGAGGCGCGCCCACGCAAACCCATTGACGGCTGGATTATGGCCGGCCTGTTAGTGGTGATCGCCGTCATGGTGGGCGAGCGGGTCTGGTTTGCGGACGGTGGCGATCAGCGGCCGAGTGCTGCGCCAGAGGCGGCGCTCGAACGTGCCGCCGAGCCGACCGCCACGATGACGATACCGGCCGTGCCTGAAGCCGAACTGGTTCGCGGCATCGGTGTGCTCCCTTTCACGAATCTCAGCCCCGATCCGGACAATGCGTTCTTCGCGGGCGGTATCCACGAAGAAGTTCTCACGCGCCTGTCGCGCATCGCCGACCTGCGGGTGATCTCGCGCACCTCGATGGAACGCATCGCGCTGGAGGGGCTGGGAATTCCGGAGATCGGCCGCCGGCTCGGCGTCAGCCATGTACTCGAGGGCAGCGTAAGGCGCGCCGGGGAGCGGGTGCGCGTGACGGTTCAGCTCATCGAGGCGGCCAGCGACGAGCACCTGTGGGCGGAGAACTACGACCGTACCCTCGACGACGTGTTTGCCATCCAGTCGGATATCGCGCTGGCCATCGCCGACCAGTTGCAAGTCGCGCTGAATCCGCAGCAACAGGCCAGCCTCGGGGAACGGCCCACGGACAATGCTGCGGCGTACGAACTTTTCCTGCGGGCGGTGGACGAGGCGCGCGTCTGGCGGGGCGCGGAGGGGTTTCGCGCCATCATCGGGCTGTTGGAACCGGCGGTTGCGCTGGATCCGGATTTCCTCGACGCCCGCGTGCGGCTGGTCGAGGCCTATGGCCGCATGGCTTGGCTGGGCGAGGACCCAGGTGGCGAATACGCCGCCAAGGCGCGCGCACAGCTCGACGAGATCACGCGGCGCTGGCCCGACCGGCCGGAGAGGCGGCTGGCGCAGGGCTACTTCACCTATACCGTCGCAGAGGACTACGAAAAGTCGCTCGCGGAATTCCGGGCCCTGGAAGCCACCTGGCCGAATGATGCCCGGGTCGGCATCTACGCGGCCGCGAGCCTGAAATGGCTGGGACGGACCGAGGACTACCTCGCCGCAGCCCGGCGGGTGCTGGCGCTCGATCCGGAGAACAGCGTCGCGCACGGTGAAGTCTTGATTGCGTTGCGCCAGAGCGCGCGGGGCGAGGAGGCGATCGAATTCGCCGAGCAGGCGCTGCGCCGCTTCCCGGGCAACCGCTCCATCAGGAGCATGTATCTCATCAGCCTGATGGATGTCCGCGGCGACTCTGGTCCATTGCTGGCGGCCGGGAGCGCGGACGACGGTGTCGAACTCGGCATGCCTGGGCTGCTGGCCGCCGCGAGATTCTCGGCGGGCGATGTCGAGGGCGCACTGGAACTGCTCGAGGATGCCGCACGCCGGTCGCCGGGGCCGGCTGCGACAGCGACCTGGGTGCAGGGACTGCGTCTCGCCGGTCGCGATGCGGAAGCCGAGGCGCCGGCCCGCGAGGCCTTCGAACAGGCGCGTGCGCAACTCGACAATGCGCCGCCCGAGGGCCCGCAGCGGACCGCGACGGACTTGGCCCACGCGGCCTGGATTGCCGCGCTGGCCGGCGAGCACGCCACTTCAATCCGCTGGGAACAGATGGCGGGGTCTCTGCCGACGTCTCCCCGCTCCGGGCAGCAGCAGCTCGATGGCTTGCTTGCCAATGCCGCCCGCTGGCGCGGCGACGTGGATGCAGCGTGGGCGCGGCTGCAGCCCCACATGGAATCCCCCATGGTGTTCCCGCGAGGACGGCTGCTCGCCCTGAAGCCGTATTTTGACGCCATGTATGGCGCATCGGCTGGGTACCGCGAGTTCATGGCGGAGCTCGAGGCACCCGAGCCCCGCTAGGGGACGCGCGGCAGGGCCTAGCGATGGCCAACCGGGTCAGTTATCCGGCAGCGGCTCCAGCAACGTGGCGACCATCCGGCCGGCGCGAGCGTAATCTACTGCCGCCGCGTCATCGATGCCGACGGTCAACTCCAGCAGGATTTCCTCCTGGATGCGGCCACGTTGCTGCGCCTCGGCGTAGGGGACGTCGTCGCGGAACATGACCAGCGCATAGCGCGGTGCGAATCGTTCCGGGAAGCGATTCTCCAGCTCGAAGGCGACCCGCTGGCGCAGCAGGAAGCCGGGATCGCGCACCGAGTCGCGCATCTCCACGTAGTTCTCGAGCGCCATGTCGGCGATGGCATCGGCATTCGGCTTGCGTCGGGCCGAGAACAGCTCAAAGGTGCGCGCCCAGTCGCCGCCGGTCTCGTCAAAACAGTTGTCGAGTTCCAGGCAATCCTCGAAGGCGCAATTCATGCCCTGGCCGTGAAAGGGCACGATCGCATGGGCGGCGTCTCCCAGCAGCACCGCCCGTCCGTCCAGGTGCCACGGTGCACAGCGAACCGTGCCCAGCAGGCCGGTCGGATTGGCGAAGAAGTCATCCTCCAGGGCATGAATCTTTCCCGCCACATCGGGAAATTCGCGGTCGAAAAAGCTCTGCACGGCGGCCGGCGTCGCCAGCCGGGCGAACGAGGCGGGGCCTTCGTGCGGCAAAAACAACGTCACGGTAAAGCTGCCGTCATGGTTCGGCAGCGCGATCAGCATATGACCGCCGCGCGGCCAGATGTGCAGCGCGTTGGTCTCCATGCGATGGCGCCCGAGCCCGTTGGCCAGGATGCGCAGCTCCTTGTAGCCATGGGACAGCAGTTCCTCGCTGGCCGTGTAGCCGGGCAGCGTGGTCAAGGTCTTGCGCAGCACCGAGGCAGCGCCGTCGGCGCCGATGCACGGTGTCAGCGGCACGCTCTCGCGCTGCCCGCTGGCTGCGTCCTCGAACTCGATGCGGTCGGCGTCGAGGTCCACCGACGCGCACCGCATGCCGAAGCGCAGTGCCACGCCGGCCTCCTCGGCCGCATCGAGCAACAGGGCATTCAGGCCGGGGCGGGACACCGAGTAGATGACTTCGTGAGCGCGCTGGCCGTAGGGTTGCAGGTCCAGCGGGCCATCGACGGGGTGGATCATGCGTCCACGCATGACGGTCAGCAGCTTGCCGACCTTCGTCTCGAGCCCGGCATGGCGCAGCGGCTTCAGGCCGCGGTTGGCCAGCGCAAGGTTGATCGAGCGCCCCGCCGGCTGCGGCACCCGGCGCAGGTCCTCGCGGCGCTCGTAGAGCGTCACTTCGAGGCCGCGCCGCGCCATGAAGATGGCCGCCAGCGTGCCACCCAGGCCGGCGCCGATGATGGTAAGCCGGTCGCTCATTGCAGCGCCTCCTGCAGCACGGCCACGAAGCGCTCGATATCCGCAAAGCGGTTATAAAGGGGCACTGGCGCCACGCGGATGACATCGGGTTCGCGCCAGTCGCACACCACGCCGGCAGTACCAAGCCTGGCAAACGCAGCGCGGCCCGCCGCCGCGCCGTCGCGTACGCGCAAGGACAGTTGGCAGCCGCGCCGTGCGGCGTCCCGCGGCGTCAGAATGGTCACCTCGTCCGCCAGGACTTCATCCAGGCGGCGTTCCAGCAGTGCGGTCAGCGCCACTGACTTGGCCCGCAACTTTGCCATGCCCGCGGCGGTAAAGAGCTCGAGCGAAGCCAGCAAGGGCGCCATGCCGAGGACTGGCGGGTTGGAGAGTTGCCAGCCGTCGGCGCCCGGCATGGCGTTGAAGTCCGGCGCCATGCGAAAACGCGCCGCCTTGTCGTGGCCCCACCAGCCCGCGAAGCGCGGCACCGAGGCGTCGTTGCCGTGGCGCTCGTGCACGAAAGCGCCGGCCACGGCGCCTGGACCGCCGTTCAGGTACTTGTAGCTGCACCAGGCGGCGAAATCGGCGTCGGCGTCGTGCAGCGCCAGCGGCAGGTTGCCGATGGCATGGGCCAGGTCCCAGCCGGCGATCGCGCCGACCGCATGGGCCTCGGCGGTGAGCATCGCGATATCCAGCGCTTCGCCGGACAGGTATTGCACGCCGGGCAGCAACACCATCGCCAACGCGCCGCCGGCCTCCCGGATGGCAGCCGCAATGTCCGCGTCGCGCAAATGCGTTTCGCCGGCGCGCCGGCCGACCTCGATCAGTGCGTCGGCCGGATCCAGTCCGTGGTGGCGCAGCTGGGAAACCACGGCATAACGATCGGAGGGAAAAGCCGAGCGCTCGATAAGCAGCTTGTAGCGCGACGTCGTGGGCCGGAAAAAGCTCACCATCAGCAGGTGCAGGTTGACGGTCAGGCCGTTCATGCACACGACCTCGTGCTCGTGGGCCCCGGCCAGTGCCGCAAGCGGCGCCGCGAACAGCTCGTGGTAGTCCTTCCAGGGTCGCTGGCCGCGGAAGTGTCCTTCCACGCCAAAGCGCCGCCAGGCATCCAGCTCCTCTTCGAGATAACGCGCCGCGCGCTTCGGTTGCAGCCCCAGCGAGTTACCACAGAGATACACGCACTCGCCGTCGCCATGCGGCGGCACATGAAATTGTGCGCGGAATTCCGCCAGCGGATCGTGCACGTCGAGCGTGGCGGCGTCTGGCGCGTTCATGCGGGCGCCAGCGGGAACAGCACCGGGCGCGACGGCACGGCGTCGCTGACCCACGGAGCAAGTTGCAGGGACAAGGCGTACAGTCCGTCCGGCAGCGCATCCGGGGCGAAGATCATTTCGGTGATGGTGGCGTCCGGACGGCTGACCGCCGCGGCGGCGCGGCTGTCCACCGGCATGCCGAAGAATACGCGGTGGCCGGTCAGCCGGCCTTCATCCAGCACGCGGTCCACGGACGGCAGGTCGGTGAGCAGGTGGCGGACCCCGTGGTCGAGCAACAGCGCCATGGCCTGGCGCGAAAAATACGGCGGCAAGGGCGGCGTCATCCAGTCACGCGCCTGTTTGCCCGCGTCGTTCGGCAACGTGCGTACCACGACGGCTTCGACCGCCGCGGCGCCGATCGCGGCCAACGCAGGGGCCAGCGCGCGGGCCGTGATGAGGTGGTCACCCGGATGCGGCGCGGGGTCGCTGGTTTCGGTGGCGTCCGCGGCATCCTCGGCCACCACGGAGATCAGCGCCGCGAGATACAGCGGCCGCAGCGCACTCGTGTGCACCGTCAGCCGCTCGTCGGTCAGGTGCCCGGGGCCTTCCGTGTGGGTGCCGTTGCAGTGAGGTACCAGTGTGACCGCTTCGCAGTTGCAGCTGCCGCCGCGGCGCGCATCGCCGATGAACCCTCCCGCCACCAAGGGTTCGGCGCGCGCAGCGGGCGCACCGAAGTGGGTCGGTTGCGGGCCGCCGTGCAGTTCGAGCGGAATTGCCAGCGACACGCCACCGGCGGTCTCCACGGTGAAGCGCCGGCCGGCATGCGCCAGCGACAGCTGCGTCACTGTATCGACGTCGCTCACCGGCGGAAGCGCTCCGCATCCAGGTTGAGCCATTCCAGCGCGGTACCGGACAACAAGCGTCGCTTCTCCTCGGCCGAGAGGTCATGCATTTGTTCGATCATCTGACCCGGTTCGGTTTCGCCGAGTGGAAAGGGATAATCACTGCCCAGCGCGATGTTTTCTACGCCCATGAGGTTGATCATGAAGCGTAGCAGGTTGGGATCGTGCACCAGCGAGTCGACATAAAAACGCCCGAGATAGTCGCGCGGGTTCTTGTCACTGTCCGCCGCCACGAGGTCGGGGCGTACCTTGAAACCGTGCTCGATGCGGCCGAGCGTCGCGGGGAAGGCGCCGCCGCCGTGCGCGAACAGCACGCGCAGGCCCGGCAGCCGCTCGAACACGCCGCCGAAGATCATCGAGCAGATCGACAGCGAGGTCTCCGCGGGCATACCGACCAACCAGGGCAGCCAGTACTTCGGCATGCGCTCGCGGCCCAGCATGTCCCACGGGTGTACGAAGACTGCGGCGCCAAGATCGCGCGCGGCTTCAAAGACCGGGAAGAGGTCGGGGTGATCGAGATTCATTTCGTTGACATGCGAGCCGATCTCGATGCCCGCGAGGCCGAGTTCTTGCACGCAGCGCTCGAGCTCCCGGATCGCCAGGTCGGGCGCCTGCATCGGCACCGTGCCGAGGCCGATGAACCGGTGCGGGCAAGCGGCGACCAGGCTCGCGACGTGGTCGTTGAGCAGCTTTGCCAGGTCCAAAGCGTCGGCCGGCCGTGCCCAATAACTGAACATGATCGGCACGGTGGACAGCACCTGCACGTGGACGCCGTGACCGTCGCAGTCGGTGATGCGTTGCGCGGGATCCCAGCAGTTCGATTGCACCTCGCGGAAGAACTTGCCGTCCTTGAGCATGTGGGCGCAGCCGGGGCCGTGCTCGGCCAGTTGGACCCAGCCACCATAGCCGTATCGGGCCTGCAGGTCGGGCCAGCCCGGCGGCAGGACGTGAGTGTGAACGTCAATTTTCAGCGGCGGCGTGTCGCTCATTGCGTGGCGGTCAACGTCGCGGTCAGCGCGGCGGCATCTCGTGGCCGCATTCAGCGCAGTGCCGGTTGGCGGCCGTGCCATAGAAGCGATCAAACACGGGCGGCAGCTGCGTCACGATGTCGTGCACGTGCAGGAATTCCTCGTACAGCTTGTGGCCGCAATTTTCGCAGAACCACATGAACCCGTCCTGTTCCTCGGGTCCCCGGCGCCGCTCGATCACCATGCCGACGGTGTCGGCGTAACGCTGGGGCGAGTGCGGCACCTCGGCGGGCAGCAGCAGCATCTCGCCGGCGCGGATCGGGATGTCCACGATCTGGCCGTCCTGCACGGTCTTGAGCAGCATGTCTCCCTCGAGCTGGTAAAAGAATTCCTCGCCCGGATCCCAGTGGTAATCCGTGCGGCTGTTCGGACCACCGACCACCATGACAATAAACTCGGCATCCTCGAACACGACCTGGTTGCACACGGGTGGCTTGAGCTTGTGACGATGCTCTGCGAGCCACTCCTGGAAGTTGAAGGCGCGTAAGGCTTGCATGTCAGTCCTCCACGATCGCGATGCACTTCAGCTCGATGGCAATGGGCGTTGGCAGGCGCGAGATCTCGACGGTGGTGCGGCAGGGCGGATCGACCGGGAAGTACTCGGCCCACAGGCGATTGAACGTCTCGAAGTCGTGCTGCATATCGGTCAAAAAAACCGTCACGTCCACCAGGCGCTCCCAGCTCGAGCCAGCCGCCTCGAGTACCGCGCGCGTGTTTGCGAACACGGCATGGCACTGCAGCTCGATATCGTGGTCCACGATGCGGCCAGTCGCGTCGAGGGTCACGCCCGGAATCGGCCCGCCACCCGGTGCGCGCGGGCCCAGGCCCGAAAGGAACAGCAGCTTGCCGACCCGGCGTGCGTGCGGGTAGTGGCCGACCGGTGGGGGGGCGGTGCGGGTCGTGGTGCTGTCGCTCATTTCAGTCGTAACTCACGCAGACGTTCTTGGCTTCGGTGAAAAACCGCATGGCCTCGAAGCCGCCCTCGCGGCCGAGACCCGAGTTCTTCATGCCGCCCAGTGGAGTGCGCAGGTCGCGCACCATCCAGCAGTTGACCCACACCATGCCGGCCTCGACGCGTGCTGCCACGCGGTGGCAGCGACCGATATCCCGGCCCCAGATGGACGTGGCCAGGCCGTAGGAGACGCCATTGGCCAGTGCCACGGCGTCATCCTCATCCTTGAAGGGCGCCAGCGTCGCCACCGGGCCGAAAATTTCTTCCTGGTTCGTGCGGCATTCCGGCGAGAGATTCTCGAACAGCGCGGGCGACACGAACCAGCCGTCCCGGCAACGTTCGCCGGGTGGCGTGAACGCTTCACCGCCGCACAGCAAGCGACCGCCCTCGGCCTGTGCGACGGCAATATGATCGAGCACCTTTTGACGATGTTGCGCGGAAATCAGTGCACCTTGTTCGGTCGCCGGGTCATGCGGGTCGCCCACTCGCATGGCGCGCACGCGTTGTACGAGCGCGTCACGGAAACGCTCGTAAAGCGGCGCTTCGACGAGAATGCGGGAACCGCACATGCAAACCTGGCCCTGGTTGGTGAAGGCCGCGCGCAACACGCCCTCCAGGGTGCGCTCGAAATCACAGTCCGCGAACACGATGGTCGGGTTTTTGCCGCCAAGTTCCAGCGATACCTTTCTGAAGGACGGCGCGACGGCCTGTGCGATCGATGCGCCGGTACGCGTGCCGCCGGTGAAGGAGATGGCGCGAATTGCCGGGTCGGCCACGAGTTGTTGGCCGATGCCGGCGCCCTGTCCGTGGAGCATGTTCAGCACGCCGGGCGGCAGCCCTGCCTCGATGCAAAGCTCCGCCAACAGGCCGGCCGTGACGGGCGCCAGTTCGGATGGCTTCGCAATGACGCAGTTGCCGGCCGCCAGCGCCGGGGCGATTTTCCAGCTCAGCAGGTAAAGCGGCAGATTCCAGGGCGAAATGCAGCCGACCACCCCGAGCGGCTCCCGCAGCGTGAAGTTGACGCCCGCATCGCCCATCGGGTGCGATTCGCTGGCGAACTGGGTCGCGGCCGCCGCAAAAAAACGCAGGTTGGCAGCGACCCGCGGGATGTCGGCGTTGCGGGCGAGCGACAGCGGCTTGCCGGTATCGGTGGATTCGGCTTCGGCAAGTTGTTCGGCACGGCTCTCGACCAGGTCAGCCAATGCGTTCAGCCAGCCGGCGCGTACCGCGGATCCGGCGCGGCGCCATTCGGGTTGGGCCAGGCGCGCGGCGGCGATCGCCTGCTGGAGGTCGGCGGCGCTGCTGTCTGCCACGCGACCGCAAGCCTGGCCCGTGGCGGGCTCGTACAGTTCCAGCCAGTCGTCTCCGCTGGGCGGCTGCAGCCGCCCGTCGATGTAGTTGTAAACCTCCAGCGGCGCGGTCACAGGCTCGCCATGCGTCCGCCGTCCACCGGCACGTTGATGCCGTTGATATAGGCCGCTTGCGGCGAGGCGAGGAAGCCGACGGCAAAGGCAATTTCCTCCGGCCGGGCAAAGCGGCCGGTCGGCACCTGCGCCAGCGCGGCGCGCTCGATTTCTTCGACATTGCCGCCGCCTTTCTCGGCGCGCTGCTTGAAGAGATAGTCCAGCCGTTCCGTGCTGGTAAAGCCCGGCAGCACATTGTTCACCGTGATGCTGTGCGGCGCGAGTTCCCGCGACACGGTTTTTGCCCAGCTCGCCATGGCGGCACGGATGGTATTGGACACGCCCAGGCCGGGGATCGGCTCTTTTACCGAGGTCGAAATAATATTGATGATGCGGCCATAACCGGCCTTCTTCATGCCGGGGACCAGGGCCTGGGCCGCGATCTGGGCGGCCACCAGGTGCTGCCTGAACGCCGCCTCGAATTCTGCCGGCTTGGCGTCGTAGGCAGTCCCGGCGGCAGGCCCGCCGGTGTTGTTGACGAGCACGTGCACCGGGCCCGCGGCAGCGAGGGCAGCAAAGGCGCGCTCCACCGCGGCACTGTCCAGGAAGTCCACGGCACAAACTTCGTGTCGTGCCGTGCCGCCCGGCAGCTTGGCGGCCACCGCCTGCAGGGCCTGTTCGTCACGCGCGACCAGCGTCAGCGTCGCTCCCATATCGGCCAGCACCGTGGCGATCGCGCGGCCGATGCCCCGGCTGGCACCACAGACCACGGCGCGGCGTCCCTCGAGACTTAGTTCCATGTTGCAGCTCCCCCTCCCGTGTTAACCGATTTTACCCGTCGCGCGGATCCCACAAGGGTGGTCCGCATTCGATGCTGGTCCGCACCTCGTCGTCCAGCCGCAGCGCCGTCAGCCGACCACCGTATACGCAGCCCGTGTCGACGCTGAAGGCGCCGTCGTGGGCGATCTCGCCCAGCAGCGACCAGTGCCCGAAGACCAGGCGCAGTCCTGCGCTGCGCCGACCGGGGAAGCGGTACCATGGAATCAGCTCCGCACTCGCTCGCTCGAGCGTACCCTTGCTGGCCAGTTCCAGGCTGCCGTCCGGCCGTAAAAAGCGCATTCGCGTCAGCGCATTGACAATATAGCGCAGCCGATCGATGCCCTCGAGCGCCGGGTCCCACCGGGCCGGCTCATTGCCATACATATGCTGCAGAAATTCCACCACCTGGTCGCCTCGCAGCACAGCCTCCAGTTCGGCAGCTGCGGCGCGTGCATCGGCCAGGTCCCATTGCGGCGGCAGGCCGGCGTGCACCATGGTGAAGTCGAGCGCCGCGTCGTGGTGCAGCATGGGCCGGCGGCGGAGCCAGTCCAGCAGTTCATCGCAATCGTCGGCCTCGAGGACTTGCTGCAGCGTGTCGCGCTTTTTTCTTGGCCGGTTGTCCGCGTAACCGGTCGCCAACAGGTGCAGGTCATGGTTGCCGAGGACCGTGACCGCAAGCTCGCCAAGCGAGCGCAGGTACCGCAGGGTGGCCAGTGAGGCGGGGCCGCGATTGACGAGATCGCCGGTCAACCAGAGCCGGTCACGTGCCGGGTCGAACGCAATCCGGTCGAGCAGCCGCTGGAGGGGTTCGAGACAGCCCTGCAGATCGCCGATGGCGTACACGGCCATCAGTGCAGCGCGCCCGGCCTCGCCAGCGTGAATGCGGCGATGGGCGCCTCGAAATGCTGACCGGCCTCGTCAACCATCTGGTAGGCGCCGCGCATCGAACCGACCGGCGTGGGGATGACGGCGCCGCTCGTGTAGCGAAAGCCCTCGCCCGGGCGGATCAACGGCTGCTCGCCGACGACGCCGGCGCCGCGCACCTCCTGTATGCCGCCGTTCGCGTCGGTAATGATCCAGTGTCGCGACAACAGGCGCGCGGGGATCTCGCCTTCGTTGCGGATGGTGATGCTGTAGGCGAAAGCGTACCGCCCCTGGTCGGGGTTGGATTGCTGATCCAGGTACGTGGTTTCTACCTCGATCCGGATCGGGGGTTGGGCCATTGGGCGCTCCGTGGGAGACATCTCGCGGAAGCCCCGATTCTACACGACCCCCGGCAGCTACCTCGGCAGGCGCACAGCCAGCAGGTCGCAGGGGGCCGCGTGCAGCACGGCATCCTCGGTCTGGTTGACGATCAGCGCCAGGCCGTGTCGCTCCCGGCTGCCGAGCACGACCAGGTCAGCGGGCCACTCGCGCGTCTTGCGCAGCAACTCGGTCTTGATCGTGCCCGCGATGACCTGCTGTTCGACGTCCTCGAGGCCCGCCGCGGTCGCCAGTTCGGCCAGCCGGGTGCGGGCACCGGCCACCAGTTCTTCCTCGATGCTCACCGCCGGCAACAAGGCTTCGCCCATCGGCTCCACCGGCACGTACTCGACCACGTGCATCAGGGTCAGCTGTGCGCCTGCCAGGCCAGCCATGGCCTTTGCCCGGGACAGCACCAGCTGGCTGTGCTCGTCGAGGTCCACCGCCGCAAGAATCCGCTGGTAATCCATGTGCGTACTCCTTTGAGCTTACCCGCCAAGTATAGAGCGGTTCAGGCCGATTCGTCCGCCAGCCGGGCGAACATTTCCGGTGGCAGCATTTCCGCGCGGATACCGGGATCGCAACCCGCTGCCCGGATGGCGTCTTCGTCGACCAGCCCGGCCAGGGCGTTACGCAAGGTCTTGCGCCGCTGCCCGAAGGCGTGGCGCACGACCGTGGCGAAACGCGCCGGGTCGCTGACCTTGAAGGGCGGCTCGGTCCAGGGCTCGAGCCGCACGATGGAGGACCAGACCTTGGGCGGCGGACGGAAGGCGCCGGGGCCGATGTCGAAGAGCCACTGGACCCGGCAGGCCGCCGCGAGCATCACTGTGAGGCGGCCGTAGGTGCGCGAACCCGGCGCGGCGACCATGCGCTGGACGACCTCTCGTTGCAGCATGAAATGCATATCCCGGATGACGCTGGCCTGGGCGATGAAACGAAACAACAGGGGCGTCGAGACGTTGTACGGCAGGTTGCCGGCCAGGCGCAGGCGTTCTCCCGGCGCCGCCAGCTTCGCCAGGGGAAATTTCAAGGCGTCACCCTGGACGATGGTCAGCGCGTCGCCGGCCTCCGGCCGGGTCGCAAGCTGTGCGGCGAGATCCCGGTCCAGCTCGATGACGGTGAGCCGGGCGCCGCGCGCCAGTAGCGGAAACGTGAGTGCGCCCGCGCCCGGCCCGATCTCGACCAGGCGCTCGCCGGGCGCCGGGTCGATCGCAGCGACAATGCGCTCGATGACCGCCGGATCATGCAGGAAATGTTGGCCGAAGCGCTTGCGCGGCCGATGATTCATGGCTGTCCGACGCGGCGGCCGGCGATGTCCAGCGCAAGCTTGAGCGCGGCTACGAGGCTCCCGGAATCTGCTCGGCCGGTACCGGCAATGTCGAGCGCGGTGCCGTGATCGACCGAGGTCCGCAGCAGTGGCAGGCCGAGCGTGATGTTCACGGCGCGACCGAAGCCGGCATATTTCAGTACCGGCAGGCCCTGGTCGTGGTACATGGCGAGCACCGCGTCGCAGTGGGCCAGTCGATCCGGCGTGAACAGCGTATCGGCTGGCAGCGGGCCTTCCAGCTGTAGCCCCTCGGCACGCAGCGCGGCGAGCGCCGGCGCAATCACCCGGATTTCTTCGTCGCCGAGGTGTCCGCCTTCGCCGGCATGCGGATTGAGGCCTGCTACCAGGATGCGGGGATTGGCGATGCCGAAGCTGGTGCGTAACCCCTGGTGCAGCACGCGCAGCACCGTGTCCAGCTTTTCCCCGGTGATCGCCGCCGGCACTTTTGCCAACGGCAGGTGGGTGGTCGCCAGGGCCACGCGCAGCGTATTCGCGACGAGCAACATGACGGGCTCGCCACCCGCCAGCTCGGCCAGGAACTCGGTATGTCCGGAAAAGGGATGTCCCGCCGCGCTGATGATGGCCTTTTGCACCGGGGCGGTGACCATGCCGTCAAACTCACCAGCGAGGCAGCCGCGCGCTGCGCGACGCAACATGTCAAGCACCGCCGTCGCGTTGCGCGCATCGGGCACGCCCGGCTGGACCGGTGCCACCAGCGGAACGTCGATGACCTGCAGTTCGCCGGCGCGGTGGGCGCGTGGTGCGGTGACGGCGCGTGGCGTGACGGGCAGTTCGAGCCGCCGGGCGGTCGCCTGCAGATGCGCGAGCGGTCCGATAGTCACCAGGCGCGCCGGCCACGGCACGGCGGCGATCGCCAGGCAAAGTTCAGGCCCGATACCGGCGGGTTCGCCGGCGGTCAACGCAATGGCCGGCAAGGTCTTCATTAGTGTTCGCCCGGCTCAGCTGCCGCGAATCTCGACCCACGCCTCGTCGCGCAGCTTTCGCAGCCACAGTTCGGTTTCCTGCTCCAGCTTGCTCGCGCGGATCGCTTCGATGGCCTGGCGGCGCCTGACTTCGTCGGTGGTATCGCGTTCCTGGCGATCCTCCAGCTTGATGATGTGCCAGCCGAAACGCGACTTGAAAGGCTCGCTGATTTCACCCGGACTCAGCGCATCCAGGGTGGCGTCGAATTCCGGCACAAAATTGCCGGGCGGGTTCCAGCCCAGGTCGCCGCCGCGCGCGGCCGACCCCGGATCGTCGGATTCGAGCATCGCAATGTCGGCGAAAGAATCGCCGTTGATGACGCGCTCCCGGATGGTTACCAGCCGGCCCCGGGCAGTCTCATCGTCAACGATTTCGTTGGGAATAAGGAGGATGTGGCGGGCCTTGGTCTGCAGTTCAACGACCCGGTCGTCGCCGCCCCGCGTCTCGTTGACGCGAAAGATATGAAAACCGCTGCTGCTGCGCACCGGCGCGCTGATTTCGCCGGCCGAGAGGGACTGGATCACGTCGGCAAACTGCTGTGGCAGCTGCGCACCGCGGCGCCAGCCAAGTCGGCCACCGGACAGGGCTTGCTGTCCGGAGGACTCGGCTACCGCAAGTTCGGCAAAGTCTTCACCCGCCTGCAGGCGCGCGTGGATAGCCGCGGCCCGTTCCTGTGCTTCGTTCATCTGCTGCGGCGAAGGGTCCTGCGGCAGCGCCAGCAGGATCTGCGAGATGTCGTAATCGACCTGGCTGCCGCGATTGGCTTCCTGTTGCTCGAGCCAGCGGCGAATTTCTCGATCGGAGACCTGGATGCGCGCCATGACGTCGCGTTGGCGGAGCGCTTCCATGGTCATTTCGCGCCGCAGCTGTTCGCGGAAAGCCGAGTAATTGATGCCGTCCGCGGCCAGGGCGACCGGCAGTTCGGACAGGCTGATTTCGTTTCGGATCGCTACCTGTTGCAGGGCGGCATTGAGTTGCTCGTCGCCGATGCGAACCCCAATTCTGTCGGCGCGCTGCATTTGTACTTGCTGGACTATGAGGTTTTCGAGGATCTGCTGCCGGATGACTTGCGGGGGCGGCATGCGCGTGCCCTGCTCGCGCAGCTGGCGGGTAATCATATCGACCTGGTGATCGAGTTCCGATTGCAGGACCACGCCGTCGTCGACCAGCGCCACGATCCGATCCAGCAGGGCGCCGGAATTCCCAGGAGTTTCGGCATGCAGTCCGCCCGAGTAACCCGGCAGGAGGCCGGCAAGAATCACCAGTAACAGGGGAATACGTTTTGAAAACAGTTGCATAGCGGTTTAATTAATCGTAGGCGGAATAACCTAGAATAGCACTTTCGAAGCGTGCCCTGCCGCCGCCGCCGCCGCCAAGGCCCTTGAATTCCAGCTGCAGGCGGATGGAAGTGTCCGTGCTGCCGTCGCGCCGGCTGACCTGTTCAGCTGCCGAGAAACGTACGGCCCAGCAGCAACTTTCATATTGCACCCCGAGTAATTGATCCACTGTGGCCTTGTCACGCAGGGAATACTCCATGGCGCTGACGAAACTCCAACGGCGGGAAAGCGGCCAGCCGACGGAAAAAGTGACGTCTTCGAGCAACTCAGGCCGATAGCGATAGGAAAAGTTCACCACCTTGTCCGGGGCCGGCTGGTACTGGATACGGTACTGCGCCAGGCGCGTCTCGCTGGCGCTGCTGTCCCACTGGTACCCGATGTCGGCATTCCAGTTCTTGAAAAGACCGAGCCCCAGTTCGACGACGATCGGGGAGCTGTCTGCCGTTTCCGGACTCGTTCCCGGGAACGTCACTTCCGGATCTTCGAAAAACCAGGCCTTGCCGATCGAGGCGGTCAGAAACTCGCGGCCTGACGCGGTCTCCAGCAGCCGGCTGGTCACGCCGACGCTCAGCTGGTTCGTGTCGCCCAGCCGATCCACCCCGAGAAATCGATTGGGCCTGAATAACTGGACGTAATTGAAGTCGGGCTGCGCGCTGTCAAACAACGGCAAGGACTCCTGGTCGCGATACGGAATGAAGGCGTACAGGGCACGCGGCTCGAGCGTCTGGAGGAAGCGGCCGCCGGCAAAGCCGCGGTCGAAGCGCAGGCCAGAGTCCACGCTGAGGATCGGCGCCGCGTAGCCGGGCGAGGTGTCTTGTCCGGGCAACTGATCGGTGAGTTGGTACTGCACCATGCGCAGCCGCGCGCTCGGCGTGATGAAATACCCGGGACCCTCGAGCGGCAGGCTGACGCCGGGCTCCAGTACGGCGCGCCCGCCTTGCGCCCCGACATCCCTGGTGAACCCCGCGGCCTCGGTAGTCAACCGCCAGTCGAGGCCGAGCGGGCCGCCTGGCCACAGCGCGTTGGCCATGACTTGCGGCACCCGCGCATAGGGCCGTTCATCCTCCGGGATATCCAAATCGAGGGTGCGAAAGTTCTGCAGCCGCGCCGAGACGCGCCAGACATCGCCCGCGTAGTCCGCCTGCAGTCGACGCTCGAGGTGGGTACGACTGGTGACCTGTGGACTGCGACCGAGGTCCTGGAAGTAATCCGTGTCGGAGACGTCTTCGAGATCGGCCGTGATGCGCCAGCCGTTTTCGAGTCGCGTCACGTGGCTGAGGCTGGCCCAGGTGCGCGAGTCGTTGTCCGGCCGCAGGCTGTCCCGGTACAGGTGGTTCAGCGACAGGGTACCGGCGCTCCGCTGGGTCAGGTAGCGGAAATCGTTATCCAGCCGCACGCCGCGGCGTGACAGGAAGGTCGGCGTCACCATCAGGTCGTAGTTTGGCGCAAGATTGAAGTAGTAGGGCAGGGCGAATTCGAAGCCGCTGCGTGTGGACTGGCCGAATTCCGGCACCAGGAAGCCGGATTTGCGGCGGTCCGACAGGGGAAAAGAAAGATAGGGCCAGTAGATGATCGGCACGTCGAAAAAACGCAGCGAGACGTTGTTCGCCGTGCCGATCTCACGCTCCGTATCGAGTCGCAGGCTGTCGATCCGCAGCAGCCAGTCCGGGTCATCACCCGGACATGTCGTGTAAGTGACCCCGTCCATGTTTATCCGTCCGGTGTCGCGCACCTTGATGCGCTCGGCGCCGCCGGTGGCGGGTTGCGAGGGCAGGCGGTAACGATTGCCGGTGAGTACGGCGGTGCCTTCGGCAGGGCGAAACTCCAGTGAATCGGCGTCCACTTCAAAGCCGGGCTGGATGAAGCGCGCGCCCTGGATCGCCATGACGCGTCCGGCCTCGCGGTCCCAGGTAGCGCCATCGGTCTCCAGTCGCTGGGCCCCACGTTGCAGCACGACGCGGCCGGAAAACTCTGAATCGCCGTCGGCAGTGAGGTCAGCGTGGTCGGCGGATATTTCGATGCGCCCGCTATCGTCGATCGGGCCGAAATCGATTTCCTCGGGCACCGGGCACACCGAGGACGCGCGCACGGTGCTACTCATGCCGAGCATGACCAAGGTGATCGACAGCAAGAGAAGACGCATCATCGAGCGTCCCGGTTCAAATTGGCTAACATGGCATACTTTGAAACTGCCGTTCAATCGCCGCCGGGGGGCGGCGCGCGAGGAAAACATTGTGAAAGCGATGGTGCTGGCGGCGGGCCGCGGCGAACGCATGCGTCCCCTGACCGACAGTCTCCCGAAGCCGCTGCTGCCGGTCGCCGGCGAACCGCTGGTCGCCCACCACCTGCGCGCGCTCGCCGCGGCGGGATGCCGCGAAGTCGTCATGAACTGCTCGTGGCTGGGCGAGTTGCTGCAGGCAACGCTCGGTGACGGCAGCCGGTGGGGTGTTTCCATCCAGTACTCCCCCGAACCCTGGCCACCGCTCGAGACCGGCGGCGGTATCCTCCAGGCGCTGCCCCTGCTCGGGCCGGCGCCGTTTCTGCTGCTCAACGGCGACGTCTGGTGCGACCTCTCGCCGGCCGCGCTGGAACTCCCGCCGGGCATGCTGGGACATCTCGTGCTGGTGCCGAATCCTGATCACCATCCCGCGGGTGACTTCGGCCTGGCGCAGGGGCGCATCGATGCCGATGCCGTGACGCGCTACACCTACGGCGGCATGGCGATCCTGGATCCCGGCTTGTTTGCGGCTTGTCGTCCCGGTCGTTTCCCGTTGGCGCCACTGCTGGTTGCGGCGGCACGGCAAGGCAGGCTCAGTGGGGTTTTGCATGGCGGTGGCTGGATGGATATCGGTACGCCCGAGCGGCTCTACGCGCTGCGGGAGAGGCTCGGAGAAGCCTGAGCCAGTTCGTCCCGCAGCGTAGCCTCCAGGTCCGTGACCACACGCTCGAGATCGTGGTTGACGCCGAGGTCGGCGAGCTGGGTGACCGCCAGGCCCTGGAAGCCGCAGGGATTGATTCTCTGGAAGGGCTCGAGGTCCATGGCGACGTTGAGCGCCAGGCCGTGATAGCTGCAATTGCGCCGGATCCGGAGGCCGATGCTCGCCAGCTTGGCGCCGTCCACGTAAACGCCGGGTGCATCGCGATTACCCACCGCCTTGATGCCGTAGGCGGCGACACAGCAAATCACGGCGCGCTCCAGCGCGCACACCAGTTCGCGCACGCCGAGGCCGGCGCGGTCGAGGTCGAGCAGGGGGTATACGACCAGCTGGCCCGGGCCGTGATAAGTCACCTGGCCGCCGCGATCCACCTGCACGACGGGAATGTCGCCCGGGGCGAGCAAGTGTTCCCGACGCCCGTTGAGACCGAGCGTGAAGACCGGTGGATGCTCCAGGAACCAGACTTCGTCCGCCTGCTCGGCAGTGCGCGCTTCGGTGAACGCCTGCATTTTTCGCCAGGTCGGTTCATATTCGACGCGGCCGAGGTGCCGGTTGACGGGCGGCGTCGTCACAGCACCATCAGCACTTGGTCGTGCGCCGACAGCGCGGTGTAGATGGCGTCGAGCTGGGCCTGGCTTTGGGCATGCACGACCAGCGTCAAGGCGACGAAATTCCCGTCGCGGCTGTCGCGTTCGCGGACCTGCGTCGCAGCGATCGTGCCGGTATGCGGCTCGACCAGTGACAGCACTGTTTCCCTGAACCCGGTCGTTTTGCGCCCCATGATCTTGAGCGGAAACTCGCACGGAAACTCGAGCAGCTCCGCACTCATTCGAACCACAGCAGGACGGAGTGCAGCGCGCGCCGCACGAAGCCCCCTTCCGGCGAGGTCACCAGCGGATACAGGCTGCGGTCCGTAACAGCTTCTTCTCCGAGGCTGATCCGCAGACGGCCGACTTCGTGATCGGTCGTCACCGGGGCCACCAGTGGCGTCTGCAGTTCCAGCGAGGCCTGCAGGCTGTCGTAACGGCCGCGCGGCACGGTAACCCACAGGTCCTCCTTGAGGCCGAGCCCAAGTTCATCCAGCTCGCCTTTCCAAAGGCGGGCGGCCGTGACCTGCTCACCCGCGGCGTACACGCGGTGACTTTCGTAGAAACGGAATCCCCAGTTCAGGAGGGCCTGGGTCGCATCGGCCCGCGCTTTCGCACTGCTTGTGCCGAGCAGAACCGAGACCAGGCGCATGCCGTCACGTTGCGCCGACGACACCAGGCAATACCCGGCAGCATTGGTCATACCGGTCTTCATGCCGTCGACCGTGGGGTCCCGCCACAACATCTGGTTGCGATTGCGCTGGGTAATATTGTTGAAGGTGAACTCGCGTTCCGAGTAGAACTGGTAAAACTCCGGGTATTCGCGAATGATCGCGCTGGCCAGCAGGGCGATGTCGCGCGCCGAACTGTAATGATCCTCGACCGGCAGGCCGGTTGCGTTACGGAAATTCGTGTTCACCATGCCTAGCCGCCGACCGTACTCGGTCATGAGCTCCGCAAAGGCGGCCTCGCTGCCGGCGGTATGCTCCGCCAGCGCCACCGAGGCGTCATTGCCCGACTGAATGATCATCCCGCGGATCAGGTCTTCGACACTGACGCGCGTGCCGACCTCGATAAAACTGCGCGAACCGCCGGTACGCCAGGCGCGCTCGCTGACGGTGACCAGGTCGTCGAGCGCCATCTGGCCCTTGCGCAGCTCACTGAAAACCGCGTAAGCGGTCATCAGCTTGGTGATGCTGGCCGGATCCATGCGCTCGTCGGCGTTGTGTTCAGCCAGTACTTTGCCGGAGTTGTGATCGACGAGAATATAGCCGCGCGCGGCAACGGCCGGGGCGGCCGGCATGGGCGGCAAAGCGGTAGCCGGTTGCTGGGCGCCGGCGGGCGGGGTCGCTGCAAGGAGCATAAAGGCGAGGCAGAGAGGGAATATTAAGCGCATGGTTTCCTGGCGCGGCGCATGGCCGGTGAAACGTGGGATGGAATTAGTCCGGAATGTTACACGCTCGGTTCCCGACGATGTAGCCGCGGGCCATTGCAGCCGCCGGACTGGCTCACTCCATCAGGATGTGGGCATCGTGGATACCGAGTGCGCGCACCCGTTCCAGCATGTGCTCGATCTCGTCCACGGCCGTCAGCGGCCCGATCCGGACGCGGTAGATCCGTTTCCGGGGGCGCCCTTCCGGCTGCAACACGACGTGGTTGATGCCGGCACCGGCGAGCCGCGTCTTCAGGCGAGTCGCGTTGGTTTCGTCCGAAAAGGCGCCTACTTGCAGCCAGACGGGCTCCGGACCTGTCTCCGGCGCCGGTTGCGATCCCGCGCCGGCGACCACGGGCCTCGCCTGGCCGGTGCCCGGTTCGATAATTTCGACATCCACCAGTGCGGTGCCGTCATTGTGCATGCCCAGGCGCACGGCCGCGGCGTAAGACAAGTCGATAATGCGATCCCCGATGAACGGCCCGCGGTCGTTGACCCGAACGATCACGCTGCGGCCGTTGCCGACGTGCGTGACCCGCACGTACACGGGCAGGGGCAGCGTCTTGTGAGCCGCTGTCATCGCGTACATATCGTAAGGCTCGCCGCTGGATGTCGTGCGGCCATGAAACTTGGTGCCGTACCAGCTGGCTATGCCGCGTTCGCGGTAGCGGGCGGCGTCAGCGTCGTTCATGACGTAGTGACGCCGGCCCATGACCTCGTAGAACGGCGGATTGCCGCGGCTGCTGCGTGGCTCGGCGCGCGGCACCGGGTCGGGAATACGGCTCAGGTCCGGCGGCCGGGTCGGAGCGCTGTCCTGGCCTGGACTGATCCCGTCATCCCGGGGCCCGGCGCAACCTGCCAACAGCGCCACCCCTGCAATGACGCAAAGTGCTGCGATCCCACGCCCGCAGCACTCAGTCCGCATGGCCGCCTTCCCTGGCGCGCGCCCCGATGGCCTCGCCAAGCTGGTGAACCGCCAGGGCATACATCAGGCTGCGGTTGTAACGGGTGATGACGTAGAAGTTGTGGAATCCGGCCCAGTAACGCGGGCCCTGCGCGTGTTCCAGCACGAATAAGCCAGCCGCTGCATCCAGGTCCTGGGGCGCCGGGCCGACCAGGCCGACACCGGCCGCCCACAGGGCGCCGACGGTGGTGTTGGTGTTCAGCCCCTGGTGCGCGAGTGCGGACGGGTCCTTGCCGCCGGCCACGGCGGCCGCAACTACCGGCTCGCCGGCCCGCCAGCCGTGTGCCTTGAAGTAGTTGGCGACACTCGCGAGGATGTCGTCCATGCTGTTCCACAGGTCCACGCGGCCGTCGCCGTCCCCGTCCACCGCGTAGGCGCGATAGCTCGACGGGATGAATTGCGGCATGCCCATCGCGCCGGCATAGGAACCGACCGGGGTTTCTATTTCGAGTCCCTGCTCGCGTACCAGCAGCAGGAATTGCTCGAGTTCACGCGTGAAGAAAGCGCTGCGGGGCGGATATTCGAAGGCGAGCGTCGCGAGGGCGTCGAGCACGCGGTAACGACCGATGATGCGCCCGTAAAAAGTTTCCACGCCGATGATCCCGACCAGGATTTCCGCGGGTACACCGGTGTCCGCCTCCACCTGGGCGATCCTGGTGCTGTGTTCCCGCCAGAATTCCACGCCGGCGGCGATACGCGCCTCGGTCATGAAAATATTCCGGTATTCGTGCCAGGGCCGGACGCGCTCTGCGGGACGGCTGATGGCGTCAATGATCGGCGGCTGGACGCGGGCGAGTTCGAGGATGGAGCGCACCGTCTCCCGTTCGAGGCCGTGTTCCTCGTGGACCCGGTCGATGAAGGCTTGCACGTCGGCCCGTTCTAAATCGAGTGCGCGGGCGCTGGCCGGCGCGGCAGCCAGTAATTGTCCGACCACGAAGATGGCGCAGCACAGCAGCAGAATTGAACGCATTATTTGCCCAGCAGGTTACGGTGGCCGTTGATGGACATGAGGATACCGAAACCCGCCATGAGGGTCACCATTGATGTGCCGCCATAGCTGACCAGCGGCAGCGGCACTCCGACCACGGGCAGTAATCCCGTGACCATGCCGGTGTTGACGAACACATAAACGAAAAACGTCAGGCTGATGCTGCCGGCGAGCAACCGCGCAAAGGTGTCCTGGGCCTGCAGCGCGATGTACATGCCGCGGCCGACCAGGAACAGGTAAGCCAATATCAGCAGCACGAGGCCGATCAGGCCGAATTCCTCGCCCAGCACGGCAAAGATGAAATCCGTGGAGCGCTCCGGCAGAAACTCGAGTTGCGCTTGCGAGCCGTTCCCCCAGCCCTTGCCGAACAGGCCCCCGGAGCCAATGGCGATTTTCGACTGGATAATATGGTAGCCGGCGCCCAGCGGGTCCGATTCCGGGTTGAACAGTGTCAGCACGCGCTGCCGCTGGTAATCACGCATGAAATGCCACAATACGGGCGCCAGCGCCGCGCCGGCGGCGCCGAGCAATACGATCAGCTTCAGGCGCAGCCCGCCGAGCAGTATTACCAGCAACCCGGCGCTGCCGACCAGCAGCGCAGTACCGAGATCCGGTTGTTGCGCAATGAGCACGACAGGGATCGCTACCAGCGCCAGCAGCACCAGCAACTCGATGATGCGCGGTGGCAACGGCCGGTTGTGCAGGTACCAGGCGGCCATCATCGGCACCGCGAGTTTCATGATCTCGGAGGGCTGGAAACGCACTATGCCGAGATCCAGCCAGCGCTGCGCGCCCTTGCCGAAGTCGCCGGCCACGAGGACCGCCAGCAGCAACAGCAGGCCGACGGCAAATACCCACGGCGCCCACAGGCGCAGTAGCTTCGGGGGCACCTGGGCGATCGCCAGCAGCACCCCGAAGGCGACGCCCAGCCGTACCAGTTGCCGCATCATCAGGCTGCTATCCTGGCCGCCGGCGCTCCACAGCACCACGAGTCCGAAACCGGCGACCAGCAACAGTCCGCCGAGCAGCGGCGCATCCAGGCGCAGGCCGGCCATGATCTGGCGACCGAGACTGAGCGAGCGCTGTTCCCCGAATGCTGACTGTGAGACCGCCATGTCAGTCTGTCTCCCGCTTGAGCCAGTGATCCATGACAGTGCGGGCGATCGGCGCCGCCGCACCGCTGCCGCTGCCGCCGTTCTCGACCAGCACAGCGACCGCAATGCGCGGATTCTCGGCGGGCGCAAAGGCGATGAACAGGGCATGCGGCCGGTGGCGTTCATCGACGAGGTCTTCGTCGTATTCTTCACCCTGGGCGATGCCGATGACCTGTGATGTGCCGGTCTTGCCCGCAATGGTCCATTGCGAACCGGCACCGGAGGCGCGGGCGGTGCCGCGCGGGCCGTGGACGACGGCGATCATCGAGTCCACGGCTTCTTCGATCTGTGCCGGGGCGACCTGGATAGCTGGCAAGGGGGTGGGGGCAAGCGTTTCGCGCGCGCCGCTGACGGGGTCCTCGACGGCCGCGAGCAGGGTCGGGCGAAAGCCCTGGCCGCGGTTGCCTAGAATCGCCGCCGCCTGCGCCAGTTGTAAAGGCGTGGCAAGCATATAGCCTTGGCCGATGCCGGTGATCACCGTCTCGCCGGGAAACCAGGCTTGGTCTTCACGCTGGCGAAAGGCACTGCGTTTCCAGTCGCGGGACGGCACCAGGCCGGTCTGCTCCCCGGGGATATCGATACCGGTAGGGCCGCCGAGCCCGAATTTGCCGAGGAACTCGTGCATGCGCTCGATGCCCAGCGTGACCGCCAGGCGGTAGAAATAAACGTCGCAGGACTGCGCCACGGAGTCCTGCAGGTTGACGGTGCCGTGGCCGGTCCTGCGCCAGTCGCGGTAGCGGTGCGAGTGATTGGGCAGACTGAACCAGCCGGGGCAGAAAACCGTGTCGTGGCCGTGAATCACGCCGTAATGCAAGCCCGCCAGCGCCAGCATCGGCTTGATGGTCGAGCCGGGTGGATACTGGCCGCGCAAGGCGCGGTTGAAGAGCGGCTGGTCGATGTCGGTTTGCAGCGCGCGGTATTGATCACGGGAGATGCCGGAGCTGAACAAGTTCGGGTCGTAACCCGGCACGCTGGCCAGGGCCAGCACCTCGCCATTGCGCGGATCCAGCGCGACGACCGAGCCGCGGCGTCCTTGCAAAGCCTGTTCCGCGACCTGCTGCAATTCCAGGTCAATGGTCAGGTGCACGTTGCGACCCGGCACGGGATCGTTGCGCTCCAGTTCCTGGAGGGTGCGACCCTGCGCATTTACGAGGATTTGCCGATACCCTGTCGAGCCGTGCAACAGGCCTTCCCAGGCGCGTTCAGCGCCGATGCGGCCAGTCTGGGCGGTACCGGCATAATTGGCGGTGTCGAGTCTTTGCAGGTCGTTTTCGCTGATGGCGCCGACGTATCCGAACGCATGCGAGCCGCTTTCCCGGTAAGGATAATGGCGCGCCAGCCGCGCCTGGATGTCCACGCCGGGGAAACGCGGCCGCTGCACGGCAAAGCGCGCCGCGTCTTGTTCACTGAGGCGATGACGCAGGATCGTCGGTTCGAATCTGCGCTGGCTCCTGAGCTGGCTCGTGATGCGCGGCAGGTCCTCGTCGTGCACCAGTCCCAGCCTGCGGAGCTCCGCGAGGGTACTCTCGATATCGCGAACCTGCTCGGGGATCAGTTCCAGCTGGTAGACGGGCCGGTTTTCGGCCAGCAGCCGGCCGTTGCGGTCGAACAGCAGGCCGCGCACCGGCGGCACCGGTTCGATGCGTACCCGGTTACCGTGCGAGAGTCGGCTGAAGTGTTCGAAATGCACGACTTGCAAATCCACCAGCCGGTACACCACCAGCCCGGCCAGCAGCGTGACGATGACTGCCGCAGCGATGATGCGCCCGAGAAACATGCGCTGCTCGTGCCAGTGGTCCTTGAGATGATCGATGCTCATATGAGCGCCCGGAATCGCCCGCGCAGGCCGTCGAGCACGGCGACGAGAATGGGCCAGGCGAGCATGGCCGCGAGGGTCGGCGCGGTGCGTTCCCAGCTCAGTTCAGCGCCGGCCGTCATGCCGTCAACCCAGAACAACAGGAACTGGTGGGCCGCAACCAGCGCGCCGATGGCCATGGTTTGTTGCCAGATCGGGAACAGGCGCAAGCGCAGGTGAAGGTGCAGCGTCAGCCAGGTGGCTACCGTCATCGCCAGCGCATGCTGACCAAGCACGCCCCCCTTGAGTATGTCGAGCACCAGCCCGGCGAACCAGGCCAGCGCCAGTCCGTACCGGCGCGGGTAGGCGAGCGCCCAGTAGATCATGGTCAGCGCCAGCCAGGGCGGTCGCCAGGCCGCGAGGTCGCCGGGCAGGGGGGTGACTTCGAGCGAGAGCGCGACCAGCAGCGATAGCAGTACCGACCAGCTCGGCAGGCGGGGTGCGGCGCTCATGGCTCAACCTCGTCGTCCGGCGTGACGAGGGCGTTGGCGACCTCGCTTTCCACTGCCGGCGGATCAGCTTCGCCGCCTTTCCAGACCAGCAGTACCTGGCGGGTGCGGTTGAGCGCTGCAGTCGGCTCCGCCTCGACGCGCGCAAACGGTTCACCCGGGCGCCGCTCCACGCGCGTGACCTGCGCCACCGGGTAGCCCGCCGGGAAGGCATCACCGAGCCCGGAGGTGGTCAGCAGGTCGCCAATCCGGATATCGGCGCTGTTCGGCAGGAACGGGAGCTCCAGTCGCGTGACGTCGCCCATGCCCAGCGCCACCGTGCGCAAGCCGTTGCGATTCAATTCAACCGGTGTGGCGTGGCTCGGGTCGCTGATCAGGATCGCTTCCGAGCCGAGTGGGTTGACCTGCACCACCTGGCCGACGATTCCCTCGGCATCCAGCAGCGCCTGGCCCGCATAGACGCCGGCATGTGCGCCGCGATTCAGGGCGATGCGATGGCGATACGGGTCGAGGTCTACCGCCAGGATTTCGGCGACCTGGACGCGATTCGCCAGTCGCGCGGGCGATTCCATCAAGGACCGCAGGCGTGCATTTTCGGCCTCGAGCGTCGCCAGTTGCTGCATGCCGGCGCGCAGGCGCAGGCTTTCGATCCTCAGGTCGCGATTTTCCGCCACCAGCCGGCTGCGTTCCGCCAACCGTTCCCGTGTCCAGCCGAAGGTCGCCGAGGGCATGTCCACGAGCACCCGGATAGGGTAGACCGCCACGGAGAGCGCATCGCGCACGGTCTCCAGGTGGCCCTGCCGATGGTCGAGCACCATCAGCGCGACGGACAACAGCGCCATTAGCACCATGCGAGTGCCGAGCGAAGGTCCGCGATCGAACAGCGGCTTGTTGTCTGTCTGGTCGATTGGGCTCACGGTGGAGTCACTGCCAACCGTCGCCTGTCGTGGACCAGGGACGGAAGGTAAGGCCAGCGGGTCACTCTATTCCGAACAGGCCGGGCCCGTGCTGATCGAGCAGCTCCAGTACCTTGCCTCCGCCGAGAGCCACGCAGGTGAGCGGTTCGTCGGCAATAATGACGGGGAGTCCGGTTTCTTCCATCAGCAGCTTGTCGAGGTCGCGCAGCAGCGCGCCGCCGCCGGTCAGCACGATGCCACGATCCGCGACATCGGCGCCGAGTTCCGGCGGGGTTTGCTCGAGGGCCGCTTTTACAGCGCCGACGATGCCCTGCAGCGGTTCCTGCAAGGCCTCGAGAATTTCGTTTGAATTCAAGGTGAAACTGCGCGGCACGCCCTCCGACAGGTTGCGGCCGCGCACGGAAATCTCGAGCACTTCCTGGCCCGGATACGCGGCGCCGATCTCGTGCTTGATGCGCTCAGCCGTCGCCTCGCCGATCAGGATGCCGTAGTTGCGCCGAACGTAGCTCATGATCGCTTCGTCGAAGCGATCGCCGCCGATCCGCACCGAAGCTGCGTAGACGATGCCATTGAGCGAGATGACGGCGACTTCGGAGGTGCCGCCGCCGATATCGAGGACCATGGAGCCGCGCGCTTCGCCGACCGGCATGCCGGCCCCGATCGCGGCCGCCATCGGTTCCTCGACCAGGTAAACCTTGCGCGCGCCGGCGCCTTCCGCAGATTCACGGATCGCACGGCGCTCAACCTGGGTCGAGCCATAGGGCACACAGACCAGGACGCGGGGGCTTGGGCGGAAATAGCGGCTGCCATGCGCCTTCTTGATGAAGTGCTGAAGCATTTTCTCGGTCACCGTGAAATCCGCGATCACGCCGTCCTTCAACGGGCGGATGGCAGTGATATTGCCCGGGGTGCGGCCCAGCATCATCTTGGCCTCGGTGCCGACGGCCTGGACCGTCCGGCCGCCGCGCGCGGATTCCTCGCGGATGGCCACCACGGAGGGCTCGTTGAGCACGATGCCCCGCCCCCTGACGTAAATCAGTGTGTTCGCCGTGCCCAGGTCGATGGACAGGTCGTTGGAGAAATAACCCCGAATATTCTTAAACATAGGTGACTGGGCAGGCTGCAGGCGGAGGCTGTGGGGCGGCGCCGCGGGCGCCGGATGACTTCGGTCGACAAGCTCGCAAATTTAGCAACGGGGGCGACTTCGGGCAAGCGCAAGGGTATCATCGAAAGCTTGTTCAAAGTGCTTTTCCCAAGCCCCAGGAGACCCGCATGAAGCTTAGCCGACACGAGGTCGAGTCTATCGCGCACCTCGCGAGGCTGGAAATTTCGGCCGACCAGATTCCCGTATATGTTGACAACCTGTCGCGGATTATCGATTTCGTGCAGCAGTTGGAGCGGGCCGACACCGAGGGCGTGACCCCGATGGCCCATCCCCTCAACATGACGCAGCCGCTGCGGGACGACGTCGTGACGGAAACTGATCAGCGCGCACTTTACCAGCAGAATGCCGAGGCGGTGGAATCCGGGTTATACCTGGTTCCCCGGGTCATCGAGTAACCAAGGAGCAAGGACGCATGCACGGCATGACATTGGCCGGGATCGCCCGCGCCCTGCGCGCCCGCGAATTCAGCAGCGCGGAACTCGTGAGCCACTTGCTGGAGCGGATCGGCAAGCTCGATGGCGAGTTGAATTCCTTCATCACATTGACTGGCGAAGCGGCGCTGGACGCGGCTCGGGCGGCCGACGCGCAGCTGGCCAACGGCGGCGGGTCACCGCTGACCGGCCTGCCCATCGCTCACAAGGACATTTTTTGTACGGCGGGCGTGAAGACGACTTGCGGTTCGCGCATGCTGGACAATTTTGTCTCGCCCTATGACGCCACCGTGGTCGAGCGTTTGCGCGCGGCCGGCGTCATTATGCTCGGCAAGACCAACATGGATGAATTTGCCATGGGTTCGTCGAACGAGACGAGCTTCTATGGCCCGGTGCGCAATCCCTGGGACCTCGATCGTGTTCCGGGCGGCTCGTCGGGCGGTTCGGCGGCGGCGGTAGCCGCGCGACTGGTGCCGGCCGCGACCGGTACCGATACCGGCGGGTCGATTCGGCAACCGGCCGCACTCGCCGGCATCACCGGCATCAAGCCGACCTATGGCCGGGTCTCCCGCTACGGCATGATTGCCTTTGCATCCAGCCTGGACCAGGCCGGGGTATTGACGCAGACGGCGGAAGACGCCGCCCTGTTGCTCGGGCACATGTCGGGCCACGACCCGCGCGACTCGACCTCCGTCGATGCGCCGGTGCCGGACTACACGGCTGGCCTGGGAGCGTCGCTCGAGGGGCTCAGGATCGGGCTGGTGGAGGAATTTCTCGACGAGGGACTCGACGCAGAGAATGCCGCCGCGATCGAGGCGGCGCTCAAGGTGCTGGAGGGCCTTGGCGCGAAGGTACAGCGCGTCAGCCTGCCCAATATCGGCTTGTCGGTGCCGACGTACTACGTGGTGGCGCCGGCGGAGTGTTCGTCCAACCTGTCGCGCTTCGACGGCGTGCGTTTCGGTTATCGCGCCGCCGCGCCGCGCGACCTGGAAGATCTTTACAAGCGCAGCCGTGGCGAGGGTTTCGGCGCGGAGGTCAAGCGCCGCATCATGACCGGTACGTACGTGCTGTCGGCGGGTTACTACGACGCCTACTACCTGAAGGCGCAGCGCTCACGACAGCTGATCGCGGCGGATTTCCGGCGCGCCTTCGAGAGTGTGGACGTGCTGGTCGGACCGACCTCGCCGACGCCGGCGTTTGCGCTTGGCGCCAAGGTGGACGACCCGGTCACCATGTATCTCAACGATATTTATACGATCGGCGTCAACCTGGCTGGTCTGCCCGGCTTGTCGGCGCCGTGCGGCTTCGTCAACGGACTGCCGGTCGGGCTGCAAATTATCGGCCGCGCATTCGACGAAGGACGCATCCTGAATGTCGCGCATCGTTATCAGCAGGCAACAGACTGGCATGCGAGGGCGCCAGGCGGCGCTTTCGCCTGAGGAATTAGTGCATGGAATGGGAAACTGTCATCGGGCTGGAGATCCACGCCCAGCTTGCCACTCGCAGCAAGATTTTCTCGCCCGCCGCGACGGCTTACGGGGCTGCGCCGAACTCGCAGGCCTGCCTGGTCGATCTTGGCTACCCGGGCGTGCTGCCAGTGCTCAACAAGGGCGTTGTCAAGATGGCCATCGCCTTTGGCCTGGCGAGCGAGTCCACCATTGCCGCGCGCTCGGTCTTTGCGCGCAAGAACTACTTTTACCCCGACCTGCCGAAGGGCTACCAGATCAGCCAGTACGAGCTGCCGATCGTGCACGATGGTCGCATCGAGGTGCAGCTCGACGACGGCGCGCGCAAGGTCATCGGCATCACGCGCGCGCACCTCGAGGAAGACGCCGGCAAGTCGTTGCACGAGGACTTCCAGGGCCAGTCGGGCATCGACCTGAACCGCGCCGGGACGCCGCTGCTGGAAATCGTTTCTGAGCCCGACATGCGTTCGGCCAGGGAAGCGGTCGCCTACATGAAGGCGATTCACCAGCTGGTCCGCTACCTGGGTATTTGCGACGGCAACATGCAGGAAGGCTCGTTTCGCTGTGACGCCAACATCTCGGTGCGACCGGTAGGGCGGCACAAGTTCGGCACGCGCGCGGAAATCAAGAACCTCAATTCCTTCCGCTTCGTCGAGCGCGCCATCCTGTTCGAGGTGGAGCGCCAGATCGATATTCTCGAGTCGGGCGGCAGCGTGGTACAGGAGACCCGCCTGTACGACCCGGACCGCGACGAGACCCGGCCGATGCGCAGCAAGGAGGAGGCCAACGATTACCGCTACTTCCCGGACCCGGACCTGCTGCCGCTGGAGATCGGGCCGGAGCTCGTGGAGGAAGTACGCAACGCCTTACCGGAGTTGCCGGCGCGCAAGCGGGAACGGTTCATGCACGAGTACGGCTTGTCGGAATACGATGCCGGCGTGCTGAGCATGAGCCGCGCGGTCGCCGACTACTTCGAAACCGCCGCCGCTGGCGTCGCCGACAAGAAGCTGGCGGCCAATTGGGTCATGGGCGAGTTGGCCGGCGCGCTGAACAAGGCCGGCCTGGAAATTTCCGCGAGCCCGGTCAGCGCGGAAGACCTGCTCGGCCTGCTGCGTCGCATCGAGGACGACACCATCTCCGGCAAGATCGCAAAAGAGGTCTTCGAGGCCATGTGGTCCGGGGAAGGGGATGCGGACGCCGTCATCGAGGCGCGCGGGCTGAAGCAGATCACCGACGCCGGTTCGGTCGAGGCGATTATTCGCGAAGTCATGGCGGCCAATCCACAACAACTCGAACAGTACCGCGCGGGCAAGGACAAGCTGTTCGGCTTCTTTGTCGGCCAGGTCATGAAATCGACCGGCGGGAAGGCCAACCCGGCGCTGGTCAACCAGTTATTGAAAAAACTGCTGGCTGAATGATGGATGGGGACGCGCTGCGGCGCTTCATGTTCCAGGATTTTCCCGTGCGCGGCGAACACGTCCGCCTCGAGGAGAGCTGGCGCGCCGTGCTGGCGCGGCAGGACTATCCACCGGCCGTGCGCGCGGTGCTGGGCGAGGCGATGGCGGCGGCGGTGCTGTTGGCCTCGACACTCAAGTTCGACGGCGTGCTGACGCTGCAGATCCAGGGGGAAGGTCCTCTGCACCTGCTGGTCGCCCAGTGCGGCAGCGATCTCATGGTGCGGGGTCTCGCCAAGTGGAAAGGTGAAGATCCGCGCGGCTCGCTGGCAGAGTTGACCGGCAGCGGGCGGCTCGCGATCACGATCGAGCGGCGCAAGAAAAGTGAACGCTACCAGGGCATCGTGCTGGCCGACACCGACACACTGGCGACTTGTCTCGAGGCGTATTTCGCGCAATCCGAGCAATTGCCGACCCGGATCTGGCTGGCGGCGGACGGCTGCAGCGCAGCCGGCATGTTGTTGCAACAACTGCCCGGCAAGGCGACCGACAGACCGGACCCGGACGGTTGGCGACGCGCGGGAATCCTGGCCGATACCCTCGGCGGCAACGAATTACTGGCGCTCGACGCCGCGGCGCTGTTGCGCCGCCTGTTTTACGAGGAAGACCTGCGCTTGGCGGATCGGCGCGACGTGCTGTTCCGCTGCAGTTGCACCCGCCAGCGGGTCGAGTCAGCGATGCGACTGCTCGGCCGCGACGAACTCGCCGGCCTGCTGGCCGCGGAAGGAAAGATCGAGGTGCGCTGCGAGTTCTGCAACGAGGCCTACAGCCTCGATACGGTGGATGTCGAACAGCTGCTGACCGACGAGAGCATCCTGCCGCCGGCTTCGGGCCGGCTGCACTAGGCTGCTTCCGGCGCGCCGAAAGCAACGAATTCCCCGATAAAACGCGCCGCCACTGAGTCGCCCGGTCCACGAATCTCCACGGGCACGGTGAGCCGTGCGCGCCCGCGGTCCGCGAGGGCGGCGCGAAACACGGCGCTGGCGGCCGGGGTGGGCATGGTCGCCTGCGCCAGCAACTCGCCCGAAACGGGCGCCAGGAAGCGCATCTGTGCGTCGCGGATCACGACGTGCCGGGCGCCCGGCGTACCCGCCGCGACCAGCGTGACTCCCCAGCCGGCCAAGGTGGCCAGGCCCTGCAGGCTGCCGCCGAAGGCGCTGCCCATGTGATTGCGGTTCGGCGCCAGCGGCGCCGCCAGCTCGAGCAGATGTTCGTCGAGGCGGCGGATTTCGACCGCCATTGCGCTCGCCAGGGGAATGCCCTCGGCCCAGAGTTGCTCGAGTCGCCGTTGCCAGTTCGCCATGGCTTGTTCGGGTTCCATGTTTACACCTATATAACGATATGTTTATATGTGCGCCACGTTATTTCCCCGGGATCTCCATGCAGACTGTCCTCGACGCGTTCAAGGCCGTCGCCGAACCCAGCCGCCTCCGCTTGCTGGCGCTGTGCGCACGGGGCGAGCTTACCGTGACCGAGCTTACCGAGGTGGTGGGCCAGAGTCAGCCGCGCGTCTCTCGGCACCTCAAGGTGCTGTGCGGCGCGGGCCTGCTGGATCGATTTCGCGAACAGAACTGGGTTTACTACCGTGTGCCGCTCGGCGGCCCTGGCGCGGAGCTGGCGCGCGGCCTCTTGCGTCTCTTGCCGCCGGATGACGCCCTGTTGCAACTTGACCGCGAGCGGCTCGAACGCGTGCTGGTGCATCGCGTGGCAGAGTTGCGCGGCCGCGCGCTCGGCGACACGGTGCCGACGCCGGCGGGCGTGGATGCTCGCATCGTCGACCTGATGGCGGGTGAGGCGCTCGGCGACCTGTTGGACATCGGCACGGGCACGGGCCGGATGTTGCGACTGCTTGGCGTCTCGGCCAGCACTGCGATAGGCATCGATATTTCGCGGGAAATGCTCGTGCTGGCGCGGAGCAATCTGCATGCGGCGGGTCTCGAGCATCTCTCGGTGCGCCAGGGAAACATGTACCAACTGCGCTTTGCCGACGCGAGTTTCGACACCGTGACCATCGACCAGGTGCTTTACCAGGCCGACCAGCCCGCCGAGGTGTTACGCGAGGCCGCCCGGGTTCTGCGCCCCGGGGGACGCTTGTTGCTGGCCGAGTTTCTTACCGGTGAACGCCGTAACAAATCCCAGGCCATCGGCGCTGTCGCGCTCACCCGCGAAGCACTTACGCACTGGTACGACGCGGCCCGGCTCCAGTCAGAAGTCGCTGAACAAATCCCGGCCCGTCCCTGGCCACTCATCATTGCCGTCGCGCGCCGCGCCGATGCGCAACGCGCCGCTGCCGCCTGACCCGAGGAGTCCGACTTGAACCCCCAGCCCATCCAGTTTTCTTTCGAGTTTTTTCCGCCGCGTACGGCCGCGCTGGAAGCTCGCTTGTGGGAGACCGTACGGCGGCTCGCGCCACTGCAACCCGCGTTCGTGTCCGTCACCTATGGCGCGGATGGCTCGACGCGTGAGCGCACGCACGAGATCGTCACGAGGATCCACGCCGATACCGGCCTGGTCAGCGCACCGCACCTGACCTGCGTGGGCGCGAGTCGCAGCGAGGTGCTGGCCGTGGCGCGCCGGTACTGGGACGCCGGTATTCGTCATATCGTCGCGTTGCGCGGGGATCCGCCCAAGGGCAGTAACGTTTATGTACCGCATCCGCAGGGTTTTGCATTTGCCGCGGACCTGGTCGCCGGACTGCGCACTATCGGGGACTTCGAAATATCCGTGGCGGCCTACCCGGAAGTGCACCCGGAGGCCACCAGCGCGGCAGCAGATCTGGACAACCTGAAACGCAAGGTGGATGCGGGCGCCACGCGCGCCATTACGCAGTTCTTCTTCGACCCTGTAGTGTTTCTGCGCTTTCGCGACGCCGCAGCCGCGGCGGGCGTGACGGTGCCGATCGTGCCTGGCATCCTGCCGATCACGCGGTTCCCGCAAATCACCCAGTTCGCCGCGGCCTGCGGCGCCAGCATTCCGGACTGGTTGCGGGAACGCTTTGCGGGCCTGGAGGACGATCCGGATACGCGCGCCATGATTGCCGCGAGCGTGGCGATCGACATGGTCGAGACGTTGCGTCGGCACGGCGTCTCGGATTTTCATTTCTACACGCTGAATCGTGCCGAGCTGGTGTATGCGATTTGCCATTGCCTGGCCCACGGCCCGGCGCCGCGGGTGGCCTATGCCTGAGCAAGCCCAGTCATACCGCCAACCCGATCGCAGCAAGGAACTGGCGGATATCCTGGGGCGGCGCATCCTGCTGCTCGACGGCGCCACCGGCACGCTGATGCAAGACATGCAGCTTGTCGAAGCGGATTTCCAGGGCGAGCGCTTCGCCGGGCATGACGACCTGAAGGGCAACTACGACGTGTTGAGCCTGACGCGGCCGGACGTCGTCGCCAGCGTCCACCGCGCTTATCTCGAGGCCGGCGCCGACATCATCGAGACCAACACGTTCAGCGCGACATCGATCGCGCAGTCCGATTACGGTTTGCAGGATTTCGTCGCGTCAATGAATTTTGCGGCGGCAAGGATTGCGCGTGAATGCGCCGACGCCGCCGCCGCGGCGGACGGGCGGCCACGGTTCGTCGCCGGCGTGCTCGGTCCGACCAACCGGACAGCCTCTATTTCGCCGGACGTCAGTGACCCGGGCAAGCGCAACGTGCGCTTCGACGAGCTGGTGGTTGCCTATCGAGAGGCGGCGCTGGCGCTGGCCGACGGCGGCGCCGATTTGCTGATGATCGAGACGGTGTTCGACACATTGAATGCGCGCGCAGCTTTGTATGCATTGGCGGCCATGTTCGAGGAAGAAGGCTTCCGCTTGCCGGTGATGGTTTCCGGCACGATCACCGATGCCTCGGGCCGTACCTTGTCCGGCCAGACGGTGGAAGCGTTCTGGAATTCTGTGCGTCATGCGCGCCCGCTGGTGGTGGGCTTCAATTGCGCGCTCGGCGCCGAGCAGCTGCGACCGCATATCGAGGAATTGTCGCGGCTCGCCGATACCTTCGTCAGCGTGCATCCCAATGCCGGCTTGCCGAATGCTTTCGGCGGCTACGACCAGGACGCTGCCACCATGGCCGCGCTGGTCGGCGAGTTCGCCGACAGCGGCTTCGTCAATCTCGTCGGCGGTTGCTGCGGCACGCGCGCCGAACATATCGCGGCGCTCGCCGAGGCAATGCGCGGCAAGTCTCCGCGCATCGTGCCGACGCGCCCGCGCGCCTGCCGCCTGAGCGGACTCGAGCCGCTGAATATCGATGACGATTCGCTGTTCGTGAACGTCGGCGAGCGCACCAACGTCACGGGTTCGGCGCGCTTTCGCAAGCTGATCGAAGCGGGCGAGTTCGCGGCCGCCCTCGACGTGGCGCGCCAGCAGGTCGACAGCGGCGCGCAGATCGTCGATGTGAACATGGACGAGGGCATGCTGGATTCCGAGGCGGCCATGCAGACCTTCCTGGACTTGCTCGCCACTGAGCCGGATATTGCCCGCGTGCCCATCATGATCGACTCGTCGAAGTGGTCGGTGATCGAGACCGGCCTGAAATGCCTGCAGGGCAAGTCGGTGGTGAACTCGATCAGCCTGAAGGAAGGCGAAGAATCGTTCCTGCACCAGGCCCGCGAAGTTCGCCGGCACGGTGCGGCGGTGATCGTGATGGCCTTTGATGAAGAGGGCCAGGCCGATACGCCGGAGCGCCGGCTGGCTATCTGTCGGCGTTCGTGGAAGCTGCTGACCGAGGATGCGGGCCTGCCGGCAGAAGACATCATCTTCGATCCGAATATTTTCGCCGTCGCGACGGGCATCGAGGCGCACGATCGCTATGCGCTGGATTTCATCGAAACGGCCGGCGCGATTCGCACGGAATTGGGTGCGCTGGTCAGCGGTGGCGTCTCCAACGTGTCATTTGCCTTTCGCGGCAACGACCGGGTGCGTGAAGCAATGCACTCGGTATTCTTGTATCACGCCATTCGCGCCGGGCTGAGCATGGGCATCGTCAATGCCGGCCAGCTGGCGATTTACGAAGATATACCCGCGACGCTGCGTGACGCGGTCGAGGACGTGATCCTGGCGCGGCGCCCCGATGCGACCGAGCGGCTGCTCGGGCTGGCAGCGGAATTTCGGGGCGGCCCCGGCGCGAAACGGGAGACAGACGACCTTGCATGGCGCGACCTGCCGGTGCTGGAGCGGTTGCAACATGCGCTGGTGAAGGGCCTGGACGAGCACATCGTCGCCGACACGGAGGCGGCGCGCCTCGAGATGAGCCGCCCGCTGGACGTCATCGAAGGGCCCTTGATGGCCGGAATGAATGTCGTCGGCGACCTGTTCGGCGAAGGCAAGATGTTTCTGCCGCAGGTGGTGAAGTCGGCGCGCGTGATGAAGAAAGCGGTGGCCCACCTGGTGCCTTTCCTGGAAGCGGAGAAAGAAGCCGATCGCCAGCCGCGCGCGCGCATCGTCATGGCGACCGTGAAAGGGGATGTGCATGACATCGGGAAAAACATCGTTGGCGTCGTCCTCCAGTGCAACGGCTTCGAGGTAATCGATCTCGGGGTCATGACGCCCTGCGATCGTATCCTCGAGACGGCCCGGCGCGAACAGGCTGACATCATCGGGCTGTCAGGACTGATCACGCCGTCCCTCGATGAAATGATTCATGTCGCAGCCGAGATGCAGCGGCTCGGTTTTACCCAGCCGCTGTTGATCGGCGGCGCCACCACTTCGCCGGCGCACACCTCGGTAAAGATCGACCCGGCCTGCGAGGGGCCGGTGATTTACGTGAAGGATGCTTCGCGCGCGGTCGGCGTGGTGCAAAAACTCATCAGCGCCGAGCATCGTGCCGGGTATGTGGAGCAGCTCGAGCAGGATCACGCCAAGCGCCGCGCGCAGCACCAGCGGCCCCGCGGCAAGGGGCCGGAGCTTGCGCTGGCCGAGGCCCGGCAGCATCGCTTCGACGGCGGCTGGAGCGACTACCGGCCTCCGGCGCCGCAGGCGCCGGGCATCACCGTCTGCGACGACTATTCTCTCGAGGAGCTCGCTACCTACATAGACTGGATGCCCTTTTTCAACGCCTGGGAATTCTCGGGCCGATTCCCCGCCATTCTGGATGACCCGCAGCGCGGCGCAGTGGCACGCTCGCTCTATGACGATGCGCGCCGCATGCTGGACGACATCGTTCGCGAGCAATGGCTGCAGGCGCGCGGCGTGGTCGGCTTGTTCCCGGCCGCTGCGACCGGCGATGACATCCGCATCTACACGGGCGAGGATCGCGCCGCGACCCTGATGACCGTGCACCAGTTGCGCGAGCAGAAGCGCAAGGCCGACGGCCAGCCGAATCTCTGCCTGGCGGATTTCCTGGCCCCGGAGGACGCCGGAGTGGCCGACTGGATCGGCGCTTTCGCGGTGACGACGGGCCATGGCATCGACGCGCGCGTCGCCCGCTACGAGGCCGAGCACGACGACTACCGGGCGATTCTTCTCAAGGCACTGGCCGACCGCCTGGCCGAGGCGTTCGCCGAACGGCTGCACGAACGGGTGCGTCGCGAGTTCTGGGGTTATGCGCCCGATGAGCAGCTGGCGAACACGGCCCTGATTGCCGAGGATTATCGTGGCATTCGGCCGGCACCGGGTTACCCGGCCTGCCCGGATCACACCGAGAAAGCAGCGCTCTGGGAACTGCTCGACGTTGAGGCACGTACCGGCATCCGCCTCACGGAGAGCTACGCGATGCTGCCGGCCGCCGCCGTCAGCGGCTGGTATTTCTCCCACCCGGGCGCACGCTACTTCCAGGTCGGGCGGCTGGGCCGCGACCAGCTGGAAGACTATGCCGCCCGCAAGGGCTGGTCTGTCGCCGAAGCCGAGCGCTGGCTGGGATCGATACTGGGTTACACCCGCTCCGCTGCATGATTTAATGCCTGCCAATATGAGTACCGCGGAAGCCACCCAGATGAGCCCTGAAATCGTCGAGCCCAGCCGGGCGCTACACGGCGTGAAATACGAAATCCGCGGCCGGCTCGCGCGGCGCGCGCTCGAACTCGAGCGCATGGGCTACGAGATTATCGCGCTGAATATCGGCAATCCGGGCCTGTACGGTTTCCGGACGCCGGAAACCATGCGCCTGGCGATGATCGAGAACCTGCAGGCGAGCGAAGCCTACTGCCACCAGAAAGGCATTTTCCCGGCCCGCGAAGCGGTCGTGATGCAGCAGCAGAGTCGCGGCGTAATCGGCGTGACCGCCGAGGACGTGTTCATCGGCAACGGGGTCAGCGAACTCATCGACATCACCCTGCGGGCACTGGTCAACGATGGCGACGAGGTGCTCGTGCCGAGTCCCGATTACCCGCTCTGGACGGCCGCGACGGTGCTCAACGGCGCGCGCGCGGTGCACTATCCTTGCCGCCCGGAAAATAACTTTCTGCCGGACCCGGAGGAGGTGGAACGCCTGGTGACGCCGCGCACGCGCGCGCTCGTGGTCATCAATCCGAACAATCCCACCGGCGCGGTCTACCCGAAGCCCTTGCTGGAGTCACTCGCGCGGCTCGCCGAACGCCATCGGCTGGTGGTGTTCAGCGACGAAATCTATGACTCGATGACGTATGACGAGGTGGAATTCACGCCGCTGGCCACCCTGGTGCACGATACGCTTTGTGGCACTTTTTCGGGCTTGTCGAAGGTTTACCGCGCCTGCGGTTATCGCGTCGGCTGGGTGTCGTTTTCCGGAAATCGAGAGACCGCCGACCGGTATATCGAATCCATCGAGCTGCTCTCGGCGTTGCGCCTGTGCGCCAATGTGCCCGGCCAGTGGGCGGTGCAGACGGCGATCGGCGGCTACCAGAGCGTGCGCGACCTGGTTCGCCCCGGCGGGCGCCTGTACGAGTCCCGCCAGGCCGTCATCGCGGCCGCCGGACAGAGCGACTTTATTGAGCTGGCGCCGCCGGCCGGCGCGATGTACGCCTTCCCGCGCGTCCGCACCGAGGGCCTGCCGGACTTCGACGACCAGCGCTTCGCCTACGAGCTGCTCGAGCACAAGCACGTGCTCGTCGCGCCGGGCGTGAGCTTCAATACCCCGTACAACGACCACTTCCGCATCACTACGCTGCCGGAACCGGTCGTGATCAGCGAGGTGTTCGCGCGCATCGAGGAACTGCTGCACGCCTGGAGCGTGGCGGACGCCTGAGCGAGCGTTTCAGTCCGGCTCGCCGCACACCGGGCAGGCAGGATCCCGCTCCAGCCGCAGGCTCCGCCAGCTGCCCTCGCGGGCGTCATACAGCATCAGCTTGCCGTCGGCGGACGGCGCGCAGCCGCTGGCGATCTTCAGCGCTTCGACCGCCATCATGCTGCCGATCACGCCGGTGACCGGACCGAGCACGCCGTTGCCGCGACAATTCTCCAGGCCCTCGGCGTCCTCTTCCCACAGGCAGCGATAACATGGCGCGCCGTCGTGGTCGGCGCGAAATACGGCCAGCTGGCCCTCGAACCGGATCGCCGCGCCGGAAACCAGCGGCCGGCGCGCCGCGACACACGCGGCGTTCAGCGCGAAACGCGTGCCGAAGTTGTCACAGCAATCCAGCACGACATCGGCCGCGGCCACCGCCTGGGCCAGTTCGTCGCCTGATAGACGGGCGTTGACGGGCACGATCTCGGTGTCGGGGTTCAAGGCCACCAGGCGTGCCGCTGCAGCCTCGGCCTTGGGCCGTCCTACGTCGTCGGTCTCAAACAGTACCTGGCGCTGCAGGTTGGTCAGGTCCACGGTGTCGAAATCGCTTACCGTGATGCGGCCGATGCCGGCCGCGGCGAGATACAGCAGCGCCGGCGAACCAAGCCCGCCCGCGCCGATCACCAGCGCGCCGGCGTCGCGCAAGCGCGCCTGCTCGGCGGCGCCGAAACCAGCCAGCGCCAGGTGGCGCGCATAACGGTCCACGCTCATGCGGTCACTCCACGAAGCGGCATTCGGTCACCCGGTCATGCCCGGCTCCATCCTTGTGAATCGTAATGTCATGGTAGTGCTGCGCCTCGAGCAGGCGGCGCAGCGGTATGTGTTGCGTCGCGCCGTGTTCCAGCAGTAACCAGCCCTGGCGCACGATGTAATTGTGCGCCCGATCGACAATGGCGCGAAAACATTCCATGCCGCCCGGGCCCGCGTCAAGGGCCAGCCGCGGTTCGAAGCGTGCATCGCCACGCGCCAGGTGCGGGTCGTCCTCCGCGACATAGGGCGGGTTGCCGACGACGACGTCGAATTTCTCGCCGCGCACGGCGTCGAACCAGTTGCTCTCGCGAAACTCCACATTGCGGATTTTCTGCAAATCGGCGTTTGTGCGCGCCACGTCGAGCGCTGCCAGCGACACGTCCACGCCGATCACGTGCGCTCTCGGGCGTTCCCTGGCGATGGCCAGCGACACTGCGCCGGAGCCGGCGCCGAGATCAAGTACGCGGAGCTCCTTGTCCGGCGGCAGGCGCAGCAGTGCTTTTTCCACCAGCAGTTCGGTTTCCGGCCGCGGGATGAGCACGTTCGGGGTGACCTTCAGCGGCATGGACCAGAATTCACGCAGGCCGGTCATGTAGGCGATCGGCTCGCCGGCGAAGCGTCGCCGCACCAGGATCTCGAACCGCTCGGCCTGCGATTCGGTGAGCTGTTGTTCGGGCCAGGTGTGCAAAAAGCTGCGCGGCTTACGCAGGATCATGCCCATGAGCAGCTCCGCCTCCAGGCGCGGGCTGTCGCTGACGCTTCGCAGGATCGCAGCAGCGTCTTCCAGGTATTGCTTGATGGAAAGGTTGAAATCTTCGTCGGCCATGCCCGGTCCGGTGCCTTCATCGGGGAGTGTAGAATACGCGCAGCGTACCGGGCGCGCACACCTGCGTCCCTGGCGGCAGCCTGTGGAGGGGTCATGAGGATCTATCGTAACGTGCTCGAGATGGTCGGCCAGACGCCGATGCTCGAGGTGACTCAGCTGGATACGGGACCCTGCCGCCTGTTCCTCAAGCTCGAGTTGATGAATCCCGGCGGCTCGATCAAGGACCGCATTGGGATCTCGATGATCGAGGAGGCCGAAAAGCGCGGTGATATCCGGCCCGGCGACGTGCTGGTCGAGGCGACCGCCGGCAATACCGGTATCGGCCTGGCGCTGGCCGCGGCCCAGAAGGGTTACCAGCTGGTGCTGGTGCTGCCCGACAAGATGAGCCAGGAAAAGATTTTCAACCTGCGCGCCATGGGCGCCGAGATCGTGTTGACCCGGTCGGACGTCGGCAAGGGGCACCCGGAGTACTACCAGGACCTGGCGCAAAGTATCGCCAACGAGCGCGGCGGCTACTACGTCAACCAGTTCGGTAATGTCGATAACCCCAAGGCCCACGAGGAAACCACCGCGCCGGAAATCTGGGCACAAATGGAACACGATGTCGATGCCATCGTCGTCGGCGTCGGCTCCAGCGGCACGATCTCCGGCATGACGCGTTTTTTCCGCAAGGTGGCGCCCGGGCTGGAGTTTGTGCTGGCGGACCCGGAAGGCTCGATCCTTGCGAACTACATCCGCACCGGTGAGATCGTCCCGGGCGGTCCCTGGCTGGTCGAGGGCATCGGCGAGGATTTCATCCCGGAGATCTGTGATCTCTCGATGGTGGGCAGCGCCTACACGGTGAGCGACGCGGAGTCCTTTTCGGCCGCGCGCGAGTTGTTGCGCAAGGAGGGTGTGCTGGCGGGCTCATCCTCCGGCACCCTGCTGAGCGCTGCGTTGCGCTACTGCCGCGAGCAGACCACGCCCAAGCGGGTCGTCGCATTCGCCTGCGATACCGGCAACAAGTACCTCTCGAAGCTCTACAATGACTTCTGGATGGAGGATCAGGGCTTCATCCACCGCAAGGAATACGGTGATCTGCGCGATCTGATCGGCCGCCCGCACGAACACCGTGCGACCATTACGGTGAACGCGGACGACGTCATCACGACGGCGCACAACCGGCTGCGCAATGCCGGTTTTTCGCAACTGCCGGTCATGGACGGGGATCGTCTCGTCGGCGTCATCACCGAGGACGACATTATCCGGCTCGCTTTCGGCCGGCCGGCACTGATGGCCGAACCCGTGAAACTCGCCATGCGCACCCGTTTCCTGAAGGTGGACAAGGAAACGTCTGTGAATAATCTCGTCGCGCTGTTGCATGGTGATTCCTACGCGGCGGTGACCGAGCAGGACGGGGAGCGCTTTCTCGGCCTGATTACTCGCTCCGATGTCCTCAATTACCTGCGGCGGCTGCACCAGGGGGAAAGCCATGAGTAACAAGTCGCGGCGCAACGCGTTCGATACGCGCGCCATTCATGCCGGCCAGTCCCCGGATCCCAGCACCGGCGCCGTCATGCAGCCCATCTATGCGACTTCGACTTACGTACAGTCGAGTCCCGGCGTGCACCAGGGCTACGAGTACTCCCGGACGCAGAACCCGACCCGCATGGCGTGGGAGCGGAGCCTCGCCGATCTCGAAAGCGGCGCGCACGGTTTCGCGTTTGCTTCCGGGATGGCCGCGATCGCCACCTTGCTGGAACTGCTCGACGCCGGCAGCCATGTCGTCGCCATGGACGATCTCTACGGCGGGACCGGCCGGCTGTTCAATCGCGTGCGCGCGCGCAGCGCCGGCTTGCGGGTGAGCTATGCCGACTTGTCGGATCCCGGCGCGTTGGCGGGCGCCATCCGCGAGGACACCCGCATGGTCTGGATCGAGACGCCGACCAACCCGATGCTGAAGCTGGTCGATATCGCGGCGGTCGCGGCGGAGGCCAAAGCACAGGGGGCGCTGGTGGTGGTGGATAATACCTTTGCCAGCCCCTGGAGCCAGCGGCCGCTGGAGCTCGGCGCCGATATCGTGGTGCACTCGGCGACCAAGTACCTCAATGGACACTCGGACGTGGTCGGCGGCGTCGTCGCCGTGAATGATCCGGGCTTGGCCGAGCAGCTGGCATTCCTGCAGAATTCCATCGGCGCGGTCGCCGGTCCCTTCGACAGCTTTCTCACGCTACGCGGCGTGAAGACGCTGGCGCTCAGGATGGCGCGCCATAACGCCAACGGCCTGGCCATCGCGCGCTGGCTGGAAGGCCGGCGCGGCGTCGAGCGGGTGATATATCCCTGGCTGGAGTCGCACCCACAGCACGAACTGGCGCGCCGCCAGATGGCGGGCGGCGGCGGCATTGTCAGTTTCGATATCGCCGGCGGCATCGAGGCCGCGCGCACTTTCCTGGAAAATTGCCGGTTATTCACGCTGGCGGAGAGTCTCGGCGGCGTCGAAAGCCTGGTGAATCACCCGGCCATCATGACGCACGCCTCCGTGCCCGCCGAGACCCGCGCCAGGCTGGGCATCAGTGACAGCCTGGTCCGCCTCTCGGTAGGGATCGAGGATTGCGACGATTTGCTGATGGACCTGGAGAATGCGTTGCAGGCATGCGGGCATTGACGGCGCGCGGGCGTGGCCTGGGCCGCGCCAGATCCTCGTCGCCAGATTCTTCCGGGTCGGCCGGCAAGCCGCCCTCAGCCGTGCAGAAAATCCGGCACCGGCAAGTCCTTCGAGGCCAGGAACTCGGCATTGAAGAGTCGCTGCCGATAGCGTAATCCTGAATCACACAGGATCGTGACGATGGTGTGCCCCGGGCCGAGCTTGCGCGCCAGCCGGATTGCGCCAGCGACGTTGACGCCGCTTGAGCCGCCCAGCAGCAGGCCTTCTTCCTGTAGCAGTCGGAATACCAGCGGAATCGACTCGGAGTCGGGCAACTGGAAGGCATGATCGACGACCGCCTCGGCGAAGTTTTTCGTGATGCGGCCGTTGCCAATGCCTTCGGTGATCGAGCCGCCCTCGGCTTTCAGTTCGCCGTGCGTAAAATGGTTGTAGAGCGCCGAGCCGCTCGGATCCGACAAGCCGATCTGGATGTGGTAGTCGCGCGCCTTGAGGGCCCGCCCGACGCCCGCGAGCGTGCCGCCCGTGCCCACGGCGCAGATAAAGCCGTGGATTTGTCCGCCGGTTTGGGCCCAGATCTCCGGGCCGGTGGTGGTGAGGTGGAAGGCGTAGTTGGCCGTGTTGTCGAACTGGTTGGCCCACAGCGCGCCATGCGGCTCTTTGGCCGCCAGTTCTGCGGCCAGGCGTTGCGAGACGTGCACGTAGTTGTCGGGGTTCTTGTAGGGAACGGCGGGGACGAGGCGCACCTCCGCGCCATAGGCCCTGAGCGTCTCGATTTTCTCCTGGCTCTGGGTTTCCGGCATGACGATCACGGTGCGATAGCCGAGCGCATTGCCCACCATCGCCAGCCCGATGCCGGTATTGCCGGCGGTGCCTTCCACGATCACGCCGCCGGGCTTCAGCAGGCCACGCGCCTCGGCGTCGCGCACGATGCCCAGCGCGGCGCGGTCCTTCACTGATCCACCGGGATTCATGAACTCGGCCTTGCCGAGGATTTCGCAGCCGGTCTCCTCTGACGGACCGCGCAGTCGGATCAGCGGCGTGTTGCCAATAGCGTCGAGAACGGTGGGCAGAATTCCCATGCGGATATCTCCGTTGCGTTTACTCGGCCAGCGCGGCGAGTTGGTCGGCCTGGTATTCGCTGGCCAAAGGCTCGATGACTTGATCGAGGTCGCCCGCCAACACGTCTTCCAGGCGATAGATCGTCAGGTTGATACGATGATCGGTGACCCGGCCTTGCGGGAAATTATACGTGCGGATGCGCTCCGAGCGGTCGCCGGAACCGACTTGCAGGCGCCGGTTTTGCGCATGGGCCGCCTCGCGACGGCTGCGCTCGGCGTCCATCAGTCGCGCTTGCAGCAATGACAGGGCCCGGGCACGGTTCTTGTGTTGCGAGCGTTCGTCCTGGCATTCGACCACCAGGCCGGTCGGCAAATGGGTCAGGCGCACGGCGGAGTCGGTCTTGTTGATGTGCTGGCCGCCGGCGCCGGAAGCCCGGTATGTGTCTATCCGCAGGTCCGCCGGGTTGATTTCGATTTCCTCGAGCGCTTCGGCTTCGGGCAGCACGGCCACGGTACATGCCGAGGTATGTATGCGCCCTTGCGATTCGGTCTCGGGCACGCGTTGTACACGGTGCGCACCCGACTCGAATTTCAGTTTCGAGTAGACGCCCTGGCCGACGACCCGGGAAATGATTTCGCGATACCCGCCGTGTTCGCCCTCGCTGGCGGACAGGATCTCGATAGTCCAGCCGACGCGCTCCGCGTAGCGGCTGTACATGCGGAACAGGTCGCCGGCGAAGATCCCCGCCTCGTCGCCGCCCGTGCCGGCGCGAATCTCGAGAAAGATATTCGCCTCGTCCAGCGGATCGTGCGGCACCAGGTATTTCTTCAGCTCCAGTTCGAGCGATTCGAGGCGTGCATTGGCCGCGACCAGTTCTTCCTCGGCCAGTTCGCGCAACTCGGGATCCCGGTCAGCCGCCATCTCGACTGCGGCGGCCGCGTCGGCGCGCGCTTCCCGCCACATCCGGTAGTCGCGGACCAGTGGCTCCAGGCGGGCGTATTCCCGCGACAGGTCACGAAAACGATTCTGATCGCCGATGATGCCGGGATCAGACAGGAGGGCAGTGACTTCCTCGTGGCGCTCCACCAGGTTCGCCAGCTTGGTGATGATGGAATCTTTCAATCAGTCCTCGGCTTCGAGGCCAAATAGCCGACGCGCTGCGGTCAGCAGTTCCTGGTCGCCTTCCTCGCCGGCGCGTCGCATGCTGACGCTCGGCAGGTGCATCAGCTTGTTAGTCAGTGTCCGCGACAAAAAATCCATCACTTCTTCCGGGGTGCGCCCGGCTTCCAGCATGCGCTGTGCCTGTTCGTTGACCGCGCCGCGAATTTCCTCGGCGCGGCTGCGCACCGAGCGAATGGTTGGCGCGGCGTCGCGGGTTTTCAGGGTCTGGGCGAAGCGGATCACCTCAACGTCGATGATGCGGCGAGCCTGGGCGGCCGCTTCCTCGCGTGCCTTGAGATTGTCGTCCACCACGCTCTGCAGGTCGTCAACGGTGTACAGGTAGACATCGTCGAGTTCGCCGACTGCCGCCTCGACATCCCGCGGTACCGCCAGGTCGACGATAAACATGGGTTTGCGTCGTCGCGCCTTCAGGGCCGCCTTCACCATCGCCTTGGTAATCAGCGCGTCCGGACTGGCGGTCGAGCAGATGACCATGTCGGCGGCCGCGAGGTGGTCCGGAATCTCGTTGAGTTCAATCGCGAAACCCTTGTGTTCATGGGCAAGCGTGCGCGCGCGGGCGATGCTGCGGTTGGCGATGACGATCTTGCCGATGCCGCGCCCCGCCAGGTGCTGGGCGACCAGTTCGATGGTTTCGCCGGCGCCCACGAGCAGCGCCGAGTGTTGCCCGAAATCGGCAAAAATCTGTCGCGCCAGGTTGACTGCCGCATAGGCGACGGATACGGCGCTCGAACCGATTTCGGTATCGGTGCGCACCTGCTTGGCGACCGAGAAGGCCTGCTGAAACAGTGAATGCAGCACTGGTCCGGCGCTGCCGGCCTCGGTGGCGACCCGGTAGGCCTCCTTCATCTGGCCGAGGATTTGCGGTTCCCCGAGCACGGCTGAATCGAGGCCACAGGCGACCGTGAAGGTGTGGCTGACGGCCAGCTGGTTGTCCAGCTGGTAGAGGCAGCCGTTCGCGCGATCGCCGAGGTGATGGTAATCGTTGAGCCAGTCGCGTACGTGCACCAGCCCCTTCTCGGCGCAGCGACTGTAGAACTCGGTCCGGTTGCAGGTGGAGACGATCAACATCTCGTCTACCTGCGGCAGCTGCACGAGTTCGCCCAGCGCAACCGGCAACCGCTCCGGGTTGAAGGCGAGCTTCTCCCGGATCTCGACCGGAGCCGAGCGATGATTAACACCTAGAACTTTAAGGGACATCAGGTCGGTAACGCAGTTGCCGGGTTGGATAATTTAGCAATTGTCCGGCAAGCGGCCCCGCGGACACAAGCGGAGCGCGCCGACGGAGACTTGTTTTCATGCGGTATAGTGGCTTTCCACAAGCCTGTGACCAAGCCATGAAGCCCCTGTTACTCCCGCTATTGCTCCTGTTCCTGGCGGCCTGCGCGACGCCCGGCCCCGGGGCGCCGGACCCCGATGGGGCACCCCCCGATTTCGGCAGCCCCGGCGAAGCAAGCTACCATCTGCTGATGGCCGAGATCGCCTTGCAGCGGGATCGGCCGGCGCTTGCGGCGACAGAGTACCTGCGCGCCGCGCGCGCCAGCGAGGACCCCGAGGTGGCGGCCCGCGCAACCCGCGTCATCAGCGACTTCGGCACGCTGGAGGAGGGCCTGGCCGCCGCCCAGCGCTGGGCGGACCTGGCGCCCGGTGAAATGCTGCCGCAACGTTTCCAGGCGCGTTTTTTCCTGCAGGCGGGCGAGGTGCAGCGGGCTGCCGACATGCTGGCACTGCTGCGGACGGCCATCGAAGCAGAGCAGGTGGCGCGCCCGTTCCTGCCGCTGGTGCCGCTGGCCATGGAGGCGCGCGATCCCGGCGTCGCCGTGGCCGCCCTGGCGGCTGTCGTGGTGGACCACCCGGATGATGCCAGCGGCGCCTACGCGCACGCCTACCTGGCGCTCCGTGCCGGCCAGGTGGCATTGGCGCAATCCGAGGCGCAACGCGCGCTCCGGCTCGATCCCGAGTGGACGGACGCGGCGCTGCTCTATGCACGTGCACTCGCGGCGGCGGAACGCACGGACGAGGCGCTCGCCTGGCTGGCGGAGCGACCCGAGGCCGGCGAGCGGATCGTCCAGCTCGAGACCGCCGCCATGCTGATGCAGGCCGACCGCACGGCCGAAGCGCGGGCCGTGCTGGGCGACCTGCTGGCCGCCGATCCGGCCGACACGGACGCCTTGCGGCTGCTTGGCTTCGTGGAATATTTCACCGGCGAGACAGCTGCGGCGCGCGAGATTTTTCTCGCCTTGCTCGCGTCCGGCGAATACACGGATGATGCGGTGTTCTACCTCGGCGGAATCGCGGAACAGGCGGGTGAAATCGAGGAGGCGGCGCGACTCTACGCGCGCGTCGAAAGCGGCGAGCACCTCGTGACCGCACAAGTGCGGCTGGCGCTGCTGATGTACCGCATGGGCCGCCCCGAACTGGCGATCAATCATCTCGAGTTGTTCGCCCGCCGCAATCCGGACGCCGTGGTCGAACTCGGCACCGCACGGGCGCAACTGCTGGCGCGGCTGGGCATGTTCGAGGAGGCCCTGGACGTCTACGGTGAAATCCTCGCCCGTTTCCCCGATGATTTCGCCAGCCGTTATGCGCGCGGCTTGCTGTACGTGGAACTTGATCGCGCCGCGGAGGCGCTGGAGGATTTCGGTCACCTCGTGGCCATGTACCCGGATGACCCGACCGCGCTCAACGCCCTCGGCTACACCCTGGCGGATATGACCGAGCGCTATGACCAGGCTTACCAGCTGATCTACCGGGCCCTCACGCTGGAGCCTGGCAATCCGGCCATCCTCGACAGCATGGGCTGGGTGCTTTACCGGCAGGGTCGTCCCGAGGAAGCGTTGCCGTATATCGAGCGGTCCTGGGAGATTCATCGCGATGCGGAAATTGCGGCCCACCTCGGTGAAGTGCTGTGGAGCCTCGGACGCATTGATGAAGCACGGGAGATCTGGCTCGAGGCGATCGTCGAGTGGCCCGGTAGCCAGGTACTGCTGGAAACCATGGGTCGACTGGATCCTTAGAAAATGCTGCGGGTGATGACAAATCATGGCGCTGCTGACGAATGGGCCGCAAGGTTCTCTATAATGGTTCTCATTAGCGTCCTGGCGGCCGGTTGTGCGGCACCGCTCGAACGCCCCATGGCACCGAGGATGGATTGGTTGGAAAGGCGGGATATGCTGCGCGAAATTGAAGAATTCCGAATGGAGGGTCGGCTGGCGCTCAATACGGGCCGGCGCGGCTATAGCGGCACGGTATCGTGGGAGCAAAACGACGATATCGTCGATTTCCGCTTCCGCGGGCCGTTTGGCTTCGGCGGCTTTCGCATTCACGGCGATCCCGAGCAACTGCGGGTCAAGACGACGGCCGGCGACGAGTTCCTGTTACGCGACCCGGAACTCGAAATGACCGAGCGGTTCGGCTGGAGCCTGCCGGTACACAGCATGCGCTACTGGATCCTGGGCGTTTCCGACCCGGATTCCCCCGCGACCGAGGTGCCCGACGAAGATGGCTTGCTCGAAAGCGTCGAACAGGCGGGCTGGCTGGTGCGTTACGACGGTTATGGCGAATCCGCGGGCCTGTTGTTGCCTCGTCGCCTCGATATGGAGCGCGGCGAGGTGCGCATCCGCGTGATGACCGATCGCTGGGAAATCCCGGGCGCGCCGACCTTTAGCGGCCGATGACCCGGGCTTGGCCGGCGCCAGCCAAGCTGAACCTGTTCCTGCATGTCACCGGCAGGCGAGCAGACGGCTATCACCTGCTGCAGACGGCGTTCCAATTGCTCGACTATTGCGACGATGTATTCATCGACGTCACCGGCGACGGCGCAATTCGCCGTCTTGAGGGGCTCGCGAGCGTCCCTGCGGACGATGACCTGGCTGTGCGCGCTGCACGCCTGCTGCAATCGGTCTCAGGCTGCCCCCTGGGCGCCGATATCCGGATCCACAAGCGCATCCCGGCCGGCGGCGGGCTTGGCGGCGGCAGCTCGAATGCAGCGACGGTGCTGGTGGCCCTGGATCGACTTTGGGGTTTGGATTGGCCAGCGGAGCGGCTCGCGACGCTGGGTCTCGAGCTGGGCGCCGATGTGCCGGTGTTTGTCCACGGGCGCTCCGCCTGGGCCGAGGGGGTCGGCGAACGGCTGACGCCGATCGAGTTGCCACCAGCCTGGTACCTGGTCGTATGTCCGTCTTGCGCGGTCTCCACGGCGGAGATTTTCTCGGCGCCGGAATTGACACGAGATACCCCGGAAACGACAATTAACGGCTTTCTTTCGGCCGGCGGGCGAAATGATTGCGAGCCCGTGGTCCGGCGGCGCTATCCGGCGGTCGCGGCAGCCCTTGATTGGACTGCGGCGCAGGCTGGCGGAGTCGGCGCCAGGTTGACGGGTACGGGCGGCTGCGTGTTCGCAGAGTTCGCGGCGGCCGCGCCGGCGCAAGCGGCGCTGGAGCAACTGCCAGCGGGCTGGACGGGGTTCGTGGCCCGTGGACTTGCCCGGAGTCCGCTGCTGGCGCGACGGTCCGCCGAGCGGGCGCCGGCTGTCGAGAAGACCGGGCACGGTCAAGGTTGACTGCTGGGGTGTAGCCAAGTGGTAAGGCAACGGGTTTTGATCCCGTCATGCGGAGGTTCGAATCCTCCCACCCCAGCCATTTCCGGGTAGATCCTGGCGGCGAACGATCAGCAGGGGCCAAGTGGGCCCAGGGGAGCGAGGGTGGTTCAAGAAGTAGGTCATATGGCGGTGTTCTCAGGGAACGCCAACCGGGATCTGGCTGAAAGTATTGCCCGGCACCTCGGTTTTCCGCTGGGCAAGCTGCAGGTAGGTCGTTTCAGCGATGGTGAAGTCTCCGCCGAGGTGCTGGAGAACGTTCGCGGACGCGACGTGTTCGTGGTCCAGTCGACCTGTCCGCCGGTCAACGACAACCTGCTCGAACTGCTGGTGATGGTGGACGCGCTGCGGCGCGCCTCCGCGGCCCGGATCACGGCCGTAGTGCCCTACTACGGGTATGCGCGGCAGGATCGTCGGCCGCGCGCCCAGCGGGTCGCGATCTCGGCGAAGCTGGTGGCCAACATGATTACCCATGCCGGGGTCGACCGGGTCCTCACGGTGGACTTGCACGCCGACCAGATCCAGGGTTTTTTCGATATCCCGGTTGACAATGTCTATGCCTCGCCGGTGTTGCTGCACGACGCCTGGAAGCAGCGCTACCAGAATATGATCGTGGTCTCGCCCGATGTCGGCGGCGTGGTGCGCGCCCGGGCGCTCGCCAAGCGGCTGGACGACGCCGAGCTGGCTATCATCGACAAGCGCAGGCCGCGTGCCAACGAGTCCCAGGTGATGCATATCATCGGTGATGTGCGCGGCAAGACCTGCCTGCTGGTGGACGACATGGTCGATACGGCCGGCACGATGTGCCAGGGCGTCGCGGCCTTGAAAGAGCACGGCGCCACAGAGGTCTATGCCTACATCACTCACCCGGTCCTGTCAGGACCGGCCGTGCAACGTATCAACGATTCGCTGTTGGACGGGCTGGTAGTGACCGACACTATCCCGCTCTCCGATGCCGCGCGCGCCAGCGCGAAAATCCGCCAGCTCAGCGTGGCGGAAATGCTGGCCGAGACCATGCGCCGGATCAGCGACGAGGAATCCGTCAGCTCGCTCTATGTAGATTGAGCCGACCGGAGAACGGTGATCCCGCGATCGGGACGCCGGGTCGGCATGCGCGTAAGCCTGGTCGCGGGCCCGCGGTGCCGGAACATTACTTCAATGGAGATCCCAGATGAGTCAGAAGTTCGAAATATTTGCCGAAGACCGGCCGGACCAGGGCAAGGGTGCGAGCCGCCGCCTGCGTCGGACCGGCAAGGTGCCCGCCATCCTTTATGGTGGCCACCGCGAGCCGCGCGTCATTGCGCTGGATCATAATTTCCTGCTCAACAGCCTGGAGAACGAAGCGCTGTTCTCCAGCATCCTGACCCTGACAGTGGGCAAGAAATCCCAGCCCTGCATCATCAAGGACGTCCAGCGGCATCCGTACCGCAATGTGATTTTGCACGTGGACTTGCAGCGGATTCTTGAAGACGAGGAGATCAAGGTTTCGGTGCCGTTCCACTTCGTCGGCGAGGAGGTCGCGCCGGGTGTCAAGGAGGGCGGCGTCGTTTCGCGTGTCATGAACGAGCTCGAAGTCAGCTGTCTGCCGAGGAATCTGCCCGAATACATCGAGGTCGACGTCTCGGCGGTCGAACTCGAAGGCATGCTGCCGCTGTCGGCGGTGAAGTTGCCGGAGGGGGTGGAGATCGTCGGCACGGAAGAGATGCTCGAACAGCCGGTATTCATGATTAGCCGTCCGCGTCTCGAGGAAGAGCCGGAAGCCGAGGGCGAGGAGGCCATCGGTGGACAGGAGTCGATCGATGAGGTGCCGGAATCGGATACCGACTAGGCCTGAGTCGGCTGTTATGCCGCAGTGCAGGGCCGTTCCCGGGGACGGCCCTGCCTTTTCTTCGCTGAATCGCAGCGTGCGCAAAAATGACAGAGCGATCCCTTATCCGCATGATTGTCGGCCTCGGTAACCCGGGGCCGGAATACGCGCAGACGCGGCACAATGCGGGCTTCTGGTTCGCGGATCTGCTGGCTGAACGCCACGGCGGCGTGTTTCGCAGCGAGCGCAAGTTTGCGGGGGAGCTGGCCTCGGTGCGGATCGAGGGGGCGGAAGTACTCTTGCTGAAGCCGCAGACCTTCATGAATCGTAGCGGCGGATCGCTGCAGGCCGCAGTGGCTTATCTCAAGATCCCGGTGGAACAAGTCCTGGTGGCGCATGACGAGCTCGACCTGCCGGCGGGCGACGTGCGCCTCAAGCAGGGCGGCGGCCATGGCGGGCATAACGGCCTGCGCAGCCTGATCGCCCACGTCGGGCCGGGTTTCTGGCGACTGCGCCTCGGCATCGGCCATCCCGGCAATCGTGCCGAGGTGATTGATTATGTGCTCAAGCGAGCGTCGCGCGAAGACGAATTATCGATTCGCAAGGCGGTCGCGGACGCCGCGGACGTCATGCCCATCTTGTTGGGCAGTGGCGAACAGCGCGCAATGCACAAGCTCCACAGCCGCGGGGCGCCCGCGGGGTCTAATCGCAAGGGTAGCGAGCCAGGGCTCGCGGAGTAAGCCAGATGGGAATCCGTATCGGGATCGTGGGGCTGCCGAATGTCGGTAAGTCGACGCTGTTCAATGCGCTGACGCGGGCGAAGATTGCCGCGGAAAACTATCCGTTCTGCACTATCGATCCGAATGTCGGCGTGGTGCCGGTGCCGGACCCGCGGCTGCAGGCGCTGGCGGCGATCGCCAAGCCGCAAAAGGTGCTGCCGACCACGATCGAGTTCGTGGATATCGCCGGTCTCGTCCGTGGTGCGTCCAAGGGCGAGGGCCTCGGCAACCAGTTCCTCGCGAATATCCGCGAGACAGACGCGATCGGCCACGTCGTGCGCTGCTTTGAGGACGCCGACGTCGTGCATGTCGAGGGCCGCGTGGATCCAGCCAGCGACATCGAGGTCATTCATCTCGAGCTGGCACTCGCGGATTTCGAAACTGTCAGCCGCAACCTGGAACGCGCCGTCAAGACGGCCAAGACCGGGCGCAAGGAGGACCTGCAGCGCCGTGATTTGCTGGCGCAGGTGGCTGATCATCTCGACCAGGGATTGCCGGTGCGGTCGATGGCGCTCGATGACACGCAGCGCGCCATGCTCCGCGACCTGCACCTGTTGACCGCCAAGCCCACCCTGTTTATCGCGAACGTGGCGGAAGACGGTTTCGAGGACAATCCGCATCTCGACACGGTGCGCGCCATCGCCGCCGAAGAGGGTGCCGAGGTCGTGTCGGTGTGCGCGGCGATCGAGGCCGAGATTTCCCAGCTGGAAGAGGCCGACAAAGGAGACTTCCTGGCTGAACTGGGACTGGCTGAGCCGGGGCTGGACCGCGTCATCCGGGCCGGGTATCGATTGCTCGGCCTGCAGACCTTCTTCACCGTCGGGCCGAAGGAGGTTCGCGCGTGGACAGTGCGGGTCGGCGCCACCGCCCCTGAATCAGCCGGTGAGATTCACACCGACTTTCAGCGCGGCTTCATCCGCGCCGAGGTGATCGCTTATACGGATTTCATGGCCTGCGGCGGTGAGGCGAAGGCGAAACAGGCGGGCAAGCTACGGCTGGAAGGCAAGGAATACATCGTCAAGGACGGCGACGTGATGCATTTCCTGTTCAACGTCTGAGTCGGGCGGTGTCGAGGGCGAAACTTGCCAACCCGTCGCGGCCCGAGATCATTGCGAAGAGCTCTAGGGGTTTTTCAACGCGTGCTCGGCAATGACCGCATCCAGCAGCGCCAGCCCTCGCGGGCAGCCTGCTCGAGCAGCGCCAGTGCGCCGTCCCTGTCGCCGAGGAGGAGCGTCGCCCGCGCCTTCCCGCCCAGCCCACCGCTCAGGTAGCCGGATTCGGGACTGAAGAGTCGCGTTTCGCCGTTGGCGATCGCAGCCTCATAGTCCTTGAGCAACTCGGCCAGCACTGCGTCGGCCTTGTCCTGCTCGCCGGATTGCAGGTAATCCCAGGCTAGCGCCTGGCGGGCCCGGGAGGCCCTCGGCCAGCCGCTCGACGCCGTACGCGAGAGATCCTCCAGCACGCTGATGGCACGCTGGTGGTGGCCTTCGAGAGCCAACAACTCGCCGTAACGTCCGATGCTGTCCGGCCGGG
>JBLRWC010000006.1:84308-91406 GCA_047921455.1 Gammaproteobacteria bacterium
TGGTGGCCTTCGAGAGCCAACAACTCGCCGTAACGTCCGATGCTGTCCGGCCGGGCGCGCGCGATGTCCAGCTGCATAGGCCTCGGCGAACTCCGGGTCCAGCTCGATTGCGCGGTCGAGGCGGATCATGGCCTGCACCGCCGAAGGACGCCGCCGGCTGGCAAGAATCTCCCATCCCGCGAGGTATTCCTGGTAGGCCTCCAGGTCCGGCAGCCGGGAGGCCGCTGCCAGCGGCATGATCTGCGGCACGATGCTGGTGGCGAGCGCCTCGGCGATTTCCTCCTGCAGCGCGAAGACCGCGCCCAGCTCCCGGTCGAAGCTGCTCGACCACACCTGGACCCCGGACCGATCCACCAGCTGCGCCGAGATCCGCAGCCGTTGTTTGTCCCGCTGCACGCTCCCCTGCAGCAGGTAGTTCACCGCCAGCAGGCCGCTGATCCGCGAAATGTCGAAAATGCTGTCCTTGAACGCGAAGCTCGAGGTGCGCGCAATCACCTTCAGCTTCCGGAACTTCCCCAGCCGGTCGAGAATTCCCTCCGAAATTCCGTCCGCGAAATACTCGTGCTCCGGATCCGCGCTCAGGCTCGCAAATGGCAATACCGCCACCGAGTTGGCGTCAACCTCCGCCAGCGCGGGCCGCCACTCGCCCTCATCCGCAGGCGGAACCACCGTCTCCAGCACCCGACCAGAGGTGTCGTAAACAATCAGCCCCACAACCCCAAGGAAGGCGACCAGAACCAGGTAGTCCTTGCGCCCGAGCGGCGGCGAACTCCTCAGCCGATTCCCCCGGGCGGGTGCGCTTGATACCCTCCGGGGTGATCTCGAAGATCCAGCCGAACACTAGCGCTACCGGAAAGCCCAACAGTGCCGCCCAGAGCAGGAAGCGGATCGCCGCGTCCGGAATTCCCCACGCCGGGAACAGGATGTTGGCCGCCTGCATCAAGAGCCATACGCCGACCACGTATAGCCCAGCAGTGCGGAACACCCGTCGGCGGCGCAGCTCCTGCAGCAAAAAGAAACGCGTAGTACTCGTCATCGGCCAGTTGCCAACGTCTGACTGCTCGAAGCGGTGAGAATAGCGCGAAAATCAGTGCACAAGCGCCACGGCCCCCACCAATTTGGAAGTAAACTTCTTTCGGCGTCCGGCTGCCAAGCGCCTGGAGGGTGCGAATGCTGTTGCAGAAGCCGAAGCGAGATACAACAACAATGAGGTTTGAAAATCACCCGCTACGCGCGGCGATCGGTCCGGGCCTGCTGATGGCGGGTGCGGCCGTGGGTGTTTCGCACCTGGTCCAGTCCACCCGGGCCGGGGCCGAATACGGGCTGACTCTGCTGGCCGTGGTAGTCGTCACCTGCGTGCTCAAATACCCATTTATCGAGTTCGGACCGCGCTACGCGGCCGCGACCGGGGAGAGCATGATCCGCGGTTATCAGCGCATGGGTAGATGGATCGTCGGCATCTTCACCCTGATCACGCTGTCGACCATGTTCTTTATCCAGGCCAGCGTGACCGTGGTCACAGCCGGGCTGGCCGGGCTGGTATTCGGTATTGATGCCTCGATCACCTTTCTGTCCTTCGGTGTGCTGGCGGCCTGTATCGCGGTGCTGGCCATCGGCCACTATCGCGGCCTGGACCTGATCATGAAAATGATCATGGCGGCACTGACAGTGTCCACCCTGGCTGCGGTTGTCCTGGCCTTCGGCGCCGGGCCGGACTGGAGCAGCATGAGCCCGCTGGCCGGATGGGAGCGAGTCTGGAGTGCGGCCGGCATTGCCTTTGTTCTGGCCTTGCTCGGCTGGATGCCAATCCCACTGGACGTTGCCGCCTGGCATTCGCTGTGGACCCTGGAAAGGGCTAAACAGACTGGCCAGCACCCCAGTGTCAGACATGCCGTTTTCGACGTGCGGACCGGTTATATCGGAGCTACCGTCCTGGCCGCCCTGTTCCTGCTCCTCGGTGCACTGGTGATGTACGGTTCCGGCCAGGACTTTCCGGCTTCTGCGGTGGGTTTTTCGGCCAGCCTCGTGGACATGTACGCCAGCAGCCTGGGCGAATGGTCACGCCCCTTGATCGCGATTGCCGCCCTGACGACCATGTTCTCGACCACCCTGGCCGTGACCGACGCCTATCCGCGTGCGGTTCGCGCCCTTATCGAGGTCAGTGGCGCGGCGGGTGAACAAGACAAGTCGCCAAATCTGCACCGCGGGCAGTACGTTACCGCCATGCTATTGATCACGAGCGGTGCCCTGGTCATCATTCACTATCTGGGCCATCGCTTCACCGTGCTGATCGATTTCACCACCACGGTCTCGTTCCTGGCCGCACCGGTGCTGGCCTGGCTCAGCCTCAAACTGCTTACTGGCGAACACATGCCGACCGAACACCGGCCGCGCGGTGGGCTGCTGGTCCTGGCTTGGACGGGCTTCTGGTTTCTGCTGCTGTTTTGCCTGCTCTGGGTGGGTTGGCGCGTGTATTGAGGCAAGACGGAGGGCGGTGGTCAGGGGTCGGACTACCGCTGCTCACCATGATGTCGAACGTCAAGACGGCTGGCTGCGCTTCCGCTGAGTGACGGCGCCAACCAGCGCTGAGCTTGCCCAACTGACCCAAACACACCACCCCCGCAACTGCGAGATTGCCGTGCAGGTCCTACGCGGGGCCGGTTCCACGATCGAAGTGGCCGAGGACGCCCGCGAGGCGCTCGAAATGGGCTGCGTCGGCGGCTACCGGCTAGTGCTGATGGATCTGCAGATGCCGGCCATAGATGGGCTTGCTGCCACGGGCGTTGGGGCGTTGCTCAAAAGGCCTTTTGAGCAACGAACCCAAAACTTCCCGCACGACACAGAAAAAGAATCGCTTGCCTTGAATTATTGTCGACCATCATCTACGTATATGAAGGCCGGGTTCCGGAAAATTGCTACTTGTCTCGCCGGACATTTGCGAATAACGGAATAAAAATGGCGCGTGTGATGCCCGACTATCACGCTGCGCTCCGCTATGGGAGAACCAGAATGTCCATCCAGTCTCCGGCCCGGGGTCGCTCCGGCGTCCGTCTTTCGCTTCTTGCCATTTTATTCATCGTCGGCACGTCTATGGCTGGCAATGTGCTGGCCCAGGAGGATCGCGCTGCTGGCCTGTGGCAGTTCGGCGCGCCCGACAAGCCTGTCGTCACCCAAACTCTTGTCAACAGCAATATCCGCGCTTTCGGGGTCTACATGGCCGACCGGGCGCAGCTCGAGGAGGCGCTCAGTCCGGCCAATGTCCGGATGATGGCCGGCGCCGGGCCCGCCGGGCGAATCCTGGACATCCCGCTGCCCGACGGCAGCTTCATGCAGCTCGAGGTCTGGGAGCATGCGCTGCTGTCACCGGAAATGCAGGCGCGGCACCCCGACATCCGCACCTACCGTGGGCGCGGCATTGATGACCCGACCATCACGGCGGCGCTGGACCTGACCTCGCGCGGCTTCCACGGCCAGGTGATCACCAGCGAAGGCACCCTGCTGATCAACCCGGTCCAGGGCGCGAGCGACACCTACATGAGCTTCTGGAAGCACGACGCGGAGAAGACCGAGAGCTTCAGTTGCGGCGTGGGCACGCAGGACGACGAGGATCCGTTGCATGTTGTGCGCAGCCTGGGTTCGTCCTCGATTGGCGTGATGGCCAACCCCTCGGGCACGCAGCTGACGACCTACCGCTTGAGAATAGTCACCACTAGGCAATACACGGAATTCTTCGCCGACCCGGCGGCCGCCGTGGTGACGACCGTGAACCGGATGGATGGCATCTACGAGCGCGAGGTCTCGATCCGCTTCAACCTGATCTCGACCGACAACCTGACCGGGGATGAAGATGATTATCCCTTCGGCGATTCCCCATCGGTCAACAGTGCCTTCCTGACCCAGAACAATGACTGGCTGAATACCACGTACGGCTTGAACAGCTATGACATCGGCCACGGCTTTGGCGCCGGCGGCGGCGGCGGCCGGGCGGCGCTGGCCTCGGTCTGCCGGGACAACAAGGGCCGGGGCGGTACCCAGCTGTCCAATCCCAGCGGCGACGTGTTCGACGTCGACTATGTGTCCCACGAGATTGGCCACCAGATCGGCGCTGATCATACTTTCAACAACAGTTGCAGTGATAACCGCGTGGCGAACTCGGCGTACGAGCCCGGCAGCGGCAGCACAATCATGGCGTATGCCGGCATTTGCTCGCCGAACGTGCAGAACAACTCCGACGCTTACTTCCATACGCGCAGCTTCGACCAGATGACCGCGATACGGGACTCGGCCGGGTGCGGGGTGGTCACGGGGACCGGTAATACGCCGCCGATCGTGAATGCGGGGCCCGATCGGACGATTCCACAGGACACGCCCTTCCGCCTGACCGCAACCGGATCCGACCCTGACAGTGACCCGGTGACCTTTAACTGGGAGCAGTACGATCTCGGCACATCGACGGACGCGCCCACGGGCAACCTGATCGTGCCATTATTCCGCTCGCGCTTCGCAACAACGAGTCAGACCCGGGTTTTCCCGCGTTTCGAGGACATCCTGACGCCTCCCTCCGGAACCCGCTTCGAGGTGCTCCCCACGATCGACCGGGACATGAACTTCCGGGTCACCGCGCGCGACGGCCGCGGCGGGGTGAGCTATGACTCGACCGTGGTGACGGTAGATGGTGCGCCGTTCCGTGTCACCGGCCCGGGCAATCGGGAATGCGCGGTGCCGTTCGACCTGAACTGGCAGGTGGGCGGCGGCGACATTGCCGACAACATTCGGATCAGCTATTCGACCAACAACGGCACGAGCTTCAGCGCGCTATTGGCTACCGCGCCGAACGTTGGCAGCGCGGAGATCGCTCTTCCCAAAATCCTCACGGCCAACAACTCCCGACTCATGCTGGAGGCGCTCGACCCGCACATCTTCTTCAGCGTGTCGGAACGCTTCAGTGTCCTTGATACGACCCCGCCGGTCGTCACGGCGCCTGCCAACGTGACGGCGGAGTGCAGTCAGAAAAACCCGCCTGGGACGCCTCTCACTGAGGTTACCCTGGGGTTGGCGATGGCGCTCGATTCCTGTGAAGGGAGCTTGAGCACAAGCAACAATGCGCCGGACCCGCTGTTGCTGGGCAGCAACACTGTGATCTGGAGCGCGACGGACTCGAGCAACAATACGGGCACGGCCAACCAGACGGTGACCATCGAGGACACGATCCCGCCGACGATTTCCGTTTCCGTGTCTCCGATGGTGCTGTGGTCGCCCAATCACCAGATGGTGCCGATCACGGCCACCGTGATCGTGGATGACACCTGCGATCCGGATCCCACGATTCGGCTGGTGTCGATCACGAGCAACGAGCCGGACAACGACCACGGCGATGGCAACTTCGAACCCGACATCCAGGCCGCGGACTTCGACACGGAGGACTTCTCATTCCTGCTCCGGGCCGAGCGCGACGGACGTGGCAAAGGCCGGACCTACACCATCACCTACGAGGTCGAGGATGCCAGCAAAAACAAGGCCTCGGCGCAGGCGACTGTGTTCGTGCCGCATGACCAGCGTTAGACTCTGTTTCTAAGGCACTGTAACAGTCCGGCCCCGGCGCATGAGTGCCGGGGCCGGCACCCAGGAGTACGAAATGAAGCTCCTCGCCTCGTGGATCCTGGTGGCCGGATTGGCCGGTCTTAACCTTGAGGCACACCTGCAACTCGGTGGCACGCAGCTCGACTTGCGTGGGACGGCGGTTAGCGACAGTGACCTGGCAGGCCTTCAGACTGAAGCCATGGCTGCGGTCCAGAGTGTGCTGCTCTCAGCAACAGCCATAACGGACTGCGGGTTGTCTGGCCTGCGCGGCCTGCAGCTCGAAGAGTTGGATTTGTACCGCACTTCGATCAGCAACGCGGGCATGGCGCATCTTGTCGCGCTGCCGTTGCGGCGCCTGACCCTGTCCGGAACGATGATCGACGATGCCGGTCTCGCGAAGTTGTCGGCGTTGCCGCTCGCGCAGCTGCGCCTGGCCGACACCGCGGTGGGTGATGCAGGGCTGAGACACTTGGTGGACATGCCGTTGTGGCGGCTGGATCTTGCTCGCACCCGGGTGACCGACGAGGGGCTCGACACCCTTTTGGCAATACACACTTTGCAGCTGATCGACCTCTCCTTTACCAGCGTGACCGGCGAAGGTATGAAGGCACTGGTGGCACTGCCGGATCTCGAGACGCTGGTCGCCATCGAGATTCCGATCAGCGACGCCCAGCGGGCTTTCATCATGGCGGCGCGGCCCGGGCTCATATTCTTAACGGAAATGCCAACGCGTTGAGGGCCATGGCGGCCGCCATGCCGGGCCACGCCGCAGCGCGGTTTGTTAGCGTTGGTTCAAGAACCGTTGGCCGCTTCAGACCTGCGCTGGGCTGGCTTGTCCGGAAAACGGCTCGATGTTCAGCACGCACCGGATGGGTTGGCGCTGGCGCACAATGTCGGCGATGGTTTGCTGGTCGAGCTCCGCCAGAAACGCTTGCATGGCGCGATCGAGCGCAGGCGCCAGCGCGCAGGCCGGCGTGAGGCGACACTTGTTATCTGGCCGGAAGCATTCCACCAGGCCCAGGTCGTCCTCGGTCTTGCGAACCACGTCTCCCAGCCGGATCTGGTCGGCGGGAACTGCCAGGGTCAAAGCGCCGCTCGGGCCGCGTTGCGCGGTGACCAGCCCTGCCGGGTGAGCAGGTTGACGACCTTCATGAGATGCGCGCGTGAAATGTCGTAAGCCGTGGCAATTTTACGGATCGTGCAACGCCGTTCCGGTGTGACGGCGAGGTACATCAAGGTGCGGAAGGCGTAGTCGCTCAAGTAGGTCAGTCGCATGAAAACAGTCCCGGCGCCACGGCACAGGCGCATTATTGATGTGCATTACATGAGATAATCCGTCTCGCAACAGTAGTAGAACTACGGGTCCGCCTTGACAGTGCAGCGGGGCGCAGGGAGAATTCCGGGCCCTCCCCGGGCATACGCCGACAGGCGTCCGTCAGCGGCTACGTAGCTCAGTTGGTCAGAGCGCGGCACTCATAATGCTGAGGTCGGTGGTTCGAGCCCACCCGTAGCCACCAT